>NZ_JAHB01000045.1 GCF_000526955.1 Mycoplasmopsis cricetuli ATCC 35279 | reverse complement strand
CAATTAAAAGAGGATACTAATATATCAAATGAGTTAGATATATTAAAGACAGAAAATGAAAAGAGTGAAGATTTAACTAACAATAAAATTAATGAGCAAAGTCAATTAGAAACTGCAGAACTTGATAAAAAAATAAAGAAAAAACAAGTGATTTTTATTTTAGGTCATGAACAAGATAACATAGTATTAGAATACAATCCAGATGATATTGAAAAAACTTTTAATCTGCCAGAGGTTCCTATTGTTGATGGATTTGATTTTACAGGGTGAAAATATAAAAATTCTGATAAAAACTTTTTAAAGCCTGAGCAAAATGAATCAGATATTATTGAAGTTGAAGCACATTATAAACAATACTGAAAAATTACTTATGATTTAAACAGTGCAGAATTTAAAAATGAATCTTATTTTCCAAAAAAATATTATGAAGATAATATAGATACTGAGATCTCTAAATTATTTGATAGTATTAATATTAAAAAAAATTTCAAATTTGAATATGGAGATATTCAAAATCTAATTGTTGATAATTATGTAGGAGATGGTGAAGGAGTTTTTGATTATGATGAATTTAAAGAAAATCATTTGAATCAGTTAAAAGATTTACATGTATTTGTTGTTTTACCAATTACTGATAAAGTTTTATTTAATGTAATAGTAAAATATGAAAATCTTGATGGTTCAATTAATGAAGAATGAAGTGATGATGAAAATATTGAAAATAAAAGTCCTTCTCATTATGGTCGTATTGGTAAAAGAATTTCTGTTAATAGATATAATGAAACAATTGGTATAAATAATGTTATAAGCACTTGTCCTGGATGTTTTGAGCGTTCATGATATAAAATTGTTGTAGAAGATAAAGAATATCAAAGAGCAGAGTTTGAAAAGGATCTTGAAAACAATTTGCCAATTTTAAAAAAAGACGGCACTACAACTTTGTTTGTATATTACAAAGGATTAATTGATCCAATACCTAATAGAATTAAAACATAATAATAAAATTTTCAATTTATTAAGTTAAAATTTCAAAGCACTTACTATTTTATAGTGTGTGCTTTTTTTGTTTATAAAAATTCAATAATAAAATAAACATAAATAAAAAATATATTATATATATATATATAT
>NZ_JAHB01000044.1 GCF_000526955.1 Mycoplasmopsis cricetuli ATCC 35279 | reverse complement strand
TATTTATATGTGTATTCAGTTGATTTTTCTGCAGTTGTGCCTGTTTTAGATTCAGTTGATAACATTTGTGTTTGATCATTTGAACCATCATTGTAGATTGCATTAAATTCTAAAAATAGTTTTTCATTATTTGTTAAAGAGAATTCAGTATTTGAATGAGGAATTTCAAGTGAATAAGTTATCTTGGTGCTTGAACTTGAAATTTTAGAAAACACATATGGTATATTTGAAGTAGTTGGTTTTGTTTGAGTTCCAACTTCAACTGAGCTATCATTTTGAAATTTTTCTTTAAGGATATCAAGAGCTTGATTTTCTCTAATTACAATATTTATATTTTTTGTTAACTGTTGCAATTCATTTGCTTTTTTTGCTAATTCAATTATTTTCATTTGATCTGTAATATCTTTGTTTATTTCATCTCTTAGTTTTTTTATTTCCTCTAAAATTTCCATTATTTTATATTTGTCTTTTAATTGTTTTAAGAATTCATTTAATTCATTTGTAAGACTTTGTATTTTTTTGTCAAGTTCTTCAAAATTTATTTCCAGATTTGTATTGTTTATTTTTTGTTTAACATCTGAAAAAAGTTTTTCTGTTTTATCATTAAATTTTTCAATTTGTGAGACTATATCTTCATAGTCTTCATCATCTATATTTTCTATAATATCATCTACTTTATTTTCAAATTTATTTATTTCTTTTTCGAATTTTTTTATTAATTTTTTTAATCTGTTAAATTTAATTGCATTGTCTAAAACTTTAGTTAAATCTGATTCAATTTTTTCTAATTCATTTTTCATTTGTGATAAATCTGATAATTTTAAAACATTTTCAAATTTGTCTAATAATGGATCTAATTTTTCTATTTTATCTTCACTACTTAATTCATTTCAGATAGGATCTAGTAATTTTATAATTTTTTTCAATTCTTTTTTAATTTCTTGAAGTTCATTATTTTTATTTTTAATTTTTTCCAATAAATCTTCAATTGTATTAGATTTAGATTGAAGAATACCTATTTTATTTATTTCATCAAGAAAGCTTTTTAATTCTTTTGAAAATTCTTCAATTTTAGTTAATGATTCATTATTATCATCTTTTGCAATATTTTCATCTAGTTTCGCTTTAATTTTTTCTAATTCTTCTATAGAAGTAGTTGCTTTTTGAGAAAATTTATCTATTTCTTCATTAGTTTTATCAGTTTGAACTTGTTTGTTTTTTAACTCATCAGCTGTTTTTTCTAAACTTTTTAGTTTATCTTCAAGAGTTTTTATTTTAGAATCATCAATTTTACT
>NZ_JAHB01000043.1 GCF_000526955.1 Mycoplasmopsis cricetuli ATCC 35279 | reverse complement strand
TCAACTCCAAAGTTTGAATTATCTGAAACTTTCCCAAGTTGAATTTTAAGTTCTGCATCTAAATCACTATTGAGATATTTAAAGGCTTCATCAGTATTGTTAAATACAAATTTAGCACGCGCACTATTGTTAGTTATATTGTCAATTGTGGTAGCTAAAGAAGTATTTGAGGCATTAATTTGAACCTCTCTTTGATCTTGACTTAATAAGCTACCAGCTGGATTTGAAATAAAAGTTCCACCTATAGCAAAATTTGTTCCAAAATTAGCAGTAATTAAACTCTTGAAAATATGTTTAGCACCATAATGACGTCTTTTGTAATTATTTGGATTAAATGTCGAAGCATTATTTTCAAGTTCATTGATAATTTGATCAATTGTTGTTTCTGTTCCACCAAAAACCCCTTCAAAGAAATATTTATTATTACTTTCTATTATGTTATCAATTTCTAAATTAAAACTACCAATTTGTCCTTCACTAGTATTCAATGAATTATCTGGTTGTAATTGGAATTTTTTATACCTGTAATTTCCTCTTAAATCTTTAAAGTAAGCAACATATCAGTCTTCAGGTTTTAAAACTGCCTTATCAGTAATGTAAGCTATTTTAGTAGTTATTTTTTTAGCGTTATTATTTGTTACAAGTTCTGGAAATTTATTTTCATGAATTGCAAAAAAACTTGATCTATTTATATTTGTTATATTTGCAAAATTTGGAAAGAAGAAAATATTTAAACCATTTGGATCATTTAATTGAGCAAGTTTTTTTATGAATCTAACTTTAATAATAGCCGCACCATCTACTTGTCTACCCAAATTATTTGGTAATTCTTCATAAATTGATGAAAATAAACTAATATCACTAGCATCAAAATTAAATTTAATTATTTTTGTTTTAGCTTCATTTGGGTGATTTTGTAAAACAAAGTTGGCTCCTGATGCCTTATTTATGAATCTCTGATTTGCAACATTTGAAATTTGACTAACATTACCTCTTATTTTTATATATTGATTTAATGGCATTCAAGTAATTACAAGATTTTCAAGATCTTGGTTTGAAATTAAATCATCTTCATCCTGAACAATAATTTCTCCAACAACATTTATTATTCCTGATTCTTCAGGAACAAATCTATATCTATAAGTTGAACCATTTCTTTTGATTTGAATTGGACTTGTTAGACTAGTTGAAAAAAATCTAGTTTTAAGAGTTGTATTTGATTGATTGTTTGGAGAATTGTCAATTCATATTTTTTTGCCAGTATCATCACTATTTTTAATTCTAAGTTCTTTGAATGTATATTTTCTTCCACCTTTAAGT
>NZ_JAHB01000042.1 GCF_000526955.1 Mycoplasmopsis cricetuli ATCC 35279 | reverse complement strand
TTTTTGACCACAGCAATTAATTCTGTGCTATTTGACATATTAGTTTTCTCCTTGATTTTCTGACTTTATTTTATTTTTAAACTTAATATAAAAAAATAATTTATTTTTATAATCTTCTTTTAATTTTAGTGCATCATTACTTGTAATGGTGCTGTGTCTTATTAAATTTTGTATTCATTCTGAATCACTAATGTCTGTTCAATCTTCTTCTTTAATTCGGCTAAGAAAATCTTTTTCCATGTCATCTTCTTTAATTAAAGGAAAATTTTGTTTAATTTTTTTTACTATATTTTCTTGCATTTGAACCAAAAGTTTTTCAGTAATTTCTTTTTTTTGAAATTCTAATATTGCATTGAAATCTTTTTTAGTTCATTTTTCTTTTTGATTAAATATTTCATGAATATGTGAACAATATCCCTCATAAAATTCATTTAAATGCAAATTAATTTCTTTATTTTTATTTATATAAGAAAAGTTATTCAAAATTTTTTTCTTTTCTTCTTCGAATTTTTTAATGTCTTCAATTTTAAATTCATCATTTAAAAAAATATCCTTTAAATCATTTTTCTGAAAAAGTAAATTATTTAAATAATCAATATCTATTTTAATAATTTCATCAACTGAATTCATATTTGAAGAGCTAATTACTCTATATTCACTACTATTTTGTTCATTTGCAGGCAAACTATCATAAATATCATCACAATAACCTTCAAAGCGTTTGTATTCATCTAAAGTAAATCCTTTTATTTTTTCAGTGTTATTGTATTCAGGATAAGTTTTTAAATTTGAAAATTCTCTTGCTAGATTAGAAAATAATTTTAAATAATCTCTTCTTTCTTTAATTGAACTATTTTCTTTTAATTTATCATTTTTAATATCATAAATTTTTTCAAATTGAATATGTAAATCACTTAAAAATTTTTTTGTATCTTCAAGTGATTGCTCTCAAGTTTTTCCATATACTATTTCAATTATTTGATCTTCTTTGGCATCAGCATATTTTTGAAAAGCTTCATCAATGGTATTTTTTTCAAGTGAAAAATTAACAATATATCCATGTTTTTTTTGAAAATCAAAAATACGATTTGTTCTGGAAAATGCTTGAATTAAATTGTGATTTTTTAGTGATTTATTTATATATAAAGTATTTGTTTTAGGTGAATCATAACCAGTTAAAAGCATATTTACAACTAAAACAATATCAATTTGATTTTTGTTTTGTTTGTTGCTTTTTTTAAATCTAACTCTAACATCATTTATGTAATCATTAAAAGTTTCTAATGTAAATGATGTTAAAAATTTTTCATTGTATCTTTGTAAAATT
>NZ_JAHB01000041.1 GCF_000526955.1 Mycoplasmopsis cricetuli ATCC 35279 | reverse complement strand
TTTTTGACCACAGCAATTAATTCTGTGCTATTTGACATATTAGTTTTCTCCTTGATTTTCTGACTTTATTTTATTTTTAAACTTAATATAAAAAATTAATTTATTTTCATAATCTGTTTTTAATTTTGATGCATCATAACTTGTAACATTGCTGTTTTGTCTTTTTCATTTTTTTATTCATTTTGAATCATTAATATCTGTTCAATCTTCTTCTTTAATTCGATTAAAAAAATCTTTTTTCATGTCATCTTCATCAATTAAAGGAAAATTTTCTTTAATTTTTCTTACTATATTTTTTTGCATTTGAACCAAAAGCTTTTCAATAATTTCTTTTTTTTGAAATTCTAATATTGCATTAAAATCTTTTTTAGTTCATTTTTCTTTTTGATTAAATATTTCATGAATATGTAAACAATATCCCTCATAAAATTCATTTAAATGCAAATTAATTTCTTTATTGTTATTTTTATTTATATAAGAAAAATTATCCAAAAATTGTTTCTTTTCTTTTTCGAATTTTTTAATGTCTTCAATTTTAAATTCATCGTTTAAAAAAATACCCTTTAAATCATTTTTTTGAAAAAGTAAATTATTTAAATAATCAATATCTATTTTAATAATTTCATCAACTGAATTCATATTTGAAGAGCTAATTATTCTATATTCACTACTATTTTGTTCACTTGCAGTCAAACTATCATAAATATCATTACAATAACCCTCAAAACGTTTGTATTCATCTAAATTAAATCCTTTTATTTTTTCAGTGTTATTGTATTCAGGATAAGTTTTTAAATTTGAAAATTCTGTTGCTAAATTAGAAAATAATTTTAAATAATATCTTCTTTCTTCAATTGAACTATTTTCTTTTAATTTATCATTTTTAATATCATAAATTTTTTCAAATTGAATATATAAATCACTTAAAAATTTTTTTGCATTTTCAAGTGTTTGATCTCAAGTTTTTCCATATACTATTTCAATTATTTGATCTTCTTTGGCATCAGCATATTTTTTAAAAGCTTCATCAATGGTATTTTTTTCAAGTGAAAAATTAACAATATATCCATGTTTTTTATTAAAATCAAAAATACGATTTGTTCTGGAAAATGCTTGAATTAAATTATGATTTTTTAATGATTTATTTACATATAAAGTATTTGTTTTAGGTGAATCATAACCAGTTAAAAGCATATTCACAACTAAAACAATATCAATTTGATTTTTGTTTTGTTTGTTGTTTTTTTTAAATCTAACTCTAACATCATTTATGTAATCATTAAAAGTTTCTAATGTAAATGATGTTAAAAATTTTTCATTGTATCTTTGTAAAATT
>NZ_JAHB01000040.1 GCF_000526955.1 Mycoplasmopsis cricetuli ATCC 35279 | reverse complement strand
ACTTAAAGGTGGAAGAAAATATACATTCAAAGAACTTAGAATTAAAAATAGTGATGATACTGGTGAAAGAATATGAATTGACAATTCTCCAAATAATGAAAGCAATAATGCTTTAAAAACACTATTCTTTAACACTCAACTTAGTTCAAATATTGAAGTTAAGAAAACAGGTTCTAGATATGAATATTATTTTGTTAAAGAAGAGTCAGGAATTATAAATATAGTTGGATCATTTATTGTAAATGATGAAGATGATATAATTAGTGTACAAGATCTTGATGGCCTTGAAATTAGATGAATGCCTAATATACAAAGATTAAAGAACAATCAAAGAGATTTATCTAAACATAGCATTATAAATAAAGCCTCAGGAGCTAATTTTAGAATTGAGATTAATCCTCAAAATAATAAAGAAAAAATTATCAAATTTAATTTTGATGGTTCAAAAATCAATTTACTTCCAAGTGCTTTTAATGAGAGAATTATTAATAACTTAGTTCAACCTGATTTAGCTTCAGTTTTAAGAGCAACATTTAAAAATGGTTTTATTCAATTAAATCAAACTGGAGAAAAAGATATTTTCTTTGTAAATTGAGCTAATATTTCAAATATTAATAAATTTACACTTTTTGCAATTAAAGATAATAAATTTCCTGAATTGATTTTAACTAATAACAATAGCAAAAAAATAGCAACCAATTTAATGTTTCTTTCTGAAATAGCAACATTAAAACAAGAAGATTGATTTGTTGCTTACTTTAAAGACTTAAGAGGAAATTACAAATTTAAAAAGTTTCAATTTCAAGCTGATAATAGCTTAGACACCAATGAAAATCAAGTTGGATTATTTAATGTAGAAATTGACAATATATCTGAAAATAATAATAAATATATATTTGAAGGATTATTCGGAGCAAATGAAAATACAATTGATGAAATCATTAATAAGTTACAAAATAGTCCTGATGCATTTAATCCAAATGATTACAAATTTAGATGATATCCTGCTAAAAATATTTTAAAAACTCCAGCTAACCCTGCTGTTTTTGAAGATCCTGTAAAAAACAATATTCTTGAAAGTTCAAATGCTGTTTTAAGTCAAAATCAAAGAGAGGTTCAAATTGATGCCTCAAATACTTCTTTAACTACCACAATTGACAATATAACTAACAATAGTGCGCGTGCTAAATTTGTATTTAACAATACTGATGAAGCCTTTAAATATCTCAATAGTGATTTAAATGCGCAACTTAAAATTCAACTTGGGAAAGTTTCAGATAATTCAAACTTTGGAGTTGAACAAACAATTGTTTTAAATAATACAAATACAGTTGTTACTCAA
>NZ_JAHB01000039.1 GCF_000526955.1 Mycoplasmopsis cricetuli ATCC 35279 | reverse complement strand
CGGCCTGGAGTTTTTAAGTTTAATTTTCAAATTAATAAATAAAATACAATTAAATATTCAAGAAAGAAAATTGGTCCAAGTACTCAAAGCATTCAAAAATTAGGAAGAATATTATGTGCAGGAATATTATAAAGAAATCAAGTAATAATCCCTTCTCCAGTTCCAGCAATTGCACTTACTTTTGCAAGATACAAAAACATAAAATTAAGCCCAGTCATAACACTATGTGCAATTCAAAGAATTGGAGCAACGAAAATAAATGTAAATTCAATTGGTTCAGTAATACCAGATAAAAATGATGAAGCTACTGCACCAAATATAATTGGTGCAGCTATTTTTCTTTTTTCTTTTGGAACTGCTAAAAACATTGCTACTGCTGCGCCTGGTAAACTAAATATTTTAATAGCATAAGACCCATTAGAAATCATTGAATCTTCAACAGTTATTTTTACTCCATGATCTAATTTTGCAAATAAAATACTATAAAATCCTTCAAAAGTTTCTTTTGTTCCTTCTACATTTGTGAAAGTTCAAGTACCTCCAGCTGATGTATATCTTAAAATAGCATTAGGTACATGGTGCAAACCAAAAGGGATTAAAAGGCGTTCAACCATCCCATAAACAAAAGCACCTCCAGCTCCTGAACTTCGCACACCTTGACCTATTTTAGCAATTGCATAATAAATGTAAACTCATATATATGAAAATGGAAGACCAATAATAAAACTAATTAAAATGGTTGCTACTGGAGAAAATTTTGGACCTCCAAAAAATGCAATTGCAGTTGGAAATTGTAAACGATAGGTATATTTATGTACAAAATATCCTAAATAACCAGCTAAAATTCCACCAAGAGTACTAAAATTAAAAAATTTAGTATTTTTTCCAAAACGATCAATTATTGGAAGATTTTTAGTTAACTCTACTGGTAAAGCATTTGAAATTTTCGCATAATTTTCAAGTATATTGCCAGCAAAATAAAATCCAATTAAAGCAGCAATTCCACAAAGTGCTGCTGAAACTTTTTCATCTTTAGCCAAGCCAGTAGCAAGTCCAATGGCAAATAAGATATCTAAATTATAAATTGGTGCCAATCCAATTGCTTTGATTGCTTCAGCAATTCCTTTATATATTTTACTTGTATAGTAAATTGATTCAGGAGTTTGTTTTCCAATTGAAATTAATAAATATCCAATAGCTCCTATTATTGCCATTAATGGTAAAATGGCAATAGGAACAATTAAACTTCTACCAAAACGTTCTAAGGCTTTAACAAACTTTTTAAAAAAGTTTTTGGCAGAACTGACAGAATCATTTGTTTTTATAAACATATTTTTACACCTCCAATTAAATTATCTTTAATTTTTAATTGACTTATTTTTTTATTTAAAAAAAGAATATTTTTTACTTAAATAAAAATTTTAATTAAATACAAATATTGAAAGTTTTTAATTTTTATTAAATTTTTTAATGTTATTGATAATGCGAGCATATACCATTGCTTTTGCACCAAATACTGATTGAACTTGATCATTTGTTTCTACAATTCCAGCAGCACCTAA
>NZ_JAHB01000038.1 GCF_000526955.1 Mycoplasmopsis cricetuli ATCC 35279 | reverse complement strand
TTCCTTCACTTGAAATTCAAAGATCAATAATTGATATTATTGAACCAATTAATAAAATTGAAAATATTATAAATAATTTAATTTCTAAAATTAACAATTCAATTAAAAATTTTTCAAATATCAATAAATTTAAAACTAATGTTTTTTTAGAAAAAATAGTAAATTTTAATAAAGGTGATATGTTTTCAGAAAATGGTATAGAAAAAAATATTTTTATAAATATTTCAGCTATGAACAATAATGTTAATAAATATATTTTAAATAAAAAAAATGTAAATTTTGGAGATATTTTATTATCACTTGATGCAACTCCAGGTTTAGTTAAAAATGACTTGGAAGGATTTAATGGTTATGCATATCATTTAACTTCAAAAATAATTTCAAATTTTGAAATTTATTTAAATTTAATAAATAAATGAAATCAAAAAATAATAAAACAAAATTGTAAAGGAACAACTATTTTACATTGCAGTAGTGCAAAAAATAAAATGATATATTTTGATTACAGAAAAATATTGTTTTATAAATTCATTTATAATTTTTGATTAAAATTAAAATTATTTTTAAAACAAATTTATCTTTTAAAGCAAAAATCTATTAAACTATTAATTAATTTTAACTAACAATTTTGTTATTTTTTGATTTTAAATATTAATTTAATCTATATTGTTTTGAATAAAAAACAATATTTTTTGAATATTATCAAGAGAATTTCTAAACAAATTTAGATCTTTTTTATTTATTCTTTTTATTTCAAAATTTAAAATATCTTTCTTTTGAAAAAATCCTTGAGCTGATTCTTTTGCAATAAAATTTAAATTTTTTCTAAATTTTTTAATATATAAAAAATATAAGTTAGATAAAAGAATTATCAATTTCTTCTAAAAAAATGCAGTAGTTGAAAATTTTTTATTTATATATTTTATTGTTTCTACATATTTTTTATTCCTTGTCACTAATATGTGTGGCCATCAAAATCAAAGATATTAATTTTTCAAATATAATAACATTACCTTCTACTTTAAAAGAGTAAATATTGTATTTTTCTTTATTAATTTTCACATTCACTTTATGGATGTTTATTACATTTTCAAGTTTTATTTATCCACATAAAAAATTAAAATTTAGAAAATGAAAAATATTATATTTATCTTTTAAAATTAACAAAAAGTATAGTTTCAAAAAAAATAATTTTACTAAAAAATGGTAAATACAAAATATTTAAAATTATTAGTATTTTAAATCAAACAAAGTATAAAACAGCAAAATTTTTTTAAGAGAAAATTTAATTTATAAAGAGATGTATAACAAAATTTTCAAAGATATTATAATTAATACTAAAAATTTGAAAAAATTCTAAGCAAAATTTTTATTTCTTAAAAATAATTTAAATAAATTAAAATTTTACTCATTAATTGTGAGTATAAAAATTCTAATTTTACAAGTTTAGATAAAGTTTCAAAAATAACATTGCTATTAAAATAATCTTTTTTAATTTTTATTTTTTTAAAATTGTTTAAATTTATTGAAGCCATTAAAGTCCCAGTTTCAAGAGATTTTTTTTGAAATATAAAATCTTTTGAAAGTAAAAAAGCTATTAAATGATCATTTTTTTGATTTTTTGATTGAATGTTTAAAAAACCAGTTGAAAAAACAACATTTTCATAATCATCTATTGCTAATATTTTATTTTCACCAATTATTTTAGAAACAATTATTGAATTTTTAGCAACTGTTAGATCAGCTCTTGAGGGTTTGTTAAATTTATTTATTTTTTTTAAATTTAATTTATTTATTGATAGTTCGCCAATATTTTTTGTTTCACAATAAAATTCTTGATTTAAATATTTATTATTTAATATATTAGATATTTCATTTAAATTTATATATTTTTTAGGAAATAAATTATATATCATAGTGATGATTTTTTCAATTTTTAATTTATTAGAAAAAATTACTTTATTTATTTTTTCTAGTGGTTCAATAATATCAATTATTGATCTTTGAATTTCAAGTGAAGGAA
>NZ_JAHB01000037.1 GCF_000526955.1 Mycoplasmopsis cricetuli ATCC 35279 | reverse complement strand
AAACTGTTCATAATCTAATCACTAGAGCTCAAACTACTGTAGCAAAACAAGAAACAAAAACAAATGATGGTTCAATTCTTAAATTAAAATACGAACTTACTTCAGAAGACCAAATTTTAGAAGATGGTCAATCAGTTAAATTAGAATTAATACCAACTGATCGAACTAAAGGGTATAAATTTGTTCAATTTGCTAATGTAACTAAAGATAATAACAATAAATTCTTTGTTGAATTTAACTTTGATGTTTCTGCTAAAGATTTAAATTGAGATAATGAATTTGAAGTTGAAAACAATAAAGTTGAAGAAGATTTATCATATCATGTTCATTTAAAATTCAAAAATCGTCCATCAAGAGCAAATGATAATATTAATGTTGAAAAGATAAGTGATAACATTAATAGTGTGCTACTTGATAGTAAAATTCATAATGAAGGTGTCTCACCTGTATTTGATCGAATAATCACTATTGGTGCCAAAGGAATTGTTTTTGATTCAACTTTTGATGTAATTGTAAACAATAACACTCTTACAGGAGAAAATGTTGTTGAAAATCTTGATAAAGATGTGCAAATTAAATGAAAATTTAGTTCAGATATTACCAATAAAATTCAAAATAAAAAAGTTAAACTTATTTTTGAATATCCATCATCAAAACCTGGGGAAAAACATCAAATTGCAACTGATGAAATCACTTTAAATAAAAATGATCTTAATGATGCTTCTAAAATTAATATCACTAAAGAAAATGATAAAGTTGCTTTAACTTTTACCATCAAAAAAGAATTACTTAGAAAAAACCGTCAATTTAATTTTGCTAAAATTCAAATAATTGATTCATTAAACAGTCAAGATGTTAAAGAATGAAACGATCAAGTTTCAACTGCTATTAGCGGTTCATTTAAAGTGCAAAAATCAGCTGATGTAACTATTTTAAAAGCTGAATTTGTTAAAGAAAACACTTTAGTAGAAAAAGCAACCTTCAAAATTATAGTTAACGATTTAGATGATGTTATTTCACCTGCTGATAAAGATAAATTAAAAATTACTTATGATGTTAAAAATGTTGCAAATTCAAGCGTAACTTTATCAAAGGATCCAAACAATTCTCAATTAAAAGTCACTAAAATTGTCACACTTGAAAACAATCAAAAAGAAATTCATTTAGAAATTAACAATCATGAATTCAATAAAGAATATCAACTTCAGCATGTTGAATTTGTTAGTGATTTAGTTAAACCAGCCTTTAAATTAAAAGATAATACCAATATTTTACTTCAAGCAACTGATGCACCTATTGCTATAGCTAACAACACTATTGCAGTAGCTGATGTTAAACCAAGTGCTAATGATAAAACAATAACTGTTAATTATCCATTAACAAATGATATTTTAAATGTTGTTAATGGTTCAACTAAGTTTGTAGCACATTTTAAAGATCTTGAAAACAAAGAATTTTTAACTGATGTTGCTGAACTTAATAACAATGGTTTATTATTTACTTTAACTAATGGAGTGCGTTTTAACAATAGATACACTCTACAAAATATTTATGTAGCTGATAGTGATGCTGAAATTAAAAAAATAACCATTAACAATGGTGTTTTAGTTATAGTTCAAGATGCTAAGGTTCAAACCATAAGTCTTGCTAATGTTTTAGAAGATAACAAATCGGTTATAACTAGATTTGGAACAACTAAAGCTATACTTCAAAATAATCCAGTTATAAATGCAACTAGCGCAAGTTTTGATTTAAAATTTACAACAGAAGATGAAATTTTTGATAATGCAACTAAAGTTAAATTAACTATTGCTAAAAAAACAGATCCAGCTTGAACTCGCTTTATTGAAGTTACACTTACTCAAAATTCAACCACAGAAGCAACTGGAGTTTTTGTTTTTGATAATTTAGATGATGATACAACTTATACAATTGAGCAAATTCAATTTGTTGAATTTAATAAATTTGATGCAACTGATAATATTAAACCAATTGCAAATTTGTTAAATGGTAATAATTTAGTTGATGTTATTAAAAAAACTGATGATAGTTCATTTACTGAGTTTGTTTTACCTGAACTTGAGTACAATATCACTAAAATTGTTCCAAAAGATTTAAATAAAAATCAAAATAATGAATATATTTATCCAAATAATGAACTTCAAAATGCTACTTTAAATGTGCAATTTGATGCAATTCAACATAAATGAAAAAATAACAAAGTTGTACTTGTTTACAAAGCAAATAATTTTGATGAATACATTTACTTTGAAAATCAAATTACTAATATAACTGCTGCTGCAACTGATTTGGAATTTGTTGCAACTAGTGATTTAAAAACCAATCGTGAATACACACTTGAAAAAGTGTTCTTTGTTGATGCAACAGTTAACGATTATGACATAAA
>NZ_JAHB01000036.1 GCF_000526955.1 Mycoplasmopsis cricetuli ATCC 35279 | reverse complement strand
TATTAAAAATTAATTAAATTTAAATTAAATTAAATCTCGCAATATTATTTTTAAAGAATAATATTGTGAGATTTTTTTATTTTTTAAAATAAATGGAAAATTTAAACATAAATATTTGTTTTGATAGTTTTTCAATTAAAAATCAACTTTTAAGCCTTGATCAAAAAGTCAAATAATTATGTATCCCTAAAATTTAAAAACTATCAAAAAATCTTCATTTTTAACTATTTGAAGAATATCATATTTTAAAAAATGTTTTTTCAACCTTCTTAAACCTTTATTTTAACTAAAATTTATAATAATAATTTATTTATTTCACCACGTTTATTTTTATTGTTATTAAATTAAGGTTTTTCTTTTACTGAAATAATTTTATAATTTTTGCAAAGCTTTCAAATAAAAGGATGATCAAAATTTGAAAGTAAAAATTTTTAGCATTTAATTGTCACATTTCTATTTGAGTTCTATTTCTTCTTTTTTATCAAAACATTTTTAGTATAACCAATAAAAGATTAAAAAATCAAATTAACATATATAGGGAATTTAAGTAAACAAATGTTTTTTTTTAAGTTTTCAAGAACCAATTTATAATTACCACTCATTATTTTTATATCACCATTATTTAAATACTTTGGCATAACAAAAATTAAAATTAAATTAACAATATTAGTATTTTTATACTTTACATAGGGAAAATTAATCCTTTTTTTGGTTAACTCTAAATAAACCATTGTAACATGTTTTATTTAAATAAAGTATTCTTGATGCTTTTTAAAAATCATCTAACTGATTTGTATTTTTTAATTCTACCTAATGATCTTATTTGTAAAAATATTTCACAGAATTAATTTTATGCGCTTCTAAAAGAGTGATCAATTTATTGGGATTTTGTAAACTTTCATTAGTTCTGTATTAAAATTATTTATAATAGTTTTTTGGTTTGTGATTCAAAGAACAACACTTTCTCGCAAAAATGACTTTACATAAATTTGTATGTGTTCAGGAATTAAAGAGATTTTACTAATTAGTAAATGTATTTTTTCTTTAAGCTCATTTAAAAACAGATATTATAAAAGCATTTTTCTTAAATTATTTTTCACAAGTTTCTTTTATTGATTATTTTTATTTTTGTTATTTAAATTATTTTATTTTGATATAAATTTAGTTTTTTATTTTTTAATTTTAAATGTAATTAACTCTTTGCTTTTATATGTTTTTTATTGTATTAAATATAGTTTTTTATTATATTATTTAATTTTTAATCTATATAATTTTGTTTTATTAATAGTATCTATTTAAATAGACTAAATATACATAGCACACACCATTGTTAGTCAAAAAACTAATTTCATTAAGAATCTTTAATTAAGCATAAAAATACTATTAAAATATTTTTAAAAATAATTAAATTTAATTAAAGATTTAATTTATAACAAAATAATTTTATCTTTGACAATTGAATAATGATAAAAAAATATTTTTTTAATTTTTAACTTTTATATGGTTTTTTCTAATTACATTTTTATATGCGTTTTTTACTTTTATATAAAAATACTCAATAGTAAAATAATCATAAATAATAATAATAATAATAATTGGACTATTAAATTTAGATCAAAAATACAAATTTATTTGGATTTGTGCATATATTAGCTTAAATTTTGCTAATTTTTTACTCATAATTTCTTTTGAAAGATCTGTCATTAAAATAGAAATATTAAAATATTTTTATAAATTAATGTTTATTTAGTAATTATTTATTTTTTAAATCTTTTAATACTTATATATATTAAATATAATTAATTAAAAACAATCCTAACAGATTTTTAATTGTTTTAAAATATTTTACTCAATTTCCCCCTTTCCTAATCTAAAAAGTCAATAAGTTATTGCACTTAAAAATATGATAAAAAAAACAATTACAAGAAAAACAAATAAATATAAATTTTCTTTTTTATCAAAAAATTTCTTTATTTTATTTTTAGCTTCATCAACACTATTATTATTAAAATTATTTTTGATTATTTAAAGAATTGATTTAATTATTTAAATTACTTAAATTATTTGAATTCAAAGGAATTAGTTGGGCTAATAGAATTAATTTAAATGTAATTTCAAGATTTCTTTTCTTAATTATTCGATATCATAATTGTTTTAAAACCATTTAAAGTAAAATTAAAAAAACTATTTAACTGTAATTTGATTGAATTTGTCTTTTTCTAATAGTTTGAAAAGTTCAAGACTTTTCAAAAAATAAATAATCCTGAAAGTTAATTTGATATGGTTGTAATTGCTGATTAAGTTCATTAATAATTTTTGAAGTTCTAAAAAATTTTAAAATGATTTTAAGTTACTAAATTTTAATATTTTTTTAACCAAATTTATATGTATTTTTCACATACATAATAATTAGTATAAAAAACTATTTTTTCATTTATTTTAAAAAATAAAAAAATCTCACAATATTATTCTTTAAAAATAATATTG
>NZ_JAHB01000035.1 GCF_000526955.1 Mycoplasmopsis cricetuli ATCC 35279 | reverse complement strand
AAAAAAAAAAAAAAAAAACATCTTATAATTCATGCAAACCTCTAAGGTTTTAAGGCTCTTAATATTGTTTTTAAGTATCAATATTAACATACAAAAGAAAGAGGAAAAAATGAAACCCAAAAAATTATTGCTTTTATCAACATTATCACTTGGAATTGCTCCTATTGCAACTATTGCTGCAGGATGTACTACAAAAACACAAGAAGGATCTAAAAATCCAACTGCAACAAATGATGATTCTAAAATAGATAGATTAACAAAAGAAACAGAAAAAATAAAAATTGAATTAGATCAAATTACAATACAATTAAAAAATTTAACAAAATTAACTGAAGAATTAAAAAACAATCAAACAAAAACAGAAAATTCAACTTTAGAAACAAAGAAACTAGCAAATAAATTAGAAGATTCAAAATTAGATAAATCTGAATTTAACAAAATTGAAGAAAAATTAAATAATTTGTCACAAAGTAAAGTTGATGATTCTAAAATAAAAATTATTGAAACCAAATTAGAAAAATTAATAAATCAAAAATTAGAATCTAAAAATTCTGATCCAAATACACAAATAAATAAATTAACAGAAAAAGCTGATGATTTTTTAAAAAAATTAGAAGAAATTAAAAAAGAAAATTTTTCTGGTGAAAAAAATGATAACAAACAATTAAATGATATTAAAAATTTTGTAGAAGAATTAAAAAATTTTTTTAAAGATGAAACACAAAAATCTGAACTAGAAAATAAATTAAAACAAATTGAAGAACAATTAAAAAACATAAAAGATAAAAATGATGAATTTTTAAAAATAAGAAAAAAACAAGATGATTTTTACAAAGAATTTGAAAAAATTAAACAATTAGTAATTAGTATTCAAGGTAAAAATGAAGATAAAACATTTTTAAATAATTCTTTACTTCCTATTTTAGGAAAACTGCCAGAATTGCTACTTGATCCAACTAATGTTGATATATCAAAGACCAATACTATTATAAAAGAATTAGAAAACATCTTAGAATATTTAGTTAATGCCGGTAAACTAAATGAACTATTAAATAATTCAGAATTAAAAACAATTTTAGAAAATGTAGAAAACACTTTAAAAAGTAGTATTGATCAAAATGATTTAACTAATCTTCAAAATAAATTAAATGATTTCAAAGAAAAAGTAGGCGCTATTATTTTAAATGAATTAGAAAAATTTTTAGAAACAAATTCAAATCAATCTGATAATGTGGTAGATTTTAATAAAGAATTACAAAATAATATCACTGAGTTAAATAATGAATTAGAAAATGTTAAGAAAAATGTTAAAAAGAGAGAAATTTTAGCTAAAATTGAACAACTAAAAAATGAAATAGATAAAAATCTCTCAGATCAAACAAAAATAAATGAATTAGCTGAAGAAACAAAAAAATTAAAAGAATTATCACAATAAAAAATATTTTAAGCTAAAAAATATGTTTAAATAAATTTGCATTGTAATAAATTAAAAAATAATCAATAAAATTTAAATTGCTTATTGTAATATTATAAAACCTTACAATTCTTAATTCTTTTTAAAAGAATTTTGAAATGTAAGGTTTTTTATCTAAAAAACATAAAAATTTAACTAAACTATTATTAAAAAAATATAAAAAAATAAAATTTATTAGTGTTTAAATTAAAGAATCCAAATTTTGAAGTTGAAACATTAAACAATCAAATAATTATGTTGTTTTACTATTTAAAATAATTTTTAATAAACTAACAAAAGTACCTATTTTGGATTTTTGTTATTTTTTATGAAAAAATATGAAATTTTTAAAATTTTTTAAACTTTTTGCTAAAAAAAAAAAAAAAAAAAAAACATCTTATAATTTGTTCAAGATTTTTGTGCAAAGTTCAAATATAAACTTAAATTTTGCACTACAACATATAAAAAAAGGAAAACAAAATGAAATTTAAAAAAATAATGGTTTTATCTCCTGCACTTCTTAGTGTTGCTTCTATTGTGGCAATTTCTTCTAGTTGCACACAAAAAAATGATCAAAATGAAAAACCTAACACTAATCTAACAACTCCTGAATCAACAAATTCAAACACTAATTCAACAACTCCTGAATCAACTAATTCAAACACTAATCCAACAAATACTGAATCAACAAATTCAAACAATGAATCAACAAAATTACCAAAAAATGATAATGTAGAATCTAATTCAACAAATCAAAATTCCAAAGAATCAAATTCTACAAATTCAACAAAAAATTCAACAATTCAAGACAATAAAGAAATAGAAAATGTTAAAAATAAACCAAAACTAACTTTAAATCAAATTACTAAGTCTCATATTATAGAAAAAGAGAAATTAAAAGAGAAATTTGCAAGTATAGTTGAAAAAATTAAATTAATTATTGAAAAAATTTCAAATGTAAGTGATGAACTACAAACAAAAGAAGTAATTGATGAACAACAAGAATTAAATGATCTTAAAGAAAAATTTAAAAATGATGATTCAGTTGAAATTGGAACTCAAACAAAACCAACCACTTCAGAGACACCATATGTGTTTTCTAAAATTTCAAGTTCAAGCACCAAGATAACTTATTCACTTGAGATTCCTCATTCAAATACTGAATTCTCTTTAACAAATAATGAAAAACTATTTTTAGAATTTAACGCAATTTACAATGATGGTTCAAATGATCAAACACAAATGTTATCAACTGAATCTAAAACAGGCACAACTGCAGAAAAATCAACTGAATACACATATAAATA
>NZ_JAHB01000034.1 GCF_000526955.1 Mycoplasmopsis cricetuli ATCC 35279 | reverse complement strand
CTTTTTGAATAAATAATAAAGTTTGAATTGGACCTTGTTTGATTCCAATTTCATGAAAAAATCTTTCAGAAATTAATCCTTCTTTAGTTCGAAAAAAATTTATTTTTTTACTATCAAAACCAAAATATTCATTTTTTAAGATAAAAACTTCAGAATTTAATAATAAATCCTTATTAAATTCTATTGTTCTTTTCATTATATTTGAATTAAAAAATTTACCATCTTTAAATTTTTTAGATTTAAATTCTAATCCATCTTTTAAAGAAAAATTCAATCAAATTTCATTGATATCAATACCCAAATAATCTATTTTTTTAAAACCATTTTGTTTTATTTTTTTTATAACATCATAATGTGTGTTGAGACTTTTAATCATAAGTTATTTTTCTATAAAACTAATAATTTCACTAATTGGTATTGAAAAGTAAAAATTATTATTTTTATTTTCTTCATTAAATCTAAAAGAGGCAATAGAAATTATTTCACCATTTTGATTAAAAATGGGTGATCCACTTCCTCCTGGAGTAAAAATTCCAGCAATTTTTATATAGTAATTGATGATATCATTTTCTTCTAAGCTATTAAACGAAGAAATAATTCCATTAGTTAAAGATAAACCTTTCCCCAAAAAATTACCAACAGAATAAATTTGATCTCCAATTTTAGGTTTATAGTTTTTATTATTAAATTCATTATTAATTGATGTATTATTTACATAATCAAATTCTGCTAGATCTAAATTTTTAGATTTTTTTGCTACTTTTATTTCAACTCAATCATTAGTTTTTCATTTTTTAATTCAATACTTAGGATTTTTTATTTGCGTTTCAATAACATGTTTATTTGTGATTATTTTTTTATTTATAAAAGTTGCAGTAGCTTTTTGGATAGTTTTTCCATTTTCATTTGTTACTTTAAATTCTGCTACCTTATAAAAAAAATCTTCAAAATCTGTTTTAGAATTTGTATTACATGAAACAATATAAAAAGGCATTATTGCTAAATTAATTTTTAAAAATCAAAATTTTAATTTCATTTTTACTTTCTCTATTTAAATATTTTTCATTTTTTCCTCATTATTTTTACTAAAAAAAATATGGGCTTTTTTAGTGTGTACAATACCATAGTTATTAGGATTTGCCTTTGTTTTTGGGTTAAAAAATCTTTTTAAAAGATAATGCATAAATTGTGATTTTTCATCATTGTGTTTATTATTGTGTTTATTATTGTGTTTATTATGTTTTACTGTAATTCAAGGATTTTCATGTTCAAGTGATAAAACATTTAAAACTAAAGCAGATTCATTTCCTAATTCTTTAGCATTTTCTTCTAAAAAAGTATAAATATCAAGATTATTATGATCTGAATCATTTTCTTTTGAAAAAATTTTTCAAGAAGAAATTCATTTATCATCATCAGAAATATAATATCTTCAAAAATGTTTATCAATTTCAGCTTTATATTTTGTTTTACCTTTTACAATATCAGAAAAAGTAACAACACCTATAGCAGTATTTTTCTCAATAGGATTTTCTTTTCAAATATAAGGAATTTTATTGATTAAATAAACTAAATAATATTTATTTTTATTTAATTGTTCTTTATTAGCATTTTCAATTAAAATAGCATCAGATAAATCTAAAGAAAGATTTTTTAATTCTTTATTCATTTCATCATATCATTTTGAAGGATTTTTTAAAAATTCTGAATATTCAATTTCAGGAAATTTTTTCTTTTTATTTTTAGTTTGATCATTAAATTTAGTTGTGTTATTTGTTGCATAAGAATCTTTTATTTTATTACTAACTTTATCTATTACTGCTACAGTTCCAACAGTAGCGGCTGTTACTACAGCAGTTCCAATAGCCAATTTTGCTATTAAGGCCCCAAGACCTGTAAAAATAAAAGGAATTGCAAATACAAAAAGATTTTCTTTTTCTATTATGTCAAAATTAAGTGAACTATATATTTTTCCTTGATATTCAATTTTAAAAACATTTCCTTCTTCTTTTTGATAATTTAAAATAAATTCTTTTACTAACTTTTTATTTTGATCAAGCAATTTGATATTTAATTTATTTTAATTTTTTATAAATTTTAAATTAAGTCAAAAATTATGTTTTTTTACAAAAAATAAAAAAGAATCCTCTTCATAATTTATAGAAAGATTTGAGACATTTTCTTTCATAAAATCAAATATTTTATGATTAATTTCATCTATTGGTAAATTTAATTTTTCTGTGTAAATATTTTTTTTAAAATCTTCAAAATCATTTTTTATACTATAATTTTTGCTAACACCACTTATTGTAGAACTTAACACTGAGGGTATAATTAAAAAATTAAAGTATTTAAATATTTTTTTAAATTTCATTTATAAACCCCTTTTTATATAAGTATAAAAAGTATACTAAAATTTAGATTAATTTTTCTAACTTTTCATATAGAATGTCAGTTTTAATTATTATTTTTTTTAATATTTTTTCTGGATTAATCTGTTTAAAACTAAAAAAATATTCAGGAATTATAAATAAATAATGAGGATTTGAATACATTCTTTTATCAATGATAAAAATAGCATTTTTAAAATAAGAACTAATTTTAATTGAATAAAATTTATTTCTTGAAAAATTATTATCTTTTCATCATTTCTGTTTTCAATAAATTTCTTCTTGAATTGATTTGTAAAAATTCTTTTTAAAATCATCAGTTTTTAATTTCAAACTTAAATCTTTATGCAAAATAATTTGTTTTGTAAACTCATTTTCA
>NZ_JAHB01000033.1 GCF_000526955.1 Mycoplasmopsis cricetuli ATCC 35279 | reverse complement strand
TTTTGGTTTATTAGTTTGATAATTAATAAGGTTTTTAGTATCTTCAAGAGTGATAGTTAACTGACGTTGATCAAATCTTGTATGATTGGTTATTTGAGAACTTTCAATTCCAATCTTATTAATATGAATTGGAGTTGTTATCGCCTTTTCTTTTTCTTTTTCATCATCAACATTGTCAATATCAAAAACATTAACACCTTTTATAGGTTCATCATTACTATTATTTGAATTATTTTTGTCTTTATAAATACCAGTAAGAGTTATTTTTTCATCTTTTGGCAAATCGTTATCATCAATTCTAATCTGAGTGTTTCCATTTTCATCTTCAGTAACAACTGCTGGAACTTGAATAATTTCTGGTTGTCCTGTTTCTGGATTCTTTTTCTCAAATTCAACAACAACTTTTTCACCTTCTTTTATAGTATTTGGTAAGTCTTTAAGAATAGTTTCACTTTTATCATCATTTTCTGAAATTTCTTTTTCAATTGTTGGTACAACATGTTTGTAACGATCTTGATCTGTAATATCTTTATTTTCAACAAGTGTTTTTGTAGGATCACTTGCAGAAACAACCCTATTTATTTTATCACCCTCACTAAGGGCATCTTCAGGAATTCTATGAATATTTGGGTTATTAGGATCAACTTCAGTATCAACTAAATCTATAGTTCCATCTTTTCTGATAATTTCTACTTTAGCAGGATTTGGTTTTGGTTTAGAATTGGAATCATTTGAATCTGGATAAATAGGTTCTATGTTATAAACATTGTCTTTAGTGCCATCAGGATTTAATTCATTTGTTAAATTAATAGTTCTTTTATTTTCAGGTAAATTCTTAAAATCTTTAATAATTTCATTTGGATCATTAGCATTTACTATTTCTTCAACTTTAAGCACCTTCCCTCTCACTTGATCAGCAGGTGCTGTAGCAGTAAAGTTACCATTTTCATCAGTTGTTCCAGGAATTAAAATTTCATTTCCATTAGAATCTGTTGCTTTTAAAATAACATCTTTATTTGCATTTTCAGGTCCAAGTTTAGAACTAATTGTTAAACTTTTATCATTTGGATCTTGCTTTGATGTGAAACTTGGAGTTTCATTTGCTGAATTTTCAATTTCAAATTTATCTTTTGGATTAAATTGATCAATTTCAGATCTTGTTCCTTCAGGATTTATCTTTTCAATTTTCTCTAAAGTAACTGGTCCGTTTTCATTTGGAACAGGAACATTAAAAATATAATCACCAAAACTATTTGGATCTTTTTCTGGTTTTGTTTTAACTGTATGTTCTTTTCCATCAGCATCAGTGTATGTTACCTCATATTCAGCATTTGGATCAATTGGATTATTTGGATCACTTACAACTGGAATATGTTGAATATCTTTTCCTTGTTCAACAGTATGTCTTAAATCACGATTTGAAATTTTATCAATATCAGCGGGATTATAAACACTATTTTTTGGATCATCACTATTTTTTACTGACACTAAAGGTCAATTATAACCCTTACCTCCAGCTGCAACAAGATCATTATCAGTAGGTAATGGAACATTCCCATTTTCATCTGCTTTTTTAATAACAGTAATTATTCTTGGTTTACCATCAGGTCCAATTGCCTCATAATTAAATTCAATAACTTTATTTTTGTTATCTTTTCCAACATGAATTTGATAGGTTCCATTGACTTTATTATTCATTTGTTGATATTTATCTCTTGGAACAAAACTTAATGGAATTTCAGTATTGCTTTCATGATTTTTAATTTTAAACCCATCATAATCAATAATTGCATCAGAAGGAATGTTTTTTACAACTTCTTCATCTAAAGTACCATCAGCTTTAATTGGAATCTCAATTGTCTGAATTTCATTATTTTTATCTTTATAATTAACAAGTAATTTAGAATCTGGATCATGTGGTGTTTCTTTAGAGAGTTGATATTTACTTAAATCATTTTTCTTATCTTTATCATATGTAAGAACTGGTTTGTTTGGAATCGGGAACATTGCAGATGAAGGTTTTTCTTTATCAAGTTTTTCTCCGTTTGGATCTTTAAAAGAAGCAATTGTATAACTGTCAGTTGGTTTTGAAGCAAATTCTGGATCATCAGTTGGTTTGACACGTACAATTCCATTTTCATCCGCTACAACTTTAATTTTATTTTCTTTACCTTTTGAATTTTTAATTGTAACTTCAACTTCTTTGTTTGCATTTGAAGGTCCTAAATTACGAACAAACTCTAAATTTCCTTTATCATCATAATTAAAAGTTTTATCAATGGTTCTATCTTTTACTGGAATTGAATCAACATCAACTAAATTAGTCTCACTCACTGGATCTTGAAGTTTTTTTAAAACATATTCAGACCCTTCAGGTAATAATGAATGATCAAAAGTAGCAACACCTTTTTCATCAATTGTTGCTTCAATAAAAAATTTATCACCCTTTTCAGTTTCAAAAACCGCTTGCGCTTTTCGTCCGGCAAGTTTAGGATCCAAAGGAACAATCATTTGGCCTTTGTTATGAAAATCTTTATAAATTCTTAATTTATTAGACAAAAGATTTTCATCTTTTCTTTCATTTTCATGTAAAAGAGCATTAGTAACAGTGAGTCCAACTCCTGCTACAAAAAAACCTCCCAAAATTGCCGCTGGAAGCTTTTTCTTCTTTTCATGTTTTGTTTTTTGTTTTGTATCAGGCATAGTTACCTTTCCTTATAAAAAATTTAAATAAATCATATTGCATTCATTAACTAGTTTGTTAAAAAAAAAAAAAAAAAAA
>NZ_JAHB01000032.1 GCF_000526955.1 Mycoplasmopsis cricetuli ATCC 35279 | reverse complement strand
CGGCCTGGAGTTTTTAAGTTTAATTTTCAAATTAATAAATAAAATACAATTAAATATTCAAGAAAGAAAATTGGTCCAAGTACTCAAAGCATTCATACACGATTAACAATTTTGTATGCAGTTGCATTATATAAAATTCAAGTAATAATTCCTTCTCCAGTTCCAGCTATCATTCCAGCTCCACTAATGTACATAAACATATAAGTTAAACCAGTCATGAAACAATGTGCAATTCATAAAATAGGAGCCGCAAAAATAAAAGTAAATTCAATTGGTTCTGTTACTCCAGAAAGAATAGAACTAGTTACAGCGCCGAAAATAACTGGAAAAGCAAGTTTTCGTTTTCCTCTAGGAACAGCTAAAAGCATTGCAGTTGCAGCCCCTGGTAGGGCAAAAATATTTGTTGGATATGTTCCATTTGAAATCATTGAATCTTGAGCGGTGATTGTAACATTATCATGTACTTTAGCAATTAATATATTGTAAAAACCTTCAATAATAGTTTTACTTTCACCATTAATTTGTTCATAAGTTCCTCCAGCCGCTGTATATCTTAAAATTGCATTTGGAACATTGTGAAGACCAAATGGTAGTAGCAAACGATTGGTAAATCCATATAAAAATGAACCACCAGCTTTTAGAGATCTAATTCCTTGCCCCATTTGAGCAATTAAATAATATATATAAACTCATAAAAAAGTCAGTGGCATCCCTAATAAAAACGCAACAAGTAATGTGGCCACTGGAGAAAATTTTGGACCTCCAAAAAATGCAATTGCAGTTGGAAATTGCAAACGATAGGTATATTTATGAACAAAATATCCTAAATAACCAGCTAAAATTCCACCTAAAGCATTTAAATTAAAAGAATTAGAATTTTTTCCAAAACGATCTACAGTTGATAATTTTCCAACTAATTGTTGTGGAAGCTGTTTAACTAGAGAAGTATATTTTAATAAAATATTACCAGCAAAATAAAATCCAATTAAAGCAGCAATTCCACAAAGTGCTGCTGAAACTTTTTCATCTTTAGCCAATCCAGTAGCAAGTCCAATGGCAAATAAAATATCCAAATTATAAATTGGCGCCAATCCAATTGCCTTGATTGCTTCTGCAATTGTTTTATAAGTTACACTTGTGTAATAAATTGATTGAACTGATGTTTTTCCAGCAGAAATCATAATATAACCAATAGCACCAATCATTGCCATAATTGGTAAAATTGATACAGGAACAATTAAACTTCTACCAAAACGCTCAAGTCCTTTTTTAAATTTATCGAAAAAATTTTTATTTAAATTTAAAGATTGTTTTTTCTTAATATTCAAGTTAATACCTCCTTTTTTATTATCTTAAATTTAGAAGTTAGAGCAATTTTTATTAAAAAATAGAATATTTTTAAGTTTAAATTAAAGTTAATTTATAATTCTAGTATTATGTTTGACAATATAAAAGAATCAGCCTTAATAAAGAAATTATTAAGTATGACTGTTCTTGATAATTATTCTGGTTCAATAGCAAAAACAATTTTGATAAATATCAATCAAATTAAAAATTTAAATAGCATTGATATTGCTAATTTATCTTTTACAACTCAACCAACTGTTTCAAAATTTGTTAATAATTTAGGTTATTCTAAATTTATTTCTTTAAAAAAAGATTTAATTAATTATTGTGAATCACTTAAAAAAGCCAATTACAAAAAATCCATTTCTAATCAAGAGGTAGTAATTAAAAATCTTGAATTTTTTAAAAATATTATTAATTATGACTTTACTTTAATTGTTGATTTAATTCGCAAAAGTAAAAATATTTTAATCAATGCCTCTGGAGGAGGGTTAAGAGCATGCAATGAACTTGTTACTCAACTTTCAAGAATGGGATATCATGCAGTTGCACCTTATTCTTTTTCAGATCGTTATCGTCAAGCAGTAATTAAGCCAGCAAGCACATTAGTAATTTGTGTTAGTGTTTCAGGATTAACAAGTGAAACAATTATTCCAACACAACTTTTGTTAAATAAAAAAGCAACAGTGATTTATATAAGTGCAAATGAAATAAAGGAACTTGAAAAAGCTTCAATAAAAATTAATTTTTCTAAATATACCAAACAAAAAATTAATTCTCTTTCATTTAATTTATATTTAAATATTTTTTGAATGTTACTTTTAAATGTTCTTTAAGTTAAAAAAATACACTTAAAAAGCAAAAGTTTTAAAAAAAGGCTTTAAAAACCTCTTTAATTAATTTTTTTAAAAATTATATAAAAAATGTAAAATGTAATTGTATGAAAAAAATTAAAGAATTATTTAAAAAACAAAGCAAAAAAATTTTATTTTTTTGAATAACATTAGGAACATTAGTAACAACTTCAATTGCAGGAATTATTTCTATAATAACCATTTTGACAAAAAAATCTAAAACAAATTTTTCTAATTTTTCTGAAGATAAAAAATTAAATAATAGTGATAAAGACTATTTAACTACTTTACCCTTAGATGAAAACCCAAAAGGTGTTCAAAATCTAGACAAAAATTTAAGTGAAAAAAATTTATTAAACACTAAAAGTCTAGCTAAAAAATCAGATGATGAAAATATTAGTATTTCAAAAGATTTAGGTAAAATTAATCCTTCAATAAAAACAGGGAATGATAAAAAAATTTTAGAAAATAAAAATCAAAATCCTAGCATTTTTGTTAAAACACCAAACAACAATTCTTTAAATAATAAAAATCAAACAGATACTAGTTCAGATTTAAATATTTTAAAAAATGAAAATAAAGATCAAAATTCTGAAGTTTTAAATAAAGATAATAATTATCTAAATGATAAAAATATTAATAAATCTATAAATTCTGATAAAAAAACAGAAAAAAATAAAAAAAATACTGAACAATTTTCAAAAACATCATTAGAAAATACAATTTCAACAGTAGAAGATAAGCAAAACAGTAAAATAAAAAATCAAAAAGATGTTACTTTTGAAAAAACAAAGAAAACTTTAATTCCAGAATCTAAACCAAAAGAAGATGAAATTGAAAAAATAGATGATAGTAACATTGATTATGAATCAAAATCAGAACAACCTATTAATGATATCAATT
>NZ_JAHB01000031.1 GCF_000526955.1 Mycoplasmopsis cricetuli ATCC 35279 | reverse complement strand
AAAAAAATACTAATAAAACAATTAATAATGATTTAAAAAAATCAGATCAGATTAAAAACAATAGTTCAATGAAAGCAGATGATAGTAAACAAGTAAATAATCCAGACAAACCTGAAATTAATCTGGAAACTAATAAAGATATAGATGAAAATTTAAAACTTGATAAAGTGAATGATAAAACTCAAAATATCTCTAAAAATACATCAAAAATCACAAATTATGATGAAAGCGATTTAGTAATTACCAATAATGAAGATAATATTTTAAAACAAAATGATTTATTTATTAAAAAATTAACATATTTATTTAATGATTTAAATAAAAAATATTTTTTATATTTTGAATTTAATGCAAATAAATTAACTAAAGAAAATAACACTTTATCTTTTTCAATTAATAACATTAAAAAAGAAATTAATATTCCATTTTGAAAATCAAGTTTACTTGTAGAAATTAATTCTTCAGTTAATAACTTAAAAAATGAAATTAATGATATTGTTTTAAATAATTTTAAAATAACAACTGATAATTTAGTGGTTAAAAAAATAAACTTTACTAATTTAAATATTAATAATTTAAATTTTAATTCTTATGAAGTTAATTATCAGGAAAATAAATTAACCATTAATTTAACTGATAACATTTATGAACAAGAAGATTATTTTATAGCAACTGTTGTTCCTAAAAAATATAATCCAAATTTTTCATTAAATTTACTTGCTAAATTAAAAAATAATAAAATCATAATTGAAAATATTAATGATTTAAGATATTACTATGATGAGTTTTATATTGCTAAATTATTTTCAATTGACCAAAAGAAAGAAGTTTCAATTTCAGAATTTTACAGTTTTAAATTAACTAATTCAGTATTTGATTTTTTAGCATATGATCCCAAAAAATCTGAAATTAAAAAAATAATTGGGAAAAATGAGTTTCAAGGAAAATTTGAATTACTTCATAATTTAAATAACTTATTTTTTAAAAACAAATATTTTGTTTTAACTTTTACAAACAATAAAGTATTGGAAAAAAAACAAAATTACATTGAATATAGTGATTCAATCGCAACTGGCATTAGTGATCATAAAATTAATGATAAAAGTGAATTTAACAAAAAGATTTTTTTAACTTTTGAAGATTTAAAAAATTTTAAAATTAATAATTTGCCTGAAAATAACTTATGAATTTTAACAAGTATTGAAATGGTTTACAAAGAGGATCTTTCAAAAATCATATCAATTAATTCTTCCACAACTCAAAGTAATAAATCATCTAATTTTTTTTCAAACAATAATTTTCCTTTCTATTATAAAAATAATTCTTCTAAACCACCTTCAAAGAATAAATTTGAATTACAAACTGAACTAATTAATGAAAATATTAATTACACTAATACAGTTGATGAAAATATTTTAAAACAATACAATATAAATCAACTAAATTCTGAAGAAGTATTTAATTTTAAAAATTTAAATAATAATTTAAACATACCTTTAACATTTAATAACTATTTAAAATTAAATGATTATTTTTTAAAAGAAACACAGAAAAAAATTGATCTTCAGCAAGAAGACAATAAAAATAAAATCACTGATTTTAATTTAATTAACAATGATGTTAATGTTAACTACAATTGAGTAATACTTTGAGAAAATGCAAAAGAAAAGCAATTTACTGAAAATAATGATAAAACAATTTACACCATTAAAAAGAATTTGTCACAAATGTCAGAAATTTTAAATGAAGCAAGCACTTTAGTTAATTTTAATTTTTTTGGTGACACTAATTTAATTAACAATGATAAATGACAGATAAATCACAATTCTTATAATCTAACATTTTCTTTAAAGAAATTAAAAGAAATTAAAAAAATTGATAATATTAAAATTAATTTTTTAGTTGATTGAAAGCAAATTTATGCCAATCGAAATCAAGATTCCTTAAATAAAACAAGTTGAGGATACACTCAAAATTCTTATGAAAAACTAAAAGTAAATTTTATTCAAGCAGAAGAGCTTATCAATCAAAGATTAAAAGCTTCTGTTGAATTAATTGACAATGAAATAGTTATTAAACTTCAAGCAAGAAAAGGGATTATTTCAAAAGACATTTAT
The DNA here is from genome assembly GCF_000526955.1 of Mycoplasmopsis cricetuli ATCC 35279. Taxonomy (GTDB): domain Bacteria; phylum Bacillota_I; class Bacilli_A; order Mycoplasmatales; family Metamycoplasmataceae; genus Mycoplasmopsis; species Mycoplasmopsis cricetuli. The sequence goes on along the minus strand of NZ_JAHB01000031.1, from coordinate 1,493 downwards.
TATCATAATTTAAGTCAAAAAATTTCTACATTTATAGAATTAAATCAAAATTATTTATCCTTAATGTACATTGAAAATTCTAAAAATTTACAACTACCAGAAAGTAAAACTTTAGTTTCAAAAAATAACAAATGAAATTTTAAAACAATTAAAAATGAAAATTCTGGTGAAAATAATTATAAATTTGAAATTAATACTAGAATTTTAAAAAACAATCAAAATTCAACAAGTAATCAAGTAAAAATGAGATCATTTGCCAATGATGAAGGAAGTTTATGATTAATTGGAAAGGTTAGTGATAACATAAATGATAACCGTTATTATGTTGGCACTAACATTCATGTTCCTGTTGATAAAAAATCAGTCTTTTTAGCAATTCCAAAAGATCAAGAAAATATTGATGATAATCAAAGTACATTGTCTTATTTTGAATGAGAAATAAATCCACAAGTTGTTTGAAAAGCACATGATAATACCTTAATTGATGCAAGAAAAGCAGAATCCAAAGATCGTTCTAATGCTGATTTCAAAGTTGTAATAATTGATATTTCTAAATTGCTTGATTATTATAATCAAAATAAAAACAAATCTGAAATAGAAAAAAATGCTGACAAAAACTTTTTAATTGCAAAACATTTTTATAATTGAAAAAATCTAACTGATATTAAAGTATCAAATAAAGCAAAATATTTACTTAAAAATAATTTAATTTTTGATTCTTATATTAGCGCTTTTCCTAATGATGTTAATAAAACAATTATCAACAATCAAGAAAAATTTATTCGAAATAATATTCAACTGATTATGAGGTATGGAAGTTTACTTGACATTGCTTCTATTTTTGATAACAATTTTAGTGATAATTTCGGAATGTATAATGAAAAAAATAATCATTGACAAAATAAAAGTTACTTATTTGCTGGATCATCTGGTTCAGGAGTATATGATAATGAAGGAAATATTTATGGAATTCACAATGGAATAATTAATGGTAGATGAGCTACTGTACTTTTAAACACTCAAAAAATAAATTTTCTTGGAGAATATAATGAATTTAATCAAAACTCATTTGCTTCATGAATTCAGCAAGCAAATTATTTATACCCAAATAAATATCGAAAACTAAATTCCTTCATTGAATTTGACAATCCATTAAATAAATAAACTTAATATTTTAAGCAAATTTTAAAATTATGATATTTTTAATCCAAACAATATTAATTAAAAGGAAGTAAAAATGCCAAAAAATAAACATAAAAAATATAAAATATTAATAATAATTTTTAGTTTATTTTTAATAATTACAACAATTACTATCACAACTACATTAATATTTAAATCAAAACCTGAAAAATCAGAGATTCTTTTATCCAAAAAAGACAGTAATAATTTAATTAAAAAAACTAAAAAAATAGAATCTAAACCAAAAGAAGATGAAATTGAAAAAATAGATGATAGTAACATTGATTATGAAATTAAATCAGAACAACCTA
>NZ_JAHB01000030.1 GCF_000526955.1 Mycoplasmopsis cricetuli ATCC 35279 | reverse complement strand
AAAATCAAACAGTTAAAATTATTGTAAAAAACAAAATAAATCAATCTGACAAACATGAGTTAATTTTAAATTTATCTGAAATTAATTCTGATAAATCTACAGCAAAAGTTCAAGTTGAATTTAATTCTTTAGATGAAGATACAACTTATCAAATTGAAAAAATTACTTTTGCTAATCCAATTAGTAATTTAGCAACTCAACCATCTTTAATTTATGCTAATTATCAAAATATTTCTAGTGCAGAAAATCATTTCTTTGAATTTACAACAAAAGAAAATTTATTTAAATTAACAAGTTTAAAATTTGTTGATGCTCAAGATATTGAAAAAATAAACCAAGAGTACAATCATTTAGAAAAAGTATTTATTAAGTTAGAATATGAAAAATTAGCAAAAAGATTTATAGGTAAAAAACTCAAATTAATTTTTGATTTTAATGATTTAGATGAAAATAATCAAGTTGTAAAAAAAGAAATTGAAGTTATTTCTTCTAATTCAATTAACCAAAATAATGAAACACTAAATTTTGAAATAAACAATGGCATTTTAGCTAAAAATCGTGAATACACATTTAAAAAAGTTCAATACCAGCAAGCAAATAACATTTGAATTGATCTAGATTCTAATGTGGAATTAAATGCATTAAACAATCAAAAATTTAAAATGCTTCCAAGTCAAACTAATTGAGAGTTAACTTCTGAATTTCTTAAAGATGAGTCAGATATTACAAAGATAGTAGTAAAAGTTTTATTAAATGATTTAGATAATGTTTTAACTTCTAATTCTACTATTAAAATTAAATATAAAGATTTAAATAATCCAAATGCTATTTTAACTGTAGAAAACTTGAAAGTTACAAAAGAAAATGAAAAAAAATTAGTAAAATTTGAAATTATTAATCCTCATTTAAATCATAAATATCAACTAACAGGATATGAAATAGTTTATGGTCCAGATGTTGCATTTAACAACTTACTTTCTAATTCAAATTCTACAAATGTTACAGAAAACATTGATATTTTAGTAAATAAAAATATTGAACAATCAATAATTCAAATTAAATCATTGATTTCTAAAAATGATAAAAATCCTTATTCATTTGTTTATAAGATAGAAGATAATAGAGTTAATTTACAAAATCCACAAAACAAAGCTTATTTTAAAGCAATTATTAAAAATAACACAACAAATAACATATATATAAGTAAGAAAGCTTCAATCACTTCTAGTGATACTGCTGAATTTATTTTCGAAAATTTAGCATCAGGAACTTATACTTTAGAAAAAGTAGTGGTAGGAACTGAAAATCAAATTGATAGTTCAAATACACAAGAAAGTGTAAATAATTTAATTGATGTATATATTCCTAACACTTTTAGTGATGAAAAAACTCTTGAGGTTGTAGTTCCTGTAGTATTAACACAATCAGAACAAACAGAATGAACTAATGTTACAGATAGTTTTACTCCAAAGACACCTGGATTAATTCAAGAATTTGATTTATCAAAGAAAACTGAAAATGCAAATATATTACCAGTTACATTTTTTGATTTATCTTCAGAAAGCAAAGACAAGCAAATTAAAATAATTAAATTTACACTTGAGCAAAATCCAAAACAAATATTTACAGAAATGGCAAAAAAATTAGATCAATTTTATCAATCTGGAAAATTAGATCTCAATATTAATTTTGAATTAAAAGATGATTTTGATGGTTATATAGCTGAAAATCTTGTTACTTTTGGTCTAAAAGGTCATGAACAAAAATATCAAATATTATTAAAAAATTACATTTTAAATGATAGATTTTTTGGACAAGATAATATTGGAACTATTGATAATTCAGATTCTATCTTTACTAGTGAACAAAACAAAGAATGAACAAATTTAAAAAATTCACTCAAATTAAAATCACTTTATGATATTCAACCAATCAATATAATTGATTTGCAAAATAAAAAATTTGATTCAACTAATGAAGAAAAAGATAAATTAAGAAAATTTGGTTTAGTTGTTGAAGCATTAAAGGCGACTAATTCAGCAATAGGAAATAGATTAGCAAAACTTGGTGGATTAAATAAACTTGATGTAAGATATGAATCTATATATAACATTATAAATGGAGAAATTAAATTTACAAATACAGTAATAATAAATCCAAAAAACAATCCTAGTGATATTGTATCAATTAGACTTGAAACCATTGTAATTAATAAATATAGAATTTAATTATTTTGCTTTAAATTTATTTAAATTAAAAAACTTGCTTCATGCAAGTTTTTTAAATTAAAATTTTAAATATTTCATCATAAAAAATTAAAGTTATAATCAGTTTTTTTATTTTTATTTTTAAAATAATTAAAATTTATTTTCATAAAATTAAAACATAATAATTTAAATTAAAATGAAAATTTTGAAATTTTTATTTAAATTATAGAGAAAGCAATTATTTAGTTTTAATTTAATTTCAAGATTTTTTAACTCAAATTTAATTAAATTTATAAATGTTATTTAAGATTAGATTTTTTGAAATTAATTTTTTAATCCTTTAAAGTATAAAGTAACGCTAGTGGAATTGTCACTTTTAAGAACTGGTAAATTTTTTTTCCAAATTTTTTTCAAATTCTTCTCTAGTGTATTCATCTTGATTATTTATTATGATTTTATATCATTTTCTTTCAAAACAACCATTACATGTTGGTCATACAAATTCTTTATCAATTCCTTCTTGATATGTTTTAATTGAAATTCTTTCCCCCTCAATTCCTTTGTGTGTTGGAGTGTTATAATCATAAGGCTCATTTTCATTGTCACTAAAAGTATCATTTATAGTTCCATCTTTGTTTTCAAATTTTGTAAACAATTTAAATCTAACTTCCTTTTTTTTAATTACAACTTCAGCAGTTAAATTTTCTAAATTAGGAAATTTTTGATTAAAATCAATATAATTTAATTCATTATTTATAGTAATAAATCTAATTTCTCCATAATCAGTTGAAAGTTTCTTTTTAACTACTAAATTATCAAATATTTTCCTTAATTGTTTTTCTCTATTATCTTTATAATATTTTTTTGGAAAATATGATTCATCAATAAAGGCAGCACCATTAAGATTATAACTAATTGTTCAATATTGCTTATAAACCGCTTCAATTTTTATAATATCTAATTCATCTTGCTCAGGCTTTAAAAAGTTTTTATCAGAATTTTTATATTTTCACCCTATAAAATCAAATTTATCAACAATAGGAACCACTGGCAGATTAAAAGTTTTTTCAATATCATCTGGATTGTATTCTAGCATTATATTATCTTGTTCATGACCTAAAATAAAAATCACTTGTTTTTTCTTTATTTTTTTATCAGGTTCTGCAGTTTCTAATTGACTTTGTTCATTAATTTTATTGTTAGTTAAATCTTCACTCTTTTCATTTTCTGTCTTTAATATATCTAACTTATTTGATATATTAGTATCCTCTTTTAATTGTGAGTTATTAATGTGTTCATTTTCTAAAGGAAGTTTTGAATTGATATCATTAATAGGTTGTTCTGATTTAATTTCATAATCAATGTTACTATCATCTATTTTTTCAATTTCATCTTCTTTTGGTTTAGATTCTATTTTTTTAGTTTTTTTAATTAAATTATTACTGTCTTTTTTGGATAAAAGAATCTCTGATTTTTCAGGTTTTGATTTAAATATTAATGTAGTTGTGATAGTAATTGTTGTAATTATTAAAAATAAACTAAAAA
>NZ_JAHB01000029.1 GCF_000526955.1 Mycoplasmopsis cricetuli ATCC 35279 | reverse complement strand
ATACTGAAAAAATAAACCAAGAGTACAATCATTTAGAAAAAGTATTTATTAAGTTAGAATATGAAAAATTAGCAAAAAGATTTATAGGTAAAAAATTCAAACTAATTTTTGATTTTAATGATTTAGATGAAAATAATCAAATTGTAAAAAAAGAAATTGAAGTTATTTCTTCTAATTTAATTAACCAAAATAATGAAAACTTAAATTTTGAAATAAACAGCAACACATTAACTAAAAATCGTGAATACACTTTTAAAGGACTTCAATATGAATTAACAAATAATAATTGAGTTAATTTAGATAGTAATGTTGATTTAAATATATTGAAAGATCAAAAATTTAAAGTGCTTCCAAGTCAAGATGTTTGAGAGTTAGCGCCAGAATTTATTAAAGAACAATCAGATATTACAAAATTAACAGTAAAAGTTTTATTAAATGATTTAGATAATGTTTTAAGTTCAAATAGTACAGCAACAATAAAATACAAAGATGTTACAAGCCCTAACACATTATTTGAAATTAAAAATATTCAAATTTTAAAGGAAAATAATTATAAAACAATTAAATTTGAAATTTTAAATCCTGTTTTAAATCACGAATATAAAATAGCTAAATATGAATTAAATTATGGAAATGATGTTGCCTTTTCAGATAAATTAGTTAATAACGAATTAGCATCAGAAGAAAAAGATATTTCAATAAATGTTAAAGTTAATAAACAATTAATTGTAAATGCAACAAAAGAATTAATTGCTGATAATGATCAACCACTTATTAGTGGTACTTATAATTTAGATTCAGAAATTGCTAAGCTTTACACTGAAGATGAAAATACAAAAACACATTTTGTTGCTCATTTTAAAAATTCTCAAAATGAGGATATTTATAGTGATGTTATTTCAATTGATGAAAACAATACTTTAAATATTAGTCTTGATTACACAAAAAATATAATTTTAAGCAATAGCTATATTTTAAAAAATATTTATTTATCTAACAAAAAACTCTTAAGTGATGCTCTAAAAAACTTTGATTTTACTGGAATTCAAACCTTAGATATTACTTCTTTAAATAAACAAGTAGATACAGCATTGTTTAATTTAGATGAAATTATAAAAACTATTACACCTACATATAAACAAAATTTTGATGTTAATAATAAACAAAAAATTAATATCTCATTAATTAATGATGCTACTAAATTTCCTCAAACTTGAAAAAATAAAAAAATTATTCTTCAATATAAATCACAAAATTTTAATGAAAAAATTTATTTTGCTAAAGATCTTCAAGAAAATGATTTTATAACACAAAATAATAATGATATATTAATTGAAAATATTGAATTAGTAGCTGGCACAGTTGAAAAAGCTCGTTTGTATAAACTTGATAATATTTATTTTGTTGATACAAGTTTTGAAATAAGTGAAACTAATTTATCTCAAATTACTTCAATTAATAACAACAATCTTAAGTTTAAACAAAATAATTTTTCTAACTTAATTGATCAAGCATCATTTACTACAAAGCAATCACCAAATCCATTAAGTGCAACAATGCAAATATTAAATTCACCTTCACTTGAAGAGGTAAAGTTAAAATTTACAATTGTTGATGAAGATAATATTTTAATAAATCAAAATTATGAGGTGTTATTAGATACAACTCTTAAAACATTAACTATAGCTGAAAAATTAAAACAAAAAATATCAAGTACCAAAACAGAAAATAATCACAAAGTAGTTGAGTTTTTAGTTGATGAAATTATTTTAAATAAAGAAAATCTCGCGAATAAATTAATAATCAAAAATGTTATGACTACTTCTGGAATTACAAATAAAGAAATTGTTATTAATCAAATTTTTGGTAATAAATTAGAATTAAAAACAAAACCAGGTGGATATAATATTGTACTTGAAAATACAGAACAAGATAATCAAAATTCAGTTGTAGGTACATATAATTTAGAATTGGGATTATCAAACAATTTAGAACATCTTAAAAATCAATTAAAATTTAAAGGTCAAATCACTCAAAGCACACCAAGCAATATTCGAGATAATCAAAAACTAAGATTTAATTCAAGTTCTAATGCTCAATTAACTAATAACAATATTGCAATTGTTTTTGATGGTTTAGTGTCAAATCGTGAGTATACAAGTTTTGATTTATTTGTTGATACCAAAGAAGATGTAGCAACTAAAAATCAAAATAGTATTATTCAATCAAATTCAGCATTTAATATTTTAGTTAATAAATTTACAACCCCAGCTAAATTAACAACAATTGAATTAGTTGAAGAAATTAATAATGAAACTAAATTAAAATTAAAATACAAATTATCATCACTTGATGAAATTTTAGAAACCAATGATATTGTTAATTTAACTTTAACACCAACTAATAACAAACGTAGATATTTCTTTGAACAAAATAAACAATTAGTTAAAGAAGGAAATGACTATTTTGTAACTTTTGAATTTGATGTTGTAGCAGGTTTAGAATTTAGAAATCACATTAATGAAGATATAAATATTAAATCCACTAAATTTGAAACAAATCAAGTTGAAGAAGGGCTTGATTACAATTTAGTTGTTAGGTTTAATTCAAAACCTTCAAGAGCTTATACTAATATTAATGTTGAAAATATTTCAAATAATCTTGAAAATATTTTGATAAATAATTTAACAAGTAAATTAAAAAATAAAATAAAAACTCAAGGACAAAAATTTATTTTTAAAGAAAATCTTGAATATCAAGACAATAAAATTGAATGAAACGCAAATGAAAATGTTAAAGTTAATTTAATTTTCAATCAAAAGGAAATTCCAAATCGTTTATATAAAGAAAAAATTCGTCTTGTATTTAATTACAAAACATTTGATGGACAAATTCAAACAATTACAAGTGATGAAGTTGTTCTTGTAGATGATCAAAATAGCATTTCAAATGAAAGAAAAATTAATTTTGTAATTGACTCAAACAAGTTAAAAGCAAATCGTTTTTACACTTTTGTTCAAGTTCAAAAATTTAATAATTCAAATTCAATTTGAGAAAAACTTGATGATGATAAAGTAAATATTTCAACAGTTATTAAAGGAGACTTTAAAGTCAAAAAATCAACTGAACAAGCATTTAAAATAAAATCAGCAAATTTTATCAAAGATCAAACTGATATCACTAAGGCATTTGTAAATTTAGAAATTGAAGATGTTGATAATGTTTTATCTACTCAAGATGATTTAAATTTAAATATTAAATATTTTATTGAAGGAGATAAAACAGAAAAAATTGGATCAAATCCTCACTTAGTTATTGGAAATAACAATTTAAAACAAATTACTTTTACAATTAATGATTTTAAAATAAATCAATTATATAAAGTTAAATCAGTTAAGTATGTTTCTTCTGTTGATGAAAATAAAACAACTTTAACAGTTGGAGCCTATCCAGAAAAAGATGAATTACTTTTTGCAATAACAAATGGTGGAATTCCAATTTCAAATGCAAATGTTGTAATCTCTGAAACAAATTCTTTACATGCAATTCAAAATCAAAAGCAAATTAGTGGAACTTATAAATTAACAACAAATTTTGTTAATTTATATCATAATAATGATGCTAAAAAATTAAATTTAATTGTGCACTTTAATGATTTAAACAGTCAAAATATTTATAGTGACATTATTGCAATTGATGCAAATAATAATTTTACTTTCACCTTAGATGAAGTAAAAAATGTTAAATTTAATCATAAAT
>NZ_JAHB01000028.1 GCF_000526955.1 Mycoplasmopsis cricetuli ATCC 35279 | reverse complement strand
TACACTAAAAGCTGAATTTGATTGAATAATACTATTTTTATTGTTTGTTGCAACATTTTCATTAACATCAACAAATAAATCAAAATTTCTATATTCTCTATTTGAAACTAAATTATCAAAAACAATTGTAACATTGTTGTCATTTAATTGAACACTTGGATCTGAATTTATTTTTAATGCTTGAATATTTCTATTATCACTAACTTGAGATTGAATAATTTGCCCAATAAATCTTAAATTGTTTTTGATATTGTTTAAGTTTTCTGAAATTTCTATTTCTAAATTATATGTTGAATTAATTAAATTTTTATTTTCTTGTTCAGTATTAATTAATGTTGCACTATATCCACCAGGTTTTGTTTTTAATAATATTTTGTTACTAAAAATTTGATTGATATTAATTTTTTTATTCTCAGAACCATCTGTTGTTATTACATTTTTGATAATTAAATTATCAGCAATATTTTCCTTGTTTAAAAATACATCATCAACAACAAATTCAACTACTTTTTGATTATTTTCAATTTTAGTAGTTCCTATAAATTTTTTATTTTTATCATTTGCAGTTAATGTTTTAAGTGTTGTATTTAATTCAACTTCATAACTATCACTAAATAGAATGCTATCTTGATCAATAATATTAAATTTCAACTTAACTTGATTAAGTGAAGGTGAATCTAATATTTGCATTGTTGCATCAAGATTTTTTTGAGATTTTTCCGTTGTAAATGAAGCGCCATTAATAATAGTTGCAAAATTAATTTTCATAAATTTATTAGCATTATTATTGATTGCAATTTCTTGATTCAAATTAACTTCATTCACCAGAAAATTATGATCAACAAAGTATATATTTTCAAGTTGGTATAAACGAGCTTTTTTTATTACTCCATTAACTAATTCTAAATCATTAATTTTAATATCATTATTATTTTGAGCAATAAAATCATTTGAATTTAAATCTTTAGCAAAATAAATTTTTTCATCAAAATTTTTTGATTTATACTCAAGAAGAATCTTTTTGTTTTTTCAAATTTCAGGGAATTTATTTAAATTATTTGTTAATCCCAGATTAATTTTTTGATCATTTGTAAGTTCAAAATTTTGTTTAAACTGTGGTGTGATAGTTTTAAAAATTTCATCTAAATTAAATAATTTTGTGCTTGCTTGTTTTTTTAACTTATTAATATTTAAATCTAAAACATTATCAAAATTTTTATTTGCATATGCATTATTTAGTAATTCTTTTGTTCCTAAATAAATATTTTTTAAAGTATAAGTATTACTTAAAGTTATATTTTTAGAATGATTTAAAGAAATATTTAAATTGTTGTTTTCATCAATTGCAATAATATCAGTATAAATGTCTTCATTTTGTTCATTAGTAAAATGAACTACAAAATGAGCTTTGGTAGATTCATCACTAGTATAAAGAAAAGCAGAGTTTGAGCTAATATTATATGTTGCGCTAATAATTGGTTCAGATGCATGAGCAGATAATTCATTTGTTTCAACAAGAACTAATTGTTTATCAAATTCTTTATTAATTGCAATATTTGCAGTTAAATTATGAGGCAAATCACCATTTGATAAATAATTTGAAATAGCAACATCAGATACATAATGCATTTCAAATTTACCAATTTTATATTCATGGTCTAAAATAGGATTTGGAATTTCAAATTTAAATACTTTTTGATTATTTTCTTTTGTGACAATTAAATTTTGAATGTTTAAAAGATTTTCAGAAGATGTTATATCTTTATAACTAAAAATAGTTTCATTTTGAGGGCCTAACACATTATCTACATCATTTACAAGTACTTTTACAACTAATTTTTTTAAATTTGATTCAGTTTTAACGAATTCAGGTGTTAAAACTCATTCAGATTGACTTGGAAAGACAGCAAATTTTTTATTTTCTAAAATTTTTAAATTACTATTTTCATCAAATTCAATCCAGTTATTGTTTGAAACTTCATATTTAACTTGCTTAAATTTATATTCTCTATTTTTATTAATTAATATATTTTGAATTTCAAAATTTAAAGTTTGATTAGAATTTGAAATTACATTAGATGAAAGAACTTCAATTTCTTTTTTAATAACTTTATTAAAGTTATCTAAATCCTTATATTCAAAAATTAATTTAACTTTTTTACCATTAAATCTTTCAACTGATTTTTCATAATCTAAATTAATTAAAATATTTTGTAAATGTGTGTAGGCATAAGAATATTGATCTTTTTTCTCTGAATTAACAAAAGTTATATTGGTTAAATTAAATTGATTTTGCTTAGTTTTAAATTTAAAGAAATAATTCTCATCTAAACCAATATTTTGATAATTAGCATGCACTAAAGTTGGTTGATTTTCTAGTCCAGGAATTAAACTAGAAAAAATAATTTTATCAATTTCATACTCAGTTTCTTCATCTAAATCATTAAATTCCACATCAATTCTTGCGCTTTTTTTATCAGCACTAATGTTTGATAGATTTAAAACGATTTCTTTTTTATCATTTTGATTAGAAGATTTTTTAATTGTAACTTTAACTTGTTGACTTAAATCAAAATAACCATCTTCTGAATTTAAAAGTAAAACAAAACTTGCCTTATTATCCTCACTTGTATTTATAGAACTATTTTCAATACTAATATTTGTTAAATGTGATTTTGTAGTAACTTCTTTTGTTAAATTATTAATATTTAATTTAACTAATGAATCAAAATTGCTATTTGTAATTGCATTTTCTAGTTGTTCTTTAGTTCCTACATAAATATTTTGTAAAATATATTTATGATTAAATTGAATATTTTTTGTTTCATCTAACGAAAAATTAAAATTATTATTTTCATCAATTGCAATAACATCAGTATAAATATTTTGATTTTTTAAATTTTTAAAATGAGCAATTATATGAACATTTTTAATTTCATCATTATTAAATAAAGTAATAAAATTTGATGATAAATTATAACTCCCACTAATTTCTCTTTTATTTTCATTTGCATATAAATTAGTTATTTCAGTAATTTCAACATTTGAATTTTCAATTTTAATTTCATCATTTGGAATTGCAAAAATTAATTCATCTTTTTCAGGATAAGCACCAATTGTTAAGGTAGTTTTATCTTTATCAATTGAAGAAACATATTTAACATTTCTAACCTTATATGCTTGATTTATTTTAAAATCATTAATTGTAAAATTAATTTGTTTTAAATTATTATCATCAATAACTAAATGAGGATTGGAACCGAATTTTTCAATTTCTTCACCTTCAATGATATATTTAACAGCTAAATTCAAATCATCATCAATTGTTAAAACATTATCAACATCATCAATTTCTAAAGTTACAAATGCTTTATTGATATCAGTTTTGTCTTTAACAAAATTCCCTGATTTTACTTTAAATGCTTCTGCACTTGATTTTTGTACTTTAAAGTTCCCTGCAACAACTGTTGGGGTAACTTCTTTATCATCATCTAGTTTTTCTCAAGTTGAAGTTAAACTATTATACTTTTCAACTTTAGCAAAAGTATACAAGCGATTTGGCTTTAATTTATTTGCTAAAATTGTAAACTGTATTTTTTGCTCATTTTCTATATTATTTAAATCATCTTCCAAAACAACTTCATCACTTGTAATTGTTTGAATTTGACCATTAACTGTCTTGTAATTAAATGACAAACGAATTTTTTCTTTATATAAACGATTTACAATTTCTTTTTGATTGAAAATTAAATTAACTTTAATGTCTTCATTAACATTTCATTCAGTTTTATTATTTTGATATTCAAGATTTTCTTTAAATGTAAATTTTTTGCCTAAAGTTTGAATTGAATTTCTAGGAGATTTAGTTAAATTATTGATTAAAAAACTAAAATTGTTATCAGAAATATTTGCAACTTTTATATTTTCATTTGCTCTTGAAGGTCTTGAATTAAATTTTAAAACAAGATTGTAATCAAGACCTTCTTCAACTTTATT
>NZ_JAHB01000027.1 GCF_000526955.1 Mycoplasmopsis cricetuli ATCC 35279 | reverse complement strand
ACTCATTTCCTTCTTTAACTAATTGTTTATTTTGTTCAAAGAAATATCTACGCTTGTTATTAGTTGGAGTTAAAGTAAGATTTAATATATCTTTATCAACTAAAATTTCATCTAATGAAGAAATTTTGTATTTTAACTTTAATTTATCCAAAGTATTAATCTCTTCAACTAATTCAACACTAGTTAATTTAGCTGGGGTTGCAAATTCATTTACCAGTACACTAAAAGCTGAATTTGATTGAATAATACTATTTTTATTGTTTGTAGAAACATTTTCATTAACATCAACAAATAAATCAAAATTTCTATATTTTCTATTTGAAACTAAATTATCAAAAACTATTGTAACATTGTTGTCATTTAATTGAACACTTGAACCTGAATTTATTATTAATGCTTGAGTGTTTCTATTATCACTAACTTGAGATTGAATAATTTGTCCAATAAATCTTAAATTGTTTTTGATATTGTTTAAGTTTTCTGAAATTTCTATTTCTAAATTATATGTTGAGTTAATTGAATTATTATTTATTTGATCAGTATTTATTAATTCTGGATTATATCCTCCAGATTTTAATTTAATAGCAATTTTGTTAGTAAAAAATTGATTTATAATAATTTTTTTATTTTCAATACCTTCTGTTGTTGTTAAATTTTTAATAATTAAATTATCAGCAATATTTTCCTTGTTTAAAAATACATCATCAACAACAAATTCAACTACTTTTTGATTATTTTCAATTGTAGTAACTCCTATAAATTTTTTGTTTTTATTATTTGCAGTTAACGTTTTAAGAGTTGTGTTTAATTCAACTTGATAATTATTATTAATTAAAATGTTATCTTTATCAATAATTGTAAATTTTAACTTAACTTGATTAAGTGAAGGTGAATCTAATATTTGCATTGTTGCATCAAGATTATTCTGAGATTTTTCTGTTGTAAAAGAAGCTTGATCAATTACATTTGAAAAAGTGTCATTAATAAATTTAGTATTATTTTTTATTGAAATTTCTTGTGATAAATTTGTATTATTAATTTCCAAATTTTGTTCCATAAAATAAATATTTTGCAAACTATATAAACGAGATTTTTTAATGATTCCATCAATTAATTCAATATCATTAATTTCAATTTGATTGTTTTGAACAATAAAGTCATTTGAACTTAAATCTTTAGCAAAATAAATTTTTTCATCAAAATTTTTTGATCTGTATTCAAGAACAACTTTTTTATTTTGTCACAATTGTGGAATTTTATTTATATCATTTACTAATGAAAGAGTAATTTTTTGTTTATTTCTAAGTTCAAAATTTTGTTTAAATTCTGGAGTTATGCTTTTGAAAATTTCATCTAAATTAAATAATTTTGTACTCACTTGTTTATTTAAATTTTCAATATTAATCTTTAAAAGATTATTAAAATTCTTACTTTTAATTGAATTATCTAAAATTTCTTTTTTAGCTAAATAAATATTTTGTAAGGTATAAGTGTTTGCTAAGGTTATGTTTTTAGAATGATCTAAAAAAATATTTAAATTATTGTTTTCATCAATTTCAATAACATCACTATAAATATCTTCGTTTTGTTCATTAGTAAAATGAACTACAAAATGAGCTTTCGTAGTTTTATCATTAGTATAAAGAAATGCAATATTTGAATTTATATTATATGTTGCGCTAATAATTGGTTCGCTTGCATGTGATGATAATTGGGTTGTTTCTACGATTGATAACTGCTTATCAACTTCTTGATTTATGGTTATATCTTCAATTTTATTTGGAAGTGTTTCATCTGAAAGATATTTTGAAAATGCAACTTCATTAACATAATCTATTTCATAATTTGCAATTTTATATTCATGATCTAAAATAGGATTTAAAATCTCAAATTTAAATATTTTTTGATTATTTTCTTTTATAAATTTTAAATTATCAGCATTTACAAAAACATTTGGAGCTAATAAGTCTTTATATTTAAATTTAGTATTTGTATTTTTACCTAAAACATTATCAAGATCATTAACAGTTATTTTTACAATTAATTTATCAATATTTGACTCATTTTTAACAAATTCAGGTTTTATAAATCATAAAGATTGACTTGGACTAATTTGAAATTTTTTATTATGTAAAATAGTTAAATTTGTATTAGTATCAAAATCACTTCATATACCATTAGTTGACTCATAAAGAGCTTTTTTAAATGTAAATTCTCTATTTTTGGTAAGTTTTGAATTTGAAATTTCAAAATTTAGAGTTTGATTATTTGATGTAATTGCATTTGATGATATTGTTTCAATTTCTCTTTCAATAAGATCACCATCATTATCTAAATCATTAAATTTAAAAATTAATTTAACTTTTTTATTATTAAATCTTTCTACTGATTTTTCATAGTTTAAATTAAAATACACATTTTCAGATGATAAATATTTTGAATTATCTTTTGCTATGTTTTGATCATTAACAAATGTAATTTTGTTTATCTTAAACTGATTTTGTTTAGTTGTAAATTCAAAAAAGTAATCAAGATTTGGATCAATATCTTGATAATTTTCATGAACTAAAATTGGTTGTTTTGCTAAATCATTAATTTCATTATTGAAAATAATCTTATTAATTTGATATATAGTCTCTTCTTTTAAATTATTAAACTCTGCTTCAATTTTAGCATTTGTTTTATCATCACTTACTTCTGATAGATTAAAAACATGTTCTTTCACGATGTTTTTATTAGTTGATTGTTTAATTGAAACCTTAACCTGTTGGTTTGTATTAAAATACCCATCTTTTGAGTTTAAATTTAAAATTAATTTTGCTTTATTATTTTCATCTAAATTAACAAAAACATTTTCAATGCTAACACTTGTGGGATTTGATTCTGTAATAACTTCTTTTGTTAAATGATCAATATTTAATTTCGCAAGTGAATCAAAATTATTATCTATTATTGCCTTATTTAATTGTTCTTTTGTTCCTGCATAAATATTTTTTAGTGTATATTTATGATTAAATTGAATATTTTTTGATTCATTTAATGAAAAACTAAAATTATTATTTGAATCAATTGCAATAACATCAGTATAAATATTTTGATTTTTTAGATCTTTAAAATGAGCAATTACATTAAAATTATTTATTTCCTCATTATCAAATAAAGTAATATAGTTTGATTTTAAATTGTAACTTGCAGTAATTTCTTTTTCATTTTTAGTTGCATGTAAATTAGTTGTTTCAAAAATTTCAACATTTGCATTTTCAATTTTAATTTCTTTATTTGCGATTGTGAAAATTAATTCATCTTTTTCAGGATAAGCCCCAATTGTTAAAGTATTTTTATTTTTATCAATTGAAGAAACATATTTAACAGTTTTTATTTTGTATGTTTTATTTATGTTGAAATCATTAACTTCAAATATTATTTGTTTTAAATTATTATCATCAATAACTAAATGAGGATTTGATCCAACTTTTTCAACATCATCACCTTCAATAATGTATTTAATAGTCAAATTCAAATCATCCTTAACACTTAAAACATTATCAATATCTTCAATTCATAAATTAGCAAATGCTCTAGTAATATTTGTTTTATCTTTAATAAATTTTGCAGAATTAACTTTAAAAGCTTCAGTAATTGATGGTTTAACTTTAAAATCACCCTTTACAATTGTTGGATTGTTCTCTTTGTCATCATCAAGTTTTTCTCAAATTTGAGTTGAACTATTATATTTTTCAACTTTAGCAAAAGTATACAAGCGATTTGCTTTAAGTTCATTTGCTTTAATTGTAAAATTAATTCTTCTTTGATTTAAAGTATCATTTGTGCCATCTTCAAGAGCAATTTCATCAGTTGTAACTGTTTGAATGTGACCATCAACTGTTTTGTAACTAAATACTAATCGAATTTTTTCTTTATATAAACGATTTGGAATTTCTTTTTGATCAATAATCAAATCAACTTTAACATCTTCATTTGCATTTCATTCAGTTTTATTATTTTGATATTCAAGATTTTCTTTAAATGTAAATTTTTTGCCTAAAGTTTGAATAGAATTTCCAGGAGATTTAGTTAAATTATTGATTAAAAAACTAAAATTGTTATCAGGAATATTTGCAACTTTTATATTTTCATTTGCTCTTGAAGGTC
>NZ_JAHB01000026.1 GCF_000526955.1 Mycoplasmopsis cricetuli ATCC 35279 | reverse complement strand
TTCCAAGACTTTAGTTATGTAAATAACATTAGTGAATTTAATGTTGGAACTAATCCTGAGATTAATTTAAACTTTAGTGCTATCACTAACAATATCAACAACAAGCAAATAAGACTTGTTGCTCAATATCAAAATCCTGATGGTACTAATGTGCAAATTGAAAGTGAAGCTACAATAGTTACCAATGCTTCAACAGTTCAGAAATTTATTTTCAAACAAAATTTACCTTCAAATAGAATTTTAACTATTCAAAGAGCTGAAATTAATGAAAATAATATTTGAACAACATTAACTGATAAAGATGGATTGAGTGATTTAGCTTCAAAAAACAATTCAACATTCAAAATAAAATCAAAAGGTCCAATTTTGGTAAATAGTGCTCAATTTACAAAACAAAGTGATGCTTCTATTGATAAAGTATATGTTTTAATTAATGTTTCAGATCCTGATAACTTAATTGATAGTAATAAACCACAAAGCCTAAGTGTGAAACTATCAAATTCAGCTGGAAATAATGATATTGCAACAACAATAAATTCAATCACAAATAGTGGTAATAACAACAAGGAAATTAAGCTTCATTTTGCAGGAGCGCAAATTGATAAAACCTACGCTTTATCAAATATCAAATTTGCTACAAATCCAACTATAGCTGCTGAACAAGTTGAGTTTAAAGATAATACAAATAAAGTACTATCAAATAATTCAATTGCAAATGGAATTCAAATTGGAGCAATTACATTCACTGTTAACAATCCAGATCAAATCACCCCTGGAGCAAATACTATTTTTGATAGAACAATTAGTTCAAACGCTATTGAGAATTTTAGTAATTTAAGTTTCGAAGCAAAAATTGTTGATTATAAAACTAATGCTTCTAAATTAGCTTCAGCTGCTGGAACAAATAATTCTAGTTATAAATTTAATTTTGATATGAATGCACAACCATCAATTCGATGAGCAAATAATAAAATTAAATTTACTTTAAAAGTAAAACATAATAATATATCAAAAGATCTGCAAACTGATAAAGAATTTGTTTTAAATGCAAGTTCAACTCGTGTAGAATTAGCAAATTTTGCAAAATTTGCAAATTTTAATAGAGGTAGAATGGATACAACTCTTAATATTAATATTTTTAACAATGATGGTTTAATTGAAAAAATTCCAAATTTAACAAATCCTGTTTTTGTTGTTAAGGTTACTGAAGTAATTAATAACCAACAGATAGATACAGTTCAAGCTGAAGGAAAGTTAATTTCTTCAGCTAATGGTAAATATGTAATTCAAGTATTTTTCCCCAAACTTAAAACTACTGAACATTTTGTATCTGAAATTAGTATAAAAGATAATTTCAATAGCCAATTTAAAACTCAAAATGGGGCAATTGATAACCTTTCTAAATATAGTACATCAGATCAAAATAATGCTTCAATTAAATTTACACCAACTCAATCAAGTACCAAAATTCAAAATTTTGGGGAGTTATATTCAATAACATCTCAACAATCATACAAAACACATACTAATAAAACTATTGATAAAAGTGAAACTAGAGATAGTAATTTTAGAGTTTTCATTAAAAGCAGATTCCAAAATATAGATCCTTCAGATTATGGTAAAAAAGTCCAATTAGTATTTTATTCTGGTCCAATCAATAAAAGTTTTAGAGCAATTTCTACTGAAGTTCTTAAAGCAGGAAAACTTGACTATGAAATTGAATTAAGAGATTATGATTTTGGAAAAGTTCCAAAACCAAAATCAACTCCATTAAAATATGAACTTTATAATGTAGATCTTGTTAGTTCTAATCAAAACTTTCTATTAGATTTTGGCGAGCCATCTTCACATGCAAAATCTGTGGAAATTATTGATCCAGATTCAGGAAATTACTTCTTGTTAACTTATAATGATGAATCAATTTAAAATAATTTATTTTGTTTTAAATTAAATTTAATTGCAAAATAATTTTAATTTTAATAGATTTTTTGATAAAAACTAAAGTGCAAGCTATAAAAATACAAATTATAGCAAGCACTTTTTTTATTTATAAAAATAATTAAAATTTTGTATTTAATAAAAATTTAGTAAAAAATAAAAAAATATCCTGTTTTATAAAACAGGATATTTTTCAAAATTACTCATAGTTTTTCGTTTTCAACATAAAAATAATAGTAATTTTAAAAAAGTAAATAAATTAATGTGCAATTATTTTTAATATATTACTTTGTTAATTTTGATTAATTTTTGGGATATCAATTCCACCTCTAACAAAACTAATTTCATAGTATGTATTGCCCCTATCTAGTAAAGTATTTTGATTTCCATTAAATAAATTAGAATTATTAACATTATAAATTGAACTTAAATATTTATCAGTATCAGTTTTGTATAAGTAAATATATTTAATTTTACCACTATCAAAATCATTTCTATATTTTGGTTCTCCTTCTGGAACATTAGATACAAGATCATCAGGGGTAACTTTACCAATTAAATCAGGATATCTTGAAGGAGTTCATGGTTTAAATGACTCATCATAAGTATCTCATCAATATCCATTTTCTGAACCATTTTGAGGGGTTGAAGTTTGGTTTGCATGCTCATAGAATCCAATTCCGGTTTTAGCATCAGCAAGTAAATCTTTAACACCATTTCGAATTATATAATATCTTTTTCCATTTGCCACTTCTCTTGTAAATACAATTTGACCAACACTATCTTGAACAGAAAAATTATAATTTTTAGCACTATTATCAATTGCAATTTCTGAATTTTTATAATTAGCAAGTAGGTTAGCTGCAATTTTGTGAGGTGTAATACCAAAACTAGGTACAGTATCAGCTAAAATTAAATTATAACCGGTTATTTTGCGTTCATGATAAAACGAATCTACATTTTTAATGTTAAATGTATAATCTCTTAATTTATTATTTATTATTGTTTCATTTGAGATAAATGATTTTACAATATTTCTTATAGGATCTTTAAATCAAATTCTTAAATTTTTACCAATATCATTTTGATTAATTTGAGACAAGTCAACACTAAATGTGGCTGATTCATGTTGGTATAAATCGATAACATTTGATGTTTCAGTATTATTTTGACCATATTTTCTAAGTGTTAATGGTTTAATATTTAATATTTTAGTTCTTGTGTCAATTGGAGTAAATCTAACAACTGCATTTGCATCTGTGGTAGTGTATTCTTTTACATCTTTAAGTGCTTTATTTATGTTTTTAAATTGAGCATTTCATTGTGGTAAAATAGATACTTTTTCAACAAAATAATTATCACCAATATTTAAATTTTTAAATGCAACTTGAGTTCTAAATTTACCAAATCCAGTTTGAACTGGAGCAACTAACTTTCCATGCGCTTCTTGTTGATCTCCAGTATTGCTTTTAATTTTTACTAAGAAAACATCATCAGGAGTGTTTTCAATTGTTTCAAGTAAACCATCATTGTTGAAAATATTAATATCAACATTTACATCACCAATTCCACTGTAATCAATACCAACTGTTTCAATGCTGGTGTCACTTGGATCAATTATTATTTCATGATTTGATAAAGAAATTAAAGTGCTATTCATATTGTTGTTAACATGTGATGCAATTATATTATCAAATTTAATTGTATTGTTAAATGGACGAATTAAATTCCCTGATTGAATTAAGTTATATGGATAATTAAATAAAACATTTGCTGAATTAGTTCCGCTTGCAGTAGCTGAATGAATTCTTGTTGATAAATCTTTAATAACAGAATCAAAAGTTAAATTATTAAAGTTAGCTAAAGCATTTGATACAAATGTATGTTCAATTGATAAATTAGAACCATCAAAATTATGATCTATTGAATCTATTGATTCAATGGTTATATTCCCTATTGATTGTCCATTTGCAATTGGACTATTTGATAGTACTTTATTTGTATTGTCTTTAAATTCAACATCATAAGGAGCAATATTAGGTTTAGCTGTGAATTTTAATTGAGATAGTTTGTAATCTTTACCAAATTCTGCATTTGTAAAACTAAGCATAATTTGACCACTATTTGTGATTGAATTTATTGTTGTTGCAATATCATTATTTCCAGCTGAATTTGATAGTTTCACACTTAGGCTTTGTGGTTTATTACTATCAATTAAGTTATCAGGATCTGAAACATTAATTAAAACATATACTTTATCAATAGAAGCATCACTTTGTTTTGTAAATTGAGCACTATTTACCAAAATTGGACCTTTTGATTTTATTTTCAATGTTGAATTGTTTTTTGAAGCTAAATCACTCAATCCATCTTTATCAGTTAATGTTGTTCAAATATTATTTTCATTAATTTCAGCTCTTTGAATAGTTAAAATTCTATTTGAAGGTAAATTTTGTTTGAAAATAAATTTCTGAGTTGTTGAAGCGTTGGTAACTGTTGTAGCTTCACTTTCAATTTGCACATTAGTACCATCAGGATTTTGATATTGAGCAACAAGTCTTATTTGCTTGTTGTTGATATTGTTAGTGATTGCACTAAAGTTTAAATTAATCTCAGGATT
>NZ_JAHB01000025.1 GCF_000526955.1 Mycoplasmopsis cricetuli ATCC 35279 | reverse complement strand
TTTTTTTTTTTTTTTTTTAGCAAAAAGTTTCAAAAAATAAAAAAATTTCATATTTTTTCCATAAAAAATAAAAAGCACCTAAAATGGTGCTTTTTAAATAAAATTTAAAGAATAACATCAAACAAGCAAAAATGTATTTACTATTTTTTAAAAAAAATTTATTAGTTATTTAATAAATATAAATTATGAATTAAAATAAACCACCTATCCCAGAAATTCCTCCTCCATTTTTAAATTTCTTTTTCATCTCCCCTAGGCGTTTTGCCATATTATCAAAATCAGAAAGTAGTTTATTATATTCTTGCGCACTTCTTCCACTCCCTTTTAAAATACGATTTTTTCTTGAAGCATTTTTTAAAAGCTTTGGATTGTTTTTTTCTTGCAAAGTCATTGATGACATTAAAATTGAATACATTTCAAGTTTATGTTCAGCATTTTCTAAATCTTGTTCTTTTACTTTATTTGCAAATTGTCCAGGAAGCATTTTTAAAATTTTTGAAAATTTTCCAAGCTTTTTAATTTCAGTAATTTGATCCATTAAATCATTTAAATTAAAGTCCTCTTTAAACATTCTTTCCATCATGTTTGAAACTTTGTTGTGATCTAAATTATCTTGTGCTTTTTCAATCAGCGTTAAAACATCTCCCATTCCTAAAATTCTATCAGCCATTCTATCAGGATAAAAAAGATCTAAATTTGAAACTTTTTCACCAGTACCAATAAATTTAATTGGCAAATTTAAAACTTGTGAAAGTGACAAAGCTGCCCCTCCACGAGCATCAGAGTCAAGTTTTGTAATAATTGAACCAGTTAATTTCAAATTATCATTAAATATTGAAGCAACATTAATAATGTCTTGACCTGAAAGTGCATCAGCTACAAATAAAATTTCATTTGGGTTTATATTATGTTTTAAAGAAACCAATTCATTCATTAATTTTTCATCAATTGAAAGTCTTCCAGCAGTATCAATTATTATTAAATCATTTTGATTTTCTTTGGCAAAATTTATTGCTTGAGTAACAATTTCATTAACTGGATTGTTTATTCCCTTTTCAAAATAGTCAACATTAATACTTTTTGCCAAGGTAATAAGTTGTTCAACAGCTGCAGGTCTATAAATATCAGCGGCTACAACTAAAGGCTTTTCGATGTATTTTTTCTTTCTTAAAAAATACGCCAATTTTGCAGTTGCTGTTGTTTTTCCGGATCCTTGTAAACCACACATCATAATAATGTATGGTTTTTTAGATATTTTAATTTCTTTAACAGATCCTCCTAAAATATTAACCAACTCTTCATGAAAAATTTTCACCATTGTTTGAGATGGATTTAATTTGCCAATTACTTGTCCTTCTTCAAGAGCTTTTTGCTTGACATTACCAATAAATTCTTTTACTACTTTTAAATTAACATCAGCTTCAAGTAATGAAAATTTAACTTCACGAATTACTTCTAAAATATCTTCTTCACGTAATTGAATTTTTTTGGACATTTTAGCTATGCTTTTTTGCAATCTTTTTTCTAAAAAATTAGTCATAATTAAAATTATACACATTTAAAAAAAAGCTAAAAAAGTTATTCAAAATTTTCTGGTTTTTTTGTTAAAATTAATACTACATAATTAAAAATTTAAAACTATTTAAGATTTGAATTTTAATTAAATTAAATACTAAAAAAGGAATTTATAATGCGTAAAGTTGTTAAAAGAAAAAATAAAGAACGTGCTGAAAAGCGCGCGCATAAATTAGCTCTGGAATTGGCTAGAGCTAAAAGAAAAGCAGAAAGAGAAAATAATTAAGAATTGCTTAATTATTTTTTAATTTTAAAATGAATTTTAACTATAGAATTGCTTCACTAAATTGATTTGGTAATGTAATTAAAAATTCAAAAGGGACCCAATCAATTAGCTTAATAGATCAATCAATTACTAGTTTTCTTCAGTGAAGCATTGTAATAACTGTTTTATTATTTGCAATTGGAATTTGGGTTTTAAAAAGACAAATTTATGCTAAGTATCAATTAATTTATAAAGCAAACCCTCAAAAACAACATAAATTAATTAAAATTGCAGGTTGGATAACTCTGATTTTTATGTTTTTGAAAAGTATTTTGTTGATTATTAGTGATTATCCAGATACATGAGAAATACTGCCGCTTCATTTTTGTCGCTTATGTATTATGTTTTTTGCATTTTTAATGATTTTTAATAAAATGAACATGATTAAATATGTTGCATTTGCTAGCGTTTTAGGAGCTTTACTTGCACTTTTAATTCCAGATTTAAAATCAACATTGGTAGCTTCAGAAGATCAAATTATTGGAGATGTGAATATTTTAAAAGGCGAAAATGTAATGGCATATACATGAAAACAGTATTTATTTTATGATTTTTTTATAACACATGCTTTTTCTCTACTTTTACCTATTATTTTAAGTGTTTTATTTCCATATAAAATTACACTAAAAGACAATATCTACACTTATTTTGGTTTTGTAATTGTTATGATTATATTGTTTTTAATTAATTTGATTGCAAATAGCACTGGATTTAAAAATTGAAATAGTAATTATCTATATTTAGGAAAAATTGGTTTATCAGGATTTCCTTTAATTATTTCAAAATTAGGAATTTGAGCCTGAACAATATTTACTTTATTAACAGTAGGAATTATTTACATTGTTTTTGCATCATTATTTTTTATAATTCAAGACAAAATTCATTTTCACTTCAAAAAAAATAAATTCATTTTTTTGAGCAAAAGCGATAAATGAATAACATATAAAGAATCATTTTTAAATTTTAGATTATTTAAAAAAAGAAAATAAATTAAAAACATAGATAATTTTATTGTCTATGTTTTTAATTCTTTTTTCCTTAATTGGATTAAATATGATAATTCTTGAATTAGTTGTTGATATTTTTCTTCAGCTTTTTTTGCAGAAGCATCACCGTCACCAATTTTTATTTGAATAAATTTTTTTTGATATTTTTCTTTTTCTTCATTTGAAAGTAAATTATTTGAAAGTAAATTTTCTTTTGATACTTCAGGAAATTTATTATCAGAGTCATAATTTAATTGTTCAAAAGAGTTAAATTTTTTTCTTAATGTTAGTGTGTATGTTAAAGTTATTGCCCCAAGAGAACTAGCAAACAAAAATATTAAAAAAGAAAAAACAAAAGAAGATTTTAAAAAAAAATTTTTTTTCATGATTTATTAATTATAATATTTATTTTTAAATTGAAAAAATACATTTTTTGTGATAAAAAATATTTTTTATAAAAATAAATGGTAAAATAAAAAAGCAATAATTAAATTTAATTGCAGAAAGTAGATTCACTTCTCACCTGATGGCCATAGCCTTGGGTTTTGCTACAATTAAATGTATCAAATAGTCAAAATTTTTTTGATACCTTTTTTAGTAGAGAAGTGGGAAACCACTTTTTTAATTTTTTAAGGAGTTATTATTCAAAGTCAAAGAAAAAGTAAAAAACCTGTTGCAGAACATTATGTTAATTCAGATATTATTTATGACAAAATCTATTTAATTGGTTCAAACGGGGAACAAATTGGTGTTAAATATACAAAAGAAGCAATTGAAATGGCAAAAGATGAAAAAAAAGATTTAGTTTTAATTGCAGTAAAACCAAAACCAATTGCAAGAATATTGGATTATGGTAAGTTTAAATATGATCGTAAAAAGAAACAAAAAGAAATTAAAGAAAAGCAAACTATTGTTCAAAATCGAGAAGTTCGTTTAACTCCATTCATTGGAGAGAGTGATTTAATGGTAAAAAGCAAAAAAGCACGTGAATTTTTACTTAAAGGAGATCGTATTAAGGTTTCATTAAAATTAAGAGGACGTGAAATTGGGCGAAAAGATTTAGGTTTTGCAACTTTGGATAAGTTTTTTAAAACATTGGAAGATATATCAGAAATTACTAAAGAACCAAAACTTGTTAATGATCGTTTCTTAGACATGAATCTCCAACCTAACAAACAAAAAATAGCTAAATATTTAAAAGAAATAAATTCTAAAATAAATTTAGAAACTAAAGAAGGGGAAAAAAATGCCAAAAATGAAAACTAAAAGCGCCCTTAAAAAACGTATTAAAGTTACTGGAACTGGTAAAGTTTTAAGAGAACAAGCTTACCGTTCACATTTAGCGCAAAATAAAACAACCAAACAAAAACGTCATGCAAGAAAATCAGTATTAATGTCAAAAAGCGACCTTAAAAGATTTAAACAAATGTTCTAATTTTTATAATTGTTTTATTTATTTTTTAATAATGAATTTACAAAATCATAGATAGAAAGGAAATAAAAGATGGCAAGAGTAAAAGGTGGAACAGTTACTAGAGCAAGACGTAAAAAATGATTAAAATTAGCAAAAGGATATTTTGGACATAAATCAATTGGATACAAAGTAGCCAAGCAAGCAGTTGTTAAATCTTGAACATATGCATTTAGAGATCGTAAGCAAATTAAAAGAAATTTTAGAAAGCTTTGAATTGCTCGTATAAATGCCGCAACAAGAATGCATGGAATGAGTTACTCACAATTTATTAATGGACTTAAAAAAGCAAATGTGACAATTAATCGTAAAATGCTTTCAGAATTAGCTATTAATGAACAAGAAACATTTAAAATGTTAATTGAACTTGCAAAAAATTAAAACGCTTTGCGTTTTTTTTTTTTTTTTTT
>NZ_JAHB01000024.1 GCF_000526955.1 Mycoplasmopsis cricetuli ATCC 35279 | reverse complement strand
ATTTCTTCTTGAATTGATTTGTAAAAATTCTTTTTAAAATCATCAGTTTTTAATTTCAAACTTAAATCTTTATGCAAAATAATTTGTTTTGTAAACTCATTTTCAGTAATTTCAAAATTTCAAAATTGATTTGGCACTATAAAAAAATCTAAATAATTAAGATCATCAAAAACCCACCTTGATAAAAGACATAAATCATCATCATTATTATTATTATTATTTTTTATTTGACAAGTAAGATTTGCAACTAAATCAGCAAAAGGATCATTTATTAGTTCATCATAATTGTTTGGCTCTAATGAATAATTAGCAAAAATATTGTTTAAAGTTTGTTTTTTAAAATTGTTTGCTTTTATAAATTGGTTAAAAATTTCTTCTGTATCTTTGCTTCAAATACATATAGAAAAATCTGAACCTCATATTGGAGTTTTTTCTTGAAAATTTTGATCATACCCAAGAATATCTGCAAATATTTTAAATAATTTTTTTCGAAATTGTTTTTCTTTGATGGAATTGTATCCATAAAGTCACATAGCATATTCTGAAGGATAAAGCATTACATTTATTTGTCTATCTTCTGAAGTTCTTTCTATTTGCACAATAGTGTGCTTGTTTGTTGCTCCTGAATATATACTGTGAATATAAAAAGATGTATTTTCAATTTTTTTCTTTTTTAAAATTCATTTTTGATAACTGTTTACTAATTCAATTTCATTATTATTTGCTAATTTGTCAGTTTTTAAAATATAAAAGTCTCATTTTGCTTTTTTATTAGGTGTTCAAAAATCATCATACCTAGAGCGAACTCAATAATCACAGTCTTCATAACTATCATAAGAATGTTTTTCAAAATAATTTAGATCTCTAAACTGATTGCAAATGTTTAAATTTTTGTTTCAGTTTTTTTTATAATATAAAATTTTTAATTTTGAATAATCAAATTTAGAAGTGTTAATTTTTTCAAAATTATGTTCTTTTAATTTTTTTTGAATTTCAAAATTAGTTCTTTTAGATAACATATTACTTAAAATTATAAATTAATTTTACATTATTGCCTAAATTTGTTTTTTTATTTTGATTATTTTTTGCATTTTATTTAATATTTTATTTACTTATTAGTTATTTATAATTCAAACATTTTAATAAACTAATTTTAAAGTATTTAAATTAAAAATTTGTGCTAAAAGCTAAACTAAAAAAAACTATATTTTTTATTACTGAAAATTACATAAAATTGAGCTAGTTTTAAATTAAAAAATCAAATAAATTATGCTGAATATAATTTATTTGATTTTTTTTTTTTTTTTTTAATAAAATGCAATTTTATACATAAACAATAATTAGAATATAAATTACATTTTTAATTCAATTTTAAATTGTTATAAATTAGAAAGATTATTTTTTCAACTTGAATTAAAAATCCATTGGTAAATTCATGAAATGATTTATTATTACCAGATTTAATTTCAAATTTTTTAATTTCAATGATAATTTTTTTGTTTATTTTGTCTAATTTTAGATTTTTAAAACTATAATTTTTTCGTTTTAAAATAGGTCCACTTGAAGAATTAAAATTAATGTCTCTTACTAGGACTAAAAAATTATTATTAAAATAATTTGAATTATTTTTTAGATCAATTTGTTTTTTATTTTTTTTCATCTTTTGAAATAAAGTATTTATAACTTGTAAAACAAAAAATAGTTTTTAATTAATTTATAAAATTTAAAATGTTTTTTAAAAAATTAAACAAGTAATTTTGTAATTATCTATTATTTTAATATCAATTAATGTATTTTAAGTTATTGAGTAATTTATTTTTTAAATTTATTATAATTTTAATGTCTAATGTTATAGATTTTAGAGGTTTTTATGGGTATTTTAAAACAAAGAAATTTTAAAATTTTTAATTTTTATATTTCTAATATCTTTAGAAATAAAGTTTCATGAATTATTTTTGTATTTTTATGTCTATTTATTTCAATTTCTACAATTGCAACGATTTTGATTTTAAAAATTAAATATGATTATATAAATTTATCTAGATTTGCAATTGCAGCTATATCTATCTTAGATATATTGTTTATTATTTGAACATTGATCTTAACATCAAAACTTTTTTATTCAGAAAAAAGTTCAAACAATGAAATCATGTTAATATCAAGACCATTTTCAAGAAAAAATATTATTTTAAATAAATTTTTATGTTTTTTTGTAATTGGGTTTTTTTATTGTCTTTTTATTTATATATTGAAAATATCAGTTTTTTTAACTGTAAAAGATAAATTGTATAATTATGCTAATTGATATTATTTAAGTTTTTTTACAAATTTACTTTTTTATTTCTTTTTTGGATCATTTTTTATGGTATTAAGAACAAAATGATCAACAAAAATATCTTTTATGATTTTAACATTTTCAACTATACTTATTCAACCACTTCAGTCAATTACTTATGTAATTGAAAATCAGTCTTATTATTTTTTAGAAGATTTGGATTCTTTGGAGAAAAATGATTTAGTATTAACAAGTAAATTCGTTAATAAAAAAAATAACAATTATCAATTGTTTATTGTTCCTAAAACAAAAAATTTAAATTTAAACGATGATAAAAAATCTTTTTTAGATAAAGAAAAAAAATTAATTAAAAAAGCTGGAAATAATTTTTATATATTAAGTTTCTTTTTAAAATTTTTAAATCCAAGTCATGAATTTTTATTTTCAGTTCAAAGAGATTATGATGGCAAAAATGTTTTTCAAAATTTTAATTCAAATTCAAATATAAATAAAATCAATGATAAATACTGAAATGTTTTTTTGTCCCAAAGTGAAGAAAAACCTCCCACTGGAAAAAATGAAATTTTTAGTTTAAATTATATAAAAGAAAAAAACATGTTGATTCCAGGAAGATATTTTTTTGATGTAAAAGATGATTCTAAAAAAATATTTGAAAATAATCTTAAAATTGATATAGAAAAATTTTATAAAGTTTGAAAAAATGTTTTTAATAGTCAATCTGTAAAAAATGTAAATGATTTTGAAAATGCTAAAGAAATTTTTACAAAGACAATTGAAGAGAATAATTTTGGTAAAATTTTTAATAAAAATGAGTTTTTTATTGCAACATTGGTTTTTTTATATGAAAATTATTCAGAAAATAATTTTTTAAAAATTTTTATAAGTGGAATATTAAAAAATAATAATGAAATTAAAATAAAAGAAAATAAATTTGACATTTCAAAATTTAATTTTCCTTATTCTCATTTTAAAAATTATCCTAATGAAAAAATAGATATTTTTAAAAATGTTGATGAAATTTTTGTTTACAGTCAAAAAAGTTTTGATCTTATTAAAATTTTAATATTATTTGTTTTTAGCTTGAGTGTTTTATTTATTTTCATTACATACTTTAGTTATTTAAAGAAAGATAATTTTTAAAAAATTAATTCAAAGTACTACAAATGTAATAGAATACTATTTATAATTTAAATATAAGTTATTTGCTTTATTTTAGAGTTAAAATCAATTAAAAAACTCAACTTAATCAGTTGAGTTTTTTACTATAATTTAAAAAGGGATAATTAAATGAAATTTATCAAAAAAATAAATAATATATTAAATTTAATAGTATTTTTTTATTAATGTACATTTAGATTAAATATTCTTTTTCAGTATTATATACATCAAAATTTTACTTAATTTAAATATGAAGTGAAAGGAAAAAGTGAAATATTTAATTAAAAAAAGAATGATTAATCTTTATTTAAAACATATTCAAAACAAAAACACTAAAAAATGTTACACCAATGTTTTTAACAATCTTTTAACTGAATTAAATTCAGAAGCAGTTAGTGTAGATGATATTATTGATTTTATCAATCAAAAAAATATTAGCAATAACAGTAAAAATTTCTACAATTCAGTTTTTAAAACTTTTGTGCTATGAGTTAATAAAAAATATAATTATAATATTAAAATTAATCAATTTGAAAAATACAAAAAAGACACTAAAATAAAAGTTCCATTGGATCTTAATGGTATTAATTTTTTAAAAAAAGAATTAATTTCTTACAATAATGATGTGTTGACTTTTTTTATGCTTATGTGCTATGAAAATGCAGCTAGAATTGGTGAAGTAATTAATGCTGATTATAATAATTTAGATGAAAATTATTCAACATTTAGTCGAGTTGAAAAAATCCAAAATGATGAAAAAAGAGTTATTATTATCCCTCAAGATTTAATTGAAATTTATAAAAAAATTGATTTTCAATCAATTGCAATTAATAATTCTGCATTAAATCGAAGAGTGTCAAATTTTTATGTTTATTTAAAGAAAAAATATCCAAATCTTCCTTATAGTAAATATCAAATTAATTTTCAAAATATGCGAACATCAAGAATTACTTTTTTAGATGGTTTAGGTTTAACTTCAAATGATATCATTAAAATAACAGGGCATCGTTCTACCAATACTATTGATCAACATTACATTAAAAGAAATTTAATTAAAGGAAGGCAAATATTAAGTTCGGTAATTAAAGGTGAATGAGAAGAGTTAATTAACATTAATACTATTCCGAAAATGGCTAAAAACTTTTCATCTTTAAGTTCTGCTTTTAATATTGAAGTTAATAAATTAAAAAGTAGAATAGTTAAATTAAAAGAAGAAAACAAACAGTTAAAAAAAGAAAATCAAAAACTGTATAAATATTTTCTTAATAAGTAATTTGTGTTTTAATCGAGTTATTAAAATCAAAAATGTCTTTGACATTTTTTTTTTTAAAAAAAAAAAAAAACTAAAAAAAGTTTATAAATGAAGATTTATAAACTA
>NZ_JAHB01000023.1 GCF_000526955.1 Mycoplasmopsis cricetuli ATCC 35279 | reverse complement strand
TTGAATTTTCTGTTTGAACTTGTTTGTTTTTTAACTCATCAGCTGTTTTTTCTAAACTTTTTAGTTTATCTTCAAGAGTTTTTATTTTAGAATCAGAATTTCTAGTAGAAGAAGTCTGAGAGTTTTCTTGCACTTTTGAAGTACATCCTGCAGCAATAGTTGCAATAGGAATAATTCCAAGTGATAATGATGTTAAAAGTAATGTTTTTTTTGATTTCATGGTTACATTCTCCTTTTTAATATTAAATATAAAAAACATTAATCCTTAAAATTTAGGAAGGTAATTTTTAAAGATTCAGGAGAATTATAAAATGTTTTTTTTTTTTTTTTTTTAGCAAAAAGTTTAAAAAAATTTAAAATTTTCATATTTTTTTCATAAAAAATAAAAAAAATATTACTATTTAAATCAAAAAACAATATTTTAAAATATTAATTTGAAAAAATTTGTTTTAACATTATATTTTGTAATTTATTTATGAGTTTTATTTTGAGTTTAAAAAATAAAATTTTAATATCTTTTAAAATAAAAAAACAATAAATAAAATACCTATAAGATCAATTTAGCATATACATTATAAAAAATAACAATCATTTGATTGTTATTTTTTTCTTTTAAAAATTAATTTAGGGTAATTTATATTATGATTTATTTTAATATTAAACAATTGTCGGTATAAAAATCCGATAATTGGAGCTGTTAACACTGAATTTAAAAATAAAATTACATTAAAAGTAATTAAAATAAAAACATTATTTCCACGATATCCAAATGGGTGATAAAAGGAGATTAATTTATAAATTACTACTCCACGATCCAGTTCACTTCCTCCATACTGAACAACAAAATCATATCCTATGAAATACACAGCTAAATTAAATAGATAATAAAAAAAAGGAAATACAGATAAAATTCAAATTTTAGAATTTTCAATAATAATGCTATTTCGATATAAAATCAAGCAAAAAATTCCAACAAAAGGAGTTATTAAATGAAATATTAAGGATTTGATTTTTGAAAACTTGCTCATGTTAGTAAATTCAGAAGTATCAATAATAATACTCAATCAGTATACAATGAAAGTAATGGTTATATAAACAACTGAAGCAAAGAAAAAATGTTGTCCTTTTTTGCTATCTTTATAAAAAGGAAAAGTAACAAAAGTAATAGTTAAAAAAACATTACTCATAAATGTAAATCAGTAAGTTGATCCACCCCAAAAAAGTTTTGTTGCATTTGGATAAATTGCATTTAAATGAATTTGAGCTTTGTCTTCTAAATTAGCACTGGCTAAAATTTTTTTGATATTATCAAATTCAACAATAGTTTTTTTTGCTACTTGCTGTCATTCAATAATAGTGATAGCTAAAATATTTGTAATCATACACAAACCAAAAATAAAGACAAATAAATCAATATTGTTAAATTTGTAATAATATCTTGCAATTCATTGAAATATTTTGTACATTTAGTTGATCCTTTTTTTAATAAAAAAACGCAAATGCGTTTTGGTCAAATTTGATATGGTGCCCAAGACAGGACTTGAACCTGCACGGATTGCTCCACTAGATCCTTAGTCTAGCGTGTCTGCCAATTTCACCACTCGGGCTTAATGAATGCATTAATTATACCATAATACTAAATAAAAAATAATCACATAAAAATAATCAAAATAAATTATTTAAAGTTAAAAAGCAATATCATACTATTTTATTTATTTGTTTTATTTTGTTTTTTCTTGATTTGATAACTTAGTTTTTCTAGATTATCTAACATTTCATCTTGGGCTGTAATTTTTAAGTTTTTCTTATTTGTTTTTTTAGTTTCTTTTTTGACAATTTTATATTTTGTATTTGAAATAAAACTTGCTATTTTAGACACTTTAATTACCTTTTTATTTTTTATTATTTATGTAATATTATAATTTATAAACTAAAAAAGTTGATCTTTATTTTATTAAAAAAATAAACACCCTAAGTTTTCTATATAACTTTAAGGGTGTTATTAATTTATATTTAATTTAATTATCGAATAATAAATTATATTAATTTGTTCTATTTTTTTTAACAAAAGCATCTAAACGTGAATGTTTTCTTGCTCCTTTATTAGCATGGAAAACACCTTTTGAAACAGCTTTAGCAATAGTAGAGTGAGCTTTTGCAACCAATTGATTTGCTTTTTCATCATTTGATAAAATTGCTTCTCTTGCCTTTCTAATAGCAGTTTTTACTCTTGATTTCATGGCAGCATTTTTAACTCTAGATGCTTCCATTTTAGCAATGCTTTTTATTTTAGATTTAATATTAGCCATTATTAAACTAACCTCCCTTTTTCAAGTCTGAAAAATCTTTTCTATTATATAAAATTTTTATAAAAAATATTAATTTATTTTTTAACTTTTTTTAAATAATAATCATTAATTAATGAAATTAATTTATCATTTGTTGATGATATTTTTTGATGATTAATTGAGCTAAATGAAGAATCAGAAGAAATGTTAAAAATATTTAATGCATATTTATCTACATCATTGTTTTCATCAATGAAATAATTTCGTTTAATAAATTGAAAATCAAAACTAAACGCAGGTGTGTAATTGACAAAATCAAAATTTTCCAAATAAGGATATTTATTTTTTAAAATTTCATTAAAATAACGTTTATCATTAAAATTAACATGTGAAATAATATTAATTAATTGCAATAAAAATTCTTCTGAATTTTCATTTAAATTAAATTTATTTATTTTTAGTTCGTTAGTATTATTACGTAAATTAAAATCATTGACAAGAGCTATTAAAATTTCTTTATTTATTTTATTTAAGTTTTTTCAGTAATTTAAATAGTTATCTTTTAAATTAAAAAATATTTTTTTATTATTTAGTGTTCTAAGGTAAATTACTTTCAAATCATTTATAATTTGATTTTTAAAAATTAGATTTTCTTTTCTTGAAAATTCATTAAGTGAAACATCTTTAAAAATGCTATTTAAATATTCTGAATATAAATTTAAACTCATTTGATTTAAAGTTTCTTTCTTTTTATTTAAATTAAATTCATAAGATTTTGAAAATAATTTTTCATATTCATTTCAATAGGTTTCTCTTTTGCCTAAAATACTTTTTCTTAAAGTTTTATACAAATTATCTTGATTATTTTTTGAAATTGATTTAGATATTACAAAACCATCAACTAAAAGTAGATTATTTTGAGGGCGTATAATGCGTATTGTTCCATCTTGAACTTCTCCATTAGTATTATCTGAAGAATACCAAGCATCAAGAGCATCTCCATTAAACATAATAGTAGCATCTGAAGGGTTTCCTCCTGAATTTTTTGGCATAATTAGTTCAGTTAAAAGTTTTAATCCATCAGGGTTAAGATTGATAAAATTAGTATCAGTTATTTTATGATTTGTTGCATCTTCAATTAAAAATGCGAAGTTATCAATTAATTCTTTGTAATTTTCTTTTGTGACTTTTGTTCCAAATTTATTTATATTATCTTGTGTAAATTGATTAGATTTTTTTCAATAACTTGATCCAATCAATAAATTATTACGAGTTGCATCAGTAATAGTTAAATGTTCAATACCATTTTTAAAAAGAGTATTTAAGATATTAAAAAAAGAATATTTTTGATATTGTTTATTTTCATTGTTAGAATTTAAATCAATTAAATTATTTGTTAAAAGTTTATCTGTACTTTCAAAAGTATCATATAAATTTCTTTGTGATTGGTTCTTTAATTTATCTAAATTAATTCCAAATACAATATCTTGAACAAAATATGGAATCATATATTTTCAAAGATGTTTAGGTTTATCAAATAAAATACCATTTTCATTTGTTTTAAGCTCTTCATCATATGAAATTAAATGTTTTCAAACACTTGGAGTGTAAAGGTTTTGCAATAAATTTTTTAGCTGTTGATCATTTTCAAATGGTTTTTGAAAATTAAACAATTTTTGAAAATCAATTTCTTGTAAAATATCTTTTTTAATTAATGAAACAATTTGAAAGTCACTTCCAATTCCAGCAAATGCTTTGTTGTTAATTAATGCATTTGAAAATTCAGATATTTCAGCAAATTCTTTATATTCAAAATTTTTATTGATAATATTTTTGTTTTGATAGCTAATATATGATTTATAATTTCAAAAAGAAGGTTGAAATGGTTTCTTTGTTTTGCTAATAATTACAAAAACCGTAGAAACACTACAGGAAAATATTAAAAGAAAAAAGATTAAAATTTTTTTTATTTTTTGTTTGTTTTTAGCTAATATTGTCTTCATAAATTTGATAATTTGTATTTAAAATATTATAGATATTTTATAAAAAAAACTAATTATTTAAAACTCATTTTTAAAATCTTTATGATATTTTAATTTAACTAAGTTATAATTAATTTTATGCAAACAAATAAAAGTGATTGATCTAAAATTTTAGATAATTGAAAAGCTGTTTATCACAATAAAAACATCAATAGTACTTATTTATCTGAAATTAAAAGCAATCAATTGTTAATGGAAAATTTTAAAAAACCTCCTATTGCAACTATTTTAGGAATTAAATTACAAAATGGATCACAATTTGGATATCAGTATTTTAACTATTATAGTGCGCTTTACTTGATTAAAAGTTATTATAAAAATGTTTTAAAAAAGCAAATTGAAAAAAAGATTGTTTTATACTTTGACAAGCAAATTAATTCTTTAATTATTAAAGATATCATTTCTTATTTAACTCTTAAAAAATTTATGGTTTTTATGTTTGAAAATAGAGAGTTTTCATCAATTGCAGCAGAGAACTTACTCTTGCAACAAAAATTAAATGAAACTGAATTTTCATATATTATGTTTTTGTACAATAAAATTGATAATTGTTATTATTTGCAAACTTTTTCACAAGGAGAAATAACTTCAATTGAATCAAAAAATAAAATTATTAATTACTATTTAACTGATGAAGAATTTTTAGAATTAGGTCCAGATGAAAAAATTAACACTTTAGATTTTAAAAAAGTTGAAAATATTATTGAACAAACTAATTTAAAAATTAAATTTTTTGAAGATTTTAAAAATACTAAATTTAGTGTTTCAATAGTTTTAGAAGATATTAGAAATTATAAACTTATAAGTAAAATTTTAGTTAAATCAAAAATTAATTTTAAGATTTCAACAAATATTAGTATTTTTAAATATTTAAGCAGAAAAAATAAAATATCAGCACTTAAACAAACTTCATTATTTAAAAAATTTTCTTCAGATTGTATTTTTTTATTGAGTAAACAAAATGAATTAATTGTGTTTATTTATTATAAAGGATATTACATAAAACTTTCTAGTTCTGAAGTTGCTTTTTTATTTATTGATTATAAAATTTTCAAAATTAAAACAAATGAACCAAAAACTAGCAAAATATTAATTCCAATAAATTGCCCTAATTATGTGATGAAAAAAATTAAATCTTATGAATTAAATTTAATTCAAATTGATGACTTTAATTGTTATTCAGATATTGTATTTGGTTATTTTTTTAACTGATATTGAATAAAAAAAGAAAACAAAGTAGCACTTAATTCAATTGAAATGTTGTTTTTATTGCTTAAAATGTTTAATTATTATAAGCAAAATAATACACTTTTGAATTTTAAATTTCAAAAATTAAAAAGTGATTTATCAAATTATATTGAGAAAAAAAGTACTTTTCAAATTCAAAAAAAAGATCTTGAACATTTAAAACAAAATTATTTTGTTGAAGGTGAAGAAATTTATAAAAATTTTAAGATAACATCAATTAATTATTTTGATTTTGTTTTTTTAAATCATAATTTTTTACAAAAGATTGTTATTAAATCAAAAAAAATTGAATTAGTATCTTATTTGATTTATAACAATCAAAGCAATACTTTAACAATAGAAAATCAATTTACTTTCTTAAGTAATAAATGATTTTTAAAATTTAAAATTTTTTTTATTAATCGTTCAATTGTTAAATTGATTCATAATTTAAAAAAATAAATTTAATTTAAACTATTGATAGTTCAAATATGAGTAAATAACAATGTTATAGCAATAACAAATCCAGCTAAAATTAAAGTAAAAACAAAAATTTTAATAAGTGAAATTACATTTGTTTGATTTGAGGGTCATTTAACTCTTTTAATTTCTCTTATAAATTTTCTTATTAAATATTTTTTTGGCTTTGTTTGTTTATTTTTCATTGCATTTCCTTTTTTATTTGTTTTTATTAATTTTTTTAACTGATGTTAATATTATTTAATTATTGTAAAATGTATTAGTTTTTACCATTTTTAAATATATATGAAAATTATACAATAAAAATAAAAAGCTTAAAAAAGAGCAAAAAAAGCTTTTTTTTTTTTTTTTTTTTTATA
>NZ_JAHB01000022.1 GCF_000526955.1 Mycoplasmopsis cricetuli ATCC 35279 | reverse complement strand
ATAAATGCCGCAACAAGAATGCATGGAATGAGTTA
The DNA here is from genome assembly GCF_000526955.1 of Mycoplasmopsis cricetuli ATCC 35279. GTDB lineage: Bacteria > Bacillota_I > Bacilli_A > Mycoplasmatales > Metamycoplasmataceae > Mycoplasmopsis > Mycoplasmopsis cricetuli. The sequence goes on along the minus strand of NZ_JAHB01000022.1, from coordinate 7,472 downwards.
CTCACAATTTATTAATGGACTTAAAAAAGCAAATGTGACAATTAATCGTAAAATGCTTTCAGAATTAGCTATTAATGAACAAGAAACATTTAAAATGTTAATTGAACTTGCAAAAAATTAAAACGCTTTGCGTTTTTTTTTTTTTTTTTTTAATATTAGTTTATAAAGATATTAATTAAATATATGAAACATTTAAAGTTAATTAATTTAATTTTTTTGTTATTAATTATTAATAGTAGTTGTGCATTTTCAGTTGAAACGCAAAATAAGTTAATTCAAATAAAAGCTAAAAAATTAATTTATGCAACTGTTAAAAAAATTATTGATGGGGATACATTAATTGTTGAAAATGAAAATTCACAAATACTTAAAATACGTTTATATGGAATTGACACCCCTGAAGTGTCAAAAGAGCAAAATGATAGTTTACTATCTGAATTTGAAAATTTTTGAGGTCAAAAAGCAAAAAAATATTTAGAAGATTTTTTTAACAATTCAGTTGATTTTTATTATCAGACAGTTACTTTTGATAAATATAATCGAACTGTAGCAGTTGCGTATTTAAATTTAAATGTGGATTTTTCTAATTCAATTAATTATAAATTAGTTCAAAGTGGTTTTGCTAGAGTTGCATATATTACAAATGAAAATAAAAAAAGTATTTATTACACAAAAACAAATGAACAAAAACAATTTTATTATTCATTAATGCAAGCGCAACAAGAAGCAAAGACAAAGCAAAAAGGTATTTGAAAATTAAATGAAAAAAGAATTTTTAGTAAAAAGTGAATAAATTAATTTTTTGATTAAAAAATCATCTTATTTTTTAATAATTTAATAAAAAAAAGTAAAATTATTATTAATAATGAAAAATAGAGATCATCAGCCAAAAAATTTTTTTGAGCAAAAATCAGAAAAAAAAGATAAAAATAAGTTTAAAAAACTTAATCTTTTGGCTTTCAATTCAATTGCAAATAATCAGAAATCTCATTTTTTAAAAGTCCCTTTATTTAAAGATTTAGGATTATTTCAAAAGTGAAATATTCGTAAAATGGTTTTTGTGGCTATGTTAATTGCTGTTTCTGTTACTTTTACTATTGTAGGGACTCAAATTGTTCCAATTGCATCAATTCCTTCATACAAAATAGCTTTTATTAGTATTCCAGTAAAAATATCAGGATTTATTTTTGGACCAATTATTGGTTTTTTTGTTGGTTTTATGTCAGATCTTTTATCTTTGTTATTTGTTCCTCCTGCTGGGTATCATATTTTGTATACTTTATCTGCAGCAATTAGTGGAATGATTTCAGGAATTATTGGATGATTTTTTTTAAGATTTTTAAATTATGTTTTCAGTAAAGAATTTAAAGCGCGTTCTTATGAGTATAAAATTTGAAAATTAGGATTTAAATTAAGAAATGCTCTTGATCAAAAAAATCAAAATTTAGCAGTTAAATATTCACGCAAAATCATTGAAATTAGAAATAAAAAAAATTTTGTTTTAGAACATGGAAATAGTGAAAAAGTTAAAAATATTAACTTGTTTATTTCAGTAATTTTAATTTTTATTGTTATTACTATTGCAGCACAAATTCTTTTAAATATTCCAAAGGAAAGTTTTAGTTCACAAAACAAAAATATTTTATTTAAAAATAGAAATATTGCCTTACTTATTATAATAACTGGTTTTGCAAGTATGATTTTATTTGTCATTCAAGCAAGATTTAGATTATCAACCTCAAATTATTTAGCATTTGCCCCAATTATTGTTTTTTCTACATTACTTGAATTAATTAATATACCACTTTTATCAATTGCTGATTTACATTCTTTGGGTAGTGCAGATTTTTTAACCTGAATTAGTTATAGAATTGTAACTAGTCCAATTAAAATCTGATTTAATATTTTTGTCATTTATATTTCATATCAGGTTATTTCAAGATTAATTAGTAAAAATAAAAATATTTCATGAATATAGGTAATATGAGTCAAGAAAAGTTGCTATTAAGCTTAGATAATATTTTAAATTCTTCTTTTAAAGATGGTAACCATCATTTTTTAAATATCCCTAAAATTAATATTTATTTAAATAATCCAACTGTTTTTTTTATTGATAAAGAGTATAATAATTTTTCTTTTGATGAATTTTGAAAAACAATTATCAATAAAAAAGAATTTAATATTTCAATGTTTTTAGATAATGATAATGGTAATTTTATTAATGTTGTAACAGATAAAAATGAAATAAAAAAACATTTAGTTTTTTTAAATTTAAAAGAAATTTTTGATGGAAATGATAAAGATTTAGCTTTTTTTAAACTCTGAAAACAATCTTTAGTTAGTGATTCTGAACAAGAAGAATATATTTTAAAACTTGAACAAATGATTAATGATTTTGAAATATCAACAAAAAGTTTTTTCTTTAATTTGTTAGTAGGATCTAGTGATAAAATCATTGAATTAAATAATGGATTGCTTAGTAAACTTAGTATTTTATCTTCTAAATTAAGATCTAATTCAAAATATATTACTGAAAAGGAAATTATTACTTTTTTAAAAGAATTTAACAACTATGCTTTAAAATATCAAATTAATTTATTTGAATGTTATTTAGAATTATTTAAAGGAATTGTAAGTAGATATCATCTTTATATTAGTCATAAACCTTTATCAAATAGTTATATTCAAAAACAAGCAATTAATGAATATAAATTAGAACTTAAATATGCTAATAAAATTTCTGCAACATCACTTCAAAAAGTTGAAAATGATATTGATATTTCAAATTTAGAAAAAGAAATCAGTTTTCTTGAGGAATATAAACAAAAGAAAATAATTGAGTCAAAAAAAATAATTCAGTTAATTAAAAAGAAAATCAAAAAGAAAATCAATTTATTAAAAGAAGAAAAAAATAATAAATCTAATAAAAATTTAAATAAAAAACAGGCTCAACGGTCCATTTTCTACAATAGAGCAATTTTAAAATGTTGACAAAAAAATAAAAAATTTCTTAAATATGTTTCTTTTGAAAAACTTCAAGAATTAAATGAAATCATTGAAAATGAACAAAACTTTTTTGCATTTGATGATTGAAATAAACTATCAAATATTAATTTTTTGCAAAAAATAATTTTAGAAAAAGAAATTAAAAAAGATTTTGATGAAAAAGCATCCAGTTTTTACAAAAATTCTTTAAAAAATGAACAAAAAATTAATTTAGAAATTAAACAAGCAAATTATGATTTAAAAATAAATTTAAAAAAGAATTTCAAACAAATTGAAGGTTTAAAAAATACTTTTAAAATTAAAAAACTTGAAGATAAAATTAAATTGGCTGAAGCTGATTTAGAGTGAACTAATTATTCAGAGGAAAGATTATACAATAAAGCATTGAATAATAGTTTTACAAAAATTAAAACTTTAAATAAAAATATTAAAAGAACATTAAAAGAATCAACACAATATTTTAAATTTTTTATCAATTTTACTGATAGTAAAAATTTATTTAAAGAAATTAAATGATCTAATGAGTATGTTAAATTTGAGAACTTTTTCACTCAGTTTATTGATCTTGATTTATTTAATAATTTAATTTTCTTATTATCAGATTTTATTTTAAATAAAAATAAAGATCACACCAAATTTATTTATTATTTTATTGGATTGATTAAATTTATTGATGTAATTAATTATTTGTCACTTGATACTTCGGTTTACTTTACTCAATATAAATATTTAACTAATGATGAACAAACTAAATTAAAAATAGTTAATTTATTTTTAAATAAAACAAAAACAATTTTTATTAATGATAATTTGGAAAATTCAAATTATCAATTAAAAATTAACTTTTTAAAAACACTAAAACAAATAACAAAAGCATATAACTTAACTTATGTGTTTTTTACTGAGGATTTACAATTTTCAATTGATAATTTTACAGATATTCATTTCTTTTTTAATAACACTTTAATTGAGGGAGGTAAACTTAAAGAAGTTCTTAAATCTCCAATTAATCCATTCACTAAGAAAATAATTTCAAGATCTATAGAAAAATTTATAGATTTGGAAACTGAAAAAATTAATTTTTTTACTGGAAGAATTATTAATATCAATCACTCAAAAAAACATTATATTTATGCATCTTATAAAGATTATCAAAAATGAACTAATTCAATTATTAGCCCCTCTAAAATTCTTAATGATAATACTGAAAATTTATTAAATATAAAAATTAATACAAATGATAAATCACAATTAAAAAATTATTTAAACCTTAAAGAATTTATTATTACAAATCCAGAAGATTTTGCTAATTTAAAATTCAAAAAAATACCTTCAGATTTTAATAAAAAAATTTCTACTAAATTTCATGAGGAGCTTAAAAACAAAGAAAATTATTAGTTTTTTTATTTTACAATTTTAATCAATTAGTTCTAATAGATTTTTAAAAGTGATAAAATAAATGAAATTATATTTTTTAAAAATATATGTGTATCAATTAAATATTAGGAGAAAAAATGACACCACATATTAATGCTAAAAAAGGTGAAATTGCTAAAATTGTAATTATGCCAGGAGATCCACTTAGAGCCAAATTTATTGCTGAAAATTATTTAGATCCAGGATACAAATTAGTTAATTCAGTTAGAAATATGTTCATGTATACTGGAACCTATAAAGGAAAACCAGTCACTATTGCTGGTAGTGGAATGGGATGCCCTTCAATTGGTATTTATTCATATGAATTATTTAAATTTTATGATGTTGACTCAATTATTAGAATTGGATCAGCTGGATCATATTTAGATAATTTAAAAATATATGAAGTTGTACTTGCAACTGAAGCATATGCTGATGGGGATGCTTTTAGAAAAATTGCTTTAGGCAAGGAAGGTCAAATTGCATATCCATCTCAAGAATTAAATCAAGAAATTATACAAGTTGCAAAAAATTTAAATATTAAATTAAATTTAGGTAGAGTTCATTCTTCTGATGTATTTTATTCTGCAATTCCTATTGAAAAACGAATTGAATTATCAAAATCTGTTTGTGTTGAAATGGAATCATATGCATTATTTACAAATGCAGAAGCAACTGGTAAAAAAGCAGCCTGTTTACTTACTATTTCAGATAATTTAATTACTCATGAAGAAACAAATGCAGTTGAAAGACAAACTTCATTTACTAAAATGATGGAGATTGCTTTGAATTTAGCAAAATAAAATGCGCATAGTTGATTTAATTGATAAAAAACGTCATGGATTTGAATTATCTCAAGAAGAAATTTCTTATTTAATTAATTCATATGTTAAAAATGAAGTTCCAGATTATCAAATGAGTGCTTTTTTAATGGCAGTAGTTTGAAGATCAATGAGTACTCATGAAATTTCACAGATGACTAAAATTATGATGAATTCAGGAGATTTGATTAATTTAAATGAAATTCCTGGAATTAAAGTTGATAAACATTCAACAGGTGGAATTGGTGATAAAACTACTTTAGCAATAGCACCAATTATAGCTGCTTTAGGAGTTCCAGTGGCTAAGATGTCAGGAAGAGGACTTGGTCATACTGGTGGAACAATTGATAAATTAGAATCAATTCCTGGTTTTAATGTTGAACTTTCTGAGCATGATTTTAAAGAACAAGTTAAAAAACACTCAATTGCAATTATAGGTCAAAGTGCAAAGTTAGCTCCTGCTGACAAAAAGTTATATGCATTAAGAGATGTAACAGCAACTGTTGAATCAATTCCATTAATTGCTTCAAGTATAATGAGTAAAAAATTAGCAACTGGATCAAATGCCATTTTGCTTGATGTTAAGTGTGGGAATGGCGCATTTATGAAGAATTTATCTTCAGCACGTGAATTAGCTCAAACCATGATTGACATAGGGAAAGAATTAAATGTTGATGTAAGAGCTGAAATTACTAATATGTCAAGACCAATTGGAAGAGAAATTGGTAATAAAAATGAGGTATTAGAAGCAATAGAAACTTTAAAAAATAATGGACCAGCAGATTTTAAAGAGTTAGTATTTTCTTCATGTGCAACCATCTTAGAGCAAGCTAAAATTGCAACTTCATACAAACACGCAATGCAATTGATCACTGAAGTAATTGAAAATGGAAAAGCTTTAGATAAGTTTTATGAATTTATTTCTATTCAAGGCGGAAATGTTGAATCTTTAAAGAATAGTAATTTTTGATTGCCAAAATATAAATTTGAAATAAAATCTAAAGAAGAAGGATATTTAGAAATTTTTGATGCTTTAATTTTTGGTATAGTGTCTATGAAATTAGGAGCAGGGCGAGCAACAAAAGAAGATTTGATTGATTTTGATGCTGGAATTACTTTAAACAAAAAAACCAATGAATATGTAAATAAAGGAGATGTTTTATTTACATTATATTCATCAAAACCAATTGATGAAAAATTAGCTATTGAACTTCAAAAAGGTTATAAATTTAATCAAGCAATAGTTGAAAACAAAATAATTTTAGAAAAATTAAAATAAAAAAAGAGGTACAACATGAATTACAATCAAATGATTGATCATACTTTTTTAAAAGCAGAAGCAACAAATAAAGAAATTGACAAATTAATTAAAGAAGCAATTGAATTTAAGTTTAAAACTGTGTGTGTAAATTCTTCATATGTTAAATATGTATCAGACAAACTTAAAAATACAGAAATAGGAATCACTTCAGTTGTTGGTTTTCCATTAGGAGCTATGATAACTCAAGCAAAAGCATTTGAAGCAAAACTTGCCATTGATCATGGTGCAAATGAAATTGATATGGTTATTAATATTGGGAAATTCAAACAAGGTGATTATGAATATGTACTCAATGATATTAAAAAAGTTAAAGAAGCTTGTGGAAAGAAAATTTTAAAAGTAATTATTGAAACTGCCTTATTGTCAAATGAAGAAATTAAAAAAGCAACAGAAATTGTCATGAAATCAGGAGCTGAATTTATTAAAACTTCAACTGGTTTTAGTTATCGAGGGGCTAAATTAGAAGATATTAAAATTATAAAAAGTATTTGCGGTGATAAACTTTTAATTAAAGCAGCCGGAGGAATTAGTACCATTGAAGATTTAATTGCAATGCATCAAGCTGGAGCAACTCGATTTGGAACAAGTCGTTCAATTGCTATTGTTACCGGAAAACATTCTTCAAAGAATGATTATTAAAAAAAAAAAAAAAAACAGGATTTTATCCTGATTTTTTTTTAAATATTTTTCGTAATTTAAGGATTAAACTTTTTCCAACAAAAACTATGTTAAGCAAATAATTTAAAGCTGCAATTATTAGAATAACTATTGTATCGGCTGTAAAAAAAATTCAAATTAAATTTTTATTTTCAATGCGAGGAATTCATGTGATTGTGATAACAACTCCAATTAAAAACATTAGTATTTGATGTGTTGTTAGTTTAGAAATTTTAAATACTATCATAAAT
>NZ_JAHB01000021.1 GCF_000526955.1 Mycoplasmopsis cricetuli ATCC 35279 | reverse complement strand
AAATCAGTTCCTGAAACAACATCAAATTCAAAAGTTACAAAATACTCATTTCCTTCTTTAACTAATTGTTTATTTTGTTCAAAGAAATATCTACGCTTGTTATTAGTTGGAGTTAAAGTAAGATTTAATATATCTTTATCAACTAAAATTTCATCTAATGAAGAAATTTTGTATTTTAACTTTAATTTATCCAAAGTATTAATCTCTTCAACTAATTCAACACTAGTTAATTTAGCTGGGGTTGCAAATTCATTTACCAGTACACTAAAAGCTGAATTTGATTGAATAATACTATTTTTATTGTTTGTAGAAACATTTTCATTAACATCAACAAATAAATCAAAATTTCTATATTTTCTATTTGAAACTAAATTATCAAAAACTATTGCAACATTATTATTTTTTAATTTAGCAAATTCATTAGAATTAATTTTTAGTAATTGAGGGTTTCTATTATCACTAATTTTAGTTTGAGAAATTTGACCAATAAATTTTAATTGATTTTTAAAGTGTTTTAAGTTATCTGAAAGTTCTATATCTAATAAATATTTTGCTTTAACTGGATTTGCTTCATTTAGTTCAATATTTGTCAATACTGGAGTATATCCACCAACTTTATTTTTAAGTCATACTTTATTGCTAAAAATTTGATTTATAGATATTTCTTTATCTTGGATTTTATTATTCTGTTTAATATTTTTTATAGTAATTTTATTAACTAAATTTTCTTTATTTAATAAAACTTCATTAACAACAAATTCAACAACTTTTTTATTATTTTCAATTGATGTTTTAGCAACTATTTTTTTAGTTTTGTTGTTTGCTGTTAGAGTTCTAAGAGTTACATCTAATTCAACCTCATAATTTTCATCAATTAAAAGGTTATCCTGATCATGAATAATAAATTTAAGCTTTGCTTCATAAAGCTTAGGAGAATCTAAAACAATCATTTCAGCATCAAATTTACCTAATTTTTTTTCACTTGTAAAAAACGCCTCATCTGAAAGATCTTTAAAAACTCTCTTTAAAAATTTAGGATCATAATTAATAGCTCTTTCTTTTGTCAAATTATTTTCATTTACTTGTAAAAATGAATCAACAAAATAAATACTCTCAAGTTCGTATAAACGATTTTTTTGAATTGTTCCATTAACTAATTCAATATCATTTATATCAATAAATTTATTTCTTGCTTGTGCTGAAACATCTTTTATAAGATTTTTAGCAAAATAAATTTTTTCATTAAAACTTTGAGATTTGTATTTCAAAATAATTTTTTTATCTTTTAATAACTTAAAAACTAAATTATTTTCATTATTTAATTTTAAGTTAAGAACTTGCTTATTGTTTAGTGAATAATTAAACTTATATTTTGGAAAAATTTTTTTAATTAAATTATTGTAATCAAGAATAGGATCGCTTGCTATAAAACTATCATGATTATTTGAATTTCTATTATATGGAACTGCAAACAATTGTGAAAATTTAGACTCACCTTTTAATAACTTAATATTGTCATAATTAACTTCAATGTTTCCATTTAATTTATCTAATTGATCAATTTTTAAAGTTCCATCTTCATTAATTGAAAAAATTTTAGTTTCATTTGCATTTTTTAAGTAATTAAAATAATTAATAGAAATTTTATCGTTAATATTTCATACTTCATTTTTAGGCAACTTAAAATAAGTTAAATTATTTTTTAATTTTTTATCATAAAAAATAACAATTTTTCCAAAATAAAATTTACTATCATACTTTAAAAAATCATTTTTAGTTTTAATTTTTCAATTTGCTTTAAATTTAGTATCACTTAAATCAAAATTTTTAAATTCTTCCAACTGTATTGGCTTAATTTGTGCCATCCCAGTATCATCAATAGTTACAAGTCTTGTAACATTTTTATTTTTATTTGTTTCAATTTCAATTGCAATTGTCTGACCTTTTTTTGAAGAGTCAAATTGTCTATAAAAAATTAAATCACCATTTTCATCAACTTTAGATGTCTTATTAATAATCCTATTAGATAAATCAATTGAATCAAAAGTAAAATTAAATCTAGACGAACTTACTTTTTTTAAAATATAATTTTTACCTTCAATTAATTTTTCTGCTTCAAAAGTTATACTCCCATTTTCATCAACCATTTCATTAAAAGAATATTCATTATCTTGTTCATCTGCAAAAATTAAATTTAACTCTTTTAAACTTAAAAATTTAATGTTTTGTTCATCAAAATTTAAAACAAGTTTTGTATCCTCGAGCAAGTTGTTTAAAACCTTACTTTTTAATAAAATAGATTTTTCTTCTAAATCATTATCTTTTAAAAGTAAAGGTAAAGATGAGCCAACTGCAACTCCTGGGATTAAAAGGCCTAATCAAAGCAATAAACCTTTATTTTTACTTTGTAGTTTTATTAGTTTGTTAGATTTGGACATGATAAAATTACTCCTTTTTTTATTGCTAAAAACAAGAAAAGTGCAAATAATTAAATATTTGCTCTAAAATTTTTAAATCAATTTAAACTTTTACTCATTTTTTTAATTAAATTAATTTCAAAGTATAAAGTTATTATATTAAAAAAAAAAAAAAAAAAGCATTTCTTTACATATTTTTTTACAACTAATAAATAAACTAAAATAACATTAAAGTTATTAATTTTTATTAAAAAATCACTTTTTTACTTTAAAAACTTCTAAAAAAACTATTTTTAAGTTATATTATTTAATTTATCTTTTATAATTAAATAAATATGTAAATTTAAGGAGAAAAAGTGAAACATTTTGATATTGTTATTCTTGGTGCTGGTCCAGCTGGTTATTCATTAGCTGCCATTCTTGCAAATCACAATAAAAAAGTTGCAATAATTGAAAAAAACAATTTAGGTGGTACATGCGTTAATGCTGGATGTATTCCCTCAAAAACTTTAATTGAATCAGCAAGATTGCTTGAAAAAATTAATAAATTAACAAATGAAGAAATTCAGTTAAAAAACTTAGATCTTTATTATCAAAAAACAATTACAGATCGTTTAAACAATAGTGAAAAATTACAAAATAACATTGAGATTTTACTAAATAATTTAAATGTTAAAATTATAAAAGGTCAAGGAAAATTAATTGATTCAAACACACTTAAAGTAAATCAAGAAAATATAAAATTTGACAAATTAGTTATCGCAACTGGAACAAGACCAAGAATTTTAAGTATTCCTGGTTTTGAGCAAGGTTATAAAAATAAAATACTAATTGATACAACTGAAGCACTAAGTCTTCAAGAAATTCCTAAAAATTTAACTATTATTGGAGCTGGTGTTATATCCTTAGAAATGGCTTATTTTTATTCAACATTTGGAACTGAGGTTACTATTTTAGAAACAGCAGATGAAATTTTTTCTAGATATTCTAATGAAGTTAAACAATGACTTAAAAATTGATTAGTAAAGAAAAATATCAAATTTGTTGAATCAGTAAAAATTGAAGAATTTAAAGATAATAAATTAATTACCACAAATCAGAAAACAAATAGTCAAGAGATATTTGAAACTGAAAAAATTTTAATTGCTGCAGGAAGAGTTCCAAATATTGAAGGTTTAGAAGCATTAAATTTAGTCTTAAACAAAAATTCAACAATTAAAGTTAATGAAAAAATGAAAACTTCTGTAAAAAATGTTTATGCCATCGGAGATGTAAATGGTATTTTAGGTCTTACAACTAGCGCTTACAAGCATGGAGACATTGTAGCAAAAGACATTTTAAATTTTTCTAAAAATGAACATTTTAACCCTTCATTAATTTCAAACTCTATTTATTTAGATCAAGAAATATCAATGGTTGGTTTAAATGAAAATCAATTAACTGAAAAAGGAGTTGAATTTATAAAACTAACAATTCCAGGAAATAAACTTCCGCGAAATTTTGTAGAAAAAAATGATTTAGATGGATTTTTAGAGATAGTTATAAATAAACATAACTTTAAAATTCTTAGTGCAACTATTATTTTAAAAAATTCATCACTTTTAATTAATCACCTTGCAAGTTTTATTGCACAAGAAAAAACTATTTTTGATTTACAGGAAAGTAATTACACCCATCCTACTTTAGCTGAAGCAATTTATTATCTTGCTCGAAATTTTACTTTTAAAAAATAAGAATTTTAATTTTTATTAACATACAGACACTAAAATTATTTTTTAGTGTTTTTTAAATTCAAAAATTAATTACTTAATTTAATATAAAAATTATTTTTACTTTTAAAATAAAAATCAATAAAAATATGTAACAAAAAATTAAACTAATAACAAAAATCAAAAAATGATTCCTGAATTTAACAGAAATCATTTTTAAAAAATTTAATTTTTTTATCACTTTAAATTTTTATGCTTTTTATTTATTTTACTTATCAAAATCATCAGTTAAAACAAATTCTCTTACTGAGTTGCTTTCATTAAAATATTTAGTTGTGTATCATCCACCTCATTTAGAACCACCATAAATAACTTTTAAATAATCATTATATTTTGCTGATCTTATAATTCTGTAATTTAAATTATTAATTGAAGTTGAAGATAAATTTCTTTTTGAAAAATATCACTTATATTCTCATGTCTTAGAATCTTTAATACTTTTTTTATGTCATTCAACTCAATCTCAATCATAAAAAAGTGATACTCGTTTATTAAATAAAGTAAATGTTTCAGCTTTTTCATTAACATAAAAAATAACTGAAGTATCAAAATCATAAAAGAATTTATAGTTCTCAGATCTTCCTGCTTTAGATCAACCTGATAACAAAGGAGTATAATATTGATTATCTACAAATCATTCAAGAGCTATATCAGAAAAAAATTTCTCGCAAACTCTTTGAGTTATAAATGTTGCATCAGTTTTTTTAAAATCAATTTCAATAAATAACTCTTCATAATCATTAATATTTATTGAATTATCTAGTGGTAATAAATATAAAGTGTGATCTGTTGCATCTTTTTTTCTAAATAACCCATTTTTTATATTTGGAAATATACGTGAAGATACTCTAAATTTAGTCAATTCTTCATTTATTGGAATTAATATTCATTTTTGTTCAATATGATTATTAGTTGAAACTTGAGTGACAATTTTATAAACTCCAGCAGTATCTGTTTGCTTTGGTGTTAATGAAAAAGTTAAATCACTGTTAAAATTATTTTGCTTTAGGGTAATTCTTTCTTGAGTATCATAATAAAAATGATAAACCAAATCTCCATTACTTGATTTTAATGCATGTAATTCAGCTTTTTTTGATATATCAAAAATTGAAACGTAAGAATTTGGAATATTTTTGCCAAAAACTTCATATGCTATATTATTTTTATTGGATAAAATTAATTCAATATCGGATGCTTCTGATTTGTAACTTGGAGTTTTATGTGGCATATGAGTGTATTTATAATAATTATACTCTTCAAAAATACAATTATGAAATTTAGAATTTGACTCATAATTACTTCCTCAGTCAGGGCAAGTAAATCCAAATGCCCCTGATACACCTTCACTTATATCACCTACATTAAAAACTTCTGGAACTGATAAATGCACCGGCATTGCCGCTGAAGGAGTTCAAGGATTAGGATTAGCTTGTGTTTCTTCATCTAGATAATCTTGATTTAAAATTTCTGGTTCATGAATTCTTGTTGTTTCAACAACTCTTCCAACAGGATGTGAAGCATGACCAGGAGCCACAGGAACAGCATCTATTCTTCATGCTGATCTAACTGATGTAGCTGCTACAGGACCATCAGAAAATCACTCCCTTTGATAAGAAAAAGAAGTTCTTAAAGCCCTTATTCCCATATTTGCCATATCACGATCACCTTCATCGTATGTTACATCATCATTATAAATAAGATCTAAAAGACTTTCTCCTGTTTGACGTGCATTATAAAAATATTGATCGGCACGAACTTCATATAAATAACCAACTCTAGGGTGAGTGGGTACGTGAGGCCTTAATCAACTTCCAAAATATCTAATTGCTGCTGTTGGCGTTTCAGCAAAAGAAACAAATCAACTTTGTCCAAAATTAGTTGAAACTATGTGTTCAAAAAAATTTCTTATATCTCCTAGATTTCTAAATCCTTCTCTAAAAATAATTTCTGGTGGTCTAGTATCCACTCTATAAACAAATCTTGGTGTATTAGGATTTTGTTGACTATCATGTTTATTAAAATGTCTGCTTAAAATAGTGTTTGAATTAATATATTTTTTGTTAGTTTGTTTTTCCATTTTTTATAAATACTTAAATTACAATAGTAAAAAAATAATTTTTTCAACTATTTTAAATTTAAGTATAGCCTCCTTTTAATTATTTAAAAATTTTAAATTTAACATTTGAAAATGTTAATTTTTGTTCAAATATAGGCATTAAACTGTAAAATGAAAAGTATTTTGGTTATAAAGCACCATTTTTTACTTTATTTTATTGCATGCATATTTTTAAATTAATGTTTCTTTTGCAACAGTTTTTTATACCCTTTACCAAAAGCTTCAATTAACCATTTTAAATATCTCCTTTTTTGTATTTATAGCTATTATCATTAAAAATAATTTACAAAATCATTCTTTACAATAGCTACTATAATTATAAAAAAACTATTTAAATTTAATTAGCATAAATATTAAAATTTAGTTTTTTCAACCAAATTTTTTCTGTGTTCATAAACTTATTTGTTTTAAAATTTATTAATAAATTCAACATACATAATCAAATAAAAAATAAAATTTCCATTTTATTTTTTAACTTTGTATTTTTATAAATTAAATTGATAAAGCAACGATTTTGTAAATAAATTTATTTTTAATTTCATTTAAGACTTAGAAGTTTTTACATTAAATTTTAAATAAAAAACATTAGAAGTTATTCTAATGTTTTTTGAATGATTTTAAAAAATAAATTAACTAGACATTTCCATGTCATTAATTTTCAATACCACTCCTTTAAGAGTTCAATCTAAAGTTTCTTTGGCTATTCCCTCAGCAGTTTTCTTTCATCTTCAGTGAGGAATAAATGTAATTTTTACATTAACTTTCAATTGAGTTAAACCTTTTGTAAATGTTGTGTCGCTTTGATTTTCTTCAGCTAACATAAATTCAATTTTTTCAATTGCTCTTCCTACTCTAGGTTTTGGAAAATTACCTTTAGGTGCTTCAGTAAGTTTTGCAGTATTAGCATTTTTATATAATTTAACAAATTGATCAATTTTATAATCAGGTAATGCTCTTTTTGGAAGTGGTTTTCCATCTGAATTTTTGTAAATTGGTTCTAATTTATCATTAAGATTAGGAACTGGGAAATAAATGTTTGTATTTTTTTCATCTGATACATTAAAGTATTTATTTAATTCCTCAATAGCCTCTTTCTTAGTTGTTTTATTAAATCCTGAAATAATAATGGTTGAATCAGTGGTTGGTGCTAAAGTATCAGCATCAACTACCCTATAACCAGAAACTTTTATTTTTGCAGGTCCACTAATATTGTAAATCTTTTTATCTTTTGAAATAATTTTAAACACCAAATCTATTTCAACTTCGTTTTTCTCATAAGTTGAAGGAATAAAATCTTCACTAATAGATTTATCAGACTTTGAACTTACATAAACTTTATCAATTTCAAGATTTTCACTTAGTTTTTGATCTTCTTTTAAAAATTCATTAATTTTTTTTATAAATTTTTTAGTAAAAGATTCACCATCATTTGAAGCACCTGTTTGCAATTGATTATCATTTTTAATTCATAGCCCTGCTTTAATAGCTGAAAGTGCATTTACTTTTAAAATTGGCATCCCTGGTCTAGTTGTTGTATTTTCAAAACCATAATCAAGTTGTTTTGAAGCATCAAATGAAGTTTTTTGTTCAGCAACTGGTATAAAACTTTTTGATGTTTCATTTGTGTTTGAAGTACATTGCATTGCAAGTCCAGCAATAGGAAGTACACTTCCAATTGCTAAAGGCAAAATAAATTTCAATTTTTTCATTAAAATCTCCTTGATAATTAATAAAACATATTAACATGGCAATATTTAATTTAAACTACAAATAAATTTTGATATTACCTAACAATATTTTAACTTATTTTTAATTAATTGTTTAATTTAAATAAATAAAAAACAATAAATTTCTATAAAATTTCATAAAAAAGTATTTTTTTTCACAAATTATAGTTTTTTAACTAAAAATTAAATTTCTAAAAAAAAAAAAAAAAAAA
>NZ_JAHB01000020.1 GCF_000526955.1 Mycoplasmopsis cricetuli ATCC 35279 | reverse complement strand
TTTGTTTTGAGTTTTTAAAATTAATTTTATTTTGTCAATGCTTTTTCAAAAATTCTTTTTTTTTTTTTTTTTTTTTTTTTTTTTAGACTTGAAATTTCTTTTCATTTTTCTTCTTTTTAGATACCTAAAATTTTATTAAAAAGAAATAAAAAAATCAAGATTTTACACAAATCTTGATAACTAAATTCGCACTAAATTTAGTTTAAAGTAAAACAAAAAAACTAAATTTAGTATTTTATTAGACAGTAATTTACATTGTCATTTCAAATTCTTTTTTAGATTTTTTTTGTTTGTTTTGATCTTCTTGACAATCATTCTTTAACATTTCTTGAAGCCTTTTTTCATCTTCTTCATCTCAGTGAGTTTGAGAAAATTCGTTTCCTTCTGTTTCAACTTCTAAAAATAAATTTCTAAGTGCAATTTTGTGAGTTTTATTTCTTACTGTTTTAATTTCTTCAACTAATTTTTTTGCTCTATTAATTTTTTCTTTTGTGTTTTTAATATTTGCTTTAAATCTTTCAAATTCTTGATCTAAAAGTTCTTCATGAGAATATTCAACATATAAATTAATTTTTTCTTCACTAATTCAAACTTTTGAAACTGTTACTTTAGGAGGTTCATGTTCAAGGTTGTCTAGAAGAGATAAATAAATCTTGACAATATCCTTTTTGTCTAAATATCTAGTATATAAATATAGTTTGTTTTTTTTGATCAAACAAATTATCTAAATCCTCTTTTTTAATTCGAAAAATTTGAGAAGTATCCACATAACTATCTTTGGTTAATAACCCTTTTTGTGCTCTGGATACAAAAACTTCATTATTTATTGGTTCTTTTAAATTACCATTTTTATCTCTTGCATCACGACATTTAATGTAATAGTATAAATCATAGCGTCCATCATGAAATATAATAATAGGTCTATGTGGAAGTTGATTTTCAAAACGATCAAAAACAACAGAATTTTTAAGATCATTTGTGAAAACAAATTTCATTTTATCGATTTTATCTTTCATATTAATTCTCTAAATATTTTTTAAATATGTTTTATTTGATTTTATTTACATTGTTAATTCAAAATCATCTTTGAATTTTTTTGATTCTTGTTGTTCTTCTTGATAATCATCTTCTCAGGTGTGTTCAAAATCTTTTAAATTTGCTTTAACTTCAGCACCAAGACTTTTTAAATTCATCAATGTTATTTCATCTTGATTTAAATTATTTAAAATATTTTGTTCTATTTCTTGTTTTTGTTCTACATTCATAATATCTTTTGTAATTTCTCTAACATAACTTTCATGACAATATTTTAAAGTAGAAATTGGTTTATTATTATCATCTAATTTAACTTCTATTCAAGAAACAAAAGGCATATCTTTTCTTAAGTTATTCATTAATGATTGAGAAATTTCTCTAATTTGATTTTTTGAAAAATTTCTAGTAGTTAAAAAAGTATGTGAATCCTTGTTTACAATTTTTTCTAAATCAATTCTTTTAATTGAAAAAATTTGTGTGGTATATACATATGAGTCTTTAGTTAGTAAACCTTTGTTTGCTGTAGGAACAAATATTTCTCCTTGATATGGTTTCTTTTTGAACCCATTTCCATCATATGCACTTCTAGCTTTTATATAGTAATATTTATCATTAAAATCATCATGAAAAATAATAATTGGTTTATGTTGCAATTGATCTAAATTTCGCTGAAAAACTACAGATTTATCTGGATTTGTGTATATTGGCTTAAATTTTGGTAATTTTTCGCTCATAATCCCCCCATTCTTTTTCCTCATATTCTTGTTTTCATAGTAAAAAGTTATTATTTTAAACTACATTGTGATTTCAAATTCATCTTTGAATTTTTTTAGGTTTTTTTATTTTCTTCTTCTATTGCTTGCATTATTTTTTTAAGTTCTTGCTCATCTTCTTCATCTCAATTATCTAAATTAAATTCACCTGAAGCAAATTCAACTTCCAAAAATAAATTTCTAAGTGCAATTTTGTGTGTTTTATTTCTTATTGTTTTAATTTCTTCAATTAAATTCTTTGCCTTTTTTATTTTTTCATTATTATTTTTGTTTTTGTTTTGAAATTTTATAAACTCTTCATCTAAAAGTTCTTCATGAGAATATTCAACGTATGAGTTAATTTTTTCTTCTTCAATTCATACTGTTGAAACTGTTACTTTGGGTGGTTCTTGTTTTAAATTATCTAGAAGAGATTCATAAATATTAACTATGTCTTTTTTGTTTAGAAATTCTGTTTCTAAATATAATCTATCTTTTTTATCAAGCAAATCATCTAAATCTTTTGCAGGAATACGAAAAATTTGTGAAGTATCAACATAACTATCTTTAGTTAGCAATCCTTTTTTTGATTTGGATACAAAAACTTCATTATTTATTGGTTCTTTTAAATTCTCTTTTCTATCAATGGCACTTCTATATTTAATGTAATAATACATTTCTTCATAATCATCATAAAATAAAATAATTGGGCTATAAGGTATTTGATTCTCAAAACGATCAAAAATAATTGAATTGTTTTTATCATTTGTAAAAAAAGGTTTCATTTTATCAATTTTATCTTTCATATTAAACTCCTTAATATTTTTTGATGATTTACTTGATTTTATTATCTACATTATCATTTCAAATTCATCTTTGAGTTTTTTAGATTCTTGTTGTTCTTCTTGATAATCATCTTCTCAAGTATGTTTTCAATCTTTTAAATTTTCATTTACTTCAGCTCCAAGACTTTTTAAATTCATTAGTATTATTCGATCTTTATTTAAATTATCCAAAATATGTTTTTTATTTAAAATTTTATTTGTAATTTCCTTAATATAATTTGGATGACAATATTTTAAAGTAGGAATTGGTTCATTATTATCATCTAACTTAACTTCAATTCATGAAACTAAAGGTTCTTCAGATCTTAATAAATTATTAATTAAAGAAATTGAAATCTCAGTAATTTGCTCACGAGTAAAATGATTAGTTGTTAAAAACATTTTATTTTGACCTACTAATTGTTCTAATTCTTCCTCTTTAATTGAAAAAATTTGTGTAGTATCTACATATGAGTCTTTAGTTAGTAAACCTTTGTTTGCAGCAGGAACAAATATTTCCCCTTGATATGGTTTCTTTTTAATTCCATCTTCATATGTGCTTCTTGCTTTTATATAAAAATACTCACCAGAAAAATCATCATGAAAAATAATAATTAACCTATGTTTTAATTGATTTAGATTTCGATCAAAAACTACAGATTTATTTGGATTTGTGTATATTGGTTTAAATTTTGGTAATTTTTCACTCATAATTTCTCCTAAAATGTCTACCATTAAAATTATACTGATTTAATTAGTTATGTTATAAATGTATTTTTAAATAATATAATGTTATACCTATGATAGGTATTATTTAGTATTTATTTAGTTATTATTTAATTTAAATCTTTTAATACATATGTGTTAAATATAATTAATTAAAAAACAACCAAAAGATTGTTTTTTAATTATTTTAAATATTTTATTTAATTTTTGCTCCTCCAAATCTAAGATAAAGTCAATAACCTATTGCACTTAAAAATATAATAGAAAACACACTTACAAGTGGAACAAATTAATATAAATTTTTCTTTTTTATTAAAAAAACTTTTTGTTTCTTCTTTAGGATTATTATTATTATTATTTGTATCAGGATTATTATTAATTTTTTCTGAATTATTTTTTTGATTATTTAAGGAATTGATTTCATCATTTGAATTATTTGAATTAAGCAAATCATTAGAATCAAAAGAATTAGTTGAGCTAGTAGGATTGAACACTTCAGGATTTGGGTGTAACTTCAACAAGGTTTTTTCTTAAATCATTTGATATCTTAATTGTTTTAGAACCATTTAAAATAAAATTTATTTGAACTATTTAACTGTAATTTGATTGAATTTGTCTTTTTCTAATAGCTTGAAAAGTTCAAGTGAATTTTCAAAAGATAAATAATCCTGAAAGTTAATTCATATGGTTGTAATTGCTGATTAAGTTCATTAATAATTTCTTTTTGAAGTTCTAAAAAATTTTCAAATGATCTTAAATTAATTCGAGAAATTCAAATTCAAGAAAATGCTCTAGCACTTGAAGATCAGCTGTCTGAAAATCAAATTCAAATAGACAAAAAACATGAAAGAATTAAAAAATGATTATGAAGAGCAAATTTTAGAAACTCAAAGTAAAATTATTCAATTTGAACAAGAAATTGAAAAATTAAATAACAATTAATATTTTAAAAAATATTAAAAATAATATACTATTTCTAATAGATTAAGATTTTAAAATTCATTAAAATTCAATTAAAAAAAGATGTTATAAGGATATTATATGAACAAGAAAATTAAAAAACTTTTATTTATTGGAACAAGTGCAATGTTAGCTTCATTTGGAAGTGTTGCAGTTGCTGGATCATGTGATAGAATTTATGCAAATCCTCCAGCACAACAAACACCAAACAATTCACCAAGCAATAATCCTACAAATAACAATTTTAATAACCAAGAAGTTAATTCAGAAAATTCAAACAATAATGATTCTCAAAATAATAATTCAAGCAATAATTCTTCAACAGAAAACATATCTGTAAAGCCAAATAATCCTAGAAATAATTACAATCAATTAAAACAGATCAATATCACTGAATATCCAGAAAATGATATTTTTGTTAGTTATAAAGGATATGGACTTATTTTTGAATACATTAAAAACATTCCAAGTATTGTAAAAAATGAACTTGGGGCAAGTGCAAGCAATATAGATTTTTTAATTGGTAAAATTTTAGAAAAATTTGAAATAGGAAGTAAAAAAAATCTTGAAAAAAATGATGTTGCTAAAATTATTAATCAATACAAAAAAGATTACAATTATGATGAATCTAAATATGATTTTATTGAAAAATATTGAACTCAAGATGATTCAAGATTGTTTTATTTGGACAAACCAGAACCTAAAGTAAATACAGAAATAGATAATCTTGGAGCTTTACAAGTACTTTCAACTGGATTTGGTAAATTACTCACTTCAGGAGTGTATTTAGCGCTAATTTCAGAGCAACAATTAGATATTTATCGAAATTATATCCTTTATCAAAAAAGTCTTTATGAATTAAGAGATGCAAATAAAACTTTTGAAGAACAAATTAAAACTGATGTAGTGTCTTTGGCTGAATCATTGTTTAAAAAAATTATGATGTTTTTAAAACCGCTTACTCATTGAGCGCAAAGTAAATCACAAGTTTGAACCCAATATGCAAATGTACATGATAAAGAACAGTATCAAGAATTTATTGATTTAGCCAATGATGAATTAATTCCTCTTTTAATTAAATATGGAGATTGAGATAAAAATAATGCTTATGATGGTCTTTCAGGAAAAGATAAAAAGCTTATTAAAAATTACTTTTTACCAGTTTTAAATAATCCTGAAACCAAATTAAAAGAAAAATATACTGATGAAGAAGTTGAAAGTAAAATAAAAGATTTTATAAATCAAGGAAAAAACAAATATTACTTTCGCTTCAAAGAACCAAAACAACAACAAAATTAAAAAGATAATTTAATAAAATTATCAAAAATAAAAATATATTAATTTGAAAATTATTTGTTCTTGGAAGGAAACAAAAATTAATTTTCTTAATATAAAATTTAAAAATAAATACTCTTTTAGTGTTAGTAACCAATATCTAAATCTTTTTATTTATAGTTTTAATATTATTTTTAAGTAAGCTGACTTTAGTGTTTAAATTAAAAAAATCCAGCTCTTGAAGCTGGCTCAAAAATCAAATAATTATATCCCTCTAAAATTTAAACACCATCATTTTTTTATTTTTCTTTCTGTCACTTGAAATTGATCTTTTTTATGCAGGAGAAATAATACTTGTCATTTTAAAAATTATTACATTAGATGGATTATTCATTTGAACTTTTATTGACTTTATTTTAAAACTATTTATAAAAAATAATGGTTTCAAATGATCAATTAATTAGTCAATGATAAATGAAATAACTTAATTATAAAACCTCACAAATAAAAATTTATTTGTGAGGTTTTATAATTAAATTTACTATTTATTTCTTTTCTTTCTTAAAGAATCATTAATTTTTAATCCATTTATATCTTTTCATTCATCTCACCCTGATCTAGCACCCCCCATTATTAAACTAGCTGCCAAAGATGGTGATGTTGTTAAATAATCATCTGCAAAATATAAATTACCATTTTCATCTGTTTTTAATATCTTATCATTTAATAATTTCTCTCTTTTTTTTGAAATATTATTACTATCATCTGATTTTTTACTAAACGTTTCAGGAGAAATTTGAGAACCTTTATAAATTAAGACACTTTCATCTGAATTTAAATATCCACTAGCTTTAAAATTAAATTTTTCTATAAAAACTTTTCCCTCAAATTTTTTTTCAATTAAATATTCATTTTTTGAAGTTATGTATGGATACATCTCAATGAATTTTTCAATAATTTTTTTAGTTCTTTTTTTAATTTCATTGTCTGTTCATAATTCATACTTATACAATTCTTCATTCATTTTTATGTGTCTTGTATTTTCAAAAATAATTTTTTTACTTTCAAAATCCTTATTACTAGCTTTTGAATTATCGATATTTGTAACTAAAGTTAAATTACCAATCAAGTTGACAAGTTTAGAGTACTCTTCAGGTTTATTAGTATTTGATTTTGCCTCTCAATATTCATTAGATTTTTGAGGCATAATGTGGTCAATTGAAAGCTTTTTTGTGTTTACAGGAGCATTATTTTTGTTATTTTCTATTTTTTCTAATAATCATTTAGTTTGTTTCAATGAATAAGCATTCATATTACTCATATAAGCCATTAAATCACTATCAGTAGGCAAAAACATTTTATCTGATATATGATTTTTGATAATAACAAATTTAATTATGTCTAAAAAATTTTCAGAATTATTATCACTTAATAATTTTTTAATAAGTTTTAAATGTTGAGGAAAAACACTTGATAAAGAATTTGAATTATTTCCATTAAATTTTCTTCTTATTTGATAAGTATTTAAAATCTCAAAAAAACCTTTGTATTGACTTTTAGTTATCTTTTTTTTGTTTTCAAACATTTCCATAATTTCCAACACAAGAGGAGCAGCAGTTAAACTTTCAAAATTTTGAAAATCTTCATATATTTCTAAATAATCATTTTCAGGAGTATCTATATAAACTGATTTAAAGTAATTTGCATATCTGGTTAATGATTCAAAAAAATCTTGATAATCCTTTTCTTCTTTTATTTTTTTATTTCAATAATGTTTAAATTCTTGATATAAATTTTCTTTTTTAGTAAATTTTTCATTTTCAATTGATAAATAAATTCTAATAAATTCTTCGATTGTATGTTCAGAATTTTTGAAAATATCTTCTAATTTTTTTCAATATTTTTTATAAAAGTGTGTTTGTTGTTCATTAGATTTATCAAACATAACAAAATTTCAAATTAAATCTGTATTTGTTAATTGTTGACCTTTTCAATTAATGCTTTCAAAAATTTGCTGAGCATTATCATTATCTTTATCTAAACTAATATAAACAATATTAAATCTTTCTACTGCACTTATAACTTTATAAGTTCCTCCATCATTATTACCATCATAATTTTCATGAATTATTTTTGTTAATTCATTGATTAATCAAATAAAATTTTTTGCAATATTACTATCAGATTTATATATATCTTTATCATCTTTTGTTATTTTTTCATAATCATCATTATCACTGAGTGATGGAAAAATTCTATTATAATATTTATCATTTTCTTTCAGATTTGGATTTACTAAAAAATCTTCTCAAAGTTTTTTCTTTATATGACCATTTTTGGTTATTCATCTTAAAGCATGAACAATTAAAAACAAAGTAATTAAACGCTGCTGCCCATCTACAATTGATCTTTCATGTATGTCTTTATCTTCTTTTTTAATTTTATTTTCTACAAAAACAATGGTTCCTAAAAAATGTGTTTTATTTTCATTTTTAATTAATTCTTTTAAATCATCTAAAAGTTTTTTTAGTTCATTTGATTTTGTTCATGTATATTTTCTTTGATAAATTGGAATTACAAATTGTTTTCCTGAAGAATCACGAATAAATCCATTTAATATTTTTACAGAATCGACTTTCATTTTACCCCTTTTCAAAAGTTTTTGTTGAAATTGTAAAACAATATTTTTTAATTAATATTTTTTAAATATTTTTTTAGATTCTCTTGGAACAAATTTTCTTGTTCATTAATTTCTTTGTTTAGTCTTTTAAGTTCACTTTCTACAAATTCAATATCAATTTTTTCTTGTTCTTCAATTTCATCATTTAAATTGTACAAATTCATAGATAGTGAATAATCATTTGAAACAATATCTTCATAGGATACTTTTACTGAAAAATTTTCAATTTCTTGCTTATCTTTTCACACGTTAAATATTTTTTCAATGTTTTCTTTTGATAAAATATTTTGTCTTTTACTACTTTGAAATTCATTTACTGCATTAATCATAAAAATTGATTTATCTTGACTTTCTTTATTTTTACGAGCAATAATAATACAAGTTTTAATGCTTGTGTTATAAAAAAGGTTTTCAGGTAAAAAGATAATTGTATCAATATAATTTTTATTGATAATATATTTACGAATTTCTTTTTCAGCTTTTGGACTTTGACGATTTAAAACTCCAAGAGAAAAAACTGATGCAATAATTCCATCATTAGGATCAACATGATAAAGCATATGTTGTAAAAAAGCAAAATCAGCATAACTATTTGGAGCAAGTGCTGGAAAAGGAATAAATCTTTCATCATTAGTTTTTAAACTTTTGCTAGGATTTCATTTTAAACTAAAAGGAGGGTTAGCAACAATGCAATTGAATGTATTTTCTTCATCAAGATGCATTGGATTTAGTAATGTATCTCCTTGTTTGATACTAAGTTTTGAAAAATTCATATCTCTTAAAATAAAATTCATTCTTGCTAGGTTATATGTAGCAGTTTTAATTTCTTGACCACATAATTTCTCCACTTTATTAATTTTTTTAGTAAGTTTAATTAATAAAGAACCAGAACCACAAGCTGGATCATAAGCTTTGATACGTTTTTTCTTGTAAGTTACTATGTTTGCAAGCAATTCAGAAACAGAACTTGGAGTGTAAAATTCTCCAGCTTTTTTCCCAGAATCACTAGCAAATTCAGCTAGTAAATGTTCATAAGCATTACCTAAATGATCATTTTCATCCATTTTGAGTTGAAGTAAATTGATTTC
>NZ_JAHB01000019.1 GCF_000526955.1 Mycoplasmopsis cricetuli ATCC 35279 | reverse complement strand
AATATCGCTTCATTTAAATTTGTATTAATAATATTTTTGTTATTTTGATCTTTTTTAGCTTTTAATTCTATTTTTAAATTAAAATTTTCATCTTTATTGTGTTCATCTGAAATTGGTGAATTATGAAATGTTTGTACCCCAGAATTGGTTGAAACTATTTTGTTTTGCTCATTATTGGTAGAATTTATAGTTTTCTTTTCTGTAACAGCAGTAGTAGTAGTAGTAGTAGTAGTAGTAGTAGGAGGAGGAGGAGTAATAGTTGAATGATCATCTTTTTTATTAATTAATTTAATTTTATTTTTCTCATTATTAAAAAGAGGTTTAGTTTTTTGTTTTGTTTTTTCTTTATTTAAACTTGTATCATTATTTGTATTTTTATCAGTTTTTTTTGACTTATCTAAATTATTATTATTATTAGAAAAAGAAGAAGAAGAAGAAGAAGAAGTTATAGAAGAGCTATTATTTTTTGATTCAGAAGGGTTTTTTTCTGAATTTGAAAAATTTTTTTTAATTTCTAGTTTTTCTGAGATAATGTTTTGATTTGGTTTTTCATTTTGATTGTTTTTTTGTGTACAACTAGAAGAAATTGCTACCATGGAAACAACACTAAGAATAGAAGAACAAATCATTATTTTTTTAGATTTCATTTCATCCTTTTTTATATGATTAAATATAATAATTTTAAAATTTTTATTTATATAAAAATTATATTCTTTAATATAACCAATAATTTGTAAAAAAAAAAAAAAAAAAAACTGTTTTTTATTTAAAAAAAATCAAAATAAATAATTTTTCAAAATAAAAAATATATTTAGTGAATATATATGTATAATCAAAATGGACAAATATCAACTAAAACTTAGTTATAAATTTGTCCGTATAATGAAAGTTTGTATATTCTTAAATTATTTATTTAATTTATAGAATTTTACATAATTAAATCTTATGAAAATTAAAAAAATTTTTTCTCGTTTTGGAATGGGATTTTTAGTTCTTAGTGCTTCTGCTGGAACTATTGCTCAAATTTCTTATTCACCTTTATCACAAAGTAAAAGGCAAAAAAAATTAAAAAAACATTTAGAAAAAACTAAAGACTCTAGAAAAAGAGCCCAAGAAAGAGTTAAACGACTTCAAGCTAAAAAAGCTAAAATTGAAAAATTTAGAAAAGATACTTTAATAAAAAGAAATCATTCAATTCAAAATTCAGCTGACCCAATTATTAAAAAACATGATGCTTTAAAATCAAAAATTAAAAGCTTTAAATTAAATCAATTTCAACTTGCTCAAAAAGTTCGTGAAGAATTATCTAAATCACAAAATTCAGATGATAAACTCAAAACCTATTATCAATTAATGGTTCAAAAAAGAGAAGCTAAAAAAAATAATTTAGCTAAAATTAAAGCTCAAAAAGACAAAATTAATAATTTTAAAAATAAATATAATGCTTTAAAAAAATAAAAATGTTCTTGCTATTAATATTGAAGTTTAACAATTAACTTCATTGCAACACTAAAAGTTCTGCTTTTTTACAAACAGAACTTTTTTTAATAAATAAAAAATAAGAATGAATTTATTTTATTTTTTTTAAAATTGTTTAACAATATTTTTAGATTGAATAAATTTTAAATATTTTTATAGCCAATTTGTTAATTTTATTATTAAAAAATAAAGTTAAAATAAATGCTATAAACACCAATATTTTTCTAATTTTTTTTATATTTATTGATTTTAGTTCTTTTAACTTTAGGTAAATTTAGCACTAATGTAAATTCACCTCTAACTAAATTTTCTTTTTCTAAAATATTTAAAATTTCTTGTGCTGTTCCATAAAATCAACGTTCATGAATTTTAGTTAGTTCTTTAGCTAGACAAAGTTGAATCTGTTCTTGAAAGACAAAATGAATATCTTTTAATGAGTTGATCAATTTATGAGGCGAAACAAAAAATACATAGGTTCCAATTGTTAATTCTTTTAATTGATTAATTCTTTGAATGCTTTTGTCTTTTAAAAAACCCAAAAATGTAAATGGATGTGAAAAACTTGACCCAACAAAAGCCGTAATTGAAGCGCTAACCCCTGGCACTATTTCAAAATCAATATTATAGTCACGACACATTTTAATAATTTGAAACCCTGGGTCAGAAATAACAGGCATTCCCGCATCAGAAACTAAAGCAATTGATAAAGAATCATTGCTTTGTAATAAATTTAAAATTCCTTTTGAACTATTTTTTTCAGTAAAATTATTATAAGTAATTAGTTTTTTGTTTTCAATTTGATAATATTTCAACAGTTTTGAAGTAACTCTAGTATCTTCACAAGCAATAATATCAACTTTCTTTAAAATACTTAAAGCTCTTAAAGTTATGTCTTCTAAATTTCCAATTGGAGTACCAACTATATACATTTTACTCATAAAGTCTCATTAATTCAATTAATAATTTTTCTTTTTGCAAGGAAAAATTTCAATTACTTTTAAAAACCCGTAAAAATTGATCTATAAAAGAAATAATATTAATCAACTTTGGTTGTTTTTTATTTATTTTTTTACTTAAATTTAAAATTTTATTTCCAAAATTAAATTCAAATTTTATTAGTTGATAATTTAAAAGTAATATTCAAACAAATCCCTTTAAAATAAATTCAGTTTTTTCTTGATTATTTTTTTCAAGATTTTTAATTAAAAAAGCATAAATTATTACTTTTTGCTTTAGTGAATCATTTAAGGCACCTAGAAAATCAAGAAAAATTTTTATATTTTCATTATTGTAAATTTTAATAACAGTATCATAATTATGATAAATTCTTGATAATACTTCTGTGTATTGATCAAACAAATTATTTTTTTGAAAATTAATTTTTAATTGCTCAAAAGTTGGATTTTTTAATTTTAAAATAACACTTCTAGATTTAATTGTGTCAATTACTTTAAATAAATTTTGAGTGGTTAAAATAATTGTAGTGTTCATTTTAGGTTCTTCAATTGACTTTAAAATTGAATTAAGCCCTTCTAAAGAAGAATAATCAATATTTTTGATAAAAACAAAAAATCTTTGCCTATCAGTATTAATTAATTCTACTTTTGAAAAAATTTCTTCTAAATTTGACTTTTTAATTAACTGTTCTTTAGAATCAAGATAAAAAACATTTGGAAAATCAGTAAGTTGATTAAATGTTTGAATATTTAAATTATTAAAAATAGCGAAAATTTGTTTCAAATCAACATCAATATTATAATTGTGAGGGTGCTCAATTAAATATAAATGAGCAATTTGATTTTTTAGTGAAATATTTTTTAATATTTTTTCTTGATTAGCTGATAACATTTTTTTCTAAATATTCCTTAAATTTAGAGTTTTCTAAAAGTTTAGAAAGAGTTTCTTGAAAAACTTCTTCTTCATTTTTAGTTGCATCAATTACAATAAAACGTTCCAATTCTTGATTGATTAATTGTCAATATCCTTGATAAACCTTTTCATGAAAATCAGTTTTTTCTTTTTCTATACGATCTTCCAGTAACTGATTTTGATTTCTGCGATTTTTAGCTTGAAGTGGAGTTATATTAAAAAATATAGTTATATCAGGAATACAATTATCAATAATTAATTCTGTTAAGGTTTTTACATAATTTAAACCCAAATCTCTCGCAAAACCTTGATAAGCATAAAAACTATCAATATAACGATCACAAAGAACTAAATTATTTTCTTTTAATGCAGGTCAAATAACTCTTTCTAAATGAATTCTTCTACTAGTTGAATATAACATTGCTTCTGCTACGGCTGATAAATTTGAAGATGAATCTAAAATAATTTTACGAATTTTTTCAGCTTCTGTTAATTCTTTTCCTCCTGGTTCTCTTGTGAAAACAATTTTATTTAATTTAAAATGATTTTTTAAATAAGTAAATAATTTATTTATTGTTGTAGTTTTACCACTTCCATCAAGGCCTTCAAATGTAATAAACATAATTTACTCCCATTACTTTTGTCGATTAATTAAAGAGAATTTTAAGGTCATTTCATCAATGTAATCAATTGATGCTCCAATTGGTATCCCAATTGCTAATTGAGAAATGTTAATTTGTTTGTCTTTAAATTCTTTTTTGATTAAAATATTAGTCATTTCCCCAGATAAATTTGGAGATATTGCTAATATAACTTCATCAAATTTTTGTGCATAAAATTTTAAAGAATTTATTTCTTTTAATGTTTGATCAAGATTTTCTTCCTTAGTCATTAAATTTTTAAATGTATAATATTTCCCTTTATAAAACTGGCCTTTTTCAATTTTTTCAATAATTGCAAAATTATCAACAACTAAAAGCTTATTTTCCCGATTAACATCATCACAATATTGACAAAAATCTACTTCACTTGGCGATTGGCATAAAGGACAAAATATTACTTTTTCTTTAAGATTTTTAAAAGAATTGGCTAACAAACCAACTTTTGATGCATCATTTTTTAAAATTCATAAAACAATTTTTTCTGCTTGTTTGCGTGAAACATTTGGTAATTGTCTAATTCCCTCAATAAATTTTTCAATTAAACTAGAATTAAACATTAAAATGGCATTCCGCCTGGCATTTTTGGAGTAATTTTTTCATTTTCTTCTTTAATTTTGTCAATTGCTTCATTAATAGTAATTAAAATTAAATCTTCTAAAATTTCTTTATCTTCAGGATCTATTAAAAGTTCATCAACTGTAATTTTTTGAATTGAGAAATCTCCTTTAATTTCTACTTTAATACCTTGTTTAGTTATTGTAAAAACCTTTTCCTCAAGTTCTTGTTGTTTTTTTTCAAGATCTAATTGCATTTTTTTAAGTTGTTTAAGCATTTCGTTATTCATATTATTTACCTCTTTTTATTATTTTCATTGCTGGACCAAATAAAATTTTTGCTTTACTTTCAATTGTTTCATCTTCAAAACGATTTTCAAGTCTTGTAAGTGGGGGTATTGCAACTAAATTATTTGGAATTTGATTGTTAATTGTTTGCTCTTTGTAAAGAGCATAAGAACTTTTTCTTAAATTAGGAGACAACAAATAAATATGTTTATATCCTTTAAATACAAAATTTATATATTTTTGAAATTTTTCAGTGTTTCTAATTTTAAAAATATTTGACAAAAGATTTTCATCATCTGAAGTCAAAACAATAAAAGTATTGGATCCCGCAAGAATTTTAGTATTTTTCAACATGCTCATATATTGAAATAATTCTGGTTTGCTTTTATTAATTGTTATTTCTGAAAGTTCTTTATAATCTTGCAAATTATCTTTAATATTGCTTTGAATTTTTAGTCTTAAAATATGTAATAAATTAGCAATATCTTGCTTGTTTCATTGATTTTGATATAAATTTTCATTATAATCATTTAAAACCATCGTCTTTTCTAAATCAATTTCTTGTGTGTAAATTAATTTATCTTCAGTTGATATTTCTTGATTATCAATAATGTCATTTGAAACATCTAATTTAGAATTATTTTTTTCATTACTATCAATTATAAATTCATTATTTTGATTTATTTTTTGTTCAATTTCATCATTTTTTTCAAATGTAGAATTTGAAGTTTTATCTAAATTAGATTTAACTTCATATTCTCTTAGTGTTGCTTCATTCATTGCAAAAAAATCAAATGATTGATTTATATTTTCTTTTTCTGATTTAATAATATTTTCAATTCCAAAATCATGATCAGGTACAAACTCTTTTTCTTTTGTAAGATTAGAATTTATTTCATTTTTTTTCTTGATATCTAAAGATGCTTCTATATTATTTAATTGCTGGTTTTTATGTGAATTTAGCAAAATATTTTTTTTATCCATTTTCTCTGAACAAATTTTTAAAAAAAATAATTCTAATAATTCAAAAGCATGTTCAGAGCGTTTTAATTTAGGCAGAATATCATTTAATTCATTTAAAACAAAATTAAAAAATTTTGAATCATTTGTTAAATTTTGTATTTCTTCAAGTGAAACTCACTCAAGAAATTTTTCATTTTTAGTTAAATAATACAATCAAGTTTCTTTAACAATTGAAATTAAACTTAAAACAAATTGTGTTGCATCAATTCCATAATTAATTAATTTTGTAAATAGTTTTATAGTTTTTTCAATATCTGAATGATACAAATAATTAATAATCTCAATAACAAGTTTGTTTGAAATAATTCCAAAATTAGTCATTAAATCATCTACATTAATTTCCCCGTTTCCAAATGAAGAACTTTGTTCAGCAATTGATAAAGCATCTCGCATTCCTCCTGATGATAATCTTGCAATTATTTTTAAAGCTTCTAAACTAAATTTAATTTGTTCTTTACTTAGAACATATTTTAAATGATTGGTAATTTCAGTGATACTTAAACGTCTAAAATTAAATCTTTGAAGTCTTGACATTACAGTTAAAGGTATTTTTTGATGATCAGTTGTAGCAAAAATAAATATAGCATGTAGTGGTGGTTCTTCAAGAGTTTTAAGCAATGCATTAAAAGCACTATTTGAAAGCATGTGAACTTCATCAATAATATAAATTTTAAATCTACTATTAATTGGTGACTGCTCAATTTTTTCCTTTAACTCTCGAATTTCATTAACACCATTATTTGATGCTGCATCCATTTCAATAATATCAAGTGATTTACCAATTTGTTGTTTGCAATTATAACAAGCCTTTGTTGGATCTTCATTGTGAAAACAATTTAAAATATTTGCAAAAATATTAGCAAGTGAAGTTTTTCCAGATCCTTTGGGGCCACTAAATAAATATGCATGACCAATTTTTTGGGTCTTAATAATATTTTTTAAAGTATTTATAATGTGGTCTTGACCTACAATTTCATCAAAAGAAGTTGGGCGATATTTTCTGTATAATGTTTTATAACTCACTTGTACCTCCTTTGTTTTATTAATTATAATTAATAATAAAAATAGAATGAAAAATTTATTAAAAAATTGCTAAAAATTTTATTGTTGAAAATGCAAGAAAAATAAAAAAATTTTTGTAATAAATAATTGCGAATAATTGTACATTTTATTAACTTTTATTCATAAATTTGTTTTTAAATAAATATTAAAATAAAAAACACTATCACAAAAATTGAAAATTTTAAAAAGTTAATTCTAATTTTATTTTTATGTAGTGTTTTAAATTTTAAACTAAATTAAATTTGTCTAATTCTTCAGCGATTTGATCAATTTTTTTAAATTCATTATCCAATGTTTCAATAAGAGAATGAATAATAGCTTCATAATTATTTTTGCTTTTAATTTTAATTGCATTTCTTCAAAAAAATGATCTAATGGAAAAATAATTTTGATTGTGCTTGGTTTTAAATCTACCTTGTGGAAATTTTTTTAAAAAAAGTTGTTGATCATATTCATTTGGTTGATTTTTAATAAAAAATTTTACTGTTTCTCTAAATATGGATATATCATTTCTTAAATAAATAGTTTTACCACTAGTTGTTTCAAATTTATATAAAAAATGTCATCCATCAAATATAAACATGTTGTGTATTCCAACAGGCATTTTTTGTTTTTGTTCTAATGCATCATCAAAAAATTTATATTCTTCATAAAAAAAACAATTAATAAGATACTCTTTTTCTTTTTCATCTGAGTTTTTATGTGTAATTATTTTTCCTGAATTTATAAAATTAAATTGATTAGTTGTTGCAAATAAATAATTTTGTAATGCTTCACTTTTGACAATCATATAAGTTATAATTTTCTGATTTTTTAATCTTGGTTTTTTACTTTTTTTACTTTTATAATTTTGATATCTGTAACTAATTTTATTTCAAAAATTGATTTTAACAACAAAAGCAAAAATACTAAAAAAAATAAATCCTATAAAAGTAAAAATAGTATATATAGCCTTTGATTTAATTAATTCAATAATATCAAAAAAAGAAAATGGAAATGCTCCAAGAAGCAATAAAAATATAAAGAATAAAAAACTAAATATAAGTGTAATTAAAAAATACTTTAAAAAACTATTTTTTTGTGTAATTTATTTTTAAAAAATAAATTTCATCAATTCGTTTTATTTTTTCATCTATTTTTTCATCTTTAATTCAATTTAATCACTGATTTTTTAACTAATCTTTATTCATAATTGATATACCAAAATAACAAAAAATTTTATAAAAGCAAACTAAACTCATTAAACAGTGAACTTCATGCAAGAACATTATCAGCAACTGAAATAAATTTTCCAATAGGAGAAGCTCATGATGTAAATTCTACAATTGTTCTTTTAACAATCAAATTTTCTGCTAACTTTTTGAATGTCATTCAAGCAAATTTTTTTACTAAAACATCTGAAATTTTTTTAAAAAAAATTAAACTTTATTAAATCTCCAAATTTCAACATTAAATATCCAGATGTTCCATAAGTTCAAATTGTTGAAAATAAAAGAGTTCCTTGCCCATGTTTTGTAAATTTAAAATCAAAAAATATTTTTTTAATTTCACTAAAATCTTTAGAAAAATAGTGTTTTCCTTCGATTATTTCTGGACTATTTAATTCATTTTTTATTTCTTTAATTCAAGCTTCAGTTTCATATTGAGAATCAAAACTTAATTTTACAAAAATAGTCATAACAGAAGTTTGTGTTGTAGCCACTATAGCACTAGGAATTGTTGCTCCAAATGAAAAAAAGGAAGCTCCAGTATATCCAATAGCTAAAGCCCATGCAGCTGCAATTAATGTAGCGCTTAAAGCATTAAAAGTTTTTAAATTTTCTAAATAATTTTCAATTTTTTTTAAATATTTTTTCAGCTTTATTTAATTTATTAAAAAAAATATTTTTTAAGGCTATATTTTCTTGTTCTTTCAATTCAGTATTTTCATTTTCATGCTCAAAATTAAGTATTGTTTTTTATTATAATTTAATTCATTAATTTTGCTTTTTGATTTTTGTTGATTTATATTTTATTTAGTTTTTCTACTTCAATAATAGCTTTTTTATAAATATCAGGAGAATAATTTTTAATTTTGTTTTTAACATCTTCAATAGATATTCTATTATTTAAAATACCTTCTAAATTAGTTTTAACATTTTTTTAAATTCATTTAATGATGTTAAATTATTATTAAATGTTTAAAGTGAAATATTATTTTCTAAAAAATAATTAATTTGCTTTTTTAATTCCAAATCAGCTATATCTAAATCTATTTTAAATGTTTTATTTGATACAGTTGGTGGCATATTTTCTAATTTTAAAATTTCTGGTGATATTCTATGAGGAGTTGAATTTACATAAACTGGCACAGTCAAAGACTGAATCACATCTTGCCATTAGTTAAAAATTTTGTAATTTCATGTTATTTGTTCCTTTTTTAACTTGTATAAAAAAATTATACTCTTTTAAATATTGATTAAAATAATTAAAAAATATTTAAATAATAAAATTAACCATTTTTTGTATTTTTTTAAATTAGTTTATATTGAATTTAATAATAGTTTTTTATTTTCTTAAATTTATGAAAAATTATGAAATTTTTTTATTTTTTAAAACTTTTTGCTAAAAAAAAAAAAAAAAAAACATCTTATAATGTGATAAGCCTTAGATATATTTATGTATTCATTTAAAAAGGTTGAATAATTATTTTTATAATAAAAATGGAAAGAGATTAATAAAATGAAATCAAAAAAAATGATGCTTTTATCAACAATGCTAATTGGAG
>NZ_JAHB01000018.1 GCF_000526955.1 Mycoplasmopsis cricetuli ATCC 35279 | reverse complement strand
ATTAAATTTTTAAAAGAATTAATGCCATAAGTTGTAAATTTTTTAATTATTTTTTTCTTAATATAATGTGAAATAATTACCCAGTTCTTGATCCAATGTCAAAATTTTTATTAAAATTTATTAGTGGTGCTTTGTTATTTAATTAAACTTTTTTGAACAGTTCTAACTCTTTAAATTTACTTTTTGCAAAGTTGATTTCAAGTAATTATTTAATGACAATATTTAAATTAAAAAAAAAAAAAAAAAAACTAGTTCTTAGAGCTGTGTCAAAAAATCAAACAATTACATCTCCCCCTAAAATTTAAACACTATAATAAATTGTTTTATAGAAAAATTCAGAGTTACAACTTTAAGTTTTTTGCTTTTTAGTTTATAAAAAATTAGTTGATTTTAAACAAATTTATAATTTTTAAGTTTAAAAATATTTTTTTAGACTCTATGTTATTTTTAATTTGAAATTTATTTGACAAATACTTTAATTTCATATATATATATATATATATATAATATAGTTATTATAAGTTTAAACTTAATTAAAAATTTTAAAAAAGGATTAAAATGAAACGTAAAAAATTAATGATTTTATTGCCTTTACTTATTAGTGTGGCTCCTATGATAGCTATTTCTTCTGCTTGTTCACAACAAAATAAACAAAATAAAACACCAAATCAAAATACTGCTTCAGAAAACCAAAAAACTAAAAAAGAAGCCTCCAAACCGCAAAAACCAAAAAATGAATTGCCAAATTCAAACAATAAATCAAAAAATTCTGAAAATGAAAAAAATAAAAATAATGAATCTGATAATGAAGACATAAAAAATAAAGTAATTGAAGATAAAGAAATTGAAAATTTAGAAAAAGAAATAGAACAAGTTAAGGAAAAAGATAAATTTAAATTAGAAAAAATTTATAATGAAATATACAATAAAATTTTACACTTTATAAGTGCTACAGATAAGAAAATAAAAGATATTGACTATGTTTTTGCACTATCTAAAATTGTTAATTTTTATTTATTGATTACTTCACGAAATAAAAAAGAATTTGATACTTTTTTGGATAAAGTATTTGAATCAAAAACTATGTTAAAACCAAGGAAAATTGTTATTTTTTTAAAAAAAATAGTAAAAAATGATAAATCAGTTTTATTAATAAACAAATTATTTTTA
The DNA here is from genome assembly GCF_000526955.1 of Mycoplasmopsis cricetuli ATCC 35279. Lineage (GTDB taxonomy): Bacteria > Bacillota_I > Bacilli_A > Mycoplasmatales > Metamycoplasmataceae > Mycoplasmopsis > Mycoplasmopsis cricetuli. The sequence goes on along the minus strand of NZ_JAHB01000018.1, from coordinate 9,523 downwards.
AAATTTTTCGACATTACTTTTAAGAAAATTAAACGAATTGATATTAAATTTGATGAAAATGATAAAAATTTCTTGAAAAAAAACTTTTTTGTATTGTGAGAAAAACTAGATAAATTTAACTTAATTAATTTAAGTTTTAGAGATTATATTAAAGCATTATCTGAACTTTTAGATTTAGAAAAAAACAAAAAACATAAAGCACAATTAGACAAAATCAGTAAAAGAGAAATCTTTATTTCTCTTTTAAAAGATAAATCTGGAAAAAATAATTTTCAATTTAAATAAAAAGCACTTTGCTATAACTTGCATTGTGCTTTTTATTTATATTATAAAAATAAATATAATGAAATACAAAAAATATTATTAGAAATGTTTTTATTTAAAAAAAAAAAAAAAAAAAAAAACATTTATTTATAAGATTGAAAAAATAAAATCTGTTTTTTCATTTGAATAATCAAATTTTATTTTTGTTAATATTCCATTTTTTTTGTTTGCTAAAATTTGTTGATAATTTTCAAACAAAAAATAAATCATTTTGTCAATAAATTTTTTTTCAAATTCAGAAATCAATCCTCGAGCACCTAATTCAGGTTTAAATCCCTTTTTAACTTCTATAATTAAGTACTTTAAAGTTTCCTCATTTTCTTCTTGAAGTTGAATTAATTTATCTTTATATAAATTATTTTTTAGTTTTTTTAGTTTACTATTTATTATCTCTTTAATGATTTCATGATCTGTTATAAAATTAAATGGAACAATATTTTTTTCTCCAATTCTATTTAAAATTTCAGGTCTTCCTAGTGTTTCTTTAAAATATTTTTCAATTTCTTTTTTAAATGTTTTTCTAATTAAATCAACATCATTGTTATCTTTTGCTAAATTCAGTGTTTCTTTAACTCCTATGTTTGATGTAAAAATTATAAATGTTTCAGAAAAATCAATTAATTCTCCTTTAGAAGAAGTTAATCGCCCATCTTCTAAAATTTGCAAAAATTTATCTAAAATACGGCCATGTGCTTTTTCAATTTCATCAAAAAGTAAAACAGAAAAAGGTTTTTGTTTAACAGCATTTGTTAATTGACCGCCTGATTCATAACCTACATATCCTGGAGGAGATCCAATTAACTTTTCATCACTATGTTCATGATTGTACTCACTCATATCAAATCTTATAAGTGCATTTTCATCTCCAAAAATAAATTCAGCAAATGCTTTTGATAATTCAGTTTTCCCTGTTCCAGTAGGACCTGTAAAAAATAAAATCCCTTTAGGTTTACGCTTATTATCATGAGAACTAGACAAATCTGATAAACCAACAAATGATCTAATTAAAGTCTTTTCCATTTGTTTGATTGCAAAATCTTGACCTTTGACTCTTTTTTTCATTTCTACTTGAAAATTTTTAAGTTTTTCTTGATTAATTTTTTCTCATTCTGATTCTTTTTTATCTAAAAACACAACTCTATAAAGTTCTTTGAAATCTTTAAATTTATTATTTGCAGCTACATTTGCAATTTGTATAATTTCTCTAAATGATAACCCATTGGTAAGTGCTATTGCATCATTAAATTCTTTAGACCTATTTGATTTATCTAATTTTTCTTCAATTAAAAATTCATTAAATCTTGATGTATTTGCTTCAATAAAATCTTCTCGTTCTCTAGTGTTTGGAACTTGAATTGTATGAAAATTAAGCTCAATATTATTTTCAATAATTAAATTATTTAAAATTTCTTTATTTTTACAAATTAAAATTAATTTATATTTTTCCTTTAAATATTTGTCTACAAAGGGATTGCTTAAATCAATAAAACTTGAAATTAAATTAGCTATTATTGTTGAGTTAACTTCTTTTAAAAGTAAATCACTTAAATCAATTATAAAAGCAATTTTCTTAATTGGTTTATTTTGTTTTTTTAAATCCTCAATATATAAAATAATTTCATTTATATATTGTTCAATTGGAGAAACTTGATTTTCCTCATTTTGCTCAAATTCAGCTTCTTCATCATCTAATTTTGAAAAATCTTCTTCTTCTTCTTCTTTAGGAAATAAAATATCTACAAAAGACTTATTTAAATCAATTACTCCTTTAGAAGGAATAAAATGTTCAATTTTTTGAAAACTATTATTTTTTAAATAAAAACCTATATATTGAGAAAGTTTTAAGAATATTCCCTTTGGTAAATCTTGAATTTCTTGATTGTCATTTAATGATTGATCATTTAAATTATCCAAAAAAATAAAATCATTAACATTTCCAGACAAAATAATAATATTTTTATGCATTATTTTTTGAGGAATTTGTTTGATTGAATTGTAATATGACATTTATAACTCCTTTAGTTCTAATGCTTTTTGTCTTTGTTTTTTATTACTAATTCCAATTTCTCTAGTTATGTTCATGTTGCTGATAATATATCCATTTTTTTTAAGATCTTGCAATAATTTACTAGTTGTTTTTTCACAAGCATGACCAATATAATTTCCTAATTTATAAGATATTTCCATATTTCCTTTAATATTAATTTGAACTTTATTGTTATTTTTATTTACTAGAAAATAAGTTTTTACTAAATGCTGTTTATTTTTATCAAATTTTAAAACTGGATTTTTATTTTTCAAATTAACAAATCCTTCAATTTTATTTAAACTTGTTAATACATTTTTAGCCAAAGTTTCAATTTTTTGCATTTCAATAACCTTACTATCAATATAAGCAATTGAATCTGATAGTTCTTGAGTGGTGTCTAATTTTAAAATTTTATTTTTAAGTTCAAACAATAACTCAGGTGATTTAATATTTAAAGTATCAATATATTGAATAACATTTTGGTGAAATTCCTTTAGCTTATCTGAATTTATAATTTGATGTCTAATTTTTTCTATTTCTTGATTTAATTCATCTTTTGTAAATTCACTATATTTATTTTCAAGATTTTGAATTGCTTGTGTTGCCAAAAAACCATATTTGGAAATATATTCTAAATAATTTACCTTACTTTTTTGCTTTTGTCTGGCAATATAATTTAATGCCATTAAATTTCAATTAATATTAGATACTTCTTTTGATAAAGTATCTAGTTCTTTTATTAATTCAAAACCTTTATTATTTTCAAAAGTTCCCAATGAATTTTTTAATTTATTTTCTAAAATGTTTTTTCTTTTAATTAATTCATTTTTAAATTCATCATCAAGAGTTGAATTTGAAATTATTACATTTAATTTGTCAATTATATTATTGCATGTAATGACAGTTTCATTTTCACTATTAATTGTAAAAGTTGCAATATGACTCATATTATTTTTCAAGATCCTTTTTTAATTTTTCAAATTTATTTTTGACTATGGTAAATTCATTATAATTAACATTTTTAACTCTATCTTTCTTGTTTTTGTCCAAATGTATCATTTGATTTCTTCAATTTTTTAATCATTTAATTTTTTCTTTTAGATTTTCACTAAAATTAGATTCTTCTAATCTTTTATTAAAATCCTTAGGTTTTTTAATATTTAATATGTACTCAATAAATTTATTGATTTCAATAGATAAACTACCAATTTCTTGTTTTAATTTTTCTTCATTTTTTAACTTTAACTCTCTAATTTTATTTTTAATATCAAAAATAAATGTTTTAGAAAATATTTTTTCATTGTATTCTTTTTCAAATTTTAATATTTCATTTTCTAAATCTTGTAATTCAAAGTTATAATTGGGATCACTATTTTCTTTATTTTTAAATTTTTCAAATTTCATTTGAATATTTTCTTGATTTTCTACAAATTTTTTATTTTTATTTCAATTAACAAAAAATAAACCTTCAATTTTTTTATTATATGAATTACATATTTCTATATAGGTATCATCATCAAAAATTTCGCTTTTTAAAAAACTAAATAATTTACAATTGTTTTTTTGATCATATCTCATAATTTCTTTGCTAATATTTTTTAATAAAATTTTATTGATAGACATTGGCATTCTTAAATTTTTAAATATATTTATGTTATTTTTTGAATCAATAATATTTAAATAAATAATATCTTTTTGATCATTAGTAAAAATATTAAATAAATAATTTAAAAAATCATAATCATTAGTTTTTTCTAAATGAAAAACAATATTTTTAGTGATAAAATCAGTAATATATTTTTTAAAATAATTATTTGAAAATATTTTATTAAAATTTTTCTTAAATTCTTCTTTTAAATAAAACAAAGGATTTGAATTCAAGATTTTTTTTAATTCATCATTAATTTCGATCTCATTTAATTTTCTAAAACCTAAAATATTTTCAATAATAAATTCTTTTTTTATTTCATTTTCTGATATTTTAAATTTAATTTCACTAATAAAACCAAATTTAAAAATATCATCATTTAAAAAACTTAAATTTGTTTGATTGAAAATTAAAGTTATATTTTTGTTTTTTTCCGAAAGAATACTTAAATTATCATGACTATCAAAAACTTCAAAATATGGATTTAAATTTGAGGTTTCAGTTGATTTAAAAAAATCATTAAATTTATAAAAATAATCTTTAATAAAATCTTCAAAAAGAAAATTAAACATATTCATTTTAAAGAGAATTTTAATATAATCCATAAATGTTTTATCTTTAATTACTATGAAATAATCATTATCTTTATCTTTTTTTAAATTTATATAAAAGGGTACTTTTTTAATATATAATTCTTGTTCTATATTTTTTAAAGAAAATATTTCTTTTTCATTGTCATTTTCTTTTATAAATAATAATTTTCTTAAAGAAAAATTATTTTTATTTTCTGTATTTTTAATTTTATTTAGATTTTCTTTAAAATCCAAAATTAATTTATCAAAAAATTTTTTTATTTTTTCATCTAAACCACTAATATTTTCAGATTTTTCTTTTTTATTAACAAAATTTATATCTTCTTCACCAAAAAATAAATTTTCATAATAAAAAATATTTTGTTTTGTTTTTATTTGTTCATCAAAAAGAATAAAATTATCAAACTTAAACCTTTTTAATACTTGTTCATTTATTTTGCAATTACCTTTTAATTCACTTTCTAAATCTAAATTTAGATTTTCTTCACATACTAAATTATTTGTATTAATTAAATTATTTATTCTATCTTTAAGATATTCTCAATATGATTCTTTTAAATTAAAAGCTTTTAATATATTATCTTTAATTGATAAATCTAAAGGAAATCTTTTTAAGTCATTAAAAAAATCTAAAATCATCATATCTAATTTTTCAGCTATTTTTAAAACACCTATTTCCACAAGTAATTGATTTTCAACAAAAGGCATCAAAAAATCAATTTTATGAGTTTTATTCAACATATCATTCTACCTCTTCACTTTTTTCTTTTTGATTTGGTCTAGAATTAAAAAAATTATATATTTTTGATATTAATGAATCATGTTTATTTTGATTAGTAATTTCCTTATAATAGTAATCAAAAGCTCCAACTAAAATTAAAAATTCTTTAGGTCGTGAAATAGCTACATTAATTCTTTCATCTGTACTTAAAAAATCTATATTTCTTTTATTACGTATCTCAATTTTTTCAGTATAAATATTTTCTGCTCTAACAAAATCTACTATAATAATACTTTTTTCTCTTCCCTGAAAATTATCTATTGTATCAATTTTAACTGCTAAATTTTTTAATTTTTTGTCATTTTCTATTTTTTCTTTTACTATATAAACTTGATTTCTAGTTAAACAAATAATTCCAATTTTATTTTTAAATTCTTTATGCTCGTTTTGTTTAATTAACTTATTAAGTATATCCACAATAATTCAAGCATTATATTCATTAATTAAACCTTTTGAATTACTTTCATATTCACTAGCAAAAATACTCTTACTTTGATCAAATGCATTTGCATTATTGGTTAGTTCAAAACCTTTGTTTTTTAGTTTTTTAATATATTGTTCATTCAAAACAGTAGTATCAACTAAAATAGGGTGATTTTGATGTGAAAAAGATAATTTTAATTTTAAATTAGTTGTTTGATTAGCACTATTTTTTGGCATCACTAATTTTTCATCATCTTTATAAAATTCATTTACTAAATTCATGATTTCTTCAACAAATCGATGTTGAACTTTTAAGTATTGATAAGCATTTAAATTTTTTTCTAATTTATTCATATCCTTAATTTGATTTTTGAAAAATGAAGTTTTATAGAGTTTTTCAATATTTTCAATAGTTCATTTATTTTCATATTCATGATTAAAAATATTTTCATTTGATTTTTGTTGCAATTCTGTTTTTAACAAAGAAATGTCATTTTCTTGAAAATCACTAGTTGGCGGTAATTGTTTATAATCACCTGAAAAAATAGCCTTTTTTGCTAAAATCATTCTAGCGAATATTTCTGGAGTACATGACTTTGATATTTCATCTATGATAACCATATCTATTGGATAATCAATAAACAAATCTCTATTTATAATTTCATTTTTACTATTAATAATTGGAATAATTGTTCTTGATGTTGTTGTTAGTCCAAAAACATTTATTAAATTATTTTCAAAAACATACTCAACAAATTTAACTGATTTATTTTGATCAGAAAAATTTTCATTTGAATTATTTTTATCCAAATATTTTTGATAAAAGCTTTTTTGTTCAGTATTCAAAATATTTTTTAAGTTTAATAATTCTAATATTTCAACTTCATTTAATTTATTTACAAATTTAATAATGTTTTTGTATTCTTGATTTGAATTAATTTCACATTTTAAATCAGTAAATGAAATTTTAAAATGATTTATATTGCCAAAAAAATTTATAAATTCATTAAGTTTTAGTTCATTTCAAATTTTTTTATTTAAAGTGTTTATTATTTTTAAATCTTCATCATTTATTTCTTCTTTAGATTTTTCAAATATTTTTTTTAATCTTAAAAAATCTTTCAAATTAATTAAAGATAAAATTTTGTTGTTTTCTTTTAAATTCTTATATTCTTTATTATTATTTTCTTTTTTATTTATTTCATTTAAATAAAAATTAGAAATTTTTTCATAAAAATTTTTATACATTTTTTCTAAGGAAAAACTAGTTTTTTTCTTATTTTTTTCTTTTTCTCTGTGATTAAATTTATATAAAACAACATTTGGATCATTTAAATTATTTTCATGTATTCTATCCATAAAATTTTCAATAGCCTCATGAGTTGATGAAGTTATTAAAATATTTTGATTCTGATTTAATGAATATTCAGCAATAGAACAAATAGTTTGAGTTTTTCCTGTTCCAGGTGGTCCTTGTAAATAAAAGGCGCCAGTTGTTGAAATTGATTTAACTAATGATTCAAATTGCAATTGATTAAGCATATATTTTTCTTTTATTTTCAAAACTTCTTTATTAAACTTATATTCTTCATAAATTTCATTTGGAATTTGTGAAAAATCAAAAATTGACTTAATTAAATAAGGATTTTTATAATGTCCTTTTTCAATATTTTTAAAAGCTCCAATGTATCTTCTAATTTTTGCTAAAAGACCAGCTTGATTAGTTGAAATATAAGGCAATAATTCGATATTATTTTCATTTAAATCATTTACAATTTCATAATCAAAATCTACTAAATTATCTTGAAAATTTTTATTATTTTTATCTTTTTTTAGTTCAATTTCTACATTTGTATAAAATTGTTTAAGTTGTTTATTTTTTTCAATAGCTTCTTTTAATTTTTCTCATATTTTTTTATTTTCTTCTTTGGTATTTTTTTTAGTTTCATATTCTTTTATTTTTTCATTTATTTCTTTTCTATTATATTCTTGTACTTTTATTAAATTATTTAAAGAATTAATTTCTTTTTTTAAATTTTCAAAATTAAGTTTATATTCATTTTCTTTATTTTCCAAATTCTTTTTATCAGTTAAATTCTCATTTATATTATTTTCAATTTTTTTTATATCATTTTTTAATTTTTTAATTTCATCATCTGTTTTAATTTTAATAGAATCATCTAATTTTCTAATTTTTTTATTTTTATTAGTTAAATTATTTTTTTTATTATTTTTTTTATTATTTTTTTTATTATTTTCTTGAGTATTTATTTCTTTTTTTATTTTGGTAATTTTATTTCTCTTAGAGATTAAATCATTCTTAATGTTTTCAATTTCATTTTTAAGTTTTTTTAAATCATTAACAAGATTGTTTTTTTCTTTTAATAAATTTTCTCTTTTAAATTCTATATTTTTAATTTCATTTTCTATTTTTTCTAGATTTTTTTCTTTTAAATTAATTTCTCTATCAAAATTTTCAATAAATCTAATAAATTCATTAATTTTGCTCTCCACTTCATTTTTAATAAATTCACTTTTTACATTATAAAAATCGTATTTTTTTATTTTTATTTTTAAACTTTCATTTTCATCTTTTGAATTATAAATTAAAAGATCTTTTGAATTAATAAGTACGTCTTTTTTATCTCTTTCAATTTCTGAAAAAAGTCAAATTTTATTATTTTTTATTAATTTTAAAATACTTGAATTATTAGCATTTAAATCAGGAAAAAACAAAAAATCTTTTTTATTTTTTCCTTCTTTTTGTTCAAAAACTTCATTACAATATTTTAAAAAATTATTTCATTTTTTAAGTGAAAGTTTATCTTCTAATTTTTCATCTTTTAAATTAAAAAGTTTTTTTGTTTTGCTTATTATTTTTATAAAACTATCAAAATCTAATTGCTTATTATATTCATCTGAAATATCATTAATATCTTTAAACTCAACTTTTTGAATCTCATAAATGCTTTTTTTATCAAAATTTATTTGTAAAAATTCAATTCTTTTTATTATGAGTTCATATTCCATTGCTTTATCATTTTTAATATATCATTCAAAAAATATAGCCACTCCATTGCTGTTTCATTTATCGTTTTTATTTTCAGAAAAACCAACTAAAACACATGGGCCAAAAATATTATTATTATTATTAATACTATTTTCAGTTTTTATTATAGTTGAAAATTCTTTATCTTTTGAATTTAAGTTTCAGATTTGATATCTTTCTAAATTTTTAAAATCACTTAAAAATTCTTTTATTTGTATTTCTATATTTTCTTGATTTTTTGAGTAATTCTTTAAAATTTTCAATGTTTTTAGCAAATCAATAAATGAAACCTCTTTAGTGCCATAATAATTTCATGCTCTTTTTTCAGTTCCTTTTAATTTAGTTTTTGAATACCATTTTTTTGAATCATATTTAAAAACAAATGTTTGATTAATACTCATATTTTTTCCTTTTTTTAGTTTTAAAAATAATTTCTAGAAAATTATTTCAAATTATTTAAAAAAAAAAAAAAAAAAAGACAATTTTTTGCTTTTTTGAATATACTAAATATTAATTTGTAATTATTTTCTTTCATAAGTATGCAATATTTATTTAATAAAATACAGTTTGATATATAAATAATTTATTAAATTAAATACCTATTTTTTGTAAAAAACAAATAAAAATAGGTTTTTGATTTGTTTATATATAAAAATAATTTAAAAACTATTTTTAT
>NZ_JAHB01000017.1 GCF_000526955.1 Mycoplasmopsis cricetuli ATCC 35279 | reverse complement strand
TTTTATTATTTTACTTATTTTTAAATAATTCAATTTTATATGTAAAAACTGTATTAAACTAAATTTAAATTGTAACTACCAAAATTTTTTATTGCTAAAACTTTTAAATAAGCTTGCTATATTTAATTTTTAAAATTTAAATGTTGTGTTTATATATATAAAAAAAAAAAAAAAAAAAAATGGCAGGAGTAGCAGGATTCGAACCCACAACACACGGGGTTGAAGCCCGTTGTTCTACCGTTGAACTATACTCCTAAGCCATACTATTATATATTATTTTAAAGAATTTTCAATTAATAAAATTACATCTTCTACTGTTTTTACATCATTTATTTTTTTATCATCAATAATGATATTATATTTTTCTTCTGCATCAATAATCATTTCTGCTAAATCAAGTGAATCTATTTTTAAATCACTTATTTTAGTTGACATATTAAATGTTGTATTAGTATATTTTTGCAATTCTTTAAACATAATTTCTTTTACATTACTTTTCATGTTCTAAATTATAAAATAAAAATTAACTTTCATTATATTCTAATAAAAATTTATAACCTTTTTTATAAAGGTTATTTTTTGTTTTAACTTCAACAAAAATATGCAATTCATCAGAGCTTACTTGTTTTCATGAATATTTGATTTCACCATCTGAAATTCTAATTCTTTTTGCTAAATCAGAAATAAAATAATAAACCAAATTTTCATTTAAAAAAATTGTTTTATTTTCTTTTGTTAATAAATTTTGAAAATAATTTTCATCAAATTTAGGAAAAATATTTTTTTCATTTTCTGTTGGCAAATTTGGTTTTTGACTTACATTTAAAATTTTATTTTTTTGAAAAAAATATTTATATCCATAATAAATTCCAATTGTTGCTAATATTGAACCCCCTAAAACTAAAATTAGTTTAATTTTTCATTTAGTCATCTTTAATTTTTTTTGATTTTTCAAGCAAAAATTCAAAAGAATTTATTTCTTTTGTAATTAAAAAATTAATAAGTTTTTCCAATTCAATAGAATAATTGCCTAAAACTTTTTCAAAAGAAATTTCATAAATTTTTAATTTTGGAATATTTTTAACAACAAAAGATTGATTTAATTGTAAGTAACTATTTTTTATAAAATTGATTTTATATTCATCAAAAACTAATGTTATAACTTGTTGCAATTCACCAGAAAAAAGTGATGGTAATTTAATTCCAGATTCTGAACTAATTGATTCAGATAATTCAATTGTGCTATTTGTAGATATTGTATTTATATTTGTGAACAAATTAAAATAAAATAATTCATTATTTTTTGGATCTAAATCATTAAACATAGTTTGATTTTCAATATTTAAGTTAATTGTTTTGTTTAAAAGTTTTGGAATATTAAAAGTGGAGCTTTTTAATACTGGAAATGATTTTTCTTGTTTTTGTTTTGATGATATTTTTTCATGTAATGAATCATAAAACATTTTAATTGTCGCTAAATGTGTTGTATGTTTGAAAATATTTAATTCTTCAACTATGCATTCAATGTTTAAATAATTATCATAACGTTTGAAACTATTTTCATAAATTAAAAAATTAATTTCACTTGGTATTTTAATTAGTTTACTTTTAGCTTGAAAACTAATGTTTTTTTCAATATTAATAAATGAATTAAAATTTAAATTAAATTGTCCAATATCTTCACTTTTATGGTGAAATATTAAAATTATTTGTTTAATTTTTTTAAATTCTAAATCTAAATTGCGAAAATCTAAGTTAAATGATTCTTTTTTTATTTCTATATGATCTAAGATTATTTTTTCATTAATAATTAAACTTAAACTTTTTTGTTTAAGCGTTTTATTTAAAAAATAGTTTGTTTTTAAATTAATATCAAAAAATCCATTTGACAAAATTCGATCAATATTAAATAAACAATAAAATTTTTTAAAAAGACTTTTATTTTTTCATCTGCCTAAAATGTTTATGTTATTTATAATTGTTTTTTGATGATCCAATTTAAATTCATTTACAATTGGATTAAATATCATCTTCTATTAAGAATTTGTACAATTTGATAATTAAATTTTCTCTTTTTTTATAAAATGTTGAACGAGAAAAGTACTGAAGATATCAGTTTGGATTTATATTATCATCAAAAAATGTTTTTTTAAAAAAATCTTGTTCATCTTCGCTTAACAAAATAAATTTACTTTGAAATCACTTTCATAAAAATATTTCTGAAATTTTAAAACTTTTATTTTTTTGCTGTTTGATTTTTTTAATTTCCTTAAAAATTAAAACAAAATGTTTGATTATTAATATTTTTGATTTAAAAATTTTCAATTGATTTGTTTGATTTTCTTTTTCCATTTTTTACCTCTTCACTTAAGTAATAAAAAAATAAAAAATTGTTTATTAAAAAAAAAAAAAAAAAAAAAGACCTTAAGATCTTTTTTAAAATAACTAATATAAATTAATATGCCTTTGCAAATAGAACTCAACGATTAGTTTTGCTTTTACATTTAGAAGCAAAGCAACAATAATCTCCTTTAGGTTTTTCAAAATCTTTTGGAATGCATCTTGCAGTTGCTCCGGTTAATTCTTTAATTTCTTTTTCAGTGTAATCCAAACAACAAAAAGGAGCTATAACAAATTTATTTTGTTCAATATTTTTTTTGAAATCTTCAAAATTTTTAACAACAACAGTATTTTCATCTAAACGTTTTTTTGCTTGAAAATATAAATTATCATGAATTTTTTCAAGAGTAATTTCAACTACATCTTTAAGTTCATTTAAATTTATCAGTTGTTTTTCTAGAGTATCTCTTCTTACTAAGGTAACTTGATTATTTTCTAAATCACGAGGTCCAACTTCAATTCGAATAGGAACTCCTTGAATTTCACTATTTGCTGCTTTATATCCAGGTGTTTTATCTGAACGATCAACTCTAACTCTAAATTTTCGACCCAAATTAATTTCAAGTTGGTCAACTACTTTTTTAATTTTTTTGTTTTTTTCTGCAAAGAGTTCCAAAATATCAATTTGATATGGGGCTACTCTTGGTGGAATAATAATTCCTCTATTATCTCCATGTGTCATAATAATTGCTCCTATAAGACGAGTGGAGATTCCTCAAGAAGTTCCATAAACAAATTCTTTTTCGTTTTTTCGATTTTTAAATTCAATTTTATATGGCTTAGAAAAATTTCTAGCTAAATAATGACTGGTTCCAGCTTGCAATGCTTTACCATCCTTCATCATTGCTTCAATTGTATAAGTTGAACATGCTCCAGCAAATTTTTCATATGGAGTTTTTTTTCCAACAACAGTTGGAATTGCTAAAAAATTTTTTAAAAATTTAGCATATCTATTAATCATAATTCGAGTGAATCTTCTTGCTTCCATTGCAGTTTCATGACATGTATGTCCTTCTTGTCATAAAAATTCACGACTTCTTAAAAATGGATTGGTTGTTTTTTCTCATCTTAAGACATTTGCTCATTGATTATATAAAATGGGTAAATCATTATATGAATTAATTGATTGTTTAAACAAATCAGCAAATAAAACTTCTGAGGTTGGTCGAATATATAAATTTTCGCTTAGCTTTCTATCGCCAACATGTGTCACAGTTGCCAATTCAGGATTAAATCCTTCTAAATGTTCTTTTTCAGTTTTAAATAAACTTTCAGGAATAAGTAAGGGTAAGTAAACATTTTCAATTTTTTTATTTTTTAAAATTTCATTAAAATTTTTTTGAATTAATTCTCAAATTCCATATGAATTTGGCAAATAAATAATACTACCTTTATTACTGCCATATTTAATTAAATTACCGTTTTTTACTACATCAGTGTATCATTTTGAGAAATCTTGTTCAAGTGGTGTTATCTTATCTAATTTATTCATACTTTTTTATTATATATTGTTATTATCTTTTAAAGATTAAAATTTTGTTTTAAAAAAAAAAAAAAAAAAAAAAACACCAAATGGTGATATGGCTGTCCCAGTTAGATTCGAACTAACGCATGTCGGAACCAAAACCCGATGCCTTACCGCTTGGCTATGGGACAAAATGGTGGGGGGAGAGGGATTCGAACCCCCGAATCCTAAGAAAGTGGGTTACAGCCACCCGCATTTGGCCGCTTTGCTATCCCCCCATTTGCATGATAGCTTTAATATTATACATAAAATATTAAAAAATAAAAAAAAGAAAAAGAAAAAAAGAAATTATCAGCATAATTTCTAATTTTATATATTTAATATAATAATTTTTTAGATAAAAATTCTAAATTAGTATATTTTTAGAATTTGTTTTTTTAATAATTAATTTATTTATTTCATTATAAAAAATTAGTCCAAATCCTAAAAATATAGGAACAATTCAAAACAAAGCATTTTTACTATAATATGATACAGGAATATTTCTAAACACATTAGCAAAACCTGGAATAAATGTAGAACTTAGCACACAAATTAATGAAAATAAAGAAGCTCCATAAACTAAATAAAATTTTTTAATTGAACACTTATAAATATTTTGTTTGCTCATTAAATTAATCGAATTAAGAGAAGCTCCAATTCCTAAAGTAATAAAACAAGCACTTGAAGTTAATTTAACAAACTCTTCACCTTGAATTGATTGTTTTTGAGCAATAAAGCCTACAATTAAGTAAGCAAGTAAGGCAAATCCTGAAAGTATACATGATTGCACTAAAAGTTTTCTTCCCATTCCTCTTGCAAAAATACTTTCATTTTTATGAACTGGTTTTTCCTTCATAACATCACCTCCAATTGGACTCATTCCAAGTGCTATTGCTGGAAGTCCATGTGTGAGCAAATTAATTCACAAAAGTTGTGATGCTGAAAGTACAAAAAACTGTTTGTCATCAATTGATGTTTTAAAAATAAAACGAAATACAAAAAGACCAATTAACATAACAATAATTTCACTCATAGATGAAATTAATAAATTTAAAATAACTGTTTTTATTTTTTTATATGTTTCTCTTCCTGACTTAACAGCATTAACTATGGTATTGAAATTATCATCAGTTAATATAACATCTGAAGCTTGTTTAGAAACATCTGTTCCAGTTATACCCATAGCGCACCCAACATCAGCTGCCTTTAATGCTGGTGCATCGTTTACACCATCACCAGTCATAGCAACAACTTTATCATGTGATTGTCAAGCTTTTACAATTCTTAATTTATCAATTGGATTAACCCTTGCATATACTGATATTTTTTTTACATTATTTTTAAGTTGTTCATCATTCATAATTGATAGTTGTTCACCATTTATAGCTAAATCATCATTGTTGTAAATATTTAATTGTTTTGCTATTGCTACTGCTGTAGTTAAATGATCACCAGTAATCATCACAGTTTTAATTCCAGATTTTTGTGCTTGTAAAATACTTTCTTTTACACTAGCACGTGGTGGATCAATCATTGCAATTAATCCTAAAAATGTAAGATCCTTTTCATCATCATATGAAATATGATTTTGATTATTATTGATTGTTTTATAAGCAACTGCAATTACTCGATAAGATTGTTCAGATCAATGTTCATTTAATTTATAAGCTTTTTCAGGAGTCTTAAAACATCTTTGAAAAATAGCATCAGGAGCTCCTTTTGTAATAATTACTTTTGAAGAAATTCCCTGAATTAAAACTGACATTAGTTTCCGATCGCTATCAAAAGGAAGTGATGAAATTCGGTGATATTTTTCTTGAAGTTTTTCTTGTTCTAAAGAATGATCTAAAGCATATTTTAAAATTCCTATTTCAGTTGGATCTCCAACTTCTTTAATATTTTTTTGATTATCTATATATACTTTTGCATCACAACATAAAACAAAAGAAGATAAAGCTTTTGATTTTGAGGGGATATTTTCAGGGTACTCAAAATCTCAAAAATCAACTACCTTCATTTTATTTTCAGTTAATGTTCCTGTTTTATCTGAACAAATAATTTGAGTTGATCCTAAAGATTCAATTGATGTAAATGATTTGATGATAGCTTTCTGTTTAGTCATATGAGCTACTCCAATTGCAAGTAAAACAGTAGTAAATGTAATCAAACCTTCAGGGATAGCTGCCACAGCAAGAGAAATACCAATCACTAATGCTGAAGAATAAATTTCAGGTTCTGATCATAATCCAAAAAAACCATTTAACAAAATTTGAATTAATGTGGTAAACAAAAATAAAATAACTCCAGAAATACCAAAAATCCTACTTAGTTTATTTAATTTTAATTGCAGTGGTGTTAATGGTGGTTTTTGTTCACTAATTAAATTATTAATCTTACCAACTTCAGTTTTATTACCAATTGCAACAACTAAAGCAATTGCTCTTCCGTTGGTAACATAAGTTCCTGAAAATATCTTATTTATTTGATCACCTAAAGGATATTTTTCAAAATTTTCTTCTGAAAAGTGTTTATCAACTGGAAGTGATTCTCCAGTTAAAATTGATTCAACAACTTTAAATGAATTAGATTCAATAATTTTTGCATCAGCACAAATATAATCGCCAGATTCAACAACAATCAAGTCTCCAATAGTAATTTCAGATGCAGGTATAACAATCAGTTTATCATTTCTAATAACTTTTGAACTAAGTTGATTATTTTTTTCTAATGCTTTAACTGCTTGATTGCTCTTAAATTCTTGGTATGTACCTAAAAGACTATTTAGAAATACAACAATTAAAATAATCAAAGGTTCAATATATTGAATAATTATTTCAGCAAAATTTTGTTTGCCCTTAACATGCTCATAAATAGCTACTGCAAATGATATAGTAGCAGCAACTAAAAGCAAAATAATCATAAAGTCTTTAAATTGATGAAAAAAAGACTTTACAAAGCTAAATTCTTTATATGTTTTTATTTCATTTAGACCAAATTTCTTCTTACGAATTTCAACTTCTTCAGATGATAATCCGGTTTTTAAATTAGTTTTTAGTAAATTTTTATCATTCATAGTTTTCCTTGTAATAAAATTAAATTTATTATATCAAATTCGTTTTAATGAAATTTAAGTTTATATAGATATTAAACAAACACAACTTTAAATTTTATTTGTTTAATTGTAAATAAATTCAAATTGTGTTTTTAGTAAAGTTAATAATAGAAAGGCAAATTTGCTGAAACTTATTTATTTAAACAAATCCAATTGTAAAAATTATACATAAAACAATTCTTTTTAAAAATGTAAAATTCTATTTTCTTTTTTTAATTGTTTCAAAATATTACTAAAAATTTTTTTAAAGTATCTTTAAATAGTGTGGCTGGTTAAATAAATGCAGTTTTAATTAATTGTTAAACTTTGTTTTATACATAAGTGACAATTTCATTTGATAGTTTGTCACTATCATTTATTTTTAACTTAAAATTTTCAAACAATTTTTTTAAATATAAATTTTTAATTTTTTCAATTGCTAATTAAATAATCATTTTCTTTAATTAAACTTGCATATTCATTATTTTTATCTTTGTTTGAAGTATTTTTATAAATTCAATCTGATAAATCTCTTTATTTCTTTAGTTAATTAAAGCAATCAGTTTGAATTTTAGAAATTTTATATTTAAAATGCATGCTTAAAAATAAAATAAAAATTCTCATATTATCTATGCCTAACAAAGTTCTAGTCCATATTAAATTCCTAATTATTTTTTTAATCACAAAAAATCTCTTCAAAATTAATTAATAGTATTTAAAATCATTTTGTAGTAATTAGATGTTTCAATAAAAGTCTAAATTAAAAAAACTAAATTTAGACAATAATAGATTTTAAAACATATTATTATGCTGATTTTGAAAATATCTCTAAATTATAAATAAAATTTAAACAAAAAAACCAGACATTTAAAGTCTAGTTTTTAGAAAATTTTTAAATACTATTTTTATAATTTTATGTTGTAAAATGCTTTTGTTCCTTCGAAAATAGCTGATTGTTCAAGTTCTTCTTCAATTGCAAGTAAACGATTATATTTAGCAATCCTATCGGTTCTAGACATTGATCCTGTTTTGATTTGACCTGCATTCATAGCTACAGCAATATCTGCAATAGTTGTATCTTCAGTTTCACCTGAACGATGGGAAACAACTGCTGTCATATTTGCTTTTTGTGCCATTTGAATTGCTTCAAATGTTTCAGTTAATGTCCCAATTTGATTTACTTTAATTAAAATTGAGTTCATT
Organism: Mycoplasmopsis cricetuli ATCC 35279; assembly: GCF_000526955.1. Taxonomy (GTDB): domain Bacteria; phylum Bacillota_I; class Bacilli_A; order Mycoplasmatales; family Metamycoplasmataceae; genus Mycoplasmopsis; species Mycoplasmopsis cricetuli. The sequence goes on along the minus strand of NZ_JAHB01000017.1, from coordinate 4,591 downwards.
GCTTTTTCTTTAATTGCACGCTTTAAAATAGAAGTGTTAGTAACAGTTAAATCATCTCCTACAATTTGAAGTTTTGTCCCATATTTTTGAGTAAACTTAGCAAATCCTTCTCAATCGCTTTCTGCTAAACCATCTTCAATTGAAATAATTGGATATTTATTAACTAACATACCTAAATAATCGATCATTTCATCAGTTGTATAAGTTAATTTAACTTCATTTAAATGCTCAAATCCTGGTTGTTTTAACTCAATTGCTTTCTTTAATTTTTCAAAAGTATAAACACCATCTTTATAAAGTTCACTTGAAGCACAATCCATAGCAATAGCAACTGCTTTTCCCCCACTTCTTGCAGGTTCATAACCAGATACTCTAATAGCTTCAACTAAAAAATCTAAAGCTTCTTCATGTGATTTAAAATTTGGTGCAAACCCACCTTCATCTCCAACTTGTACTCCATGCCCTGCTTTTTTAAGCAGCTTTGCTAAATTGTGAAAAACAAAATTTGCCATTTGCATTGATTCTCTGAAACTTTTTGCTCCAACTGGCATAATCATAAATTCCTGAAAATCAATAGTATTTGAAGCGTGTTCTCCTCCATTGATAACATTAAGCATAGGAACTGGTAGTTGGTGTGCATTGAAACCACCAAGATATTTATACAAAGGAAGTTGTAATTCATTTGCAGCAGCATGAGCTACTGCAAGTGAAACACCTAAAATAGCATTTGCACCCATTTTTTCTTTATTTATTGTGCCATCTAAAGCAATCATTTTTAAATCAATTCCTCTTTGATCGGTCACTTCCATTCCAATTAATTCAGGAGCCAAATCTTTATTAACATGATTTACAGCTAACATAACTCCTTTTCCACCAAATCAATTTTTCTCAAATCTTGAACCCTTATCTCTAAGTTCTAAAGCTTCTCTTGAACCAGTTGAAGCTCCTGAAGGAACCATTGCTGATCCATATCCATCATATTCAGTTCATACTTCAACTTGAACTGTAGGATTTCCGCGTGAATCTAAAACTTCACGAGCATGAATTTTTTTAATTGCTGACATTTTTTCTCCTGTTTTTTTGTCTAATAATTTAACATTTTAATTTAGTTATCTTTAATTTTAATAAAATTTTTATTTTATTTAAAAGTTTTTTCAATAAAAACATTAACAAAATATTAATTAAATTTTTGATAAAATAAATTTACTATGGAAACTACAATGTATAAATCTTTACTTCAAATCAAAGAAAAACACGATCAACTTGAAACATCTTTACTAAATCCTGAAATTGTTTCAGATATTAAAAAATATACCCAAATTTCAAAAGAAATTAATAATATTAAAGAAATTGTTACAACTTTTAATGAATATTTAGATGCTGAAATTAATTTACAAACTGCCAAAGAAATGCTAAGTGAAAAAGATTCTGAACTAATTTCACTAGCAAAAATTGAAATTAGTGAAGCAGAAAATAAAATGAATTTGCTATCAAGTAAATTAAAAATTTTAATTTTGCCTAAAGACGAAAATGATACTCGTGATGTTATTGTTGAAATTAGAGGAGCAGCTGGTGGAGATGAAGCGAATATTTTTGCAGGTAATTTGTATCGAATGTATTCAAAATATTGTTCTAACAATAACATGAAAGTAATCACCTTGAATTCTTCACCATCTGAATCAGGAGGTTTTACTTTAATAACTTTTGCTGTTAAAGGTGATAAGCCATATTCAAAATTAAAATTTGAATCAGGAGTTCATCGTGTGCAAAGAGTTCCCGTGACAGAAACCAAAGGAAGAGTTCACACTTCAACAGCAACTGTAACTGTAATGCCTGAAATTGATGATGATATTGAAATTGAAATAAAAAATGAAGAGCTAAGAATTGATGTGTTTCGTTCATCAGGAAATGGTGGTCAATCAGTTAACACTACTGACTCTGCAGTACGAATTACTCACCTACCTACAAATATTGTGGTTTCATGTCAGGAAGGAAAAAGTCAAATTCAAAATCGCGAAATTGCTATGAGAATTTTAAAATCTAAATTGTATGATTTAGAATTAAAGAAAAAACAAGAAGAAGAATCAATGTATAGAAAATTAGCAGGATCAGGGGCAAGAAGCGAAAAAATTCGTACATATAATTACCCTCAAGATAGAGTAACAGATCATCGAATTGGTTATTCAACTTCTCTTTCTTCTATTATGGAAGGAAAACTAAATTCAATAATTGATGCATTACTTGCAGAAGAACAAAACGAAAAAATTAAAGAGGCCGGGCTTTAATAATGCCAACAAAAGAAGATTTACTTCTTGAAAAAAGACGTTATCATTTACCTCAGAAAATATCAATTAATGAATTAAAATTACTAAAACAAGGCATGCCAGTTCAAAAAATTATTGGATATGTTGATTTAGCCAATGTAAGAATTGATGTAAATTATAATGTGTTAATTCCTCGTTATGAAACTGAGGAATTAATTTTTTTAGTTAATACTTACCTAAGTAAAAATCAAAAAAGTTTTAAACTTTTAGACTTATGTTGTGGGAGTGGAATTATTGCCATTGCACTTAAAAAAATGAACTTAAATCTTGATGTGACCGCTTCAGATATTGATTTAGAAGCAATTAAAGCAACAACTTATAACGCTAAACTAAATAATATAAACATTAAGATTAAGCAATCAGATTTATTTAAAAATATTAATTCAAAATTTGACATAATTGTTTCAAATCCTCCTTATTTAGGTAAAAATGAAATTTTAAGTGATTCTATTTTAAAGTTTGAACCTCACCATGCATTATTTGCAAATAATAATGGATTTGAATTTTATGAAAAAATTTTACTTCAAGCAAGCAATTATTTAACTGAGAATGGAGTGATTTTTTTTGAGATTAATCCATTACATATAGAAAAGTGAAAAAAATTACAAAAAAAAATTAATATCCAAATTATTAAAGATATTAATTCAAAAGATCGTTTTGCAGTTGTTAAATTTTTAAGTAAAGCAAAATCTTTGTAATTTTGTTTGTATTTTTTATGTTAGATTTTTTTATTTTTTGGTTAATTTCAATTTTGATTTTAAGAAGTGCTAAAAAAACTGATTATTTCTTTTTTATCTAAAAGATCAATGTATTCCCCATCATCACTAATAAAATTAGCGCTTTCTAAAGAATAATCAAATCCATAATCAGAGTCTTTAATTGGCAATGAAATAGTAATACTTGCATTATTTTCAGATATCTTTGAACTAGGAAGAGATTCAATATCGACGATACCTGTTTCTAAAATATTTTCATTTTCATTTTCATTGATATATTCAACAATAATAAAACCTTTTAATAATTTTTGAGTTAACTTATCAAAAAATAATTTAATTTCATTGCTTTTTGAACTATTTTCTTTATAATCATTTGCTTCTATTTTTTTTAAATTAATTGGATCTTCTTTAGTAATAAATGCCCTTTGCTCTTCAGGGATATCATTTAACTTGATTGAACTATAATTCTCTCTATTAAATATTGATTTTGTCAAAATTATCTCCTCAATAATAAATAGTGTATCTTCATAAGGGATTTTTATTTCAAATTCAACATTTGCAATTTTGTTTTCTACTTTTCATATTTTAGGTATAAATTCAGAATTTCCATTTTCTGAAAATAAATTATCTGTTTTAACTTGTTTTATTTTTAACTTAATTGGAGTATTTGTCTTATCAATATTTTCTATATTTTGAAATGAATTATCTAATGTACCTAACTGAAAAGTTATTTTTATTGGGTTAGGATATGTAGCAGAAGTATCAAAATTAAAATAAGAATTTGTTTGATCGTTAAAAAGAACAGATGTAATTCCTGGTTCTGTTTCAAAGATAATATTATCTTCAACTATATTATCAAGATTTTTATATGAATTTATAATTTCATCATCAGATGCTTTAGCATTTCCAATAGCTCATTTAATTGATTCTAAGACATAAGTTTTATTGCTTATTAAATTATTTTTATTAAAATTAAATTTGATTCCTTTTTCTATAACTTCAAAAGAGGTAGATTGAATTTTGTGTAGCGCATTTTCTTTTGAAATTAATGTTGCATGAATATCTATTTTTTCTTTAATGACACTTAATTTTTTCATGTCAATATCTAATTCTAAAGTAAATATCGCTTCATTTAAATTTGTATTAATAATATTTTTGTTATTTTGATCTTTTTTAGCTTTTAATTCTATTTTTAAATTAAAATTTTCATCTTTATTGTGTTCATCTGAAATTGGTGAATTATGAAATGTTTGTACCCCAGAATTGGTTGAAACTATTTTGTTTTGCTCATTATTGGTAGAATTTATAGTTTTCTTTTCTGTAACAGCAGTAGTAGTAGTAGTAGTAGTAGTAGTAGTAGGAGGAGGAGGAGTAATAGTTGAATGATCATCTTTTTTATTAATTAATTTAATTTTATTTTTCTCATTATTAAAAAGAGGTTTAGTTTTTTGTTTTGTTTTTTCTTTATTTAAACTTGTATCATTATTTGTATTTTTATCAGTTTTTTTTGACTTATCTAAATTATTATTATTATTAGAAAAAGAAGAAGAA
>NZ_JAHB01000016.1 GCF_000526955.1 Mycoplasmopsis cricetuli ATCC 35279 | reverse complement strand
TGAAAATGAGTTTACAAAACAAATTATTTTGCATAAAGATTTAAGTTTGAAATTAAAAACTGATGATTTTAAAAAGAATTTTTACAAATCAATTCAAGAAGAAATTTATTGAAAAAAGAAATGAATAAGATCAAATGAATTTTCAAGAAGTAAATTTTATTCAATTAAAATTAGTTCTTATTTTAAAAATGCTATTTTTATCATTGATAAAAGAATGTATTCAAATCCTCATTATTTATTTATAATTCCTGAATATTTTTTTAGTTTTAAACAAATTAGTTCAGAGAAAATATTAAAAAAAATAATAATTAAAACTGACATTCTATATGAAAAGTTAGAAAAATTAATCTAAATTTTAAAATTTATAGGAAGATAACTTATGAATAAAAGTATCAGCACACATGATGATGTTATAAAAAAGTAAAACAAATAATTTTAAAAAATAAATATTTTGGTTTTGATAGTAAAAATAACTATTAATGACTAAAAATATTATAAATAATTTAAATTTAATAATGAAAATATAAACTAAATTTAAAAAATAAATACTATAAATATTTACAGTAAAAACATTTAAAAATAATGTTAATATATAAATTTTTTTCTAAAAAAATATTTAAATTATAAATTTTTAATACTTTTTTTAATTTAAATTTTAATTTAAAAATATTTATATTTTTTTATCAAAAGATATTGCAAGATAATTATCACTAAGTTTATTAAACAAATTTTTATGCTTTTCTATTTTTTGCAAGATTTCTAAAATATTTGATAAAGTTTTAATATAATCTTTTGCATTTTTTTCATCTTGAAATTTTTTTAATTTTTTTGACATTTCAGGAAAATCTTTATCTAAAATTTCTTTTTGATAATTGTTTAAATTTGTATCTACTTTTTTTACTTTTTTAAAGTTTAAATCAAAATATTGAATAAAAAAACGATTTATTTTTTTAACATCAGCATCAGTTTTTACAAATTTTTTGAGTAAAGTATTAACAGAATTAATAATAATTTTATCCTTAACAAAATTATTAGTTTTTAATGTTCTTCCTAAATAAAGATAAAAATCTTTTTCAGTTTCAGAAGTAATTAATAAATAAAAATTAACAATTTTAGATACTGTAAAAATATAGTCAAAATTATTAAATTCAACATTTTTTATTTTATTTTTACTTGTATTTAAAAAATATAAAATTTTTTCATATGCTTGTTTTGAAATTGATTTTATATTATTATTATTAGTAGTAGTAGTAGTATTATTTATTTTTTCTGTTTCTTTTTTTGTTGTATTTATTTTTGAAGATTCAACATTATTTTTTATTGAATTAGAATTTAATTTATTATTTGCTGCTGAAGAATTTTTTGATTCATTTTTAAAATTTAGTGATTCTTTTTTTGTGTTTTGTAAATCAGGAGTTTTTTCTTCAATTTTTGTTTTTTTAGTTTTATTTATTTCTTTTTTAGGTTTTTGAATTGGAAACTTTTTTTTATTATTAGTTAATAAAATTGAAACAACAACTATACTTGTAATTAAAGTAGTTAAACCTAATGATATTAGGAAGATTTTGTATCTTTTTTTCTTTTTCATTTTACAATAACCTCAATTTTTTTTACTTTTAAAATTATATATATATATATATATATAATCAAAGAAATTTTTGAATTAATTTGAGATTTTGTGTTTGTTTAATTTATATATTTATTTTAGTTTTTATATTTTTTCATTTTTTAACAATGTTTATTTTAAAAGAAAAAAATAAAAAAACCAAAATTTTAAATTTTGGTTTTTTAGTTTTATAAAATTTTAATCATAAATTGAATCATTAAAAATTAAATAAGCAGCACCTAAAATTCCTGAATTATTTTTATATTTTGCTGATGCTATTTTTGTTTTAAATGGTGTTTTTGATAATATTTGATAAAATTCATTTTCTAAAATTTCTCTAAATTGTTTGTCTAAATGCGCTAAACCACCACCATATTTTATTAAATCTAAATTTAAGAAAATCGCACTATTGGCAAGAAATTGTGCAATATTTTTTAAATAATTTAAAATAATTTCCTTAAATTTTTTATTATTTTTGTAATTTAAAACAAAAGCATCTTTATCATGTGAATCACAATAAAATTCTTTTTTGAGTTTTTTATTTAAATTTGTAAAACTTAAAACTTCATTTATATTTGAATTTTGAAAACCTAAATAACCCAATTCTCCACCTAAGCCATTTTCTGATTCAAAAAGTTTACAATTAAGAACAACCCCAGCTCCAACTCCAGTTCCAAAAGTAATTACTGCATAATTTTTAATTATTTCTTTTGCATGAATTAATTCAGCTAAAGCTGCTGCATTAGCATCATTAATTAAAACCAATTTTTTATTATATAAATTTTCTAATTTATTAAAATCTAAAGACATTAATTCTTCATAATCTGAATTTGTATGTACAATTTTTTTTAATTTCGAACTAACAACTCCAGTAGTGCTAATAGCAATTGCATCAAATTTTGTTTGATACTTATCTAAAACAGAAATTAGATCTTCAAAAAGGGTTTTTTTGTTTGTTAAAAAATTACCTAAAAATTCAAATTGATAATTTTCATTTACAAAACCATATTTAACTGTGGTACCACCAATATCAAAACTAATAATTTGCATATTTACTCACTTTTAAAACTTTTAATTTAATTTCAAAAAATAAATTTTTTTATATTTTACAATTTAAATTTCTAAAAATTTATTCTTAAATTTTTCCTATTGTAATTCCTACAATTAATTTAGTTTCTTTTTTTATTATGATGATTAAATTTAGTCACTCTAAAAAGTATTTAATGAATTTTTTATTATCTTCATTTAAAATATCATTAATTATTTTTAAAATTCAACAAATTTTGGTAAATCTTTTGATTTATCAAAATATTTGCCATTTTTTAAATTTACTAATTAATTCATCACATTCTGAAAAAAGATTAAAAATGAAACTTTTTTCAAATAATTAAAGCATTAATTTTTTAACATCATAATTTTGAATATTTTTGACTTGTACATTAAATTTAGTTACATTATCATTTTTAATCTACTAATTTAAAACTATAATGTTTTTTAAACAAGATGCAAAAGTAATTTAAATATTTGTTATCAAAATAATAAAAATTAAAGATTTTAGTATTTTTTATTTTTGCAAAAGTACTTTTTTAATATTTTGATAAATTTAAGTAATTCTTCTGATTTAAACAAAAACATTCTTATTTATTATCTCATATATTTATTATTTAGATTTTAAAAACTCTAATTCAATTTCATCAAGTAAAATTTCTGTTTGAACTTCTGGTAAATCATCATATTTATTTTCAGTTTCATAAGCAACCAAAACAGTTGCTTTATTATTTTCAACTTTTACTGATAAAACTTTAGAATATCCAAAATGATTTTTATTTTCTGGATCTTTAGTATCAAAATTAAAAATTTCTACAACTTTTTCAAATGTTTCATCAGTTAAAAATAAAGCCCCATTTGTTCTTTTTCCGGCCTTAGTTCTTGGCGCAGCAAAAATGAAATAATTTTTATCTTGATAACGGAATAATTCCAATCCTGAAAAAACATTAGCATGAGAGTTATTTTTTAAACTAGAATAATTTTGACCTTGATCGGTTTTATGAACTGCTTGTCAAGTTTCTCCGCCATCTAAAGATTTGGATATAACGTTTCCATTATCATCGACATTTCTAAAAAATCAATAAAGAACTCCTTCTTGTGTTTCTAATAATGTCGATTCAGAAATTTGTTCTTTAATATCAACTTTTTTTCTTGTTCAGCTTTTTCCAAAATCATCACTCACAAGTAAAAATGGAGCATGTGTTTTATAGTTTAAAAAAGCATAGAAAGGCAATAAAATACGGTTATTTAATTTTGGATTTTTTTGATATTTTAATGAAATTCCACTCCCAACAGCATTACCTTTAAATTTAAAACTAGACAAATCCTCATTATTTTCATTTTTATCAATATAACTATTTAAGAATTTTAGATTTTTTCAACTTAATCCTCCATCTTCACTTTCCATGCTAATTGTTGCTGCTTGCTTTATAAATCATCTTAATTTTTTGTTGTTATATGATATTTTTTTATGAGATTTAGGTTTTCTTTTTACTGGATTGCTTACAAAATATTGATCAAAAATACTATGTTCTGTAGCAGAAGAAGCTAATTTTTCAGGATTGTTTAAATCATCAAAAGATTTAATTTTTTCAAAAATTTGACCAGTTAAAGTGTTTTCTTCACCTAATCTTAGATCTATGAATTGTTCTGTAGCCTGAAGTTGATTAAAACTATTTATGTTATTTACAGGAATATTAGAATATTCATCTTTAATACTAAACATTTGCATTCAACCTTCATGGTTTTCTACAGGTTTCAAAAAATATGCTTTTTCTTTTGTAAATGTAATTCTATTATAAATTTTCATAAGCATTTGATTGTCAATTTTTTGATAAAGATTTTCTCGACCTAACTCATGAATTAAAATTCCAAGTGGAACTAAATTAGTTACTAATAAAATTTTCTCTTTGTTATTGTTATCTAAAAAAGATGTTAATTGTGAATCAATTGCTAAACCTTTTTTTCTTTAGGTGTTTGAATTTTTAAAGTATTAAGAGCTTTTCCAAATGTTTTTCCTTGATCAAAAGAAACTTTATGATTTATATCAATTCAATTATCTCCATCAGAATTGTTTAGCCATCTTTTATCAATAGTGGTTACAATAGAATTTTTAGTTTTTATTATATTTGGAATACGATAAGAATTTGAATCATTTTCTTTATGTGATCATAATAAAACAGAATTAATTTTTTTAGCATTAACTAATTCATTTTTTACTGGTGCAGAAACATATTTTTCCTGAATTTTTTTTAATTTTTTCTCAGTTTCCATTCTTTCTTTAGTATCAACAGTGCAACATTTCTTGTATCAATCAGGTATAGGATCTTCTTGTGGTTTTGAAGTGCATCCTGCAGCAATAGTTGCAACAGGAGCAATTCCAAGTGATAATGTTGATAAAAGCAATAATTTTTTGCGTTTCATTTTTATTCTCTTTCTTTTAATTTAAATATTTTTAATTTAGATTTAATAGGTTATAACTTTAAAAATTAAAAAATAAATGAAAATTATTAATTTTAATTTATTTTAGTTTTTAATAAAAGTTAATCTGAAAATCCAAAAGAAAAAAATTCTTTTGGATAAATTTAAAAATTACATATTAGTTTGCTCAAAAACAATTTTATCTAATTGAGCTATTTGTTGCATTTTTTGCTCAAGTTGAACACTGATTTCTTTGTTTTTTTTAGCTTTTCGTTCTAATTTTGCTACTTCTTTTTCTAATTTTTCTAATTGAACAAATTCCTTAGTTTTAGTTCAAATAGTTAAATTCATTAAATTAGTTTCTTTTTTAGGTTTAAATAAAAGAGAAGCAGGATAAGTAACAATCATAAAAATCGCAAAACTAACTAAAGCAATATATTCGCCTGCAAAAACAATAAATTTAAAAGTTGCTAACACTCAAATTGGTAAGGTAATTGCAAAAGAAATAAAAATTCCTATCATAACTCCTGTAGCATTTGTTTTTTTGGTAAACAATCCTAAGAAGAAAGCTCCTGCTAATGGACCACCTAGCAATCCCACAATTGAAATAAAATAACTAATTAAATTATTAATTCCTGAAACATGAATAGTTATAGCAACCAAAACACCAAGCACACCAAATATACAAATAAAAATTTTTGAAAGTACTAACTTAAATTTATCTTTGATTTTTCATTTTTTTTCTAAAACATCAGTAATCAAAGTTGTAACTAAAGAATTAAGTGAAGAAGATATTGTTGATTGACTAGCAGCAAAGACCGCAGCAACAATTAAACCTGAGATTCCCATTGGTAGTGAAGTTACAATAAAATAAGAAACTAATGTGTTATTTGGGGAATTTGGTCTACCTACAATTGAATCGATAATCTTAGGATCATCAACATTATAACCCAAACTTGAATAGTATGAATACAACACTGAACCAGCTGCATAAAAAACTAAAATAGTAATAGCAACTAAAATAACATTTACATAAATTGATTTATAAGCTGTTGAAATTGTTTTTCCAGCTTTATAACGTTGCACAATATCTTGTGAAGCTGTATATGAGAACATATTTTGAACATAACTTGAAAGAAAGATGATAATAACTCCACCAGAGGCAAGTTTAATTTCAAATTGTTTTATTGATAAAACATTTTGAATTTTGGCAACACTAAAATCAGTTAAGGCCAATCCAAAAATTACAATCAAAATAATCCCAGCAAACAAAACAAAGCCTTGAATTGCATCAGTTCAAAGGATGCCCTTAAATCCACCTAAAAAGGTTCCTATTACAACAACGAGACCAATTATAAACATTAATAAATAAATATTTATATCAATAAATAAAGATAAAGTTAAAGTTGGAATATAAAGAACAATTGCGATCCTAAAAATATGAAATAAAATAAAAGAAACTGAAGCAATAAAACGAATTAAATAATTAAAACGGTTTTCTAGATATTGATATCCAGTACTTCCTTTAATGCGACGGTAAAAAGGAATGATAATTTTTATTAAATAGGGGGTAATTAATAGAATTGTTAATTGTCCAAACGCTCACATCCAACCTGTTTTAAAAGCAAGTCCAGGGGTTGCTAAAAAAGTTAGTGAACTAAGCCCAGTAGCTCAAATGGAAAGACCAACTACAACAGAAGGGACTTTTTCACCCTTAGCAGCTAGATATTTAGCACTATCAAAATTTTTATTGCGTCTTGCTTGCAGATAAAAAACCAAAGGAATTATTAAAACTGCAATAAGATAAACAACCATTACAACTCAATCTAAAACTGTAAATTCGGTTTTTTTCATTGATTTTTTCTTTCTTAGTTTTTAATTTAATCTATTTTAACTTTAAAAACCAATTTTTTAAATTTGGTTTTTTTGTTAAGAAATTTAGGGCAGTGCGCTTCTTCAGGAAAGAATATTGCAAATTCATCTAATTTCAATTTAAAAAAATTACGTTGTGTATCTAAGCGATAAAGTGCTACATCTTCATGTTCATTATATGCAGAAATTTGATTGGACAATTCTTCAGGAAATGCAAAATAATAGCTTTCATTTTCATCTAAATTAATATGAAAATCTAAATATTTTTTATGAAATTCATACATAGCATTTTCATAAGAATAAGAATCTGCATTGATATGAAAACCAAAAACTTTATCTTCATCAATTTCAATTTTACCACTAGGTAAATTATTAAAATCTTGTTTTTCAAGTCAATTGATTAGAGTTTTTAAATTGCCGTTAATATGTTCATAACGTTTTAAATTAATCAATTTGTCAATGATCATTTTTTCTCCTTTTTAATAAAGAATTTTTAAATTTACAAATATAACTATTTAATTAAATTTAAAATTTCTTTACCAACTTGTTCTGTTTTTGTGTTAGATTTTGCAAATGGAACTCTTGTATCCCCAACATCAACACCTTCTAACCTTAAAATGGCTTTAAGACCTTTCATCACTCCACCTGTACTAATCAATTTTTGAATGTAGTCATTGTAAGAATGTGTATGTGATTGTAATGACTTAAAGTCTCCTTTTTGAAAAGCATTAATAATTTTTCTTGCCCCTAAAGCATTAACATTATAAGTAGAACCAATTCAACCTTTTGCTCCTAAAGTTAAAGATGCTCCAAGTGCTTCATCTCAAGAAAAGAAAAAGAACTTGTCAGGATATTTACTTACTAAACGTTCATAAAGATAAATGTCTGTTGAACCATATTTAGCACCAGCAACATTTTTAATTTTTAATAATTCACCAAATTCATTTAATCCAATTTTTGCATTAGCTAATTGAGGTAAATAATAAATAAACATAGGTAAATCAACATGTTCAGTAATTAATTTATAGTATTCTTTAATCTCTTCAAAATTAAAACTATAGTAATAAGGGGTAATTGCACTTACAGCATCATAACCAAGTTTTTTAGCATATAAACCATACTCAATTACTTCTTCTAGTTTTAAATCTCCAATTTGAGCAATTAAAGTTACACGATTTTTAGTTTGATCTGCAACAATTTCTAAAATGCGTTTTTTCTCTTCAAAAGATAAAAGTAAAAATTCACCTGTTGATCCTGTTAAATAAAAACCATCAACTTTTTGCACTTCAATTAAGTAATCAACTAACTCTCTCAATCCTTTTTCACTAAGTTTACCATTTTCATCAAATGGTGTAACTAAAGCGGGAAATAATCCTTCAAATTTTTTCATTTATGCTCCATTTTCTATTTTTTCTTTAAATAAATGAGTAATATACTTTGGACGAGTAATAGCTGATCCAACCACAACTGCATTAGCATATTTTAAAGCTATTTGTGCTCTTTTTGGAGTATCAAAACCACCTTCCGCAATCAAATATCTGTTATTTTGAACACAAAGTTTCTGACAATATTTTAGAAAAGCATAATTCTTTTCATAATTACTCATTTTTTTTGTTTGTTCAGTATAGCCTCTTAAAGTAGTGCCAATAATTTCAAAACCTAATTTAATAGCATTAGAAACATCTTCTTCATTAGAACAATCAGCCATAAGTTTCTGATGCGGTTTTTTGTATTTTTGAAAATAATTTACCATTTCTTCTAAAGACTCTTTAGGGCGCTTTCTTAAAGTTGCATCCATTGCAATAATATCAACACCAGTAGCGATTAATTTTTTTAATTCAACTAAAGTAGCTGTAATAAAAACATCACTATTTTTATAGTCTTTTTTAATAATTCCAATAATTGGAACCTTAAAATCAGCCTTAATAAAATCATTGATGTTTTTAATTTGACTTGTCCTTAATCCTTGTGCTCCGCCTTGAATTACTGCATTGGCCATTTTTAAAAGTGAACTTCCACCATACATTGGTTCACCTTTTAATGCTTGTACTGAAACAATAAATAATCCATTTTTAATACTCATAATTCAAGTAATATTTTATCCTTTTTCTAATTTTTAATTTTAATTTTAAAAAATTAATGCCTAATTTTCACATAAATTCCATAAAAATTATGAAATAAAAAATTTTAAAATAAAAAAATAAAGTTTTTTCTTTAAAGCAAGAAAGAAAATAAGACAAATGTTAAAAATATTTTAACTGAAAAATTTATTATTTAGATAATGATAAAAAAGTTCTTAACTCTTCTTAACACTATTAATAACAAAATCTTAAAATTAGAAATATTGGTATTAAAAGTGTTGAGAAAACTTTTAAAATTTACTATTTTTTATAGTATATTCTATGCATTATAACAAAATAAAAACTTATTAATAATAGTGTTAATAACATTTTTTCAAACCTGTTTTTGGCATATTTTTTAATTACTTAAAAACAATTATCTTAACAAGTTTTTTTAAAATCAAACAATAGCTTAAAAACTATTTTTTAGTTTTAAGACTAAAACTTTTTAAATATCTTTAAAATTAAAATTTTTAGTTATTATTTTATATTTAGTTTTGGTCTTAGTAATGTCAAAATAAATAATTTTAATGTTTTAAATTGTTTTTTTCTATTGTAGTTTTTTAAATAAAAATTTATTTTTAAAAAAATATAGTTAAAAAATTATTCTATTAAATTTAAAATAAATTGGTTTTAATAATTTATTTTAAAATATATTTTTAAATTATTTTTGCTTTATTTTTCTAAAAAAAAAAAAAAAAAACATAAGAATTATATCTTAGGTTAATTTAATTTAATTGTTTTTTTAAACTGTTGAAGAAGTGCTATAAAAGGTTTGTGAATCAACAATTTTTTCTAAATCATTTTTCTCTTTTTCTAGTCTTTCAAGTAGATCTCATTGTTTAAATCCTTTTTTAGTTGACTTAGCTAAAACCTCTTCATATTCACTTTCAATGTCATTAATTTTTTTGAATTCTTCAGTTCTTGTTCAGAAAGTTTTATTTGTAAGATTGTGTTTAACATATGAAATTTTAAACTTATCAACAATAATTGAAACTACATATCCAAAAACTATCGCTACACCAAAATTAATCATTGTAGTAATAGCGCTATGAATTTTGATTCTTAAGTCATCAGGTATAAATTTCTGAGAAAATATTCACAAGAAAACTCCAAGAATACTTGCTAGCGTAAAGCCAGTTAAAGCACCAATTCAATTAGTTCTCTTAGTAAATATTCCTAATAAAAAGATTGCAATGGTTGGAGCATTAAGTACAGCTATAATTCCTGCAAAATAGTTAAATAAACCATCTTGATTAGTAACAATTAATACTATTCCAAATGCTGTTCCTAGAATTCCAAAAATACCAACAAATGCTTTTGATAAAATAGTTGTTGTTTTATCATTTAATTTTTTAAATCTAATAACAAAGTCAACAATAATAGAATTAGATAATGAAGATAGACCTGAAGAAACTGTTGATTGTCCAGCAGCAAAAACACTTGCTATTAATAAACCAACAATTCCTATAGGTAATGATGAAGCGATAAAGTATGAAAAGTATTGTGCACCTTTTGCACCTTTACCAGCAATAGCTTGAATACTATTTGCTGCACCATCTAAATAGTATCCCTTAGAACTAAAGAACATATAAATTAGTGATGCAACACCAAAAAATAAAAATGCAGAGAATAGAGAAATTCCAAATGCTGTTCACAAGGTTTTTTTAATTTGTTTTAATGAATTAGTTCCTTTATATCTTTGAGTTACATCTTGAGAACCCATGTATGCATAGGCTGCATTAATCAAGTTATAAACAAAAATCAAGAAAAATCCTGCATTAATTAAATCAGGTTTAACAGAAGCTTTATCAAAAATTTGATGTGAAACAAAAGTTGATGATCCTCAATCAATACTAAAAATTGCTAAAATAAGGATCAAAACTGTTCCAAATAGCATAACAATTCCTTGCATTGTATCAGTTCAAATAACAGCTTTAAACCCTCCAAAAGCAGAGGTAATAGTAATTGTTAATCCTATAAAAATTAAAATAACAATTGGATTGATATCAATAATTAATGATAATCCTAAAGTTGGCACATATAGTACAACTGCTACTCTAAAAATTTGAAATATAATAAATGAAATTGAACTTAATGCTCTTAAAGAATAATGAAATCTATTTTCTAAATATGAATATGCTGTAGATTCTTTCATTCTTCGATAAAAAGGTACAATGTAAATGCTAACAAGAGGAATAATTGCCAAAATTGCAAATTGAGCCCCCATTCACATTCATCTTGATATAACAACCTGTCCAGGGTTATTTAAAAAGAACAGTGAGGATGAAATAGTTGCAAAAAGCGACATTCCAACAACAAAAGTTGAATTTCGACCACCTCCTGTAAAGAAATGTTTAGCTTTATCTTTAGTTATTTTTTTCTTACCATATTTATCTTTGGCTCAAAATAAAAATCCCATCGCCAAAACAACAAATAAATATAAAGCAATGACTACATAGTCAAGTGTGTGTAAATTTATTTTTTCATGTATTTTCATTTTTTAATCTCCTAAAATTAATTTTGCCAATTAATTTTATTTTTTAATACCTTTAAACTGAACAAAACTAGTTCCAGTAACTAATTCAGTTTCTTTACTTTGATCATCACCAAATCTAATAATTCTATACATTATTGACAATTGACTATCTTTGTTGACATGATCTTTAAATTTGCTATATGGAATCTTGAATTCAATTTCACCATTTTTTATCAATGAACCATTATCAGAATTTTCAAAAAGCTCAATTAAGCTCTTAGTTTTATCCCCTGATTTGAAAAAGAAATTCATATATTTTTTTGTTTCATATAGATTTTTAGCATCCATGTTATTGGCTATAATTCTATCAATTCCATCATTGTCAAGTACATAAGTTGAAATTTGTGATTCATTTGTTTTTTTGAAAATACTATTTAATTGAGTATTTTTAATACCAGCAACATTAACAAAATTATCTAACTTTTCATTTAAGACATTTTCAACAGAAGTAATGTTTTCTTCATTTTCCCATAGAACTTGTAAATATGCCTTTTCACCATTGAAAAGTTTATTTAAATTACTTGCTTTAACAGTTATAACTTCTTTTTTCTCATCTATTTCCGCTTTAAGATTGTAACTTCCTTGTAAACAAGAAACAGATGCAATTGGTACAACTGACATTGTAGCAGTTAGTGTTAAAAATTTAAAAATTTTTTTTATTTTCATATTACTCCTTTAAAGTATTTTGAAAATTTTATATTAGATATAAGATTATTAACTAAATCAAAAATTTGAATTCAATTTTGTTTATAAACATTAATTGCAATTCTTCTACCATATTTGGTATGAATTTAATAATGCTTTAAATTAGCTTTGATAAAGTTTATTAATGCCAAATTAATTGTGTCTAATTCTTATACTCTATTTTGAATTACTGCATTATTAATTTTTAAAAATAAATTTAGATAATACATTTAGATTGAATTTGAAAAATTAATATTGAAACATTAATATCCATAATTTTAATCTTTGTAATTCAATTAAAATTTTATATTTGTTTTATTTTTTTAAAAAATTAAATATATAAGTTTTCACATTAATTCCATAAAATTTAAAAAAAATAAATCTAATTTAATTGCAAAGATAGATTTTTATAAAAATTTTGGTGCTTTAATTTATGAGAAATTTTTTTATTTTTTGTAAGCTAGATATTTAAATAAAAAATTGTTTTATAAAAAAATTTATAACTATTTTTTAAAATTAACTTTTGTTAGTACTTAAACTAAAGTGTTGTTTTAATTTGGAAAAACAAAAACTTCATAAAAACTATACAACAAAAAATTTTTTAAAATAAAAAATAGGACTTTTTTCAGTTCAAAGTCAATCTTTGTTTTTCTCATGTTAATAATCAGTTAAGACAAATTAAAATAATATTCTTAACTTTGCCTTTTTTATGCCTCTCGCGTGCGCGCAGCTTTAAAGCAGGAAAAGCAAAATAAGACAACTGTTAAAAACAGTATATTTTTTCCTAAAACATTATTATATACATAATAATGAAAAGTTCTTAACTCTTCTTAATAGTGTTAAGAACAGACCCCTAAAGTTAAGAAGATTGGTAAGAACAGTGTTAAGAAAACTTTAAGAATTTATAATTTTATAATATATAAAATATATTATAAGAAAACAAAAAATTATTAATAATAGTGTTAATAACATTTTCTCAAACTTGCTTTTTTGGTGTATTTTTTAACCCTTCAAAAAAGCATCTTCTTAACAAGTTTTTTTACCTAATTTTAAAGTTCATAACTTTAATGTTATGTCTATTTTTGAAAAAAAATAAAAATAAAAAAATTTAAAAAATGAGTTTAAAAATTTAAACAAGAAAAAAAATTTCCTTTGTTTTCCATATTCATTTTAATTAAATTTTTAAAAGAATTAATGCCATAAGTTGTAAATTTTTTAATTATTTTTTTCTTAATATAATGTGAAATAATTACCCAGTTCTTGATCCAATGTCAAAATTTTTATTAAAATTTATTAGTGGTGCTTTGTTATTTAATTAAACTTTTTTGAACAGTTCTAACTCTTTAAATTTACTTTTTGCAAAGTTGATTTCAAGTAATTATTTAATGACAATATTTAAATTAAAAAAAAAAAAAAAAAAACTAGTTCTTAGAGCTGTGTCAAAAAATCAAACAATTACATCTCCCCCTAAAATTTAAACACTATAATAAATTGTTTTATAGAAAAATTCAGAGTTACAACTTTAAGTTTTTTGCTTTTTAGTTTATAAAAAATTAGTTGATTTTAAACAAATTTATAATTTTTAAGTTTAAAAATATTTTTTTAGACTCTATGTTATTTTTAATTTGAAATTTATTTGACAAATACTTTAATTTCATATATATATATATATATATATAATATAGTTATTATAAGTTTAAACTTAATTAAAAATTTTAAAAAAGGATTAAAATGAAACGTAAAAAATTAATGATTTTATTGCCTTTACTTATTAGTGTGGCTCCTATGATAGCTATTTCTTCTGCTTGTTCACAACAAAATAAACAAAATAAAACACCAAATCA
>NZ_JAHB01000015.1 GCF_000526955.1 Mycoplasmopsis cricetuli ATCC 35279 | reverse complement strand
CAAAAGTGTTTAAATCAAATTCAATACTCTCAATGTAATATGTATTATTTAATTCAAGATCTTCAATATCAAGAATAAGTTTTTTAACATTACCATTGATTTCATATTTTGTTTTATCACTATCTTTGTTATAAACTACCTTAGTGTTATTTTTAATATTTGCTAATACAATTTTTGGTTTATTAGTTTGATAATTAATAAGGTTTTTAGTATCTTCAAGAGTGATAGTTAACTGACGTTGATCAAATCTTGTATGATTGGTTATTTCAGAACTTTCAATTCCAATCTTATTAATATGAATTGGTACTATTTTAAGTTTTTCATTTTTATCTTCATCATCAACATTATTAATATCAAAAATACTATTACCTTTTTTATGATCATCATTATTGCTATTTGAATCAATTTCATCTTCATAAATTCCATTAAGTATTAATTGATCATCTTCTGATAATTTTGGTAAATTATTATCATCAAGTGCAATTTGTTTGTTTCCTTTTTCATCTGTACTAACTATTGCTGGAACTTGAATAATTTCTGATTCGCCTGTTAATGAATTAATTTTCTCAAGCTCAACAAGAACTTTTTCACCTTCTTTTGCAGTCTTTGGTATTTTTGTAATAATGGTTTTACTTTCATCATCATTATCTGAAATTTCTTTATGAATCTCTGGGGTTGGATATTCATAACGATCTTCAATTGGAATATCTTTGTTTTTAACCAATGTATTTTCATGATCATTTTCAGAAACAATTGATTCAATTCTATCTCCATCTCTAAGTGCATCTGCAGGAAGTTCTTGTTTACTTGGATCATTTATATTAGGTTGAAGTGGAATATATTTAATTGTTCCTTCTTTTGTAACAATTTTAGCAGAAGATGGGTTTGGTTTAGGTTGAGAATTAGGGTCATTTGAATCCGCTGGAATAGGATCAATATCAAAAACTCTAGTAATTTCTCCATTGGCATTATCTGATCTTAATAAATTAATTGTCTTATCTTTTTTAGGGGTATTTGCAAAATCTTTAATAACTTTTTCCAAGTCTTCAGCATCCAATATTTTTTGAGCTTCAATAACTTTTCCTATTATGTTATCACCAGGAATTGTGGCTGTAAATTCACCATTTTTATCAGTCATTCCAGGAATTTTAATTTCATTTCCTTTAGAATCTTTTCCAATTAAAATAACTTCCTTGTTGGCATTTTCAGATCCCAATTTAGATTTAATTGTTACACTTTTGTCATATGGATCTTGATTTCATGTTAATTTTGGAAATCCATTTGTTGAATTTTCAATTTCAAATTTATCTTTTTGATTAAATTGATCAATTTCAGATCTTGTTCCTTCAGGATTTATCTTTTCAATTTTCTCTAAAGTAACTGGTCCATTTTCATTTGGAACAGGAACATTAAAAATATAATCACCAAAACTATTTGGATCTTTTTCTGGTTTTGCTTTAACTGTATGTTCTTTTCCATTATCATCAGTGTATGTTATTTCATACTCAGCGTTTGGATCAATTGGATTATTTGGATCACTTACAACTGGAATATGTTGGATATCTTTTCCTTGTTCAACAGTATGTCTTAAATCATGATTTGAAATTTTATCAATATCAGCGGGATTATAAACACTATTTTTTGGATCATCACTATTTTTTACTGACACTAAATCTCAGTTATAACCTTCACCATCAGCTGCTTTAATATAATCAATGGTAGGTAGTTCAACATTTCCATTTTCATCTGCTTTTTTAATAACAGTAATTATTCTTGGTTTACCATCAGGACCATCTGCTTTATAAGTAAATTCAATAACTTTATTTTTATTTTCTTTTCCTACATGAATATAAGGTGTTTTATTAATGTTTTGAGTTGATTGCTGATAATTATCTCTTGGAATAAAGCTTAATGGAATTTCAGTATTACTTTGAGGATTTTTAATTTTAAATTTATCATAATCAATAATTGCATCATGAGGAATAGTTGCTACTACTTCTTCATCTAAAGTTCCATCAGCTTTAATTGGAATTTCAATTGTCTGAATTTCATTATTTTTGTCTTTATAATTAACAAGTAATTTAGAATCTGGATCATGTGGTGTTTCTTTAGAAAGTTGATATTTATTTAAATTATTTTTCTTATCTTTATCATATGTAAGAATTGGTTTGTTTGGAATTGGAAACATTGCAGATGAAGGTTTATCTTTATCAAGTTCTTCACCAGTTGGTGTTTTAAATGAAACAGCTGCATAGCTATCATTTGGTTTTAAAGCAAATTCTGGATCATCAGTTGGTTTGACACGTACAATTCCATTTTCATCTGCTTTAACTTTAACTATCTTTTCTTTACCTTTTGAATTTTTAATTGTAACTTCAATTTCTTTGTTTGCATTTGAAGGTCCTAAATTACGAACAAACTCTAAATTTCCTTTATCATCATAATTAAAAGTTTTGTCAATGGTTCTAGCTTTTACAGGAATTGAATCAACATCAACTAAATTAGTCTCACTCACTGGGTCTTGAAGTTTTTTTAAAACATATTCAGACCCTTCAGGTAATAATGAATGATCAAAAGTAGCAACACCTTTTTCATCAATTGTTGCTTCAATGAAAAACTTATCACCTTTTTCATTTTCAAAAATTGCTTGAGCTTTTCTTCCAGCAAGTTTTGGATCTAAAGGAATAATCATTTTTCCATTATTTTTAAAATCTTTGTAAATTCCTAATTTAGGTATAAGATTTTCATCTTTTCTTTCTGTTTCATGCAAAAGAGCATTGGTGATAGTAAGTCCAACACCAGTTGCCAAAACTCCACCAGCAATCATCACTGGAAGAGCTTTTTTTCTTTTAACATTGCTATCTTTCTTTGTATCAGGCATAATTAATTTTCCTTAAAATTTTTTTAATAAATCTTAATTTTTTAAAAATAGGTTCTCTAAAAAAAAAAAAAAAAAAAAAAAAAAAAAAAAAAACAATTTATTTGGCATTTAATATATCCTTTTTTAGCTTTAAAAATTGTTTTTTGTATTATGTTTTTTAAAAAAATATTTTAGTTATTTTATTTTTAATAAAATACAATAATGCTTAAGAACACTATTCTTCAACATTATATACTATTTTATTTTTTAGAAAAATATGTTTTTTCAAAATTTTTATTTTATATTTAACAAAATATTTGCTTTTTGAAAATAAAAAAGAATCTCAGATGAAAATAAATAAAAATTTTGTTACTAAAGTTCATCTAAATATTTTTTATCAAATATTCCAATGTATGGAATGTTTCTTAATTTTTCTTTAACATCAAGACCAAAACCAACTAAAAATTCATTTGGAGTGATAAAACCAGATTTATCAGGGTGAAATTGATTTTTTCTACCTTCTACTTTATCAAGTAAAGTCAATACTTTTAATGACTTGGGATGTTTGTGCTGAAGTAAATCAAATACTTTCGAAATAGTAATTCCTGAATCAACTATATCTTCAACTATTAAAACATCTTTATTTTTTATGTCATAAGCTAAATCCATAACTACTTTAACTGAACCAGATGAATCAGTTTCCCCATAATATGAGGATAAAACCATAAAATCTAAAATATGATCAACTTGAACATCTTTAATTAGTTGTGCAAGAAAAGGAACACTTCCTTTAAGTAATCCCACAATAACTAAATCTGTTGTATTTTGATAAGTATTATTAACCCAATCAGCTAATTCTTTAATTTTTGTTTCAATTTGTTTTTGAGTGTATAGAACCTTTTTTATTCTTTTATCAATTTTCATTTTCCCTCTTTTTTAAATTTATTTTTAAAATTTTCATTTATTATATATGTTTTTAAAATGATAATAATTTAATTGTATTTGATAATAATTTTGCATTTTTAAAAAATAAAAATGGTAAAATTATATTTTATTAGTTTTTAAAATTAAGTAAAAGTAATTAAATTTAAATTTATGGAGGTTTTTTATGTCGAAATTTATTTTTATCACAGGTGGGGTTATTTCTGGTTTAGGAAAAGGTGTTTCTGCTGCTTCTCTTGGTTTATTATTAAAATCAAGAGGATATAGTGTTTTTGTGTTAAAACTTGATCCATATTTAAACATTGACCCAGGAGTTATGTCACCATATGAACATGGAGAAGTTTTTGTTACAGAGGATGGGGGTGAAACTGATCTTGATTTAGGGCACTATGAAAGATTTATCAATGAAAACTTTTTTAAAGATTCAAATTTTACCAGTGGAAAGATTTTTAATAGCATTTTTGAAAAAGAACGCAAAGGATTTTATCAAGGTAAAACAGTTCAATATGTACCTCATGTAACTAATGAAATAAATTCAGTAATTAAAAATCTTGAAACCAAATACAATTCTGATTTTATTATTGTTGAAATTGGAGGGACAGTAGGTGATATTGAGTCAAATCCATTTATTTATGCCATTTCTGAATTTGCTAACCAACAAGATGAAAAAAAATGTTTTTTTATTCATGTTAGTTATGTACCTTTTTTAAAAACTACCAAAGAATTTAAAACTAAACCTTCTCAGTATTCAATTAACAGTTTGAGACTAATGGGAATTAAAGCTAATATGATTTTGCTTAGATCAGATATAGAAATTAATCAACCAATTATTCAAAAAATTTCTAAACTATCATTTTTAGATGTGCAAAACATTATTTCAGTTTATGATTTAGATAATGTTTATCAAACTCCTTTATTGCTTGAAAATAAAAATGCTGACAAAATAATTTTGCAATATTTTAACATGCCTATTAACCAAAATACTACCCTTAAAGCATGAAAAAAATTTGTTTTAAAAAGTGAAAAACCATCCATTGGAGAAATTTCAATTAAAATGATTGGAAAATATTCACATTTCCAAGATGCTTATAAATCAATTATTGAAGCTCTAAAAATATCTTCAATTTATTTAAATTACAAAATTAAATTAGATTGAATTAATTCTGAAATATTAACCAAACAAAATATTAACAAAAATCTTCATGGATCTGATGCAATTGTTATCTTGCCTGGATTTGGAGCTAGAGGATTTGAAGGAAAAATTTTAGCAGCTAAATATGGTCGTGATAATGATATTCCAACATTAGGAATTTGTCTTGGAATGCAAGCAATGTCAATTGAACAAGCAAGAAGAAAAGGAATGAAAAAAGCAACTTCAAAAGAATTTGCTACAAATGATCTTGAAGAAGTTTATATTCTTGACTTTATTGCTGGAAAAAAAGAACAAGATCAAATAGGTGGAACACTAAGACTTGGAGCTAATAAAATTCATCTAAAACCCAAATCAAAAATATCTAAAATTTACAAAAAAAATACAATTTATGAAAGACATAGACATCGATATGAAATTCAAGATAAATTTATTAAATCTCTTGAAGATGATTCTTTTATTTTTGCTGCTAAATCAGATAAAACAAATTTAATTGAAAGTTGTGAAGATCCAACCAAAAGATTTTATATTGGTGTGCAATATCACCCTGAATTTCATGCAAGACCATTAATGCCTCATAATTTATTCACTGAATTGCTTTCAGAAGCAATTAAAAAACAAAATGAAACTAATAATAAAAATAATTAATAAACATAAAAAAACTTACAAATTGTAAGTTTTTTTATGTGTAATTTGAATCTAATATTTTTTAAATATTCTTAACTTAATAGATCTTTTTATATTTAATCTTTATATTTAAGAGATTTTTAAATAACTAATAAATAAAATGAAATGAAAAATTTATGTAAAAGTTTTTTCAGTATCAATAAGTTCAATTTTAAGTTTATTTTTTTAATTATTAAATTAATAATTAAATTTAATTTTTTAAAAAAATTAATTAAAATTTAATAAAAGAAAAAGGTTAAAAAAAATGAAAAAATATAATTTAGCTTCAATTGATATTGGTGGAACAAATACTCGTTTTGCATTATTTGAAAATAATCAAATTATTCAAAAAATTCGATTTAAAACTGATCAAGAAAATTATCAAATAACATTAGATAAAATTGTCAATTTAATTAATGAATATAAAATTGATGCTCTAGCTATGTGCATTCCAGGGCCTGCAGATTATGCAAATGGAATTATTAAAAATTCTCCAAATTTAAAAGGATGACACAATATTAATATTAAAAAACATTTGCTTTCAAAAACAAACTTAAAAGAAATTGTTTTTGAAAATGATGCAAATGTTATGGCCCTTGCAAATCACTTTTATTTTAATAATAATTCTCAAGGAGTAACTCAGTTTTTTACTATTTCAACTGGTTTTGGTGCTGGATTGATTATTAAAAATGAAATTTTTACAGGTTCTTCAGGTTTTGCCCAAGAAATTGCCCATTTACCTAGTTCAAAATATTACACTTCAAAATTGCACTTAAATTCTTATGCAGCTGAACATTTTGTATCAGGAACTGGAATGCAATTAAGAGCCAAAGCTAAAAATTTAAACTACAATTCAGCTGAAATATTAAAAAACTACAAACAAAATAAAGATTGCACACAGATAGTTAATCAAGCAATTGATACTTTGGCAAGAACAATGGCCATTTCACTTGCATTTGTAAATCCAAATTTAATTGCAATAGGAGGAAGTGTTGCAATTAATAATTGATGAATAGTTGAAAAAGCTATAAATAAATTAAAAAAATTTGTTGATCCTTATCATTTAAAAAATTTAAAAATAAAAAAGGATCCTTTTGCAGATGATAGCGCTTTATTTGGATTAAACTATTTAATTAAAAATAAAATTCAAAAAGTATAAAGCTTTTATTTTAATTTATCAATGTAACAAATTCTAGCTAAAATTTTGAATTTGTTATTATTAAATATAAAAAAATGAGCACTATATTTATATTTTATAGTGTTCATTTTATTTTTGATTTTTACAAGTATTTAAATATTTGTAATTAATTTATTTTTGTCTAAAATATCTTATTCTTATAAATTTCTTTTTTTATTATTTTCAAGATGTTTTTTGTAAAGATCTTCATAAGTATCTTTAATTTTTTCATATGCATTTTCTGCTGCATAACCTTTATTTGACACTTGAGCTAAAATATCATTGTCAGTATTAAATCCATCTGGAAAATTTTGATGAACTCAATTGCCTACATTTGTATCACCTTCATAGTTAGCAGCTGAAGTCAAAAGAGAATTTTGATCTACTGAGTTTAAAATACCTTCAGGAGCATTATATGGACTGATAAATTTAAATACTTTAGATAAATAATTGTATCCTGATTTTGTTTTGTATAGAAATTGCAAAAACATTTTAGCAGTTTTTAATTTTGCTTCATCTTTAGCCAAAGTAGTTATTGCTCATTTTTGAGCAGCACCACGATAAACCATTGCAGTTTGATCAATTTTATTAAAAATAGGTAATGGAAATAATCCTAACTTAATATTTTTATTTGTTCTTTTAACATCTGGTTCGCTAAATGTACCACCTTGAATCATAGCAGTTTGATTTACTGCTAAACTTGCAAGTCCTGAATCCACATTATTTTGTTTTGCTTGATCATCCCCTTCTTGATAACCCATAATCTTAAGAGCGTTTTTTACTGTATTAATCATTTCAGGAGTAATTACTTTATCAGCTTGATTTCATTCATTTTCTTTTGGTTGACTAATAGTTGAAATAGCCCCAGCAATTAAATGTGTTGAAATTGGTCATAAGTATTGTTTTTGAGCTTTTGCTAATGAATAAAAAGGACTGGTTACTCCCTTGGATTTTAAAAATTCAACAACTTTAATGTATCCTTCTTCTTTTAAATCATTAGTGAAAACATAAAGTTTTCCTTCAGATTCAATTGTTCCATTGTAATTGTTATTTTTAATTAAATTAAAATTTGAATTGCTTGCTTTAACTTGAGCAAAACTTTTTCCTTCATAAACTACTACATCTTTTTCATTAAATAAATCTTTGTTGTAAACAACTCCATAATATTCATACACTTGAGGCATAAATTTTTTATTTCCAACTTCAATTGTACCTGGAATATTTTTATCAATTTCTAAAACAATTTTAGCATCTGAATTAATAGTATATTTGTCATGTTTTTCAAATTCAGATTTAGGTTCAATTGCAAAGAGTAAAACATTTCCAACACCACCACTACTTGCAAATTTTTGGGTTAGAATTTCTCCTGGATTAGTTCCATTGCCATATTGAGTAAAACTTAGTTTTGTTCCAAAATATTCATTAAAAGCTTGAATTAAGTCTCCTGATTGATCATTAATTTCAGCTTTTGATCCAATAATTTCCATTGCATCAGTTGAATATCCATCAAATTTAGTTTTTAGTGCTTCAACTGTTTGATCATTTTTCATACTATTTAATAGTTCAGTTTTATTTGTTGAACTATTTGAACATGCTCCTGCAACAGTTAAAATTGAACTTGTAGTTAAAACAGAAGATAGAAATAATAATTTCTTTTTAAATTTTTTCATTTTTTTCTCTTTTCATTTTTTTATTTTTAATAAAGTTTCAAATTGTTTTTAAAACACTAGAATTATGTTTATGTTTCTTAAAATTTTCTAGAATTTGTTTTCTTACTTTAATTTTTTCTTCAGAGTCAAGTCAATTTTCAAGTGCTTGAATAGTTTCTAAATTTAAATCTGATGTAAGAGAAACAGTAGATTGAGTATCAAATATATGAACTCTTGATAAAATTATGAATAATTCAATTTCATCATTTATGCTAAAATCTTCATATGAAGAGGTAATAAAAGTAAATTTGTCATTGGTATTTTCAATTAATGCTTGATACTGAATTTCATTACCTAAAAGTTCTTTATTGATAATTTTTACTTTTAGTTTTGTTTTGTATGATTTAAAAATATTATCATCAAGTGAAAAATCAGTTGGCCTAATTCCAATAGTGATAGTTTGATTGTTTTGAATATTTTCTGTTTTTGAAACTGGTAAATTAATTTTAATTCCATTTTTGGAAATAAATTGATTATTAACATAAATCCCCTCAAGAAAATTCATTGCAGGAGTTCCCACAAATCCTGCTACGAATAAACATGAAGGATTTTTATAAACTTCTTTAGGAGATCCTATTTGTAAAATAAAACCATCAGACATAACTGCTAATTTATCTGACATTGTCATTGCTTCAATTTGATCATGAGTAACATAAATTGTTCCTGAATTTATTTTTTCATGTAATTTTCTAATTTCAATTCTCATAGTCGCTCTAAGTTGAGCATCTAAATTTGAAAGAGGTTCATCCATTAAAAACAAAACTGGATTGTTTACAATTGATCTTCCAAGTGCAACCCTTTGACGCTGTCCTCCAGATAATTCAGAAGGTTTAGAATTAAGATAATTTTCAAGACCTAATACTTTAGCTGCATAATTAACTCGTTCATTAACTATTATATTTTTATCTTCTTTTGAAGCTAATACTTTCATTTGTTTTTTTAATTTAAAAAGTTCATCTTTAAGAATTTTGATATTTTCTTTAAAATTTGGTAATTGACTTTTAATTGTTTCAAATTTTAAAATGTTTGCTTTTTCAAAATTAATTATTCCTTCTAAAAAGGTAATTTTTTCAGTTAATTTTTGAATTTTATTTTTAATTCGTAATGAATTTTTATTACTAATATCAATAATAAGTTTATTTTTTTGATTTTTAAATTTAATTAATTTTTGTTCATTTCTAACTAATTTATTTTTATGAATTTGTAAGTAATTTATATTTTTAATATTTCAATTTGTTTCAGAAATTTTATTTTTTAAAAAATTTATTTCTTTTCAAATTTTTGTAGTATTACCAATTTTCTTTTTATTAGCATTAAGTCCAAATGCAATATTTTTATAAACATTTAGGTGTGGAAAAAGCGCATAATTTTGAAACACCATAGTTAAATTTCTCATTGCCGGCTCTGAATGAGTTACATTTAAACCATTAATATAAATATCTCCTTGATTTGCTTGATCAAGACCTGCAATAATTCTTAATGTTGTTGATTTTCCACATCCACTAGGTCCAAGTAATGTTAAAAATTCACTTTTTTTAACTTTTAAATTTGTTTTGAAAATAGCTTGAAAACCATTTTGATAAATTTTATTAACATTAACTAATTCTAGAATATTATCTTTATCATTTAAAACTTGTTTGTGGAGTAATTCATTTTTCTTTTCAAACAAAAAACTTGGTAATTTAGTTTGTTTGTATAATTTATTTAATTGATCCATTTGTAATTCCTGAAATAATATTTTTTTGCATCACTAAAAAGAAAATAATAATTGGAACAATTAAAATAGTTAATCCTGCCATAATAGCAGTAAAATCTGTTCCATATGTTCCAACTAAACCTTCTTTTAATCTAATAATGGTAGTTGTAGGACTATGTGAATTTGATAAATAAACTAAAAATGGCAATAAAAAGTCATTTCAAATTCAAATTGTATTAATAATAACAATTGTTGAAATAATTGGTTTTAATAAAGGAATAATAATTTTAAAATAAACTCTAAATGGATTGTATCCTTCAACTTTGGCAACTTCTTCAAGTGAAAGTGGAATATTGCTTAAAAATCCATGCATCATAAAAATTGAAATTGACATTCCAAAACCAGTATACATAAACACAAGTCCAAATAAATTTAAAAATTTCATTTTTCCCATAATAGTAATCAAAGGTAACATAATTGCTTGAAAAGGCACAATAATTGTAATCAAAAATAAATAAAAAATTATTTTTGAAATTAATGTTTTTGCTCGTGCAAGTTGTCATGCAGTCAATGATGAGAAGAAAATAATAAAAACATTAGAAAAAATTGTTACAAATAAACTTACAAAAAATGATTCACTTAATTTAAGTGCATGAATTGCATTTTGGTAATTTTCTCCACGAATTGGATTTGGAAGTGCAAAAATATTTTTAATGATTAAATCACCTTGATTTTTAAAAGAAGTATTAGTCATTAATAAATATGGCAAAAGTCACACAAAACTAGCAATTACCAAAAATAAAATTAAGCTTATTTTTAAAGCCTTTTTTCTTGCAAAATTAAATGATAACAAAGAAAACATATTTTTCATTTTAAATTTGAACCTCAAATTTTTTAGTTATATAAACTTGACTAATTGCAATTGCAGAAACAACAATTACAAAAATAAAACTTTTAGCTTGAGCAATTCCAAGTGTTTGACCATATGAACTATTATATGCAGCTGAATAAATATCAAAAGCAATCAAGCTAGTATTGTTATCTCCATTAGTAAGTGCTAAATTTTGATCAAACATTTGAAATGATCGACTAATAATTAAAAATAATACAATAGTTATTGCTGGCATAATTGATGGTAATGTTACATTAAAAAAACTTTTAACTAATCCTGCTCCTTCAATTTTTGCAGCTTCTTGCACACTTTTATTAATATTTTGCAATGCTGCAATATATACCACCATAACATATCCTGCCATTTGTCATGTAAAAACAATTGCCATGGCAAGCATTGCTTCTCAACGATTACCAAATCTTAATGAATGTCCAAATATAGAATCTAAAACTTTATCAAACATTAATCTTCAAAGATATCCTAAAATTAATCCACCAATCATATTAGGAATAAAAAACACTCCTCTGAAAAAGTTTTTTCCCTTAATTTTTTTGTTAAGAATATAGGCAAAACTAAAACCAAATAAATTAACTAAAATTAAACAAGTAATTGAAAAAACAAAAGTGTATCAAATTGAACCTATAAATCTTGAATCTTTTAGTGCTATTTGATAGTTATTAAAACCAATTCATTTTCCTTCAAAAATTAATTGTCCACTAATTCAATCAGTAAATGAAAGTAAAATTCCTAAAATAATTGGAATAACTAAAACAATGCTAAAAATAATTACCGCTGGCAGAACCATTATAAAAAATCATTTTTTACTATACATTTTGATTCTTCTTTAAAATAATTGCTTGTCAAGGAAGCAAAATATCATTTTGATACTGTTGATAATTGTTTAAAAAAACTTTATATTTATTTAAATTTAAAGAATGTTTTTGAATTTTTTGACTTCAATTAACTAAAATAAGCAATTTTTGCTTTTTGTAATTTCTTTTATATGCAAAAATATTTTTGTCTTTTTTAAGAATTAATTCAAAATCCCCTCATAAAATAGCATTTTTTACTTTTGGGTTTTTTCTTAATTTAATTAATTTTTTGTATCATGATAAAACAGAATGTGAATCATTTATCTGAGACTTTACATTAATTGATTTATAACTAGGATTATATGGAAGTCAAGTTATCATTGATTTATTAAATCCACCATTTTCATCTCATGGCATAGGAGTTCTTGCATTATCCCTAGAATACAATGAAGTTACTTTCATATATTCATCATGAGTGATACTTTTATTTTCAATAACTTCTTGAATGTATGTTTTATGATCCATAATATCATTAATTAAATCTAAATTTTGAGTATGTGGAGAATTATCCATTCCAATTTCTTCACCTTGATAAATAAAAGGAGTGCCTTTAAGTGCAAACATTGTTAGTGCCAATGCTTTTGCTTTTTGATCAAAAAAATTAGTTTGTTCATAAACAAAGCGCGAAGCACTTCTTGCTTGATCATGATTGTTAAAATAAAGAGTGTTTCACCCATCTTTAACAATTGTTTGTCATTTTTCAATTATTTTTTTAAATTTAACAAAGTCAAAACCTTTTCAAATTCGATTTCCAACTAAAATATCAAATTCACTATGAACATGTTCAAAATTAATAATTAAACTATAAACTTTATTTGCCAGTGTTGTATTTTTATTTGTCTCTTTAGCATCCATTGCTCCAGATTCTGAAACAATCATAATTTCATCACTATCCTTTCAAAGACTTTGACGAATTTGTTTAAACTTTTCAATTACAAAATTAGTATCATGATTGTACATATCATTCCGAGTAAAAAGATCCAATGGTTTTCCTATTTCATCAAAAGCATCAAACCTAAATCCATCAACTCCTTGATCTAATCAAAACTTCATTATGTCAATAAACTCATTAACAACATTTGGATTATGTCAATTTAAACATGGCTGTTCTTTTGAAAAAACATGTGCATAGTAGAGTCCATTTTGAGCCTTTGTTCAAAACTCTCCACCAAATAAAGATTTTCGATTTAAATTATATTTATCTGTAAAATAAAAGTATTTTAAATATTTTGGATCATTTTTTAGTGCTTTTTGAAATCATGGATGTTTATTAGAACAATGATTTAAAGGGAAATCTCAAATAATTTTAATATCATAATGATGTGCTTTTTCAATCAATTTTTTAAAATCTTGCATTGTTCCAAACATAGGATCAATATCTTTGTAATCACTTACATCATAACCATTATCAATCATTGGAGATTTAGCAATTGGATTCATTCAAATTGCTCCAATTCCTAGTGAATTTAAATAGTCTAATTTTGAAATTAAACCAGGTAAATCACCATTGCCATCATCATTAGAGTCTGCAAATGAACGTACATAAACTTGGTAAATTGTTCTTGTTTTTCATCATAATTCTTTTTTCATTTTGCTCCTTTCTTTTTATTTTTTAAGGATAAAAATATCCTTAATTTCATTATAAAAAAAAAAAAAAAAGAATAATTTGTGGAAAAATTTTTCATAAAATTTGCTAATAATAATTTTTTTCTTTTTTTCTTTTTTCTCAGTATAATGGTTAACTTAAAAATGTATAATTTTATATATATTTATATCTAAAACAATATTTTATTTTATTGATTTTTTAAGAATAAAAGGTCCTACATCGTGAAAAATAAAAAAATAATTAAATTAGTAATAATAAATTTGATTTCAGTTGCTTTAATTGTTTCAGCAGTAACAACTTCTGTGTTGCTTACTAAAAAAGAAAGTAAAAAACCAGAAAATCAAATTGAAAATTTAAAACCTATTAATAATTTAGATCATCAGAAAAATAAGACAAATATTAATATAAATAAAGGGGGGGTAGTTAATAAGTTCAAAGAAAATGACAATGATAAAAATTTAAAAACTAATAAAACAAATGATAACAAGCAAGCAAATAATTCACAAAAAATAATTTCAACCAATAAACTAGAAAAACCTGAGCTTAGCTTGCAAAATAATAAAAA
>NZ_JAHB01000014.1 GCF_000526955.1 Mycoplasmopsis cricetuli ATCC 35279 | reverse complement strand
CAGCAAATTTGATATTTGATAAAGCGTAGGTTTTATCAATTTGCGCTCCTGCAAAATGAAGCTTGATTTCCTTGTTGTTATTACCACTATTTGTGATTGAATTTATTGTTGTTGCAATATCATTATTTCCAGTTGAATTTGATAGTTTCACAATTAGGCTTTGTAGTTCATTAATAGCAATTATTAAACAAAAAGAAAAATTGTTTTTAAATTTTAGTGAACTAGTTAGACTTGATACATTAGAAAATACTCAAAATGATATGAAAGCATTGATAAAAATTATTTGTTTAATTAATTGCATGTAAAGAGTTTGAATCAATTGTTCAACTAACATAATTGCTATTGTTTTTTAATATTAAGTTGTGCAAGATTTAAAAATTAAATTACACAATCAATATCTTAACTTTATAACTATTTTATTTGTTAGATTATTACTTTGTTATTTAAAAAATTTAGTTTAAAGCAATTGCAAACTTTTAGATATTCTAACACTAGTTTTTAATTGCTATTATTTAAATACTTTGTAAATTTTTCTTAAATTTAAATTGTCATTAAAATTGTTAAAATCTAATTTTAGAATCAAAATAAAATTTTTAATTTTTTTATAATAAACAAAATTAGTTTGAATTTAATTGAATTCAATTATTTGATTTTTAAAAAATAAATAATTAAAATATGAAAAAAATTATCAATAATATAACATAAAAAGCCTATTTTGAAAATAAAATTTTTTTTGTTTTATAATTTTTATGGGTTTAAGTTTTAAAAAATTAAACAAACCCATTTTTAATTTAAAGCTATTAAGATTTTTAATATATTTTACAAAAAGGAGCAAGATGAAATATTCACAAAGTATTTGTGCAATTGATGTTTTTAAATCCAATTTAATAATAAATGAATTAGTTAAAAATGGAATGACAAACATTCATATTGATTTTATGGATGGTCATTATGTTGATAATTTTGGTTTTACTTTTGAAAATTCTAAATTATTAATTGACAAATATCCAAATATTGATTTTGATGCTCACTTAATGATAAAAAATCCATTAAAGTATTTAAATAAGATAATTTCTATTGGCTTTAAAACTATTTTTTTACCAGTTGATGAAATTAAAGAAGATGAATACTTTGAAGTAGCTAAAAAATTTCCAAATATTAATTTTGGAATTATGCTCAAAGCAAATGATAGTCCTGAAAATTATAAAAATATAATTATTAATTCTAAAGTTATTCTTTTGATGACAATTAATAAAATTGGAACAACAGGAGAACTTTTTAATGAAAATCTTTTAATAAAAATTAAAAAAATAAAATTATTAAATTCTGATATTAAAATATTTTCTGATGGCGGTCTTCGAGTTGAAAATGTGGCAATATTAAAAAACAATAATATTGATGTAGTAGTTGGTGGATCAATAATTTTTTCATTTTCATCAGAAAAAGAATTTATGACATGATGAAAGAAAAACAATGACAATTCTTAATTGAGCTGTTGTCTTTTTTGTTTTTATTTTAGTTTTAATTTTAATAATTGTTATTTTTTGAAGAACTAGAATTTACTTTATTGAAAAAAGAAGTAAATATTATAAAGATACAATCAATAATATCTCAAAAAAAGCTATCTTAAAATTATCCAATTTGCAGTTAGAAAATTTCACAATATTATTTAACATTTTAGTAAAAAATAATTTTAGTAAGAAAAAAAAATCATTATTTAATGCTATTTTAATTACTAATGATTGTGTTTATATTTTAAGTGAGTTGTTTATTAACATTAATGATAATAATCAATTTTTTTTAATTGATAATAAAAATATAGTTAATTTTATTGAACAAGATAAATGAATTAAAGCAAATTTTGATAGTTTAAACTATAAATTTGTTATTTTAATTGATAAAAAAGTTAAAAAAAATAAAATTATCAATAAAACTAATTTTGATGTTTTGAATTTTGATGATTTAGAAAATATTATTAAATCTTCAAATAATAAAAAAATAAATGTAAATCAAGTTCAAAAAATTTTTTTAAGCAACAATTTGAATAAAATTCAAGAAAGAAAATAATTTATGAATTCAAGGCAGGAAATAATACGAAAACTACATGAATTATATAATTTAGAAATTAGTGAAATAGAATTTTTAACACTTGAAGAATTAGAAAAAATTTTAAAACAAGAAGAAGAAAAACAAATATTTTTAAATAAAAATCCAAATAAATTTTTTTACATAAAATCATTGCCTTTGCCAAAAGAAGTTAAAAAAATAAATTCAAATAAACCTGGATGAATTATTTTTTCTGTTTTTGTTTTATTGCTTTTTTTGATTTTTGTTTTATTTATGATTTTAGCTTTCAGATAAAAATAGTTTGAGGTAAAAATGAAATTATTTGATCCAAAATTAATAAAGTGAATTGATAATAAAAATTTTGACTGAAAACAAGTTATTAATCAAGGTGTAAAATTACTAGTTGATAACAAAAAAGCAACTTGACAGTTAGAAGATGAAATTTTAAAAATTACCAAAAAATTTGGCGCATACTATGTACTTGAAAAAGGAATAGCACTTGTACATGCTCCAGCTGGAAATTATTCTTTTGAAGCTGCAGCATCAACAATTTTACTTAAAAACAATGTTTGTTTTAACAATCAAGAAGATAAATGTGCCAAAATAATTGTTACCTTAGCATCTCCAGATAATCATTCACATGTTGAATTAATTCAAGAATTTGGAAATTATTTTATGAATAAAGATTTTAAGAAAAAAGCCTTAGAGTCTAATTCTCTTGAAACATTTTTAGAACTAATAAAAAAGGAAGATATACAAAATGAAAATTAAATGTGTTTGTGGATCAGGATTAGGATCATCATTACTTTTAGAAATGAATGTAAAGATGGTTTTGGATAAATTAAATATTGAATATGAATCAGTTGAGCACACTAATATCTCACAATTTAACAAAAATGATGTAGATTATGTTGTTATTGGAGCTGACGTTGCTCCTTCAATTGATTTTCCTGAAGATAAAATGATCATTTTAACAAATATTTTATCAAAAGATGAGTTAGAAACTAAAATTCGTCAAATTTTAAAAATTTAAATAATAAAGGAGTACAAATGAATTTTGGACTTTGATTATTGGAATTTCTTAAAGCCTTTGTTGGCACACCTGCTTTATTAGTTGGTATTTTTACCATGATAGGCGCACTTACACTAAGAAAAAAAATTTCTCAAGTAGTTATTAGTACTTTCAAAGTTATTGTGGGTTTTTTAATTTTAGGTGGTGGAGCAGGTGTTCTTGTAGGTAGTTTAAGTAAATTTCAATCTGTTTTTCAGGAAGTTTATAAACTTAATGGAATCATTCCAAATAATGATGCATTAGCTGGAGCTATTTCTAAGGCTCTTCCATTAATTACAACACTTGGAAGCTTAATTATGCTTGTTGGAATGATTTTTAATATTTTACTTGCTGTATTTTCAAGACTTAAATACGTTTACTTATCAGGACATGTTCTTTATTATACTTCATTAATGCTTGCAATTGTCATGTATGTAATTGGATTTGATTTTGAAAATAATATTGCACATTTTGCTATTAGTTTGATTACTGGGGCTATTATTATGGGGATTTATATGGTACTAAGTCCTGCATCAGCTCAAAGATATACAAAACAAATTGTAGGAACAGATGAAATTGCTCTTGGACATACAGGTGGTTTTGGTTATGCATTATCAGGACTTATTGGAGAAGGAATTTCTAAACTTAGAAAAAAACCTATTTTGTCAACTGAAGCTATTAAATTTCCAAAACAATTATTTTTCTTTAGAAATACTTTAGTTTCAATTTCAATAACCGTATTTCTTTTTTATATTTTTGCTTTTTTACCAGCTGGAATAATGTATGAACTTGGTAAAATTAGTAAAGAAAGTGATGCTTACAAAGTTTTAAGTAGTGAAAATTGAGTAATTACTATGCTTGTACAAGCATTTACTTTTACAGCAGGAGTTGAGATTATTCTATCTGGAGTTAGATTATTTGTTGGTGAACTTGTTCCAATGTTTAAAGGAATTAGTGATAAAATAATTAAAAATGCTCGAGTAGCAGTTGATTGTCCTGTAGTTTTCCCTTACGCTCCAAATGCAGTTATTATTGGATTTATTTCATCATTTATGGCTGGAATTTTAGGAATGTTAATTACCATTGGACTTGGATATGGTTCTATTATTCCAATAGTGGTTCTTCCAGGACTTGTTCCACATTTTTTCCTTGGTGCAACTTCAGGAGTATATGGTAATATAAAAGGTGGAATATGAGGTGCTATTGTTGGACCTTTTGTAGGGGGGTTAATCATTACATTTATTCCAGTTATTTTTGTTGCTGGTAATTGAACCCCAACTGAAACAAATGCAATTGGAGAATTAGCTAAAAAAAGTGTTGAAAGCAGCAAATTAAATTCTCTTAATTGAGGAGACACTGATTATTTAATTGGATATTTCCCTGGAATTATTGGTCTTATTCCTAGTGTTGGAAAATGAATTGCCTTTGGTGTTGCAATTGGAATTTATTTAACAATGATTATTGATGGAGTTATTCATAAATTTAAAAATAAAAATAGAAAGTTAATATAAAATGAAAGATAAAAATATTGAAGTAGAATTTATTAATGCAACAAGAGCCATGGCTCTTGATGGGATAAACAATGCTAAGCAAGGTCATATTGGAATGGCGCTTGGAGCAAATGAAATTTTTTATAGCATCATTAAATCAATGAATTTTAATGAAAAAAATCCAAAATGAATTAATCGTGATCGTTTTGTTTTATCAGCTGGACATGGGTCAATGGGTCTTTATTCACTTTATCACTTTATGGGATTATTAACCAAACAAGACATAATTGATCACAAACAATTTAATTCAAAAACTCCTTCACATCCAGAAATTGATAAATTAAATTTAATTGATGCATCAACTGGACCTTTAGGACAAGGTGTGGCAATGGCTGTTGGAATGGCAAAAAGCGAACAGTTTTTAGCTCAAAAATTTAACAAAAATAATTTTAATTTAATTGATCATCACATTTTTGCATTATGTGGAGATGGTGATTTACAAGAAGGGGTTGCACTTGAAGCAATTCAATTTGCTGGTACTAACAAACTAAATAAGCTTATTTTAATTCATGATTATAATAATGTACAAATTGATTCATATGCAGATCAAGTTAATAATATTGATTTTGAGGAATATTTTATTGCACAAAAATTTAATGTTCAAATTTTAAAAAATAATAAAGTCGCAACAATTATTGATGCTATTAAAAGAGCTCAGCAAAGTTCAAAACCAAGTTACATTCAAGTGCCAACTAAAATTGCATTTAAAACTAAATATGAAAATCAATCAATGGGACATAATGGAATATTATCTGAAAGTGAAACCATTGAATATAAACAAAAATTAAAACTTATAGATTTTGAACCATTTAAATATGATTCAAAATATTATCATTTTGGATCAAGAATTTTAAAATCTAAAAATATATCCTACAGTAGATGGATTAAAAAATTGGAACAATATAAAATTGAGCATCCAGATTTATTTACTAAGTTAAATGATCTAATAAACAATAAAATTACTTTCTCACTTAAAAATCTTGAGATTAAACAAACAAATCAAGCAACTCGAAATTACGCTCATGAAATTATGCAACATTTAGATAAAAATCATGAGTTTTTAATGGGTGGATCAGCAGATTTAAGAGCAGCAACTAAAGTTGGATTTAACGATAATAAAAACATACAATATGGAATTAGAGAATTTGCAATGGCTGCAATAAATAATGGAATTTATTTGCATAGTAATATTAAAACATTTGCATCGACTTTTTTAGTTTTTGCTGATTATGCAAAGGCGGCTTTACGTCTTGGTGCTTTAATGCAAATTCCTAATATATATATTTTTAGTCATGATTCTTATAGTGTTGGAGGAGATGGTCCAACTCATCAACCTGTTGAGCAACTTACAATGCTTAGATCAATTCCAAATTTTGAGGTTTTAAGAGTTGCAGATGAAAATGAAGCAAAAAATGCTTTTGAATATGCTTTAAATTCTATAAATAAACCAACAGCAATTATTTTATGTAGACAATCAATTAATTCATTTAAAAAACAAAATAAATTTAGTTCAGCATATTTTATTAAAAAATATCAAGAATTTGATATCACTCTTTTAGCTTCAGGTTCAGAAGTTGAACTGGCTTATAAAACATCTGAAATGCTTAAAAAGCAAAATATTAAAGCAAATGTGATTTCAGTGCTTTCACTTCAGGGATTACTTGCTGATGAATTTTTAGTTGAAACACTTGGTATTAATAAAAAACCAATTTTTGCAATTGAAGCCTCAAATGATTCAATGTGATATCAGTTATCTAAATTCAATGCTTTTGATTGCCATTTAGCAAAGGAATTTGGACATTCTGCACCAGGGGATTTTGTTTATGCACACAATGGTTTTAGTGCTGAAAATATCACTTATAAAGTAATGAAATTTTTAAGCAAAATACATAATTAAAATTCAAAATAATTTAATAAAAAAGATGAAATTATTTTCATCTTTTTTATTAATTTTAATTGTTTTTAAGTTTAGATTTTGTTTGTTTTTATTTAAAATCTATTTGTAAATAAATATTTTATTAAACACAAAAAAAATTTATTTTTCATCATCATTATCATCATCATTATTATTATTATTATTCATACAAATTTTTAAAATATAAATACAAAGTACTACTTTGGAGAAAATTGTAAAAATTAAAGTAAGGAGGATTTTTTAAATTAGCAAGTCATTTTTCATATTCTTGATATTGTTTACTAATTTTGTTTCATAAATCTTTATCTGAAATTAAATTTTTTTTAATTTCCTCACTAGAATTAAAATATTTATGTGCAAATACTACAATTTCTAGTTGATTTAAACCATATTTTATAGTTTGATATTTTTCAATATATTTTTGTTCTAAATTTTCAAGTTCATCACGATTTAAATAAACATTTATTTGTCCTTCAATAAAATAGTATTTAATATCTTCTATTTTTAAATGTTGTTGAATAAGAGCTGCTACAATTTTACTGTATAAATGTTTGTGTTGTCATTTACCGGAGTAAAAAGTGTTAAGAAAACTTTTATTTTGTTCAACATCATATAAATATTTTTTAATTTTTAATTTGTGTTGAGCAATGCGGTTACCAATTCCTTTTTTTGGTTGGTAATTCCAACATAATGATAAAGTCCAACTTCAATTAAATATACTCCTTTAAATTTTCGATTATTTTTATCTAATAAATTTAGTTTTTCTGTATTAATAAAATTTGGATTTTTAGACAAAATTTTATTTTTAAAAAAATTTTCATCTTCAGAATTTAATTTATATATTTTAGATTTAAATAAATTTTGCTGATCTAAATTTTCATTAATTAATTGAATTTGCTGCTTTTTATAATTTAATAATATATCTATAACATTATTAGTAATAAAATTTTTCTCAGTTGAATTTGGTTTTTTTCTTTTTTTTATTTTTGCTAATATTTTCTTTCATATTTTTAAAATCATTATTAATTATCCTCTAATTTTTAAGTAAAAATAAATTAGAACATGATTTGAAATGAAATTAATTATTTCAATATTTTTGACTGAATATTTTTGCTTTAATTTATTTAATTTGTTTTTTTGTTAAATTTTTCTATATGTATTTTTTAGGAAATTTGATTTTTTGCAATTACATTTGAATTTTTTAATATGTTAATTAAATCATATTTGTATGGATTGTTTTTAAGTAATAATAAATTGTTTTTATTAGAAAGTGAGGTTTTAAAATTATCTAATTATTTTTATGTAAATATATTATTTATAATTTTTTGTATAAATCAATTTACTAATTTTAAAACATTTCTTTTGAACTTTATTTAGAAAATAAAATATTAATTTTATTGTTTTTGAATTTATACCAGATGCATCAAAATGAGTTATATAATTGATAAACTAATACTCACTTGTTTTTTATGCTTAAATTCAATTCAATATGGTGGGCTAGTTCATTTTATATTAAAACTTTTGTAAATAATAAAAGTTTTATTTCAAATAAATCTTTTTTAGATAAAAAAGCAAAACTTTTTTATTATTTTCAAATTAAAGGTTAATTGTTTCATTACTGAATGCACAATGATATTTGAAATTTTGTTTAATTCATTTGTAAATTTTTAATAGTATTTTTATTATTTTAAGAAATTTCATTTAAGTCAATTAAATTTACTATAAAATTATTTAATAATTTTAATTATTGAATTCAATTTCAATGAATTAATGTGAGTTTTTGTTCATATTTTTTAAATTTCAAATCATTAATTTAATTAATTTATCATTAATAGATTTTACAATTTTAGATTTTTCTGATGATATTGGTTTTTCTTTCTGTAATTTATTTGATTTTGATTGTTTATTTTTAAATTATTTATATGTATGTCATCCTGCTATGATTACATCAGTAAGTGCAATTGATTTTAACTGCATTTTATTAAATCTTTTTTAAAAAAAATAAAACAAAATAAAAGCAAACAATTTTGGTTTGCTTTAACATAATTTTAATATATGTATAAATCTTTTTCATCGATCATATTTTTTATTTTTTCAGTATCATTAGTTTTTAAAAAAAATTCAATTAACTGTTCATCAAGAGAAAGTAAACTAATCATTTGTAAAATATCAATTTGGTGATCGCGATCAGTTTTTGAAGTTCCAATTACAAATAATAATTTTACTGGTTTGTTATCTTTTGCATTTCAGTCAATTTCATTTTCAAGTCGAACAAGTGCAACAAATGGTTTTAATACAGTAGATGAAATTCCATGTGGCACTGCAATTTGATCATTCAGTGCTGTTGACATAATATTTTCTCTATAAATTAAGGCATTAAAAAATTTTTGAGCATTTTCAATAAAATTATTTTTTTCTAGCATTATACAAATATTTTCAAGCACTTCATCATGAGATTGACCTTGAACATTTAAAAATATTGAATTTTCATTAATTAAATTTTTAATTTCAAATTTCATTATTTATCCTATTCCTCAGGCATTACACTTAAACAAATTGCATCTGGTCCGGTGTGAATTGCAATTGCAGTTGGAGTTAATTTTTTAGCTGAAATAACTAATCCAATATTTTTTGCTACTTCTTTTAATTTGTTATTAATTTTTTCATCAATACCACTAATTAATTGAACTACACTATTTTTAAGTGAGTTTGAATTTTCTTGAACTTTATAGCATAATTTTTCAATAGCACCATTTAGTGTTCTTTTAATTGTATAAACTGATACAAGACCTTCATGATCATATTTTAAAATTGGAAAAACTTTAATTTTAGTTAAAATTAATTTTTTAATACCAGTTAAACGACCACCTTTGATCATATAATCTAAATTAATTGGAAGAATATATGTAGAACATTGATTGATAAAATTTTGCAATTTTTTTAAAGTTAAATCAATATTTTCAGTTTTTTCAAAAATATTTTGAGCAATTTCAATTGCTTTTTGAATTTGAACTCCAACTAAATTATTTTTAACAATCTTTAGTTTGGGATTATTTTTAGCAAATGTTTGAATATATTGTGCAGTGGAAGATAAATGTTCACTTACACCAATAAATAAAACATAATCATATTTATTTAAAGTTTTTTCTAAAACTTGTTCAATTAATGTTATGTTAGGTAAAGAAGTTTTACATATTTTAGCTTGTGCAATTTTGTGTAACAATTCAATGTTTTCAATTGTTTTGTCTTTAATGCTAACATTATCAATTTCTACCTGTAGCGGTAGCAAATGATATCCCAATTTTTGGGCATTTTCTTCTGTTATTGAAGCAAAACTATCAATAATTATTCCTAATTTTTTCATACTTTTATTATATAACAAAAGATATTTTTTATTTATAGAAAATAAAACTGCTTATTTAATATTTTTGTTTAGATTAATTGAACTTTTTTCTTTTTTTGATTAAAAATAAATATTTTTGCATTTTATAAATGAAAGGAGAAAAAAGTGTTTAATTTTAAATTAAATAAAAAATCAAATGCAACAAATTTAAAAAGAAAGAAAACATTATTTTTGATCTTATTTTCATTTTTTTTAACATCAAGTTCCATTTTATCATCCAGTTTAATCATTAATTTTATTAAAAACAAAAAAATTAAATTTTTAAAAAATGAAATTAATATCTTAAATTTAGAATTAGAA
The DNA here is from genome assembly GCF_000526955.1 of Mycoplasmopsis cricetuli ATCC 35279. GTDB lineage: Bacteria > Bacillota_I > Bacilli_A > Mycoplasmatales > Metamycoplasmataceae > Mycoplasmopsis > Mycoplasmopsis cricetuli. Next base: position 5,673 of record NZ_JAHB01000014.1, on the reverse strand, counting down.
AACCTGAAAAATGAAAACAAAAAATTAAAATCACAAATATTTTCACTTCAAGAAGTATTAAATTTAACTAATGCAGTTAATTTAAATTCAAACGAAGAAGTTACTAAGTTGTTATCACAGTTTGTAAATTCAACAAATAATCAAATTAAAATTTTTGATAATGATTCATTAGAATATCTAAAAAAATATGTTGACAAACTAAAAAAAACTACATTAAATTCAATTAACATATTACTAAAAAAATTATTTTTAATTAAAGAGAATAATACAAAAAATAATTATGATAATACATTAATTGTTAATCAAATTAACTTGCTTGAAAATCTTAAAAAAAATTTAATTAATATTTCATTTGATAATAAAGAAAATTTTAAAGATTCAATATATCAGATAAATAAAATAACTGAACATTATCACAATTTAAACTCTACATTTATTGAAAGATTAAATTCAGTTATCAATGAGAAAAATAATCTAATTAAAAATATTGAAACAAAAATACAAACCACTAAAGATAAATTACAAAATTATGTGCAAAAATCAATTAAAACTTCTGAAGAAATGGTAGAAACATTAAATGTGATTGAAAAATATTTGCTAAGTGTAATTGAAAAAGGAGTAACTTTTAATGATGATAATTTAAATACTGAATTTTTAAATAATTTAAACAATTTAAAAATTAAAATTAATGAATATCAAAAAAAAATTAAACAAGATATTGTAAAAATAAAAAATTCTTTTGAAAATTCTAAAAAAATTGATGATTACTCAAATTTAATTCTTTTAGATACTGATATTTATGCAGGAAAAATAAAATTTTATTTACAAGAATTAAATTCGTATAATTTTCAATTTATTTCAATTTTTTTAAATTACTATAAATCATCTTTAACTAAAATAGAAGAATTAAAAAATCAAGTTAATAATCTTGATTTAGAAAAAGAAAATTTAAATCAAAAAATAATTCAATCAGAAAGTGAAAAAACTCAAGCAATAGTAAATTTAAAAAAATTAAAAGAAGATTTAACAACTTCTCTTCTTAAAAGTCTTGAAAATATTATTTTTTCATTACAAGGAATTTCAACAACAATAAACAACTCAACTCATCAAGATAAAAATTTACTTGTAGCAAGATTAAATAAGGAAATTTTAAAATTAGTTGATTTAAAAAACGAGTATACAACTGATCAATTTAATAGTAAATATGAAATAAGTGTTGAAATTGCTATGAAGACTGCAAATCAGGTCATTAGTGAGTATAAAAATAATATTTTAGATCCATTAAAAAAAGAATATCAAAAAACTAAAATTCAACTTGAAAATCTTGAAATTAAATTAACTGAGTCAAAAGAAATTTTGACACTAAAAAGTACTCAATTAAGTAATGTTTCAAAAGAACTTCAAGTAACTAGAAATAATTTACAAAGCAAAGAAAATGAACTTTCAATTATTCTAGATAAATTAAAAGAAAGCAAAAATAATTTAGATCAACTAAATTTAGATAAAAAAAATTCGCTTAATAATTTAAACAAAACTATTTTAGATTTAGAAAAACGCTATTTAAATTTAAAAGAATTAGCAGTAAAATTAATTGAATTTGCAAAAGATAAAAAAATTGATACAAACAAACTAGAACAATTAATTATTTATGTTTTTTCAACAAAAAACACAGAAAATTTTCAAATAATGAATCAAGTTTTAAATGAATATATTGACAAATATAATGAATTTTTTTCAGAGCTTTTGCTAGTGTATAGTAAATTATTAACCAAAAAAGATCAACAGTCAAAACTTTTAATTGAAAAAAATGATTTGCTTATAGAAAGTAGTAAGCTAGTTGAAATTCAGAAAATTGATTTAGAAAATAAAATTAATTCTCTTGAAAAAGAATTAAAAGAAAGTCAAAAAACTATCAATGAATTAAAAAACAAAAAAATTATTCAAAATAATTTACAAATAAACAGTTCAGTTATAAAAAATTTCAATAAAACAACAAGTTGATCACAAGAGATTATTTCAGGATATAAATTTAGTGAAAATAAAAAAGTTAAAATTGAAGCTAAAGAGACATTTAATATTGTTAATGATAATGATATTACAATTCAATATTATGATAATACAAGTAAAACTAACAAACAAATTATTTTAACAAAAACAAATAATTACAGTAGCAAAATTTATTTGCCTTATTATATTTTTTCACCATTTATTCTTCAAAGTGAAATTTGACATGATAATGGAGATGCGCTTTATGGTTATGGAGGGGCTGAAAAAGAAATTACAAAATATTCAAATAAGGTTATAGAAAATGAAAGTTTTGTTGAAACAAAATTTGAAAATAATGTTTTAACTATATACATTAAAAGTGAAATTACATTACAAAAAGATAAAATTATTGAAAATTATATTGGAGAAAGTAAATATAGCAGCACAGATACTTATAATAAATATTTACTTTACTCAGGAACATTAAAAAGTCCCATTACAATTTTGGGAATAAGTTAATTTTTTAAAAAAACACTCTTGCCTATAAACATTTATTATTAAATAAATGTTAAAAGAGTGTTTTTTATTTGTTAATCAATTGCATTATTTTTGTTTTTAAAATTAAGTTGTAGTGGACAACCTTTAAAGTTAAAATTGTTTCTTAATTGATTTTCAAGAAATCTTTGGTATGAAAAATGAAGATATTTTTTGTTGTTAACAAAAAAAGTAAAAGTTGGAATTTTAGCGATCTCTTTTCGAACATAATAAACATTCAATCTTCCACCATTATATGGTTGTGCTTTTTGAATTAACTGAGTTTCTAAAATTAAATTTGATAGTAAAGATGATTTAATATCACGCTCAAGATTATTTCTTACCTCTTCTATAGTTTTAGCTAATTTATTAATTCTTTGATTGCATTTAGCAGAAATAAACACAAAAGGTACTCAAGGAACAAAATGAAATTTTTGTCTCATTTTTTTTTCAAATTGCGCCATTGTATTAGTATTTTTTTCAATTAGATCTCATTTGTTTATTACTATGATAATTGGTTTGTTGTTTTCTAAAGCATAACCAATTATTCTTGCATCAAAATGAGAAACTTGTTGTGCTAAAGTTGCATCAATTACAATCAAGGATAAATCAGCTTCAGAAAGTGATGTCATAGCTCTCATTAACGCATAATGTTCAACACTTTCAATTAATTTACTTTTTTTATTAATTCCAGCAGTATCAATTATTTTATATTTTTGATTATTAATTTCAACAATTGTTTTTACACTATCACGTGTAGTTCCTGAAATTTCTGAAACAATTGATCGATTTTCCTGTGCCAAATTATTAAGTAATGAACTTTTACCAGCATTTGGTTTTCCAATAATGGCCAAACTAAAATATTCTTCCAAATCATCTTCAGAAAAATCTAAATGTTGAATAACACAATCAAGCACTTCTCCAATTCCTTCACCATGTAAAGCGGAAATTGAAAAGATATTATCAACACCTAATTTGTATCATGAATAATCAAATTGCTGAGCATTTTCTAATTTGTTTGCAACAGCAATAATTGGTTTGTTACTTTTGCGTAAAATATTCATAATGTATAAATCATCATTGGTAATTTGACTTTGCCCATCAAATAAAAACAAAATTACATCAGCATCATCAATAGCAATTTTAGCTTGAATTTGAATTTGTTTTTGAAATGGACGATCTTCAATTTCAATTCCACCAGTATCAATAATTTTAATGTTTTTGCCAGTTCATGTAATTGTTTCATAAAGTCTATCACGGGTCACGCCAGGATTATCATCAACAATAGAAACTTTTCTACCAATTAGTCTATTAAAAAAAGTACTTTTACCTACATTGGGTTTTCCAATGATTGCAACTGTGTTTTGCACTGTTTCTCCTTTATTTTTTCATTTACTAAATTGATAATATATTTAACAACATCATTTACTTCCATATCAGTACAATCGACCAATACTGCATCTTCGGTTTTATGAAGTGGATCAATTTCACGATTCATATCTTGCGAGTCACGATTTTTAATATCATATAAAACTTCTTCATAATGAGATTCATAGCCCATAGCAATGTTTTGAGTGTGTCTGCGATGAGCTCTTTCTTTAGCATCAGCTCATAAAAAAATTTTCACTTCTGCATGCGGCATAATTTTAAAGGTTGTATCACGTCCATCAATGATAAAACCTTTGCGACGTTTGGTCATTATTTGAATAAAACTAACAACAAAATCACGCACTTCTTGAATTTTAGCAATTTTTGCTGCTGCTTGTGAAACAACTTCATTACGAATAGCTTTAGTTATATTTTCATTAAAAAGGAATACATCTTCATTTGATTTAAGTTCAATCATCCCATGTTCAAGAGTGCTTAAAACTTCAATTTTTTCACGCAAGTCCACCCCTTTTTTAATTGCGTTGTAAGCAATTGCACGATAAACGCTACCGCTATTGATGAAAGTGTATTTTAATTTTTTAGCTATTTCTTTGGAAACTGTTGATTTACCTGCTCCTCCTGGACCATCAATTGCAATATTTACCTTCATTGCTCTCCTTTTTAAAGTTTAAATTTATTAACAATTAAAGTGTTACTTTTTTCTATTTCCACATTAATTTTTTTTATTTTTTGTTGATTTTCAAGAATGTTATTTTTAAGCATGTCATTAAATTGATTGCTTGTAAAATTAAAATCTTTAATAAAAAATCCTTTTAAAATAGAAAGGTTTAAAAGTTTTTTTTGATAATTAAAATCAATTTGATTGACTTTTTCAAGATCAAAAAAAGTATCATATTTTTTAAGTGATAATTTACTTGATCAAAAAATATTATTATAAAAATTTAAAGACTGATAACTAAATTTTTTTTTCATTCAATTTAGATTATCCGCATAATGAGAATTGGTATTTAAAGTAAGTGCTTTTAATTCATTAAAAGCAATTTCTTCATTATCAAGAATTTTTTGATTTTTCTTTTCATTCTCCATAGCTAATCATATTTTACCTTAAAATAAAAAAAATATATTAATTTGCTAGAATTTATTTTCTAAAATTTTTTTTAAATTTAAAAGATTATTGATATAATTAATTAGCAAGTTAAAACTTAAATTTAAGCCTACTAGGCACCATAGCCAAAAGGCCAAGGCACGAGTCTGCAAAACTCTGATTACGGGTTCGAGTCCCGTTGGTGCCTCCAATTATGCGTCCGTAGCTCAACTGGATAGAGTGTTAGGTTACGGCCCTAAAGGTTGCGGGTTCGACTCCTGCCGGGCGCGCCATTTCATAAAATTGACCAATAAAAATAACAACCATTTGGTTGTTATTTTTTTATTGTAAATCACACCAAGAATTATTTTAAAATATAATAAACTAGTTATAATTGATTTAATTGATAATTTAAAATGATTTTTACTAAAACAAAAATTTTAAGATCTTATTTCTACATTTTGTTGATTAATATTAATAATTGTTGCACTAGATTTTTCTGTTCCTTTTTTTAATGAAACAAATTGAAGATTAAATTGTTTACCTTTTAAACTTTCAGGAATAGTGAAATCAAAATCAATTTGATATTTATATGTGTATTCAGTTGATTTTTCTGCAGTTGTGCCTGTTTTAGATTCAGTTGATAACATTTGTGTTTGATCATTTGAACCATCATTGTA
>NZ_JAHB01000013.1 GCF_000526955.1 Mycoplasmopsis cricetuli ATCC 35279 | reverse complement strand
AAAAATTCTTTTATTTGTATTTCTATATTTTCTTGATTTTTTGAGTAATTCTTTAAAATTTTCAATGTTTTTAGCAAATCAATAAATGAAACCTCTTTAGTGCCATAATAATTTCATGCTCTTTTTTCAGTTCCTTTTAATTTAGTTTTTGAATACCATTTTTTTGAATCATATTTAAAAACAAATGTTTGATTAATACTCATATTTTTTCCTTTTTTTAGTTTTAAAAATAATTTCTAGAAAATTATTTCAAATTATTTAAAAAAAAAAAAAAAAAAAGACAATTTTTTGCTTTTTTGAATATACTAAATATTAATTTGTAATTATTTTCTTTCATAAGTATGCAATATTTATTTAATAAAATACAGTTTGATATATAAATAATTTATTAAATTAAATACCTATTTTTTGTAAAAAACAAATAAAAATAGGTTTTTGATTTGTTTATATATAAAAATAATTTAAAAACTATTTTTATATTTTGGATTATTTGGATTTTTTTATTCAGAATGATTGTTATTGGTTGCTCTATTCCCACTATTATTTGAGTTATGTGTATCAGATCTATCATCATTTGGTTTATTTTTTTGCATTTATTCCTCTTTTCTTTTTTAAAGATAAAAGTATTTTTAACTTAATTAAAAAAAAAAAAAAAAAAAAAATGATTTTTTTATAAAATTTTTAAATTAATAATAATAATAATAATGATGATGATTATGATGAATTTAATTAAGATGACATAATTTACTTTAATTTAATTTAGAATTTCAAAATAACATCATTTAACATTATAAAATTATACATAAATGCAATTGTTGCTTATCAAGTTATTCATCACAAAAAATTTTTTTCAAGTAAATAAATTATCATAACAAAAATATTTGATTTTTGAAAACTAGAAATTTAAATACTGATAGTAAAAAAGTTGTTAATGATAAATGTTTTGTTAGTATTTAAATTAAAAAGATTTTTAATTTGATCAAAACTCAAGAAATTATATGCCCTATAATTTAAACACTATCAAATTTTATTTTGATATTAAAAAACAACCCTAATGGTGTTGTTTTTTAATCTAATTTTTCATGTTTTTCATAGATCATATTTGATATATGAGCACTGAAAGACTTAAGAGACAACAAACACTACATAAACATTACCATAATGTTTTCTCACATGTTATTGTTATACATTATTTTTTATTTCAAAAACCATGAGTTATTCTATATTTTTTAAAATTTTTTCAATTTATTTAAACTGATTGCCTTTTAGTGGTCATGACATTACTGAAAATAAAATTATTTTTAATGTACATTTTTTTGAATTTAATCTTCAATTTTTTAACTCATTTTCATAATTTTTAATTCTTAGACAAAGAGAAATTCATTTATCATTGTTAATTATTTTTAACAAAGTAAAATTTAATTCTTTACAAAACTTATTATCTTTATCTAAACTATATAAATAATCAAAATAATAATTAACTTTATTAAGTGAATTCTTTTTAAATTCTTCAATAATATTTTTTCAAGTAAAAATTTTCAATTGAAAGTCATTATATTGTTTGAGTTCTTTACTTTTAAATTTTCTAAAGTGTTTAAATTTAATTTCTTTTGTTTTTAATTTTTCCAATATTTCAATTGAATTTAAATTATTAAATTTTTTAAATTGTTTTATCCCCAATCCATGTGGAATAAAATTTTTATCTAATTTAATTAGAAATTTATTTTTTTGTTCACAATCATTATCACAATCATTATTAATATATTTTTTAATTATACATTCATCAGAACTAACATAAAAACTATATGATTTACATTCACTAAAAATTTTTTCTACTTCTAAAAATAAATCATTAAAATCATTGTTGTCTTGAATTTTTTTCAATATTTTTCCTTTTTTTATATTGCTTAATTTAGTTTCATTTTGAATCAATTATTTTTTTTAATTTATCAAAGATATAATTTCTTTGATATCAAACTTCATTATTAATAGAAAATTTTTCTTCAAAAGTATTTTCTTTATAATTACATTCAATTAAATATTTAAAAACTTCTGAACTAACTATCAAACTAGTGGAATTCATTTTATTGAAAAGTTGACTAAAATAATCGTTATTAATAATACTATAACTAGTATATAAGTTTAGACTATTTAAAAAATTTCATAAATCACTATTTTTTATTGTTTTAGATCAGTGAGCAATATCTATTTTTAAATCAAATTTATTTGTAAAAATTAATTTGATTGTATTAAAATATAAAGCAATTTCATGTACATAAGAAACATCATTTATTTCAGGTGTATTAAAAATAAAATTTAAAATTAGTTCATTATTTTTTTTTAAAATATTAAAATTATAAAGTAATTTTTTTTCTATATCATTTTCAAAGGCTTTTATGATTTTATTAAATTCAATAACAATATTATTAATTCATTTTTTTTCATCACTATAATGATAGTAATAGTAATTGTATCTAATTTTAATAGTTAAAATATCAAAAAACATTTCTCTATTTTCATTTATTGATTTATTGATATTAAAAAAAACATTCATTTTGTTGTCTAATGAATAAAAATCATCAGTATTTACAAAATAATATTTATCATTAAATCTAATAGTTTGAAAATTAAGATCATTGCAACTAAAAGAAGTTTTATTTGCTCTTTCTTTTATAGTTAAAGAGTTAGCAACATATCTTTGATTTGAATTATTATAGTCAAAAAAATCAACATCTCAAGATTCATTACTTTTTGTTTGAAATTCATTAAATTCAACTTTTCTACCTGCAAAATCATATCAATTTTTTGTATGTTTATCAAATTTGATATACTCTTCAAATAAATTTTTATATTCATTTAAGTTTTCCACATATTTATTTTTTTCTTTTATTTTATAAATTCCATTTTTTTCTTTTACAACATTAAAAATAGAATTGTTTGCAACAAATGAAACTTTATCACCTTTTTCATTATTAGTTAGATAATGAACAATTTGTAAATTATTTTTTGAATCAGTTCCTCCTAAGTTTAATGGAAAAATATGATCAATATTTCATGAATTTTTACTATTTGTGTTGTATTCTGATTTATTTATTTTTCTTTGAGCAAAATCATAAGATGTTTGTGTTGTTTTTCCATAAATTTCATCTCACAATTTTAAAGCATTTTTTTTATTTATTTTCATTACTGTTAAATTCCTTCAAAATTATTTAAATTAGATACTAATAAATACTAATTTTTACAAAAAAACAAATCAAAAAAATTACTTTTTGATTTGTTTAATCTAATGTTAAATAACTTATTAAAAAATAAATTATTTAAACAAATACAATAAATAACAATATTTAGTAAACACAAAACTATCAATTAAAAGTAATGTGTCAATAATGCCTAAACAAAATAAAACTATTTAATTTTATCTATATAAAATAATTAAAAAATTTTTTTAAATAAAATTAAAATTTATATTGAAAATTATTGCATATAAACAATAGTCAAAATAATTTTTAACTATTTTTTGTATCTTCAATTGTTTGGATTAAGTTGATTAGAATGATTATTATTAGCTGATCTATTTGCATTATTATTTGGATTGTATGTATTAGATCTATCATTATTTGATCTGTTTTTTGCCATATTTTTTCTCCTTTCTTTTTTTAATTTTTTAGGTGGATTATGTAAGTTTAATAATATTACATAATCCACTATAATTATAGCTTTTTTAAAGTTGAAAATAATAAATTTAATTAAATAATATAATTTACTTTAATTTAAAATTTCAAAATCTTAAAATTAAAGCACGTTATAATTTAAAAATTATGATAGATAATATAAAAACTGAAATTAAATTATTTGAAGCATTTGCAGGAATTGGATCACAGTATCAGGCTTTAAAAAATATTGCCAAAAAATATAATTTCAAAATAACATCACTTGGCATTATAGAATGATATATAAATGCAATTGTTGCTTATCAGGTTATTCATCACAAAAAAATTTCTCAAGAAAATAAACTATCACAACAAGAAATGTGTGATTTTTTAAAAAATGCAAGTTTAAGCGCTGATAGCAAAAAAATTGTTAATGATAAATATTTTCTAAAAATGAATTTAAAAAAGTTAAAAAAAATTTTTCCTTATCTAAAAAATTTTATAGAAAATAATCTCATAGAGAGAGAGAGAGAGAGAATTTTTGTGATATAACAAAAGTTACAAAAATTCCAAAAGGCATTGATATTTTTACTTATTCTTTTCCTTGTCAAGATCTTTCAACACAAGGAAAACAAAAAGGACTTGGCAATAACACTCGGAGTGGGCTTTTATTTCAAGTTCAAAGAATATTACAAAATAATTTAACTTCACTACCTAAAGTTCTTTTATTAGAAAATGTTAAAGCTTTATCTAATAAAAAATTTCAAATAGAATTTCAGTTATGAGTTGATTTTTTAACTTCAATTGGCTATAAATCTAGCTTTAAAATTTTAAATGCTAAAGATTATGGTTCAGCTCAAAATAGAGAACGTTTTTTTATGGTTTCAATTTTAAATTCAAACAAAGAATTTGAATGACCTTCACATATTAATCATAAAAACAATTTAGCAAATATTGTTAACAAAAAATATAACACACTTGAAAATTTTCAAAAATGTGATAATTGAACTAATTTTTATCATTCTCTTGAAACAAAAGAATTTAAATTAACAAAAAATAAAATTGAAAAAATTGAACTCCCTTTAACAAAATTCAATTCAGAAAACTATGTTTATTTACCAGTAAAATATGGTCCAACTTTAACTGCCTCAGGGGCTAATTCAAGATTGAAATTTTATTTTGAAAAAGAAAATAAAATTCGTTATTTAAATAGTGTTGAAGCTCTAAAATACATGGGTTTTAAAGCAAGTGATGCGCGTAAAGTTTTATCAACTCAAATCATTAGTGAACAAGATCTTATTTTTCTTGCTGGAAACTCAATATCAGTTGAAGTATTAGAAGCATTATTTTTACAAATTATTAAATATTTATAAAATGAATATTTTAAGTAAAAAAAACTGATATACTGATACTCTTGAGTTTGAGCATAAAAAATTCGCTATAACAAAATCTGCTAAATTTAAAGGTAATTTAAATTGAATTTATGATGATAATGGAATTATCTATGACATAAGATTTGAATTTGATTATGCAGAAATTGATTTATACACCACAGCTAAATGATTTGAAAAACAAAATCATGCTGGATTTCAAAGAAGAGAACAACTATTTAAATTTTTAGGAGATAAATTTATTCAACATCCTAGACCTTCAAAAAAATCTCATAAATTAATTGTTTTAAATAAAAATGAAATTTTAAAATTAAATACATGATTGAAAGATCATTATAACTCAACTATTACTAATGTAGTTCAACTGTTAAAAGGCAATAATCCTACTGGAACAGATAAAAATCCTAAAAGTGCAGAAATTATTTTAAAATATAAAGATAAAAACATAAAATTTGCAACATTTTTTGAGTATTTAATAGTTTCAAAAAAAGAAAAATCTTTATCTTTAAAAGAAAAAAATTTCATTTATGATGATTTTAAAAATCAACAAAATTATTTTGAAAATATTCCTGATGAATTAAAGATTAAATTTGATCATTATCAAAACACACTAAATCAAAAAGAAAAAGAAAATTTTCAACATCAAATGCAGCAGTATTTTAAAAATTATTCCAAATACATTGAATATATAAACAATGAAGTTGTTAAATATCGAAATGAATATCAGAAAAAAATTAAAGAAAAATATATTTTAAATTTTCAAATTTTTAATTTTAATGAAGATTACATAGAAAAATGTCACATTGTTCCAGTTTGATATTATAAGCAAAAATTAATTGAATTAAAAAGCCAAATAAAAAGAAATTTAGCATCGCAAAAGCAATTCAATGAAATACTAAAAAATATCAGTAATACTAATAATTATTTAAATTTACCTGGAAGTTTACATAATTTTTTTGATAAAAATTGATTTACTTATGATGAAAAAGGAAACTTTAATCTTTTAAATGACCCAAATAATACAATCACACAAATGTTTATTGAAAAACATACAGATATTGAAAAAATTAAAAAAATAAATCCAACTTTTTTAAATCATGAACGTGTTTCATATTTAAAAATTAGAAATAATATCATTATGTCAGAGAAAACTAACATAAATTAAATTGCATTTAAATTATTTCAATTGCACTAATTCATTTGAGTTATTTCACATTTGACTGTAATATCCATTTATTTGCAGCAGTTGTTCATGAGTTCCTTGTTCAATAATTTTTCCATTATAAATAACCAAAATTTGACTGGCATTTTTAATAGTAGAAAGTCGATGAGCAATGATAAAGCTTGTGCGATTGAACATCACTTTATCCATTGCCTGTTCAAGCATCATTTCAGTTTGAATGTCTATATTCGAAGTTGCTTCATCAAGCACTACAATTGGTGAGTTATTATATAAAGCTCGCGCAATGGAAATTAATTGTTTTTGTCCTTGAGAAAGTTCATTGCCATTATAAGTTAAAAGAGTGTTGTAAGTATCTTTTTGTTTTTCAATGTAATTGGCAATATTTGAAATTTTCGCTGTTTGTTCAATTAATTCATTAATAATTTGTTTTGAACCATAACCTATATTATTTTTTATTGTATCAGAAAACAAATGAGTTTCCTGAAGCACCATGCTAATTGATTCTCTTAGTGAAAATTTGTCAATATCATTAATGTTGATGTCATCATACAAAATTTCTCCGCTTTCAAGATCATAAAAACGATTAATCAATTTAATAATTGTTGTTTTTCCAGATCCAGTTGAACCAACTAAAGCAATTTGTTGTCCTGGATAAGCTATAAATGAAATATTTTTTAAAACATTTTTTTGTTTTTGATACTTAAAAAAAACATTTTTAAACTCAATTTTTCCTTGAACAAGTTGATATTTAAAAGTATTTTGATGAGGAATTTTTCAAGCATATAAGCTAAATAAATTATCCTTGTTTTGTTCTATGTATTCACCTGTGAAATCTTTAACAACCTTAACTAATTTAATTTTACCTGTATTTTCTTCAGGGGTTTGATCTAAAATTTCAAAAATTCTTTTAGTTCCTGCCATAGCTGTAATAATAGTATTTGATTGTTGAGTAATCACTGAAATTCAATTAGCAAATGAACGTGAAAATTGACTAAAAGAAATTAACACGCCAACTGTTAGATTAAAAAAATTTCTAACTGAATGATTTTCAGTTGTAATAATCAAACCTCCAATAATTGATACAATAGCAAAAACAATCAATCCTAAATTTCAAGTTACAGGAAACAAAATATTTCCAACTTGATTAGCTTTTTTATTGTTTATAAAAAAATTATTGTTAATTTTTTGAAATTCTGCTAATGATCTTTTTTGATAATTAAAAATTTTTACAATTTTAAGTCCTGTTAACATTTCCTCAACAAATGCTGTTAATTTTCCATTACTTTTTTGCTTGTTTTTAAAATGCTTTGCGCCATTTTTAAAAGTAAATTGCATAACAATAAAAATTAAAAATACACTTGTGATTGTTATAATTGATAAAATTCAACTCAGTCACAACATAACTACAAATGAAAAAAACAAAACTACCAGAGCATTGATTGTAGAAGGGATTGAATTAATTAAAAATTGTCTTAAAGTGTCAATATCACTTGTATATCTACTTAAAAGTTCTCCTTTTTGATATTTCTCAAAAAAATTAATTGGCAATTTTTGAGTATGTTCATACAAATTACTTCTTAAAATAGCCATAGTTTTAAATGTTATTTTAATAATTAATCTTTGATAAAAAAAATTAGCTAAAATACTAATTGAAAACATAAAAATACCTAAAATAATCATTCAATAAAAAGTTTGAAAATCAAACTTTTCCACACTAACAATTGTTTTTGTTTCTTGATCAATTAATAAACCATCAACTAAAATTTTTCCAATAAAAATTTGATTAAAAATCATTCCAATATTTGAAATTACAATTAAAATAAAGGCAAATGAAATTTGCTTTTTATTGTTTTTTCAAATCAAAGAAAATGCTCTTTGAAAAATTTTCTTGCTTTCTTTGAAAGAAAGTTTTAAATTTTCATTAAAATTTGAATTTTTAGTTAATGATTTCATCAATTGCTCCTTGGTTTAATCTTGATTGATTTAAAACCTTATAAAAATCACTTGTTTTTAGTAATTTTTCATGTGTTCCTTGAGCGATAATCTTCCCTTTATCTAAAACTATTATTAAGTCAGCATGAACAATTGAACTTACTCTTTGTGCAATAATGATTTTTGTACAATTCTTAATTTCAAATTTAAGTGATTGTTGAATTAAAAACTCAGTTTTCATATCAACAGCTGAAGTAGAATCATCTAAAATTAAAATTTTAGGTTTTTTGATTAAAGCTCTTGCAATGCATAATCTTTGTTTTTGTCCTCCTGAAAGATTATTTCCATTTTGTGTTACTTTAAAATCTAATTTTTGTTCTAATGAATTAACAAAATCATAAATTCCAGCTTGTTTTAAAGCTTGAAAAATTTCTTGGTCAGAAACATTAGGATTAGCTCATTGCATATTTGAACGAATGCTTCCTGAAAATAAATTATTTTTTTGAAGTACTGTTGTAATTGAATCTCTTAAAACAAATGTGTTGTAATTGTTAATATCAATGTTTCCAATTTTAATTGTTCCAGAAGTTGGCTGATACAATTTTGATATTAATGCAACTAATGAACTCTTACCAGATCCAGTTTTGCCAATTATTCCAATGGTTGAATTTTCTTTAATTTCAAAAGATATATTTTTTAAGCTATAATTTGAGTTATTATTGTACTTTAATGATACATTTTCAAAAACAATTGAGTTTTTTTCTAAATTTGTAATCCCAAAATTATTTTCTACAATCATAGGTTTTTCTTTTAAAATTTCATTAACTCTTTTAACACTAGGAAGAGCTATCATTGATGAACCAATAACACTAATTAAAAGAGTTAATGAACCTGAAACCTGTCACACAAATGAAGAAAATGACACAAGAGTTCCTGTTTTTATAATGCCATTTAAAGCAAGTTGTGTTCCATAGCCTCCTAAAAAAAGTACTGAAGTAAAAATAACACTTGAAAATAATATACCACCTAGAATAATAAATCTTTCAGCATAAATGTTAATTTTTGTTAATTTATCAATTTTTTCTTTGATAGTTTTTGCTTCTTTTTCTTCAGTAACAAAAGCTTTGATTGTATGCATTCCTTGCAAATTTTCTTGAATTTTATGATTTAATTCATCATAATAAACAAACATTTTTCTAAATTTAGGAAATGTTTTATACCAAATTAAAGCAAATCCAATAACAATTAATGGTAGTGCTACTAAAAACATAAGTGAAAGTGATGGACTTAATTTAATTGAAAAAAATAATGATAAAAATAACATAAAAGGAGCCCGAATTAAAACTTTAACTAGTTGATTGAAAGCATTTGAAATATTTGTAACATCATTTGTCATTCGATTAATTAAAGAAGCCACACTATATTTATCTACATTTTCAAATGAAAAATTAAGTATTTTATAATACAAACATTCACGAATGTTTTTTTCTAATCCTGAACTTGCTTTGGCTAAAATAATTCCATTTAATGTTCCAATTAAAAGAGCTACAATAGCAATTAAAATTAATATCAATCCATAAAAAATAACTTTATTGATATCAGTTGCAATTGAATTATTGCTAGTTTTTATTTGTAATCCTTCATTAATCATATAACCAATTATTAAAGGTAAAATAACATGACATGCTGTTTCAATTAATGTCATAATTATAGTTGCAAAAATATATCTTCGATATCCATATGTTAATTTTCACATAAAATGGTTATTAATTTTAGAATAGTTAATCATTGAATTTCCTTTGTTTGATTAATTATTAAATTTTAAAAAAATATTTAAAAAATTTAATAATTTTTATTTAATACGTTTATATATTTTTTCAAAATAACAAACTGCTTAATAAGTTACTTAAAAAGTTGTTAAAAAAATAAAAAAAATCCTTTGCTTTTTTTTAAAATATGTATAATAATATAGCAAGCAACAAACATGCCCAGGTGGCGGAATGGTAGACGCAAGGGACTTAAAATCCCTCGGTCGCAAGACTGTGCTGGTTCAAGTCCAGTTCTGGGCACCATATCTGCGTCCTTAGCTCAGCAGGTAGAGCAAATGGCTTTTAACCATTGGGTCAGAGGTTCGAATCCTCTAGGACGTACCATTTCATTTCAAATGACCAAAATATCCTTTTTATGGATATTTTTTTATCTCTTATTTTGATACAATTAAGTTATGTGTAAACTATTTAAAAAACTAACTACTAATATTAAAAAATTTAACAAACAAAACATTGCAACTGAAGAATTTAAAGAAAAGGATTTTTTTCTTACTGAAATTGAAAATGACACAGAAATAACAAAAGAACTTCAAACATACAACAAAGATAATGAGCAACAAAGTGTTGATATTGCTTTAAAAATTATATCTAAAATCACCCCTTTCACTGAACAAAACAAACAAAAAATATTTAAAAAACAAAGATCCAGTTATATTTTGGCTATAATAGCAATTTTATTAGTTTTATTAGTTTTAATTGTTTTAATTATTTCGATTGTTCTCTTTTTAATTTATAAAAATAAATAAAAAATCATCAAAAATTATATTTTGATGATTTTTTTACAAATAATACTAGTTGTTAATTGAAAATTTAACCAATTCAATTTTATTATCAATCAAATCTTGTTCTAGCTCTAAAATTCTTGATAATTCTTGTTCAAGTTTTTTTGCATTTTCAATTGTTGGTTTTGTTACAGGTTCTTTTGGAGCAAAAAGTTCACAAGTTTCATTAGCTTTTATAATTGAAATATCATGAGTTGAAATTTTTTTAGCTAAATTAATTATTTCATTTTTATCATAAGTTACAAGCGGTCTTAAAATAGGAATTGTTGTAACTGCTTCAATTACATGCATTGACTCAAGTGTTTGTGAGGCAACTTGACCGAGATTTTCTCCATTTGAAATAGCTAAAATATTTTTTTTAATCGCTAGTTTCTGTGCAATTCGATAAAAGCTTCTTCGCATTATATTAATTTTATATGCTTGTTTTGAGATTAATGAAATATAATTGAGCAACATAGAATAATTTGCAAAATAAAGATTTGAACTTCCTTGATATTTAGTTAAAATTTTAACTAACTCATTAATTTTGTCTATAGTTTTTTCATCTGTTTGTGGTGGAGTTAAAAAAGATAAAAAATCAAGTTTTATTCCTCTTTTCATTAATAAATAAGCAGCAACTGGAGAATCAAATCCTCCACTTAATAAATGAATAGCTCTACCTCCAATTCCAGTTGGCAAACCACCTAGTCCATTGATGTACTCACTAAAAATGTAAGTTTTAAACTTTCTAACTTCAATGTAAAATATTTGATTTGGATTGTGTACATCAACTTTTAAACTTGAATTTTTCAACACAAATGCGCCAAGCATATGATTTAGTTGATCTGAAGTAAATTCAAATTCTTTGTTATTTCTTCTTGCTTGAATTTTAAAAGTTTTGCTTTCTGATTTTATTAATTTAATAATTGAATTTTCAAATAATTTTAAATCATTGTCAACTACAATCACTGGAGAATATGAACTAATTCCGAAAATATATTTAAGTGATTCAAGATTTTTAGAACTATATGTTAAATACATGCGATCAAATTCTACTTCAGGTTTTTCATTGATAATTTTGTAAATATTATCTGAAAGTTTTTGAATAAACTGTTTACGATTTTTTTTCTTTAAAACTAATTCTCCATAGCGAATTAAAATTTTTTGATACATAAATTTTCCTTGAATTTAATTTTATTTTAATTGTTTTTGTAAAAATAAAAAAATTTGATATTGATCTTTTTGCTGTAAAAGTTGATTTAATTTTAATTGAAATACTTCATTTTGTTTTACATTAAATTTATCATTTTGATTAATTTTACTAAATAATAATTGATTAAATTTTTGATACTCTTGTTGTAATATAATTTGCTCGATAAATCATGATATTAGTTCAATTCAATGATTTCAAATTTTCTCAACTTTATTAAAAGAAGTTTTTTTTCTAAAATATTTTTTATACAAATTTCTTAAATTAATTACTTTATAATAATCACTATGATATTGATTGATAAATTCAATATATGAACTACTAAATATTTCAAAATATAAATTAACTGATTGTTCAATTTCTTCTTGAAAAGCAATATTAGATAAATTTTCTTTTTCTTGCTTAAAATTTTCTTTTAAAATTTCAAAATTGATTTCTTTGAGCAAAAATATAATTTGATTTATTAAATTTAAATAATCATCAAGATAATTTTCTTCAATTTTAACAATTAAATTATTTAACTTTTCAATCAGTGAATAGATTTCATTATTGTTTTTTAAAAATGAATAAATATTTTTTAATGATTTAACTAATTCTTTTATTATAAAAAAATCACTGTTTTTAAATTCATTTTGTTGTTTATTGTGATATTTTTTTAAATGTTCATTAAAAAAATATTGATAATGTTTTTTAATTTGATTTTCAATTTCTTGAGGTTGATATTGAATTCATTTTTGTTGTAGCTGATATAAATTGTTTTTATGTTGATAAATTTCTAATTTATCATGATCACTTGCTATTTTAATTTTTTTGTCATAAATTTCTGGTAAGTGAACAAATAATGTAAATTCTATATTTTTAATTTTTTTTAAATACTCAAAAAAGATATCAAGTTTTGTACATAAAATATAAAGAGCATTTTTTGCCTCTTTAAATTTTCCTTGATTGTTTAAAGTGTTGTCAATTATAGTGATATTTTCATTATATATATTAATTTTTTCAAGTAAATGTTCAAAAGTATTTGATAAAAATTTTTGATTTAATTTAATAAATTTACGTGCGATAGTTAATTGATTTAAAATATCACTAACATCAGATTCTAAATCATTTCATTTACTATTAAAATTTAATGCAATATCATCAAATTCCTGAATAATTTTTTCAAATATGCTAATTTGCAGTTCTAAATTATTTTTATTTTTTTTAAAATGATAAATTTTTAAAATTTTTTGATTATTTAAAAGTTCTTGGTGTTGATTTTTTATTATTTTTCTTTGATCATCAGCTCTAAGTGACAAACTTAATAGTTGTTTATAATCTTTATTGTGCTTTGCACTTGTATCTTTTAAAATTTTTAATCTTTTTATAGTATTAACCAAATCAAGGTGTTTGCGATTAATTAAAATTAATTTTTCTTCTAAAAAATTAATTTTTTTAAAAATATAAAAACGTAAAAGTAAAAAAAGTAAAAGTAAAAAAACACAACAAGCAATAACTGTTGCTAAAGTTATTATTAAATTTATAATAATTGAACTCATAATTGAAATTATTTTTTACCTTTTTGTGAAATTAATTTTTTCAATTCAAAATCACTTCGATATAAATAATCATCAATAGCTTCAGCAAGCCCATTTTGTTTAACATCTGATGTGTAAAACTTGGCTGCTGCTTTAGTTGCTTGATCTGCATTATCCATAGCATAAGAATATCCTGCTATTTTTAACATCGAAATATCATTACCTGAATCTCCTATTGCCATAACATTTTCTACACTAGTTTCAAAAATATTATCACACAATCATTTAAGACCAGTTGCTTTGCTAATTCCCCTTTTAGTAATTTCAATGTGAGATTTTAAATTAATAATATCTAAATTAATTTCATGTTTTAAAGATTCATTATAAAAACGTTCAATTTCTTCAGGTTCTCCATAAACTTCTATTTTATGTATATCATCAACTATTTTTCCATGAGTGATGTAATTGTAATATTCAGAAAAAGTTTCAATAAATTTAGTTCATTTTTTATTCATGTCTTTAAGATAATACTCATTTGTTCCAAAATAATATAATGCTGTTTTGGTTTTATTTGAAATATCTCAAATTTTTTTTACTTCATCAAGAGGCATTAATTCAACATAAATTGGTTTTTTTTCTAAATTATCATAAACAATTGCACCATTTGAACAAACTATATATCTTCCATTGGTAATGTCAGCTAATTTTTGAATTTTTTTATATGGAGGATTGCCAGTATTAAGTACAAAAGGAATATTTTTTTCCTTGATTTCTTTTAATTTATTTAAATTAACTTCACTTAAAGTTTTATCAGGAAATGGATAAATGGTTCCATCTACATCGCTAAAAATTACTCATTTACTTTTCATGTTTTTTATTATATCAATTTTAAAATTCGCCTAAATTAAAAATAAAAAAACAGGTTATTTCCTGTTTTAAAATGTATTTAAAATATTATCAATATCTTCACGAGTAATTTGATCTTTTTTATTGATTTTTTCAATCATATTTTCATTAACTTCAATATTATTTTTTAATACATCTTTTGAATCTTTAATACTTAAAAAAGTTTGCACTGAAGAAATAAAAGAAATAACTACCCCAATGATAGCAAGCAAAATAAAAAAAATCATGGTTTCTTTTGGAAAAGGATTATAGCGAATTGCAAACAAATTTAAAATAATAATTGAGGCGGTAATAAAAATAGCTAAAATATTAATAAATACAAAACCATAAAAACTTAAACGATATTTTTTAGTTGATTTTACTATCACTTCTTCATATAACTGTTTATGTTTAATTTCTTTATTCATTATTTTCTCCTTTTAAAGTAAGGTTTTCACGATCATATTTTTCCTTTTTTAAAATAAAGAAAACACGTTTATAGAATAAATAATTAGCTTCATTTTCAGATAAATCTTTATAATGAAATACTTGATCTGAATAAACTAAATATTCAAGTTTTAATTTTTCTCGAATTGATTTTTGTTTTTTGTAAAATTCATTAACCACAAAAAACGAAAGAAGTCCAGATATAAGTGAAGTAATTGCTGAAATAGCATTAGTTAAAATTACATATGTTCTTCCATCAGTTAAATTTGGAAATAATAATTTGTAAGGATTATCAAATCCTTCTGGATAATTTTTATTAGTTGAAGCTAAAAAAATAGCTGCAATTACTCCTAAAAAAAGGGCAATAGCAATTGATAAAATATTTAAAAAATAATATGAAAATCCTGACAAAACTAACTTAATCAAATTATCTCTTTTTGCCTTTTTATAAAATTCAATTCCATTAAGCATTTTTACCTCTAGTTAACTGTTTTTTTAAAACAGTAGTTAATTTGATTTTTTCTTTTTTTGACAATTGAATTAAAAGCACTTTTAAATAATTAGTAAACTCTTCTTTTGTAATTATTTTATGTTTATACTTAATTCCAAGATCAATTGCAGTGTTGCGAATTTTTCTGTATCTTTGATATTGTGTATTAGCTTTATAAATTGCTATTATCAAAGTTAAAACAAATGAAAGTATGATAAAAACAACCAAAACAATTAAAATAACTTGAGAGATTTCAACTTTGTGATCTTTATTTGATTTAATTAGATTAATTAACTTAACTAATGCAGTAATTGCAATTCCTAAAAGAGATAAATTTAAAAACAAAATTAAAACACTAAAAAATTTATCAAAAAACAAAACTCTTCTAAGTTTGCGTTTATCTTCAGTAATTTTACTATTTAATGTTGAAATAAATTTTTTCATCTTTAAATTATAAATGATAAATATAAAAATGTTTATTTTAAACAAATAAAACATTGATTATAATTTTTTCAAATATAAAAAATTAAATTTAAATATTATCTATTCTATTAAAAGAGTAAAATTTTTATATGAAACAAAATTTCAAAATATTTGATTTGCAAAATATTTTTTTAAGCAAAAAATTTAACAACAAAGATGAAATATTTGATTTTATTGCATCAAAAGCAATTGAAATAAATATTGTATCAAACAAAGAAGATATCATTCATGATCTTCATAAAAGAGAAAGGGAATTTTCCACTGGAATTGAAAATGGAATTGCAATTCCTCATTGCCAATCAGATTCAATTACTAGCCCAACTTTGCTTTATATACGTCTTGATAAGCATATTAATTGACCTACATTAGATCACTCACTAGTTAGTGATGTATTTGCAATTTTAACGCCAAAGCAAAATCAAAATAAATCACAATCACATTTACAAATACTATCAAAATTATCAATTGCTTTAATTGATAAGCAATTTGTAGCAAAAATTAGAAAACAAAATACTAAAGAAAATATTCTTTATTTACTTGAATCAAAATTAAATTCTGAATTTATTTTTGAAGAGAAACAAAAATTAACAAATTCAAAATTAGTAGTTGGTATTACTTCATGTCCAGTTGGTGTGGCTCACACTTATCTTGCAGCAGAAAAATTACAACAAACAATCGAACAAATGGGTTATCAAGCTAAAATTGAAACGCGAGGACAAACTGGACCACAAAACATTCTTGATCAAAAAGATATTGATAATGCAGAATTTGTAATCATTGCAAGTGATTTAGAAATTAATTTAGATCCATTTGCAAATAAAAAAGTTTACCTAACTGGCACTAAAAATGCTATTCAAAATCCTAAAGATGTTTTTGAGAAAGCAAAACAAGCTTCTATTTTATCCTTAAAAAATTCTCAAACTCAAAAACTCAAGCAATCTATAACCAAAAGAGGATTGCTTCCTCATATTTTAACTGGTGTATCATATATGATTCCTTTTGTTATTTTTGGTGGAATTATGATTGCACTTTCGCTTGGAATTGGAAAAAGCATTTATGGAGAAAATGCTACTCCTCCACAAGGAGATATCTTATGATATTTACTTAAATATGGTGAAATATCATTTAATGTAATGATTGGAATTTTAGGTGGATACATTGCTTATTCAATTGCTGGTCGTTCAGCCATTATGCCTGCTATGATTGTTTCTTTAATTACAAACAATCCAAATTTATTTATTCCAATCAAAGGGGTAGAATCAGCTGCTCCACTTGGTTTTTTAGGAGCTATTTTAGTTGGAATTTTAATTGGATATACAATTAAATGAATTAACACATTTAAATTACCAAAATCTCTTGCTGCTTTTTTCCCAATTTTTGTTATCCCACTTGGAATTACTTTGTTTTATGCACTAATTTTTACATTTTTAATTGGTGCTCCAATTGGATATGTAATGAATTTAATTCAAAATGGGTTAAAAAAACTTTTTGAAAACAATAAAGATAATGGGATTGGCATAATTGCATCAATTGGAATTGGTGCTTTAATTGGTGCAATGGCAGGTTTTGACATGGGTGGTCCTATTAACAAAATTGCTTTTCTAACTTCAACTGCCTTAATTTCTGTAGGAATTTTTCAGCCAATGGGAATGATGGCAGCTGCAATTCCAGTTGCCCCATTAGGAATGGGACTTGCCACTTTAATATTTAAAAAGAAGTTTAACAATCAGGAAAAAAGTTTAGGTGTTAGTGCATTATTAATGGGATTTATTGGGATAAGTGAGGGGGCTATTCCATTTGCTATTTCAGATCCAAAAAAAGCAATTCTTTCAAATGTAATTGGTTCAGCCATAGCTGGTGCAATTGCAGGAGCATTCGGAATTACTAATGCTGCAGCTCATGGAGGTCCAATTGTTGGTTTACTTGGTGCTGTAGGTTCAGGTAAAGGTAAGGCATTTGGTATTGGTTTTTTCCTTATATCCATTGCAATTGGAACTTTAATTACTGCACTAATCTACGGTCTTTGAAAAACACCATCTGAAATAAATGAACAACAAAAATTAACTGAAAATAAAATTTTAAGTATTTTCAATAGATACCTAAAAAGAGGTAAATATGCTAAAGATAAAAAATAATTTTTTTAAATTAAAAATTGAAAATAAAACTTTAAAAACAGTTGTTCTAATTGTGTTTATTTTAACTCTTTTAACTTTAATCATTGCTGGTTTTATTTTACTTGCTAAAGGGATTCCTACCTATATTTTACGCATATCTGAAGTGGTTATTGACCCTGAAATTGAATCTATTAATCCTGCAAATTATAATTATGGAATCTTTTTACTAATTAGTGCTACAATTATTGCTTTTATTTTTCCGTTTTGAATTATTTCTAATTATGATTTTAAAAGAAATAAAAATATAAAAAATAATTAAATATGGATAAAATAATTTTTCTAAAACCTTATTTTAAAACTGTTTTATGAGCTAATCAAAATTTAAAATTTTTATTTAATTTAAAACAAGCAAACATAGGTGAAGCTTGACTAATTTCAGCTGTTCCTAATTGTGAATCAATTATTTTAAATTCAAAATATTCACAAATGAAACTTTCAACATTTTTTAAGGAAAATAAAATTTTTTTTGATAACTATCAAGGAAATTATCCTAACTTAACTAAATTTATTGATGCTAAAGATAAACTAAGTATTCAAGTTCATCCAGATGATAAATTAGCTAAAAAAGTAAATTCATTTGGAAAAGATGAATGTTGATATGTGTTAAATACCAATAGTTCAAAATTTATTTTAGGTTTAAAATCAGGACTAAAAAAAGACATAATTGCTGATTTAAAAAAAGAAAATATTAATAAGTGAGCTAAATCATTAAAAATTCAAAATGGAGATTTTATTTATGTTCAAGCTGGTTTGGTTCATGCCATTCCTGAACAAACACTTGTATATGAGTTACAACAATCAAGTGATATAACTTATCGAATTTCAGATTACAACCGAATTGATTTTAATGGAAAAAAAAGACAACTTCACATAGAAGAAGCAAGTAAAGCTATTAAAACAACATTAAAACCTAAAATTGTCAAAAATAAAAAATATTTAATTAAAAATAAATATTTTAATTTACAAAAAATTAAAATAAATGAAAAAACTACTATATCATTAAACAAATCTAAATGATGTGAAGTAGTTGTTGTTGATGGTGAAGGCTTTGTTGATAACAACTACATTAAAAAAGGTCAAGCTTTTTTAGTTAGTCATTTACAAAAAGAATTTACTATAACAGGAAAAATTACCATTTTAATTAACTTTATTAATTAAATAAATAATAACTTTTTAAACATAGAAAGCAATATAAAATTTATTTCTATGTTTTTTTATTTAAAACAGCTTAAAAAAATAATTTAACTTAAATTTATTTTATATAATAATTTTTATGAGAATTAAAAATATAAGTAAAAGAAAGAAAATACTTATCATTGCAAGTTCAGCTTTTACCATTAGTACAATTGCTCTTGGAACTACTTTATACACAACATTAAAAAGTAAAGAAATTGACAATAATCCTAATGAAAATAATATGCTAAATATTAAAAATAATGAAAAAGGTAAAATTTTTAATGATAGTAATAATTTTGAAAAATTAAATAAAAAACAAGACAAACTAAAAAATTTTAAGCAAAATGATAGCAATATTAAAAGTGATAATTCAAAATCAAATGATTCACTAAAACCAACTCAACCACTACTTGATAGTGATAAAAACAAAACCGATTCTAAATTAATTGATAACAGTAATGAAAACAATAAACTAAAATCAGAAACCCAATTAGATAAAAACCATTTTTC
>NZ_JAHB01000012.1 GCF_000526955.1 Mycoplasmopsis cricetuli ATCC 35279 | reverse complement strand
CATTAATTTTTATTTTATTTTTAAAAATAAAATCTAAAATTTTTAACTAAAAATATAGATTTTATAACGAGACATAATACTTTATTTAAAAAATAAAGTATTTTTTCTTAAATAGAAAAAAATAAAAATTTTAATAAAAATTATTTAAATATTACTTTTATCTGTAAAACATAATTTTCTTCAATGTTTATTTATTGCAAATTTCAAACACTGACGCAATTTAAAAATTTAAACAAACTTTTAATTATTTTGAAATAAAAAAAATGGCTTGCCATAATTTTAAATTTTTATAATAGTTTATTTTATTTTTCAGTTTAACAAAAATATTTAAAAAGTAAATATTTTGCTTTAATTTTAAATTTAATTTAAAGCTAAATTTGATAAAATAAAAACATAATTTATTGACTATAAACTGTCAATCACTTATAGTAAATTTAAAAGGAGTAAAATGACTTTTATAACAGTAGTTTTAATTTTTATTTCTTTTCTTATAATGATCATTTCTTTTTTAATGTCTCCTGATTCAAATGCTTTTTCTGGTGCGCTTGTAGGTTCTGGAGATTTGGAGTTATTTAAAGTATCAAAAGAAAGAGGAACTAAAAAAATTCTTAAATATTCAATGTTTATTTTGGGGGCATTACTTTTTATAGGTGCAATTTTATTAAGAATCTTTTTTAGATAATTATGAAAATTGAACAAATTTATGAATACATTAAAAAAACTAGCTCATGTTCATTCATTGATATTGCACGTTATTTTAAGATTAAACCTAAAGATAATTTTGAATTAAATAAAATTTTGACTATTTTGCAAAAAGATTACAAAATTTTTCGCAATGAAAAAGATGAGTATTATGCTGCTTTTTTAGTTAAAACCATTGAAGGAACCTTTGTTGCTGCTTCAAAGGGGAGTTTTGGTTTTGTTGATTATGACATTGATGAAATTTCAAAGACAAAAAAAAGTGTTTTCATTAAATCATTTAATTTTAATGGAGCAATTACCAATGATAAAGTTAAAGTTAATGTTTATCAAGGTTTTCATAATTCAGATAATTTAACTCATGGAATTGTAGTTGAAATTATTAAGAGAGGAAATGAAACAATTATTGGATTTATCAAGGAGAATAAATCCAAATTGTATTTTCATCCAAAAGATGCAAATTTTAAAAATGTTTTTTGAAATTTGTCTGCATCTAAAGTTGAATATAAGTTAAATGATTTAGTAGTAGCAAAAATTTTAAACTATGAAGGTAAGAATGTCTTTATCACGGTTATCAAAATTATCACCAATGAAGCAGATCCAATGGTATTTGTTAAAGCTTATTTAAATGAAATTAATGCACCACAATTTTTTTCAAGTGATTTAGATCAAGAAATTCAAGCAATCCCAAGCTCAATTGCAAATGAAAATTTAGTCAACCGAATTGATTTGCGAGATCAAATGATTGTGACAATTGATGGAGATGATACAAAAGATTTTGATGATGCAATCATGGTAAAAAAACTCAAAAATGGAAATTTTTTATTAGGTGTATACATTGCTGATGTATCTTATTATGTTAAAGAAAATTCACTTTTGGATAAAGAAGCTCTTTCTCGAGGAACTAGCACTTATCTGCCAGATCAAGTTTTACCAATGCTTCCTGAAAAGCTTTCCAATGGAATTTGTTCTTTAAATCCTGATGAAGATCGTTTTGTACTTGGTTGTGAAATGGAAATTAATTCTTTAGGAGAAAATGTAAAAACTAATATTTTTCAAGGTATTATAAATAGTAAATTTCGCTTAACTTATAAAAATGTAAATAATTTTTATCAAAGTAATGTTTTAGATACTTCAACTCATCCTGAACTTGGAGATCAATTAAAACAAATGTTAAATGAAGCTAAAGAATTGAGTTTAATTTTACATGCATACAAATGCAAACAAGGATATATTGATTTTGAAATTGATGAACCTAAAATTAAATTAGATCAACATGGTAGAGTAGTTGATATTGTTATTAACAAAAGAGGATTTAGTGAAGTTTTAATTGAGGATTTTATGGTTCGAGCAAATGAAACAATAGCTTTTATTTTGCAAGAAGCTAAATTACCAGTTTTATATAGAATACATGAAATTCCAACTGAGGAAAAATTACAAGCATTAAATAATGCCTTAGAAGTGATTCAATTACCAACAACTGATTTTAAATATTTTGAAATAACTCCAAAATTATTTGCTAATTTTGTTGAAAAAATTAAAAGTTTACGTGATGATGATTTTGTTAAATTACTTTTTTTAAGAACAATGCAAAAGGCTGTTTATTCTGAACATAATATTAAACACTTTGGACTTGCTAGTGATTATTATTGCCATTTTACAAGTCCAATTCGACGTTATCCTGATTTAATAATTCATCGAATTATTCGGAATTTTTTAATTGAGAAAAAAAATTCTAACATTGAAGCTTTTCGTGCTAATTTATCAAGTTATGGAAACTTAAATACTGCAAGTGAACAAAAAGCAGTTCAAACTGAACGCAAGGTTAATGATTTAAAATTTTCAGAATTTTTTAAAAATAAAATTGGACAAAATTTTAAAGCTCAAATTTTAAGTGTTTTAAATTTTGGTTTTTTTGTAGAATTTGAATTTAAAGCAAGTGCTTTAGTTCATAAAAGTAATTTATTTGCTGGAGATTTTGAATTAAATGAGAGTGCAACAAAGTTGATATCAAAAACAAAAACATATACTATTGGAGACTTAGTTGAAGTTACAATTGTTAATGTTGATTTAGTTGATGGAAAAGTGGATTGCGTTTTAACTGAACACTATCAGTTGTATTTAAACAAAATTCAAAGGGAAACCAATGAACGCAAACAAAGAGCTGCCTCAAAATTTAAAAAATAGAAAAATTGTAAAAAATTCTCTTGGATTTAATTCTAAACTATGAGTTTTTCAAGACAAGGAAATGTTCAATTATTCAGTTGATACTATTTTGCTTGGAAATTTTATTTATTTAAACAAAAAAATCACTAAAGCACTTGAGATTGGGGTTAATAATGGTGCTTTATCAATTTTTGTTGCTTCACGATCTGAAAAATTAATTATTGATGCAGTTGAAATTCAAACGCAAGCATGTGAATTGGCACAATATAATATTGAATTCAATCATTTAGAAAAACAAATTAATATAATTAATCAAGATTTTAATTTATTTTATCAAGATCATTGCAAATTAGTTAAACCAAAATATCAAATTATTTTTTGCAACCCTCCATTTTATGAGCTTGATAAAACTAAAAACAATCATAAAATTAATAATTCAAAATTAACTGCAACTCATGAAGTTAAACTTAACTTAGAGCAATTAATATTAGGATGCTCAAAAATTATTGAACAAAAAGGATTTCTCTCATTAGTTTTACCAGTTGAAAGAATTGTTGATGTTTTTACACTTTTAAAAAAGTATGGATTTGAACCTAAAAGAATTCAATTTGTTAGCACTCGTGTTAATGTTAAACCAAAATTTATTTTAATTGAAGCTAGATATCAATCAGGATCTGGGGTTCATTTTTTACCAAATTTATTTTTACATAGCTCTGAAAATAAGAACAATCATGATTATCTGCCCGAAATTAAAAAACTGTATAAACCAATAAAAGTATAGGAACATTATGAAAAAATATTTTTATATTACCACTCCAATTTACTATGCAAGTGGAAACTTGCATATTGGACATTTATATACAACAACACTTGCATGAGTGATTGCAAATTATAAAAAATTAATGGGTTATGAAGTTAAAATGTTAACTGGAAGTGATGAACATGGTCTTAAAATTCAGCAAAAAGCAAAAGAAAATAATCAATCTGAACAAATTTATGTTGATCAAATTGTTGAAAAATTTAAAATCTTATGAAAAGATTTGGACATTAATTATGATTTTTTTTCTCGCACTAGTGATTTTAAACATAAAGAAAAAGTACATGACATTTTTGAGTTTTTTTTAAAAGAAAACTTAATATATAAAAATAAATATGAAGGTCTTTATTCAGTTAATGATGAAGAATTTTTAACTAAAATTCAAGCAATAGAAAGAGATGGAAAATTTTATCATCCAACTAGTAATCATGAACTTGAATGAGTTTCTGAAGAAAGTTATTTTTTTAAAATGTCACAATTTACTAACTGACTTTTAAACTATATTGATAACAACAAAGACTTTATTAGTCCTGAAAAAATAAAAAATGAAATTAAAAACAACTTTTTATCAAAAGGACTTGAGGATTTGTCATTATCACGCACTAATGTTACATGAGGGATTAAAGTTCAAAAAGATCCCAAACATACATTATATGTGTGACTGGATGCATTATGCAATTATATTACAGCCTTAGATTACGATATCAAAACAAAAACACAAGGAAAATTATTCAATGAGTTTTGAACAAATAAAAATACTGAAGTAGTGCATTTAATTGGAAAAGAAATTACTCGTTTTCATGCTATTTATTGGCCAATTTTTTTACATGCTTTAAATTTAAAATTACCAACTCGAATTCAATCTCATGGTTGAATTATTACTCCAACTGGAAAAATGTCAAAATCAAAAAATAATGTAGTTAATCCATATGATTTATTAAAACATTTTCACCCTGAAATGATTAAATATTTTTTTTCAAGCCAAATTAGCTTAGGAGAAGATGGAGTGTATGAACAACAAAGATTTATTGATACAATTAATGCAGATTTAGTAAATAATTTTGGAAACTTAGTTTCAAGAACATTAAAAATGATCAGTAATAGTTTTAACAAGCCATTAAACTATGTCAAAACAAGTGATGTAAATGATTTAGATGTTGAGCATAAAATTATAAACTCAATTGAACAATATATTAAATATTTTGATAATTTTCAAGTTGACAAAGCTTTAAAAGTAGCAATTAATTTATCAAGTAGTTTAAATAAATATATTGATTTAACTCAACCATGAACTTTAAAGAACAACTTAGAAAGATTAGAACAAATTTTAAATCGATTGCTTCATGGAATTTATGCTTGCACTTTTTATTTAAGTGTTGTAATGCCACAAAAATGCAACGAAGTTTTAAAAGCTCTAAATTTAACAGAAATGAATTTTAAAGATATTTTAAATTTTTCTAAATTTAACTCAGTTTTAACAAAAGAATCATTTATTTTATTCAATCGAATTAAGTTGTAAAAATTTATAAAAAAATATTTTAAAAAAGGATTCTTTTTAATTTAATAAGTTAATTTGATAAAATAAATAAAGATTAAATAAATCACAATTTATTTAAATAAGTAAGGAGAAAAATGATCTTTGCAAAAGCTACTCGCTATCAAATAAATGAAGAAAAACTAAAAGGTTTTATTGATTATTTGTATGTGTTAACCAAAAAAACTAGAATGTTAACTAATAATTTGTCTTTTGAGTATGGTTTTGATAATAAAGATATAGTAATTATTGAAAGATGAACAAGTGATCAAGATTATGAAAAACACATCAAAACCGATGAATACTCAAAAGAATTTGCCACCTTACAGAAAATGTCAATTAAAGTAACCGTTCTTTATCAAATAAACACATTATCATAAAAATAATTTAGTTATTTTAAAAAAATATAATATTTAATATTTTTTAGTAGCATTTTATTAATGTTTTTAACTTATATAAATTCAAAAATTAAAATTTAATTAAGATATTTTTATTTTTAAAATAAAAAATCCAACTACAAGAGTTGGAAAAAATATTTTTCTTTACACATTTTATAATGTTATCACTTATTTTTTATATTATTTTTTCACAATTAGTTAAAATTTTGTTTTAAAAATTTTAAATACATACAGGGAGGCATAGCAAAAGGCAAATTAGTAAAAATAAATTCAGGAGTTATTAATTTATTAATTGTTAATTCATTTTTTATTTTATTTATAAATTCATTAGTTGCAATTTTTTCTAGTATAAAAAAATATAAAAATAAAGAAAAAACACTTAAAAAACATGCAAGTATTATTGAAAAAAGAAATAAATTTTCTTGTATAGGGTTTTTTCTTATATTTTCAGAAATTAATAAAAAACTTGTGGGAATTAAAAACACAATTAAAAGCCAAAGAAGAATAAGTAAAATTAATAAAACTCTAAATTTAAAATCTTTAAATTTAACTCAAAAATTAAATTGTTTTAAATTTTCAATTGAATTAAAATTAATTTTATTGATATCAATAAGGTTATTTTTACACTTAAAATTAAAAGTATTTTTATTTTTGAAAATAACTGCAAATGAAAAAAAATAAGTAGTAAAAAATGGTGAAAATATAATGACAAAATATTTTTGTTCTAAAGAAATAATCATAAAAACATTCAAAAGAATAAGTAAAATAAATATTGGAAATGAAAAACAAGAATATGTTAACAAAATAAAAAAATTCTTTTTTTCATTAATTTTTATTTGTTCAGTACTGTAAATTTTCATTTTTTAATACCCTCTATATTTAATAATATGTAAAAAATAATTTTATTTATTATAATTTTCTTTTTTCTTTGTTGTTATTGTAATTTTCATCATTTTCTGTAGTTGCATCAATTGTTACAATTAATCAAGCACTATCTATTATTTATCCTAAAACAGGAAATACTAAAAAACTACAAAAGAAACCTGATACAGATGAACCTACAGAAGCAACGACATTTCTCTCATTTAAATAATAGTTTTTAATAATAAAAATAATCTATTAATATAATCACTTAGTGTTTTTTCTTTTAAATTAAGTTAAAATAGTTTCTTTTAAATCTTCTTAGGAATTAAATGATTAATTTCTTTTAAAAATTTTTGATAATTTTTACTTAAAAGCAAATATTTTTCAAAATTGACGTTTTTTCTTGCTCGTTTCTAAAATTTTTTTCATTAAAAAACAAATTAAATTCAGAAAATTTAAATAGCTTTAATTCTTGTATTGTTTTTACATAATTAATTTTAAATTTAGTGTGTTAATTAATTTAACACAATTAAATTATATATATATATATATATATTAAAAAAACGAAATTTTTATCTTAAAATTTCATAATTTTATAACTAAAAAACTAATGATTTAAATATTATTGTTTTATCAAAAAAATGATTTATTTAGTATTTTAGTATGAATAGTAATAATATGAAAAAATAGTAGAAAAATAAATATAGTTAAAACAATAATTGATTATTCTTTTTTCAAAAGAGTTGAAGTTAAGTTTGAAAATAAAATATTTACACTAGAATGCAATTTAATAGGATATTAAAAATTTCATTGTAAAAAAATATTTAGTAAAAATATTTTTTTTGTGTTCCCTGAATATTTATTGATAGAAAAAATTTTTCAAACATATATAAAATTCAAAACAAAAAATTTTAAAACTAAAAATGATTTAATAAAAAAATAACAAACAGTAAAAAATTTAGTTGAAATATTTAACAGTGATCAAAAAACACAATTGTTAATCAAAAAAAATATTTCTTTTGATTATATTTTAATAAATGCATATTTTTAATTTTTGGAACAAAAAAATAATGTACATTTTTTATAAATGATTTTTATTTATTAAATTTAATAAAAAAAATTTAATTATCATAATTTATCTAAGCATATGAAGTATTTTTATAATTAATTAGATAAAAAAGACTAAAAATAATTTTTCAAATATCTAATTTTTTTAATTTTAAAAAAAACAATTTTAATTTTTTAAAAATGTAATAGAATTAGCTGATTATTTGTTAATTTACAATTCATCGTCTTTTTATTTGTTAAATTTTAATGGATAATATTAATAAAACATTTTTTTAAAAATATTAATGTTGGTTTTTAATCATCTTTTTAAAATGGAATAAATTTATTAATTTTAAAAAATTTTAAACTTAAACATTTGTTGGTTGATTTTTTTGTACCTTGTAAAATATGTGATTTTTCTCTTATAAAATAATAAAATTATTCTTTCTTTAAGCAACAAAAAATTCATTATAGAAAACTTTTTTAAGTTATATATATTTATATAGTTTAATTAAATTTAAAAAAAGTAAATAAATATCTAATAAAAATAAAAATTTAAATTAAATTAATACATATAGTTTTACAAATGATTATAAAAATAATAAAAATGTATTTGTATAAATATAATTATCTTTTGTAAAGAAAAGATATGTTAATAAAATAAAGTTAAATATTTTACTTAACAATTTTATTTTTAATTTTGAAAAAAATATTTGAAATTTTTATTGTTTTTAAATAAAATAAGCTCAAAAAATCATATTGCAAAAATATGAAAGTAAAAAGATTTGTTCAGTTAAAAAAAATAAAAGTAGTAAAATTTAGGCATATTATTTTTGTAAATAAGATAATATAAGTTAATAAAAATTAATTTGTTAAAAGGGAATTTTATGACTTCAAAATTGAAAAAATTTATTTTAATTAGTTCTTTACCTTTAATTGGTGGTGTTACTACATTAGCTGCTGGATGTTCAAGTGATGATAGTGATACAGAATTGATAAGTTCACCAGGAGATACTCCAGAACAAAGAAGAGAAAATGCTGAACATGGAGCAAATCCTGCAGGAATTTCAAATAGATTTGATACAGAATATGATGAAAGTAGAGAAATTAAAATAGGAACAACTTTTTCAAAAGGAGGTATTCAGGCAAAAACAATTGATAATATTTTGGCTGTGTATAATAAATTAGTTGATGATAAATCAGCTGATTTATTTAAAGGATATAAAAAAGTTGAACAAAAAAATCTAGGTTCAGGATACCCAGCTGGAGCAACAAAATTGCAACAAGATTTAAATTTAAAAAATAAATCTGAATTTTATAATCTAATTGTAAATTATTCAAATGTAGCTTCAATTTTAGCTGATAAAAATATGTTGTTAAGTTTTAATGATATAACTGATGATACTAATTTTGATATTAGTGAATTTAGTGATTTATTTACAAAATCTAATTCATTAATTGAAAATGTTACAAATGGTTCCACATATGTTTTACCTTTAGCTAAAAGTACTAATATTTTATCTTTAAATGCACCTGTTCTTTCATATATTATTTCAAAAATGAAGGAGGTTGGTGCAACTATTGCTAGCGATGAAAAAACAACTAGTTTTATAAAAGATCTTGAAGATAAAGGTAAAGATGATAGAGAAGAAGTTCAAAAGCTTTGAGGATTAGCAAGATCAGGGCAAAGTTTGCAAGGATATACAATTTCTAAATCTATTTTTGAAAATTATGACAAAATGATTGAATTTTCAAATAAAGCACAAACTTTATTGACAAATTCTTATAATGAAGGAAATCCATCTTCTTCTGAATTACATGTTTTTGGTATTGATTGACCTGCTTCATTATTATTGCAAGCTTCATATTCAGATTTAGATGCTATCGATAAAAATGCATTAACTAAAGTTGTGCCAAAAAACGGTAAAGAACAAGCGGATTTTGACACTATTAAAAATAAAGATAGTCTTGGATCTTTATCAGCTTCAAAAATTTATAATGTTTTAAAGGAAGCAATTAAGTTAGGAAGTATAAAGCTTCAACCTGGTGGGGCTTACTCTTCAGGAAATCAAACTAAACACAAATTTGCTTTTTCAATAGGGTCCACAGCTGGATACTCTCATAATTTTGTAAAAGCAGGGAAAAATCAATCAGATTTTACATTTGATAATACACTAGTTGTTGAATATGATTTAGATGAAAACAAAGGAAAATTTTTAACAGTTAAAAATGGTGCATCTTTTGATGCTAAAGATAAAAATAAAGTAAAAGATACTGATCAAGTTTTATTTTCATTTAGTAAATTTAATAATTTTGTTTATAAATCAACTTATAGTGGAAGTGGGTTTTCTAGTTTCAATGTAAAATCAAAAGATGCTAAAAATGATGAAAAAATTAATAGTATTTTAAATAAAATTACTGAAAAATCATTGCTTATTAAAATACCTGATTTTTCAGAAACAAAATCTGAATTTAAAAAGTTAATAGTTAATTTAGATAAAAAATCTATAGTTCATTTTGTTGTTCAAAGTTCTGATGAAAAAGAATCATTAGTTATTTTCTTTGAGGATGGAATTACAAAAAAAGAAGCTAAAGACAATAAAAAAGAAACAAATGAAATAAATGAATTAAGTAAAAATAAACTTATTGAAATTGGATTTAAGTACAATGAATATAATGAAAAAGGTCTTTTACAAGAAAATGAACTGGTTATATTAGATCAACCATTAAAATGAAATGAAAAAAATAAAAAGAAAGTTATTTATCTTCAAGGACCATCATTAATTGGTATTCATAATAATGAAAAAGATGATCAAGCAACCAAGGCATTTGTTAAGTGATTATTCACTTCCAAAACTGAATATGAATTTGATTCACCTGATAAAAGTGAAAATGAGAAAAAAAAGAATTCAGAAACTGGTAAAGAAGAAAGTGTTCCAAAAAAAGTTAAGTTAGCACCTATAATTTTTCTTCAAAAATATTCTTCATATCTAACACCTATTAAAGGATTTGAAAGTATTGATGAAAAACTTTTTGATAAAAAATCAGATAAAAATGCTTATATAAAAAATACTCTTAAATTATTTAAACTAGCCCACAATAATAAAGATGAATATGTTATGTATGAAGAGCCAGGATCAACAAAATCAAATCCATTTAGAGAATCAGTTCAAACTGGATTAATTTCACTTCAAGATAATCCAGATGATCAAACATTTGAAAAATTTGTTGCAAATATTAAATTAACTTAAAAGTGACAATAAGAATAAAACAATTTGCTTGAATTTAGGCAAATTGTTTTAAAATGAAAGAAAACATGAAAAAAAAATTATTATTTCCAGTTTCAATTACTATTTTACCAGCAGTTGGAATAGCAGTTGGGTGTGAAAACAAAGAAGAAATTCAAATACCTCCTGAAAATTATTTAAAGATAAATACAAATCTTGAATATGAAATTGAAAATGTTAAAGGCAATAAAAATTTTGTTAAATTTACCTATCCTAAAAATAAATTAAATAGTTCAAACAGAAGTGAAATTATTTCAAAATTTCGAGATGAATTTTCTTTGTTAAAAACAGAAATTAAAAAAAGCATTGAAACATTAAATCAAAATATCACAATTTTGCCTGGAAAGTTCTTAATACCAGAAATTATTGATATTAATAATTATCCAAAAGAAATTAATTTGAAAATCAAAGATAAATACTTTGTTTTAAAAAATTCTGAAATTCAAAGTAGTTTTTTAGATAAAAAATTTAAACAACAAACAAAAATAGAAGATAAAAATGATAAACAAATTGAATTAGATAAAATATACACAGAATTTAAAACAAGTGATAAATTTAAAATATTAACTTCATTTCATTACAATCTTTTTTATAAAAATCAGTTAGTTTCAGATTTTAATGTGTCTATTGAAAAAGAGTCTGAATCAAAAGCAAACCCTACAATGGAGAAATTTAAACAAAACATTAATTTATCTGAACATAAATTAACTAATCTTGATATAAATTGAGAATCTGAAGAAATTAAAAAACAAGATAATTACTTTGATGCAGAAATTGTAAAGTATTCAGATGGAGATACACTTACAGTAATAGCAAAGACTGATTTACCAAAATATAATGTTAAAAAAGGTGAATTACATAAAATTAGATTATCAGGAATTGATACTCCTGAAAAAGCAATTCAAAAAACTAAAGCAGCTCCAATTGAATATGCATTCGCAGAACTTCCAAGCAAATTTATGGAAGATTTATTTAATTTACCATTAAATGAAACATTAAAATTAAAAGATAAAGTAAGAATTGGTTTTATAACTGGAAAAGATACTTATGAAAGAATTACTGCTGATGTATTTTTTGGTGAAAATTATCAATATTCTTATAATTTAGAAGTTGTTAGCGCAGGTCTTACTTTGCCTTTAGATGATAAAACAGAATGACAATTCAAAATTAAATCACCAAATAATTATTATTCATTGGTGTATCCAAAGATGTTTAAAAATTTTAATGAAGCT
This sequence comes from Mycoplasmopsis cricetuli ATCC 35279, assembly GCF_000526955.1. Taxonomy (GTDB): domain Bacteria; phylum Bacillota_I; class Bacilli_A; order Mycoplasmatales; family Metamycoplasmataceae; genus Mycoplasmopsis; species Mycoplasmopsis cricetuli. Next base: position 8,793 of record NZ_JAHB01000012.1, on the reverse strand, counting down.
ATTGAACAAAATAGAGGATTTTTTCATTATTTTAAATCACCAATTGATGTGGCATTTAATGTTTACCTAATAAAACCAAATACAAGTTGAAGTATTTTTTGAAAAGAAAAATTTGAAACATCAAATAATAAAAATATCAAAATAAGTGATTTAGTTTCAATTGATTAAAAAGAAAGAATTATATGAATATATTTAAAAAACTAAAACATAAATTAAAGGTATTTCTTGCTAAAAATGATCCCGAATATTTAGAAGTTTTAAGACAATACAGACAAGAATACAAAGAAAAAGATCACAATAAAATTCCTGCAATAGAACTTAAAAATTTAAATATTGATTTTGGAGAAACTCTTGCAGTTGATAATGCAAGTTTTCAAATTCCAGAAGGTAAATTAGTGACATTATTAGGTCCAAGTGGAAGTGGAAAAACTACTACTTTAAACGCTATTGCTGGACTTTTAACAGCAACTTCAGGAAAAATTCTTTTTAAAGGAAGAGATGTTACCAATTTTACTCCTCAAAAAAGTAAAATTGGATTTGTGTTTCAAAATTATGCGCTTTATCCACATATGAGTGTTTATGCAAATATTGCTTTCCCTTTAAAAAATGATTTAGAATGACAAAAAAAAGTTTCATTAGAACGTGAAAAAGCCAAAAATAATATTCGCATGTTATATTTAAAAAAAATTGGGGCAACAGAAGAAGAACTAGCATTATTAAAAAATAAATTTATTAATTGAGAAATTGCAGATTTTGAAAGTAATTCTAGATTGACTCAATCTTATGCCAAGTTAATTGAAGAATATGAAAAAGCTAACACTGAATATAAAATTGCTTTAGTTCATGAAACCTCAGAAATTTCAGCATTGGCTAAAAATACTTTAAAAGCAAATAAAAAAATCAAAAAAGAAATTAATTTGGAAATCGAAAAACTAAAGGAAAAACATAAAAAGGATTTAAAAAATAATTTAATTGATGAGTCCACACTTCAAAATTCAGAAGTGCTGGCAAATTTAGATACTTCATTGCTTAAATATTTAAAATTTAACTCAAATGAAGAAATTAATTCTCATATTGAAAAATTAAAACAATTAAACCAACAATTAGCTAGTGAAAATTTTGCTATTTTAGAATTTAAAGACCAAATTAAAAATTTAAAAACCAAACAAAAAATTTTAATGTTAATTGCACGCTATGATTATGCAGTTAAATTAGATGAAATTGTTAATAAATACAAAACTATTAAAACTGAAAAAGCAGAAAATAATAAAATTTCTAAAAAAAATTTTAAAGAGATTATAAAAAATGATTTGGAATATAATGTATTATTAGAATTATCAAAAAATCTTAAATATTTTGCTGAAAAAGATTTTTACGAAACTGTTAAAATTTTAGAGAAAAAGTATAATTATGCTTCTTTTTTGAAAGACGAAAAAAATGCTGAAGATTCTATTTGAAATCAAGAAGAACAGAAATTACTTAGTGAATATAAGGAAAAAATAATTCCACTTAAAAAAGCTATTCATAATGCTGTAATGGAAGTTGCTGAAAGAGTTGAAATTGTAAAAATATTACAAAAAAAACCAACTAGACTTTCAGGAGGACAGCAACAAAGAGTTTCAATTGCAAGAGCAATTGTTAAAAAACCACAAATTTTATTAATGGATGAGCCACTTTCAAATCTAGATGCTAAATTAAGAGTTTCAACTCGCCAATGAATTCGGAAAATTCAACAATCACTTGGAATTACTACAGTTTTTGTTACTCATGATCAAGAAGAAGCCATGTCTATTTCAGATATAATTGTTTGCATGTCAACTGCACGAGTTCAACAAATAGGAACACCTCTTGAATTATACAATAAACCAAAAAATGAATTTGTGGCTAGATTTTTAGGAGTTCCTGAAATGAGTTTATTTAGTTCTGAATTTAGAGAAGGTTCTTTATTTGTTAAGGGTCATAAAATAGAAAATATTAAACTTGTTGATAAGGATTTTGCTAAAGTTAAAGTTGGAATTCGTTCAGAAGATTTTATTATTAAAGAAAATAAAGATGAACATTCATTTAGTGGAACAATTTTAGCATTAGAAAACTTTGGAAAAGAAAGCAAATTAGTTGTTGAAATGCCAGATTTAACTAGAATTAACTTTCTTGTTGATAATACAAAACAATATAATGTTGGAAATTTAATCTATTTTGAATTACCAGTTAATAAATTACATATTTTTGATGCTTTAACAGAAGAGAGAATTGATTATGAAGTTATTTAATTTTGAATTTTTCAATAACATTAATAAAAAACTTCCTTTTTTACATAGTTGAAGTATCAAAAAAATTTCTCAACGAAAAAGTTCATTATCTTATTCTGTTTTAGAAAAAAAGACTAATTTTTGAATACCATTTTTAATGTTAACTCCTGGTATTGCTTTAATTTTAATGTTTACCATAGTTCCAATGTTTTTTAATATTTATAATTCTTTAACAGATGAAAATGGTAATTTAACTGGAGTTAATTATCTTAATGTAATAACTGATTCAAGATTTGCATTAGGAGTTAGAAATTCATTTATTTATGGAATTTTTACTTTACCAATGGTAATGATTATTTCATTGATTGTTTCATCAATTATTGCAAAATTGTATCGTAATTATGCACGTGGATTTTGACAAACGGTTTTTTTCATGCCTTATGTAACCAATGCAGTTGCTACTTCTCTTGTGTTTATTCAACTTTTTAGTTCAAATGGACTTTTAAATAGTGCAATTGGAACTAATACTAAATGATTAAATTCAGGAGATCCAAATACTTTTAATGCTTTAATTGCTATTGTTATTAATGGAATTTGAAATGGACTGGCATTCAATATTTTAATTTATACAACAGCAATGCTTTCAGTTGATAAAAATTTATATCGTTCAGCCTCAATTGATGGCTGCTCTGAAATTAAACAATTTTTTACTATTACATTACCATCCATTAAAGGAACTATTAATTTTATTATTACTTTAGGAATTATTGGTGGACTTAAAGTATTTCCACTTGCATTATTTGAAAACAGACCTTCAAATGCTTTTGTTAATGGTGGTGCCTCAATTATGCTTTATGTATATTTAATGACACAAAATGGAGATTTACAACTTTCAGGTGCTGCAAGTATTTCATTGTTTATTATTGGTGTTACTTTTTCATCAATTATTCGTGGAGGATTTTTTATGATTCAAGTAACCCTAAATAATTTAGGAGAGAGAAATGTTTGAGTTAAAACTAAAAATTCATCAATATTTCAACAACAAAAAGCTTAATAAAAATCAACAAAAAGTTTCCTCTCAAGTTCGAGAAAGCAAAATTTCAAGCGTTGTTTTAAGTGGGATTGTTAAATTATTTATTTTGTGTTTTTTCGGAGTTGTAGTTGCATTTCCATTTATTTATATGATTTTAGTTTCGTTTATGAATGATGGTGAAGCTGAATCATTAAAATCTAGTTTTAATTTAGTTCCTTCATTTAGTTCTGGTAAATCTTATTTTGCAGGAAAAGGATTTGTTTTTGAACCATATTGAACTAATATTGTTCAAAATACTTACAATCGAGCCATTACCAATGGATATTGAAGTTCATTTGCATTAACTTTAGCAAATGTGTTTGTGTCAGTATTTTTTAAAGTTTTTATCACTTCATTGATGGGTTATGCTTTTTCGCTTAAAAACTGAAAAGGAAAAAAAATAGTTTGATTTATTGCACTTGCTTTACTTGTTCTTCCAGAAGTTGCGCTTCTTTCGGGGCAATATGGAGTGATTCTTAAAACTAAGTTATATCGAACTTTTATTTTATTTGTTTTAGCTATTGCTCTTCCTTTTAGTGCTAGTGTTTTTAACACAGTTATGTATAAAAATGCCTTTGAAGCTATTCCTGGAAGAATTAAAGAAGTTTCGCTTGTTGATGGGGCAACTGGGCCAAAATACTTTTTTAAAATCGCACTTCCAATGGTAATTCCAACTACATTAACTATTGTAATCTTAACTTCTCTTGCTTCATGAAATGCATATCTTTGACCTTCTATTATTTCAACAATTGGTGATACTAAATTTGATGTTATTTCTGTGTGATTATTTAGAGCTGGAATTAACCCAGATGATCCTGAATCAGCTGCAAATGTTGCTGTTAATGTTAAATTAGCTGCCAGCTTGCTTGTTATTTTACCTATGTTTGGGATTTATCTTATAGCAAGAAAATGAATTATGCGTGCTGTGTCAAGACAAGGATCAACAATTAAAGGATAAAAGATGAAAAACTATAAAAATAAAATCATTATTTGATCAATTATCACTGTTATTTCTTCAATTATGATCATTGTTTTATCAGTTTTAATTGCTCAATTAAGTCAAACCATTAGTTTATTTAACACAGTAACTTTAGATTTAAAAATTTTAGAAACATACAATTATGTCAAAGCATATTCAATTGGAGGTTTAGCATTTTTTTGTATTTTATTTGTCATGGGATCTATTATTTCATATGCTGGAATTAGATCTTGAAAATACTCAGAATTGTTTAATTAAATTATGAAAAAAACCAAATTATTTAAATATCCTTTAATTACATTAGTTTTTTTAGGATTTTCAACTACAAGCGTTTCATGTTTGTATGAAAATGATCCTACTGTTTTATATGCTAAAAAATTTCAAAAAGAAAATGCTTTTACAGTTAAAAATAGAGTAGCTCCAAAAGAAAATAAAAAATTAGTGAATTTTGAAAATGAATTGTTTAATTCAAAAAAATTAGAATACAATTTTAATAACTTTAATTATAAACCTGAAAATAGAAATTTTGAAATTAATAATGATCATTTAATTGTAAAAATTAAAAATGGATACACCTTAACTAAAAATGAACAAATTATTTTAAATCAGGCAGTTGTTGATGCTATCACTGATGCTAAAGCAAAAAGTAATTATCAAAATCTTTTAACTAATTTGCAAAATCAAATTAGTAACTATTTAAATTCAAAGGATCATAGTGTTTCAATTAAAGATATTAAAAATAAAAATTTTGATGAAGGAAGTGTTAACAACCAAATACTTGAATTAAATAAAACATTTAATTTAATTGATCAATTTTTTTATTATGATCTAACAGATAGTTCACAAATTATTAACAAAGAAGATGTTTTTAAAATTGTTGAAAATTATTTAAAAGATACCCCTTTTTATGCTAAATATCTAAGTGAAGAAAAGTCAAAATTGTATTCTATTGAATATGTTTTAGGTCAAGAAAATTTACTTAAAACTATTAAGTTTGAATATCAGGAATTAATACCTTTTAATGGTATTCCTACTGATGTTTTTCAAGAAGTTGAAAGCAAGATTCAAAAAATAGAATCAGAAAATAATTTTAAAAAACAAAGTAAAGATATTTATAAAAAAGTCTTTGAAGTTATAAAAGATAGAACATTTATTGTTGATGATGATTCTAAGTATGGAATTGGAGCTGGTTTTGGTCCAATTTTTCTGCTTAAGGGAATTGATCCAAATTCTCTTAATGAAAATGATAATTTTAGAATTTTCAGCAAACAAAATCCTGTTCCAGTCAATCTTGAAAAAGAATTTTTAAATGATCCAAAAAAATTTGTACTAAAATATCCTGAATATTTAGATTTTTATGATACAATCACTAAAACTGAAAGAGATTTAAATAAAGCTAAAAGCCCAAAAAGAATAGCTATTTTTACTGATTTATTAAAAGACTATCAAGCAAAACAAAAACAATTTGTTGCTGCAGTTAAAAAACTTCAAAGCTTAAAAGCCCAAAATGCTTCGCTAGAGGAAATTAAAAAACAAGATCAAGAAGTTATTAAAACTAGAAAGCCTTTTGACAAAGATATCGATAGAATCAACAAAATAATTGATGAGGAAATTCAAGATTCAAAAACTACCGTTTTTTCACTTGTTGATTTATATAGCAAAATTTTGTTTGCCCAATCGGTTTATAAAATTCAAATAATTAAAGGGACTTATCAAAATTCTTCAACAAGTGATATTAAAAATATTTATTGACTTGAATTTTTTGATTTATCAGATAATACCTGAAAAATGATTGATGTTTATAAAGGATATCTTTCATACTCAAATTTAATTTTATTTGAAACTATTTATAAAACAAAAATTTACAATCTTGATGAAGAATTTCATAAGTCCTTACCAGCTGGATATACAATTGATTTAAAATTTATTTCAGCCGCTCATGTAAAATAGTATTTTAAAAAAACGCTACAAGGCGTTTTTTTATGTTTTTTTAATCAAAAGATAAAATAATTTATAATATATTACATCTATGGCACAAATTAAAATTTTATTTTTTGGTGATATTTTTGGACAACCTGGTATTGATAGTGTAGAAAAAATTTTACCCATATTAAAACACAAACACAACATTGATTTTGTTTTAGCTCAAGGAGAAAATATTTCAGGTCGAAAAGGATTAAATCTTCAAGATTATAAAAAATTAAAAACAATTGGAATTGATGCATTCACTATTGGAAATCATATATGAGCAAATGAAGAAATTTATTCATTTGTTGACAACGAAGATATCATACGCCCTTTGAACATCAATGATACTTATCCAGGATCTGGAGTTAGATATTTTAAAGTAAAAAACCACACTTTAGCAATTGTTTCACTCATGGGGGTGGCTTTTAATCCGCTTTTAAAACCTTGAAAAGAAGAATATGCTAATAATTTTTTTGATAGCATTGATCATTTTTTATCAAATAATACCAGTGATTTTACAATTGTTGATTTTCATGCTGAAACTACTAGTGAAAAAAACGTTTTTGCTTTATATGTTGATGGACAAGTAGATGCAGTGTGTGGTACTCACACTCATGTTCAAACCAGTGATGCACGCAAACTTCCAAATAACACGCTTTATATAACTGATGTTGGAATGTGTGGTCCACAAGATAGTGCTATTGGAGCAAATTTTAATGAAGTGTATCAAAAAATGCGTTTTGATTCATGAGAACGTTTTCAAGTGAGTCCAAACAACACTCAAATTAATGCGGTTATTTTAACCTTGAATACCAATAAATTTAAATCAAAAATTAAAACAATTAATTTACGAGATGTAATTGTTTATTAATAACAAGTTTAATTTAATTGATAAATACTGAATAAATTTGGTTTATTCATTATTTTTTTGTTTAAAAATTATTGTAAATTTTTTATATATTTTGTATTTTTAATAATTCTCAAAAAAATAAAAAAATATTTTGGAATAATTTTTTTTATGTATAATTAGAAAGCAAAAATTGCAAAAGTTCTTTGAAAACTAGATATACACAAAACATGACAGTCAATTTTTTCGAGAGTTTGATCCTGGCTCAGGATGAACGCTGGCTGTGTGCCTAATACATGCATGTCGAGCGGAGTTCTTTTAGAACTTAGCGGCGAATGGGTGAGTAACACGTACTTAACGTACCCTTTAGATTGGAATAACACTGAGAAATTAGTGCTAATGCCGAATACTTATTTTTTACACATGTAATTAATATAAAAGGAGCGTTTGCTTCACTAGAGGATCGGGGTGCGCAACATTAGCTAGTTGGTAGGGTAAAGGCCTACCAAGGCGATGATGTTTAGCGGGGTTGAGAGACTGAACCGCCACACTGGGACTGAGATACGGCCCAGACTCCTACGGGAGGCAGCAGTAGGGAATTTTCCACAATGAGCGAAAGCTTGATGGAGCGACACAGCGTGCAGGAAGACGGCCTTCGGGTTGTAAACTGCTGTTACAAGGGAAGAAAAAATAGCATAGGAAATGATGTTATATTGACGGTACCTTGTCAGAAAGCAACGGCTAACTATGTGCCAGCAGCCGCGGTAATACATAGGTTGCAAGCGTTATCCGGAATTATTGGGCGTAAAGCGTCTGTAGGTTGTTTGTTAAGTCTGGTGTTAAAACTTGGGGCTCAACCCCAAATTGCATTGGATACTGACAAACTAGAGTTATTTAGAGGTTAATGGAATTCCTTGTGAAGCGGTGAAATGCGTAGATATAAGGAAGAACACCAACATGGCGAAGGCAATTAACTGGGAATACACTGACACTGAGAGACGAAAGCGTGGGGAGCAAACAGGATTAGATACCCTGGTAGTCCACGCTGTAAACGATGATGATTAGTTGATGGACACCATTGACGCAGCTAACGCATTAAATCATCCGCCTGAGTAGTATGCTCGCAAGAGTGAAACTTAAAGGAATTGACGGGGATCCGCACAAGCGGTGGAGCATGTGGTTTAATTTGAAGATACGCGTAGAACCTTACCCACTCTTGACATCTTCTGCAAAGCTATAGAGATATAGTGGAGGTTAACAGAATGACAGATGGTGCATGGTTGTCGTCAGCTCGTGTCGTGAGATGTTCGGTTAAGTCCTGCAACGAGCGCAACCCTTGTCCTTAGTTAGATGATCTAAGGAGACTGCCTAGGTAACTGGGAGGAAGGTGGGGACGACGTCAAATCATCATGCCTCTTACGAGTGGGGCAACACACGTGCTACAATGGACAGTACAAAGAGACGCAATACGGTGACGTTGAGCAAATCTCAAAAAACTGTTCTCAGTTCGGATTGAAGTCTGCAACTCGACTTCATGAAGTCGGAATCGCTAGTAATCGTAGATCAGCTACGCTACGGTGAATACGTTCTCGGGTCTTGTACACACCGCCCGTCAAACCACGGGAGCTGGTAATGCCCGAAGTCGGTTTTGTTAACTACGGAAACAGCCGCCTAAGGC
>NZ_JAHB01000011.1 GCF_000526955.1 Mycoplasmopsis cricetuli ATCC 35279 | reverse complement strand
AAAATCAATTGCTTTTTCAATTGCTTTCTCAACTTCAGGCATTAAATCAATAAATTCTTTGAATAAAATTTTAATATCACTTTGAAGCTCTTTTATTTCTTTTTTTAACATTTCTTTATCTATTTTTTCTTCTTCAATTTCAACATATCTACCAGGAACAAGTGAGTAATCATTTTCTTTAATTTCATCAACACTTATCACTTTTGCAAAACCTTTAACAATTGGGTTTTCATTTTTTTGATATTGTTTGTATACATTAGTAATTTTTTGAATATCAGTTTTAGTTAAAATCCGAAGTTTTTTAGTTTCCATTTCACCTAAATTACCAGCATCAACTAACAAAATATCATCATTTGATTTATTGTTGTTAAAAATTCATATAGTTGCAGGAATTCCAGTTGTATAAAATAGTTTATCAGGCAATGCAATAATTGCTTCTACTTTATTTTGTTCAATTAGTTTTTTTCTAATTTCAAGTTCTTGTTTTTGTGAAGTTGAAATTGAACCATTTGCCAAAATAACAGCTGCCCTTCCATTTTCATTTAATTTATAAACAATATGTGATAATCAAGCATAATTTGCATTCCCTTCTGGAGGGAGCCCTCATTTGAATCGAGGATCCTTTGAAATATCATTAGTTATTCATTTTTTCATGTTAAATGGTGGATTTGCTAAAATAATGTCAAACTGTTCATTTTTTGATAAATCTTCTTTGAAGGTATCTTCAGGTTTGTGTCCTAAATAAACATCATCTGGATCAAAACCATTAATTATTAAATTGATTTTAGCTAGTTTTCATGTTTGAGAAGAAAATTCTTGTCCGTAAATTTTAATTCCATCTAATTTTTTTTCATTTTTAGTTAAAAATTTTCTTGATTGAACAAACATTCCACCAGTTCCACAAGCTGGATCATAAATTTTAGAATTTTCACTTGGATTTAACAGTTCTACCATTAGTTCAACAATAGTTTTAGGAGTGTAAAATTCTCCTCCATTTTGTCCTTGTTTTCTAAAGAATTTACCTAAAAAATATTCATATAATCTACCAATGAAATCTTCTTTAGTTTTAGCAAAATTAATATTAGTAAATTCTTTAATTACATTTCCTAATCTAGTTTTATCCAAATCAGGACGATTAAAGTTTTTATCAAATAAACCTTTTAAATTATCATTTTGCTCTTCTAGTGCTAAAAAAGCATTATCAATTTTTTCACCAATTTCCTCAGTTCCAATATATTTAACTAAATTATCTCATTTAGCTTGTTCAGGAACTAAGAATTTAATATCATATTTATTTAACAATCCTAGTTTAGATTCAATTTTATTTCATTGATCAGCTTTTTCAGGATATTCTTCTTTAAATTTCTCTTGAGCACGGGCGATCTTATCAGATAAAGTTTTTAAAAATATTATTCCAATAACAATATGCATGTATTGCTCTGAGGAAATATTTCCCCGCATTTCATCACAGGCATTTCATAATTTATCTTCAATATCATTTAAATGAATTGCATTGATATTTTCTTTTTTCATATTACCTTCTTTATTTTAATTAATTTAGCAAGTAGCTTTCACTTTCAATTACATCTTCAATTTCATATATTATTTTTTCAGTTTTATCTGTTCAGTAATCAGGTGGATAGTTATTGTCATGTAGAATTCATTCAATTTTTTCAACTACTCTTTTTCTTTGAGCGTTAGTTTTATATCAATTTTCTCTAATAACAATATTATTATCACTTTGAACTACAGTTTCATATATTTCTATGCTAATTTTTTCTAAAATTTCTTTGTCCATATCATCATCAAGTTGCAAGGTTTCAGCGAAAATTTTTACAAGTCTTTCTTTATCTGTTAATTTATTTTTATCTTCTTCATCTAAATATTTAGCCATTTTAAAAATTTCATTTTTAAATTCTTCATATGAGATAATATTTTTGTAAAAATTATTAAGAAATTCTTCTATTTTATCTGATAGCTTTTCTTTTTTTAAGTAAGAAATATTTTTAACCTTTTTAATAGATAATTTAATTTTTGAAACTAAAATTTGAGATTTTTCATTTTTAGAAATTGTTTTATCATTTTCAATTTTTTGTGCAAGTTCATTAAAATCACTCAAACTAATTCTTTTTTTGTCTTTAGAATCAACAATTGGAGTAAATTTGATAGCTTTTTCTAAATTAATTTTAAAACTTTCTTTTCAGGCAGGTCAATCAATTTCTTCAACATCTCGCTTAATTATTTGCATTCTTGCGGCAATAAGTCAAAATATTTGTAATTTTTGTTCTTCATTAATATATTCAGTTATAGCGATTCAATATTTTTCAATTTCTGCAACATTTTCAACAAAATTTATAAAATTTTCTTCATTTACATTTTGATATAACTTTGCAATTAGTTGTTCTAAAACTTGACGAGTTTTAGTTAAATATTCAAGTTCTTGTATGGTAAAAAATTGCAAGTATATGTATTTAGTTTTTTTCAATATCTGATTTTTAATTTCTGAAACATCTTTGTTTAAATTTTCAATTGTAACACTTCCAACTAATTTTTTATTAGGATCTCAATAAAAATCCAAAGCCTTTAAAATATTTTTATGCACTCCAATATAATCTACAATTAGACCATATTCTTTAACTATTGTTCTATCAGCTATTTTTTTAACATATAATCTATTAACTCTTGCAAGAGCTTGAGTTAAATTATGCATTCGCATAACTTTATCAATGTATAAAGTTTGTAATTAAGGAACATCATAACCAGTTAAAAGCATATCAACTACAATTAAAATTTTTATTTTTGAATCTGGTAATTTAAAACTGTTAATAATATTTTGTCGTTCTTCTTTTGAACCAAGTAATTTAGTCATTTCAGGAGAATCAATTTCTTTGTTTGGAGATACAATTAATTTAATTTTATTTTCAGTTTGTCATTCAGGTCTTTTTTGAATTATTTTTTTATAATATTTAAAAGCTAACTCTCGATGAAAAGCAATAAACATTGCTTTTCCTTCAAGTTCATGTTCAGTTCTTTCATAATGTTTGATAAAATGATTGACAACATTTTTTATTCTTTCTTCTGATGATAAAAAATTTTGAATTGCTTTGTATTTTGTTTTGTTTTTTTCCTGAACCATTAATTGTTTTAATTTGATATTTTTACTTTCATAAATGAATTTTTCTTCTTCTAAATCAATTTGATTGATAATTTCAAGTTGTTCTTTATTTAATGCTGATTTTGTATTTGCATTTTCATAAAAAATTGGAACAATTGCTTTATCAAGTAAGGCATCTTGCATTGAATAAATATGTATGTATTCTCCAAATACTCGTTTAGTTTGAATGTCTTTTTCTTCAATTGGAGTTCCTGTAAAACCAATAAATTTAGCATTAGGTAAAGCTTCTCTTAATATTTGAGCATATTTTTTTGAAGGATTTAAATATTCTTCTTCAGTTGGAAGGTTTTTTTTGTAAAGAATTTTTTTAAAATTTTCATCAGCTGAATTATGTGAACGATGGGCTTCATCAGTTATAACTAAAATATCATTCCGATCATTTAAAACTTTTAGATTTGCATCACGAAATTTCTGAATTGTTGAAAAGAAAATTCCATGAGTTTTATTATTTTCTAGTTTTTCTTTTATTTCAGTTGAAGTTTTAAATTGAATTGGTTTTTCACCTAAAAATTGAAAAGCGTTTTGAAATGTTTTATGAAGTTGAGTATCTAAATCATTACGATCGGTAATAACAAGTACGGTCAAATTTTCTTTAATTTTTCGAAGAAACTTTACTAGTAGTACCATAGTTAAGGATTTTCCAGTTCCTTGAGTGTGTCAAATAATTCCTACTTTGTTATTGTTTTCTTTAAAATTTTTACTTGTTTCTTTGATGGCATGATATTGATAATGTCGAGCAATAATTTTACGTTCATCAGCATCATAAAAAATAAAACTTTTAAAAAACTCAAGTAAATTCAATTTATTAAAAAGCACAATTGATTTAACATCAACTAAGTTTGTTTTCAATCCTCTTCAGTGATTGAAAACACTTTTAGCATTTAAAGGATTGCCAATTTTGATAATTACATAATTTGAAATAAATGAAAAAAAGTTAAAAACAAATAATTTAGGAACTAAAAAAGCATAATTACGAATTTGTGTTTCTGCTTTTTCTAGTTCATTTTCTCTTTGGTAGTATGTTTTTAATTCTCCTACAATCACAGGTAAACCATTAATAAAAATAACAATATCAGGAATATTTTTTTGACTGTCAGAATTCTGTGAACCAATTATTTCAAATTGATTTGTACAAATAAAATTATTTTTTTCAGGGTTTTCAAAATCAAATATTTTTCAAGTGTGATAAATACCATCACTTTCTCTTTTTTTAACAATTCCATTTTTGATTAATTTAATAATTTGATTGTTATTGCTTTCTAAATTATGTTCAGCTGTTGAACTCATTATTTTATAAAGTTCAGTGTAGACATATTTAATTTCATCAAGTTGAATATTTGGATTTATTTGTTTTATTTGATCTAAAAAAATTTCTTTTAAGATAACATTGCTTTTTTTGTATTCTCTTAATTTATTTATTTCATCTTTTGACAAATATTGATATTTTTGTTTTTGAAAAAAATCAATAAAATCATGTTCAATTTTAGCTTCACTAAAGTAACTCATTTTCAACCTCATTTTATTATTAAAAAAATAAAAAAAGCCAAACTAAGTTTTTATACTTTTTAAAAAATATAAAAACTTAGTTTAGCTTTACTAAACAATAAAATAAATTTAAATAAAAGTCTCTCTCTCTCTAAAAATAGAAATTGAAGATAGTGTTTTATCCATATTTTCCTTTTTTATTTAAATTATTAAATTTTTTCCATTATATCATTTAATTGATATTAGTTTAAACAAAAACCAAAATTAACTAAATCATGGTTGAAATAAAATAAAACTAATAACAATTCCAATTATGAATAATAAAAATAATGGAATCTTTTTCAAATATAAATAAAATGATAAAGCGCTATAAAATATCATTCAAATAATTAAAACTGGAAACCTTCAATTTTTAAAAAACTGAGCTGTTTCAGAAGAAGAATTTCATCCTAAATAGTTTTTAATTCCTTGATTGAAAACAAGGGAGGGAACTAATCTTGAGATTAACAATTGAATTGCTAAAGCAATTAAAATAGCAGCTAAAACTGGACTAATGTATTTAATTAAATTTTTTAAATATTTACTATGTTCAGTTTTTTTGAGTAATTTAACTGATAGTAACATCATAAAAATAGCAGGAAGGCAAAAAATTAAATAACTTATAAAGGCTAAAATTCAACCTCATCATTGGTTATTTGCAACTAAAAGACCAGTAAAGGCAGAAAATTTTGTTGAGATAACTCCTGGTGTTGAATTGGAAATAGTAAAAATAGTATCAATTTGTTCTTGAGTGATATTTAAATTAAATGTTTTGCCAATAAAAAGCCAAAAGGATTGAAATATTGGCATAAAAATTTGTCCACCTCCAAAAACAATTAAACCAATGATAAATACACCAAACAAAGTAAATAAGCTAACTAAAAGCATTATTTGTTCCTTTTGATTTTAAGCTTAAAAAATTGATGAACAAACACACCTAAGATAACTGCAATCATTGGGATTGCAGGGATGTTAAAAGGACTTGGTATAAATAAACAAAATCCTAAAGTAACCAAAAAAAGTCCAATTCAAACTGGGTAAGTTAAATTTTGAAAACTTGTTTTTAAATATCTATATGAAAAGGCAAAAATAACTCCAACAAGTGCAGGAATAACTCCAACATTAAGCACAAGTAAATATCTATAAGGTAATTTAGAAATCCCATAAAACAAAAATAGCGTTATAGTAACATGAGGTAAAATTCCAAGAAGAGTAACCATTGTACCTCAAAACTTTCCTAGTTTTACAATTGCTACATATGAAATCATTTCAATTACAGCCGGTCCAGGAATTAAATTTACTGCAATAATGGCTTTATCAAAATCTTCATTGGTAAGTCATTTTTCTTGATCAACAGCATATTTTTTAATCACTGGCATTAAAGCATTTCCACCACCAAAACCAATAAAAGTGCATTTTAAAATAAACAAAAACACTTTAAAAAAATTTTTTATTTGCATTTTTTAATTTTAATGTAAAAAAATTTTTTTAATTTAAAATTATTAAAAAATCTTAAATTTATTTTATTTGTTTGGATATATTTTGATCATTGACTAATAGTATTTAAAAAAATATAAGATAAAAAAATTAAACAATTTCAGCAAATAAAAACTCCTTTAAGAAAGAATCTTATAGGAGTTTTTATATTTTTTAAATAAAGAAATTACTCAACTGAAACTTCAGCTCCTGCTTCAACAAGAGTTGCTTTAATTGCTTCAGCTTCTTCAGGTTTGATGTTTTCTTTAACAACAGCTGGTAAGTTGTCAACTATTTTTTTTGCTTCTAAAAGTGTATTTCCAAGTATGTCTTTAACTGCTTTAATAATTTGAACTTTTTTACCATTATCAGCTTTAATGATAACTTTAACACTTGTTTTAGCTTCTTCTGCACCTTCGGCAGGTCCAGCAGCAACAGCAACAGCAGCAGTTGGGTCAATTCCAAATTCTTCTTTCATTGCATCAACAAGTTCCATAATTTCTTTAATTGACATTTCTTTTAATGATTCAATAAATGTTTCTTTAGTTAATTTAGCCATAAAATTTTCCTTTCAAAATAGCTTGATTTATTATTATTATTATTATTATTCAGATTTTCCTTCACTTATTAATTTAAGTGATAATGACATTTGTTGTAATGGTGCCATAAGTGAACGAGCAAGAATCCCAAGAGCTTCTTCATATGTTGGAAGGGCAGCAACTTTTTTAACATTAGTTGCATCAATTACCTGACCTTCATAAGTTCCGGCTTTTATTACCATTAGCTTGTGTTTTTTTGCAAATTTAACAAGTAATTTTGCAGCTGACATATCATCTTCATTTGAAAAAGCAAAAATATTTGGTCCAATTAGATGTTGTGCTAGATCTGCAAAACCAGTTTTATTTGCAGCTAGTTTAAATAATCTGTTTTTGTATACTTTAATTTCAACACCAACTTTTTTTGCTTCAATTCTTAATTCTTTAAGTTGAGCAACTGAAAGTCCACGATATTCTGCAAAAGCAATTGCTTGTGATTTTTGAATTTTTTCTGCAATTTCATTTACCACATTTCTTTTTGCAATTTTAAAATTTGATTCAGACACTATGCATGCCTCCTTTCAAAATAAATGCAATACAAACCAACTAAGTAAATATACACTAGGCAACTAATTAAGCAAAAATTGCTGTTGCTGTCTTTATGTATTGCTTGTTCATTATATCATTTAATTTAAATAAATTAAACTAAAAAAATAATTATATTTTGTTTGGAAAATAAAATTAAAATATTTCTAATATTTTGAAATAAGTTTTTTTTCTAAATAGCCTTTTCTTAAAACAACAAGAGGAGTCATTATAGTAATTAAGATAAAGGTATATATTGGAATTGATAAAATTGATCTTGCTACAATAGGAAGCATCACAATAACATAATGTTCAGAAATAGTACGAGTTGTTTTTCCAACTGATCAATTTTTTCATCAAATAAATGCAAAAGGACCTCAAATTCATCTAAAAACAATAACAGTTAAAGCTACAATAGCAAATCCATGAAGTAAAAAGAAAAATCACTTTTGTTGTTTACTATCTTGTTTTTTAATAAAAAACATCACACTTAAATAACTCATAAAAGCAATTATCACAATTCCTAGCAAAACAATTGCAATAAATACACCTGAAGAAAGTTGTTTTAAACCAAAAGTTTTTGATATTTTAATTTCAGATAAATTAGAATTTAGTGTTTGTGAAAGATAAACAAAAAATAAAGTAAAAATGGCAAGTCATAAAATTATATTTGAAGAAAATATAGCTATTTTTTTGTTTTTTTCAAAAATATCAAAAACAAGTGAAATAATCAAGGTTGAAATAATTGGAACAATTGCATAAGCTCAAAATCATTCGCGAATTCCTCCTGAAATAAATAACCCTAAAAAATCAGCAATAAATGCTAAAAAAGCAGCTTTATAATATCTTAAAAAATAAGCTACGATAATATAAAATAAAAATTCAAATGAAAGCCCAATTTTTCCAAGAGAAAAACGAACAAGCAAGAATATAGCAAGGAAAATACCGCTAATAGTAATGTCAATTATATCTAATTTAAAATAGTCTTTGTATTTAGTTAACTTACTTATTTCAAATGCTCTTCCATAAACTTTTAGAAAACGTGTATTTTCTTGTAAATAAATTGTTTTTCAAAAAATGGTATTTGCAATGATATATTTTGAAGCATAGTAATAATAACTTAAACAAAAAAAAGCAGACAAATAAAGTTTTAATTTATTAACTTCTAAATGCCCTTTTAAATAAAAGTTTTTGTATTTTAAGTTAATATGATAAAAATAGGCATCCTTTAAAAGAATAGCAATTGAACTAACAAGTGTAATTGCGCTCATTAAATAAAAAGCAATCTTTCCTTCATTAAGAAAATAATTTGAAAAAATAATCGGAATAAAACAAAAGATAATTGCTCCAATAAATAATAAAGCACTTATTGAACTAGCAATAAGTGTTTTTTTAAAAAAATATTGAATTCCATTTGTAAGATAATTTTGTTCTTTGTTCACCATTTTATAATTATAAATTATTAATTATTTTTTAAATCTAAATTTTGATTTTTGTTTTTTAAATAAACCAAATCAATGTAATTATTTTGTGAATTAATTCTTTCATTTATCATATTTAAAATTTCAAATTTACAAAAATCAGTTAAAGAATCTTCAATAATTAAAGAGTGAATATTATCAAGTTCATTGTTAAATTCTTTTATTTCACTAAAGTAAAGTAAATTTAAATTGCAAAAATAATCAAATTGCTTAAAGGTTGTTTTTAATTGAACATGATATTTTAATTCTTCAGAATTTAAATTATCCAAATTATTAACAACTTCGACAAAAAAGATTTTTCGATCAAGATTAAACAAACTTAAAAAATATTTTTGCGGTAAGTTTTGTTCTTTTGAATTTTTGTATTCATATAAATTAAAAAAATTTGGCAACATTTTTTCTCCTATCATTTAAGTAATAGTTTTTTTATTTTAAAAATACAAAAAAGAAAAAATATTTTTTATGTGAAATAAATTCCATACTTATACAGATTCAAAAAAGTAATATTTTAATGCTTTTTTTATTAAAAAAAATATTTATCATTTTTTACTTTTTAAAAATTTTTAGAAAAAAGTTTTTATATAAAAAAATAAATAAATAAAATTTAAAATTTTAGTGGGACAAAAGTTTTACAAAAGAAAGGAAAAATGAAAAAATATGATATAGCAATTATTGGAGCTGGAATTATTGGAGCTTCAATTGCTTATGAATTAGCGCAATATGATTTAGATGTTGTTTTAATTGAAAAAAATCCTAAAGTAGCCAATGAAACTTCACTTGGAAATTCTGGATTAATTCATGGGGGTTTTGATCCTGAACCACACAAAATTGAAGCTAAATTAAATCTTAAAGGTAATTTAAAGTGACATCAAAAATGATTTAAACATCTTCAGTTTCCAAGACTTAAAATTGATTCAATGATTTTAGCTTTTGATAACAATGAAGAAATGAAACATGTTCACATGCTTTACCAAAGAGGTATTCAGAACAAGTTAAATCCAAATGATTTGCAGATTTTAAGTAAAGAACAAGTGCTTAAACGTGAACCAAATGTAAATCCTGAGGTTTGTGGAGCGCTTTTGTGTACTTCATCAACTGCAATTCATCCAGTAGAGGCAACCAAAGCTTTAATTGGCGCTGCAAAACAAAATGGTACTAAATTATTAATTAATTCAAAAGTAACTAAAGTAACATATCAAAATAACTTATTTGAATTAATTATTAACAATAGTGAAAAAATTTACTCAAATAAAGTTATAAATGCAGCAGGACATTATGCAGATATAATTGCAAACGAAAATGGATTTGATGATTTTAAACAAACCACTAGACGAGGAGAGTATCGAATACTGGATAATTATGATCCAAAATTAATTTCTTCAGTACTATTTAAAGTGCCAACAATTTATGGAAAAGGCGTAATTATTGGTCCAACTCTTGATGGAAAGTATTTGGTTGGTCCAACCGCTGAAGAAAATGTTCCAAAGGAAGACACACGACTTGTAACGCCTCAAAAGTATGATTATATAGGAGAAATTGGAAAAAAAATTATTCCTTCATTAAAACTTGAACGAACTATTATGACCATTGCTGCTTCAAGACCTATTGATGTTGAGACTAATGATTTTGTTATTCGTCAATCTAAGCACAACAAACATTTTATTTTAGCTGCTGGAATGCAATCGCCAGCACTGTCTTCAGCACCAGCTATTGCTGAAGAAATTGTTAAATTACTTGAATTAAATTTAAAACCACGTAAAAACTTCAAACCTGATTATAGAATTGATGTATTTTAAGAAAGGTTATATAATAATGAACAAAAATAAATATCTTATCACTTTAGATGAAGGTACAACTTCATGTAGAACAATTGTATTTGATAGTAAGGCCAAAATTGTAGCTACATCACAAGCTGAATTCACTCAATTTTACCCAAAAAGCGGATGAGTTGAACATGATGCACTTGAAATTTGAAACACTCAACTTTCTACTATGCAATCAGCAAAACATAAAGCAGGAATTCGTTCAACTGATGTAGAGGCTGTCGGAATTACCAATCAACGTGAAACGGTTGTTCTTTGAGATAAAAATACTGGTTTGCCTGTATATAATGCAATTGTATGGCAAGATCGTCGCACTAGTGAATATTGTGAAACACTTTCTAAACATGTAGATATGGTTCGTGAAAAAACTGGATTAATTATCAATCCATATTTTTCTGGAACTAAAATCAGATGAATTCTTAAAAATGTTGAGCAAGCAAAAAAAGTTCTTCAAGAAGGAAATTTATTAGCTGGAACAATTGACACATGACTTATCTGAAAATTAACCAATGGTCAGGTGCATGCTACTGATGTATCAAATGCATCAAGAACCTTATTGTTTAATATTAATACCATGCAATGAGATGATGAATTACTTAAATTATTTGAAATTCCACGTGAGATTTTACCTGAAGTTAAATCATCTTCTGAAGTTTATGGAATAATTGATCCACAACACTGGTCGCTAAGAGCTGAAGGCAAAGTACCAATTGCAGGAGTTGCTGGAGATCAACAATCAGCTTTATTTGGACAATTATGTACTAAACCAGGAATGGTTAAAAACACTTATGGAACAGGATGTTTTACTTTAATGAATATTGGTGAAAAACCTGTTCTTTCAAAAAATAAATTATTAACTACTGTTGCATGACAACTAGGAAGAGAAAAACCTGTATATGCACTTGAAGGATCAGTATTTATAGCAGGTGCTGCTATTCAATGAATTCGTGATGGACTTCGCTTAATTTACAATGCTGCTGAATCTGATTTTTATGCAAAATTAGCTGAAAATGATAACACTCATCAAGTTTATTTGGTTCCTTCATTTACTGGATTGGGAGCACCTTATTGAGATTCATATTCAAGAGGAGCTATTTTCGGACTTGAAAGAGGAACTAAAAAAGAACACTTAGTTAAAGCTACATTAGAATCAATTGCTTTTCAAAGTAATGACTTAATCAAAGCAATGGCCAATGATGTAAATAAAAAAATTGAAATACTTAAAGTTGATGGAGGAGCAAGTAATTCCAATTATTTAATGCAATTTCAAGCTTCAATTTCAAAAACTAAAGTTGTTCGTCCTAAAAATGTTGAAACTACTGCTCTTGGAGCAACATTTCTTGCAGGACTTGCAACTGGATATTGAAAGAGTTTATCTGAAATTGAACAAGAACTTGAAGTTGATCGTGAATTTATTCCTGAATTTTCTGATGAAAAAGTTAAACAACTAACTCATGGATGAGATGTTGCAGTTAAACGAACATTTAATTGAATTAAAGAAGTTGAGGTTAAGTAGTGGATAGTCAAATTTTTGGATATGGTTTTGTTAGTGAATTAATTGGAACCATGGTGCTAATTATTTTAGGTAATGGAGTCTGTGCTTCATTAAATTACAAAAAAATGTTTGCCAAGGCAACTGGAAACTGAGTGGCAATTATTTTAGGTTGAGGATTTGCTGTGTTTTGTGGTGTTCTTGCTTCAAGTGGAATTTATTCAATTCTTACTGCAGGTTTAGGTGATGGAAAATTACCTTATGAATTAGGTGCGGCTCATTTAAATCCTGCTGTAACCATTGGATTGTTAATGTCTAAATTAAAACAACCTGAAATTGGAAAATTATTTGGACTTGCAATTGTATATATCATTGCTCAATTAATAGGTGCAATGTTAGGTCAAGTAGTGTTAAACTTTATTAATTACAAACATATAATTGAAAATCCTTCTTTAGCTCTTAAAAACTCAAGTTGTACTGTACCATCACATAGAGAAGCGTTTATACAAAATTTTTCATACGAATTTGTAGGAACTGCAATTTTAATAGGACTTATTTTTACTTTTGGAAAAGTAGTTTCAAATTTAGGCCCAATTCCTGTGACTTTTGTTGTTATGTCAATTGGTCTTTCGCTTGGTTCAGCAACTGGATACGCAATCAATCCAGCTCGTGATTTAGGACCTAGAATTGTTTATGCAATTACTTTAAAATTTTTAAAAGAAAAACTTGATAAAAACACTTCTGCTGATTTTACTTATGGATTAACTATTCCAGTTGCTTCACCAATTGTATCAGGTACAGTTGTTGGATTGATCGCTTTAGCAGCAGGAGCTTAATTTATTTTTACAATAGCAAAAATACAGCACAAAAGCTGTATTTTTTATATTAATAAATATTAGATAGTTTTAGAAAAATTTCTTACTTGGTCAATTTCTTGTAAAATAGTTTCAAGTTTAGTGTTTTCTTGATTGTAGCACTGACTATACAAAACCCTTCAACCAAAGGTGCATTAGCTAAAATAACATTTTTAGGTTGCTAATTTAAATTGCCATTTGTGAACTTAATAGTGAAATACCAATTTCACAAAATACAATTAGACAATCATCTTCATTGGTTTTGTTGATATTTTTTAAAATATACTGCACATCAGTATTAAATTCTTTACTTTTAACAAATCCAACAGCATTATTGTAAATTTTAAAATTGTTAAATTTTATTATTTGAGCCAATTTAATTGCTTCAGAAGCGAGTTTTTTACTATGTGAAACAACAAAGTTAACCATTATTTTTAAACATAAAAAATTATAAAACTTTATTTAATATGATTTTTTAGCCACAACAAAGTCTCACAAAAAAACTAACTTTTTGCTAGATTAATGTTTTGGTTAAATCATAAATAAATTTCTCAAATTTATTAGGTTTAGTATTTAATTTAAAATCATTTTTTAAATCAATTGATTTTGCATCATAACTTTTAAATATTTTAATAATATCTTTTACATTTTTACCTGAAAATAAATCTAAATTTTCATATTGCGAATATAAACTACGGCTGTCCATATTACTTGATCCAACTCATGCAATTTTGTTATCAATTAGTCCAATTTTAGAATGCAAAAACACATCTTGATAAATTTGAACCTTAAGTCCATATTGCTGTAACTCTTTTAGCTGTGATAAACTAATTTTATGAATAATTTTTTTATCTGGTAAACCTGGAAAGTATACAGTAATGTCAATTTTGTTTTTCAAAGCTAAAATTAATGATTTTTTTAGAGCTTCAGTAATTGCAAAATATGGTGTAGCAATTTTAATTGATTTTTTGGCAGCATTAAATAATTTCAATCAATAATATTCAATTAAAGAATCAGGTAAATTAGGAGAATCTAAAACTAAGATTACATCATTTTTATATTTATTAAAATTTTTATGTTTTAGTTGATTGAAAAATTGATAATTCTCATTGGAAAGATCTTCTTGAGTGATAATTTTTCAAAAACGTAAGAAATGTAAATTATACTTGTTAGTTATTGGACCAGTTAAATGGTATGAAATATCAACTCAATGGCCATATTTTGTTGACAAGGAAATATATTCATCTGAAATATTAGCTCCTCCAGTAAATACAATTTCAGAATCAATAATAAAAATTTTTTGATGATTTCGTAAAAAAGAACTTCCATTAATAAATGGATAATTAATTTTACCTAAAATACAGTACTTAAGACCTTTTTGTTTTAATTTTTTAATTTTTTGTCTTGGAGATCAATTAAGCCCAAAATCATCAATGATTCAGTAAACTTTAATTCCTTCTTTTATTTTTTTTTCAAGCAAGTGATACAATTGTTCAAAAATTTCTGATTTTTTAATAATATATGAAATAATGCAAATATTTTTTTTAGCTTGCTTAATTTTTTCAAATAATGCTTTGTAAAAATCATAACATTCTTCATAAAAATGCATGGTTCCTGGTAAAGAATGATTTAACTCAATATTTTGTAAAAATTCAAGTTCATGTGAAAAGCGATTAGATGGAGTAATTATTTGTTTTTCCTCATAAGTTTGAATTTGATATTTAGGATCATCTTTAATTTTTAATTCTTTTTTGTTAATGAAAAATAGTCCAAAAGTTAAAAATATTATTAATCCTAAAATTGGTACTAAAAAAATTAAAGTAATTCAATTTAATTTTGTGTTAATTTGAGTGTTTTGTTTGTAAATAATAACAGTTGAAATTAAATTTAAAGTATATACAATAAAAAATCCTAAATAAAGATATTTATTGCTCACATAATGCATCAACAAAATTATTACAATCGCAATTGCAATTCAACCAAAGCAAAATAAAATAAAAGCAAAAAATCTACTTAAACTTAATTTGGATTTTTTCATAAATAAAATTTTACATTAATTTAATTGAGCTTAATTATAATTTCATAATTATTACTTATTTTTTAAAATTTTCTTAATATTATAATTATCTAATTTAGCTTTGATATAATAAAATAAAATGAATAAATGTTTTTTGCTAGGAAGAATTTCAAGTCCAATTTTTTTTGCCAAAACCATGAATAGAGTTGATCATGTACGTTTTTTTGTTGCTGTTAATAATTATGGAAAACATACAGATTTTATTCCGGTGATTGCATGAGCAAATCTAGCTAATTACATTCGAAGCAACCTAACTAAAGGATCACTAGTATACATTGAAGGCTTTATTTTAAATGTTCAATATTTTCAACAATTTCAAAGAAAAATAAACTCTTCATTTGTAGTTGAAATTGAATTAATTAAAACATTTTCAATTAAAAAAAATAATTCAATTACTAATATTTTTATTGAAACTGATGTTGTTGATAAAGATTTATATGTAGCATTTGATAATCATTTAAAACAAACAAAATCAAAAGTTAAACCATTTAAAATTCCTGAAAAATAATACATTTTTTATTTTTAATAAAAATGATAAAATAAGTAAGAGTATTCTGAAAAATACTCCTTGGCTAATAAGCCCAAAAAGACCAAAAGGAGAAAACATGTCAAAATATGAAATTATGATTATTGTTAATCCAAAAGTTAATATAAGTGTTGCAAAAGACTTACTTGAATCAGTTTTTAGCAAAGGAATTTCAAAAGTTGAAAAACTTGAAAAAACTAAATTAGCTTATGAGATTAAAAAATCAAAACAAGCTCAATATTTACTTGCAGAAGTAAATTCAAATCCTGAACTTATCAGTGAGTTTACTCGTAGAGCAAACAACATTAATAAAGAAATTTGAAGATACTTAGTAATCAATCTTGATACAGAAAAAGGTTTCAACAAAGAATTTAAAAATGTTGGAAAAAGAAAATTTGAACCTCATGTTAAAAAAGAAAAAAATGAAGAAAATTCAGAAGAACCTAAAAAACGAACATTTTTTACAAACAAAAATAAAGTAGAAAATAAAGAAGTTAAAGAAAAGAAATCTGAACAATCTGAACAAAAATAATCAGATCAAATCAAAGGATTTAAATTTATATGTACAACAAAGTAATACTAATTGGAAGAATATCAACTGACTTACATTTAAAACAAGGAAACAATGGAAATGGTTATTTATCATTTAATTTAGCAATTAATCGTGTAACCAGACAACAAATTGGTGATAATAACACTATTTTTGTTCCTTGTGTTGCATTTCGTCAAACTGCTGATTATATGAATAAATATTTAAATAAAGGTGCTTTAGTTTCAATTGAAGGGTCAATAAGTATTAGTTCATATCAAGATAAAAATGGTAACTCAGCAACTAGTTTTGATATTATTGTAAATAATATCATTCCTTTAGAAAGTCGAGCACGTCGTGAAGAAATTCTTCAACAAAAGGGAAATTACTCTTTTGAAAATAATTACAAATCAAATGATATCTTAGTTCAAACACCTGAACAGTACAAAGAGTTTAACAAAGATATTGATAGTTTTGTTGATAATATAAATGAAAATAATGATAAATCTACAAGTTCAATGTTTGATGATGTAGATTGAGAATAGGAGAAACTTATGGCTTTTAACCCTAAACGTAAAAAAGGTTTTATCTTCAAAAAGAAAGTTTGTGAATTTTGTGTTGAAAAATTAACTTATATTGACTACAAAAATGTTGAATTAATTGGTAAATATGTTAATGCAACTGGACAAATTAAATCAAAATCAAACACAGGTACATGTGCAAAACATCAAAGAAAATTAGCTACAGCAATTAAAAGAGCAAGATTTATGGCTTTAATGCCTTATACTATTATTAGAGTACGCGCACAAAAAAATGTTTAATTAATAACATAAAAAAATAAATAACCAAATTTCCCTGGTTATTTATTTTTTTATTTAGTTTTTTTTATCATCAGAAATGGTATTTAAAACTTTAAAAATATCAGTTACATCAGCAACTTCACCAATTATTGTAAGTAAATCACCTTGTTTAATTAAAGTATTTCCTTGTGGACGAATTGAATGCGAACCACGTTTGATAAGAACTATAGTTACTCCATATTTGTTGAAGTTAATGTCTTTTAATTTTTTTTCGGTAAAATCTATATTTTGTACTTGAGTTGTCCCAATAACAAAATTGTTTCCAAGTTCTTGTAAATTTTCACTATATTGAATAAAATTAGGGTTTCCAGCAATTAAAGCAGCTCGAATTCCAGCTTCATGTTCTGGACGAATAATAATATTAACTCCAATTTGTTTTAACACCCTAGCATGTCTTTCATTAGTAGCGCGAGCTAAAATGTTTTTAACTCCCACTTCTTGCAAAGCCGCAACAATTTCAATATTTTCAGGTACAGCAACAACAACTGTTTCAATGCGTTCGATTCCAATCCCTTTTAAAGCTTTTATTTCTGCTGCATCGGCAATAACAATTTGCTCAACTTCATCAACAAATTTTTTAGCTGGTTCTTCTTCTTTGTTAATAATTAAAATGTTTTTATTCATTGTAATTAGCTGTTCAATAATGGCTGAACCAAAACGTCCAGTTCCAATGACGGCAATATCATTTTTGTATTTTAATTTCATAAACTATCCTATTGCAACTTCTTCCTCAATGTATTTATAATATCGATTATAACTTTTTTTTCTTTTTCACACAAAAAGTAGTGAACTAATTCCAAATTGACCAATAAACATAATAATAATTAAACTAATTTTGGAAATAATAGTTAAATTTTTGTGTGAACTAAAACCAAGCGAAAGACCAGTAGTACCAAAGGCGCTTGAAATTTCAAAAAAAATATGTTCAATTCTAAATCCTCGTGATTTGTAATTAATAATATCAGTTTCAATTCCCTTATCTTTGTATACATCTAAATTACTTAAACAAATAAAAATTAATATAGTAACTAAAATTATACTAATTAAAAAAACTTGCATAGCTGAAAAAATATTATCACGACTAATAGCCCGTTTGAAAATTCGAATATCTTTGTTTCCTCTAAAAGTTGAAATAATTCCAAGCAACACAATAGCAAAAGTTGTAGTTCGAATTCCTCCTCCAGTACTTGAAGGGGCAGCTCCAATAAACATCATAATTGAATAAATTATGTGTGTATTATATGAAAAATCTTTTAAATTCAAAGTTGTAAACCCAGCGCTTCTTGTTGAAAGTGAAATAAACAATATAGCAAATAATTTTTGGAAGTTATTTCCATAATATTTTCCTTTATACTGGTTAATTTTTTCAATGTAATTTAAAGCTGTTGTTTGTTCAATGTTAAGTAATTTTCCAGAAGAATCTTTTCAATTTTGTCAGTTTTCAAAGTCATGATTGTTATCAAGTCAAATTTGATATTCAGGAATTTTGAAATTTTCAGTAGTATTTTGTGTTCATTCTTTTGGAAAATTATATTTGTTTCATAAAGTATTAAAGTCTCGTGAGGCTATTTCAAAACCAAGTGATGAGGTAAATCCAAATAAAAAAACAACAAAATAAGTTATTAGAGAAATTTTAGTAAATAATGTTAAGTGATAAGAACCGCTTTTGCGTTTGTATTTGTGTAAAATTAAAGATCTTATATCATACAGTACTGGATACCCAAGGCCGCCAATTACAAATAATACAATAAAACAAATTTGAATAAAATAATCACCATAATATTGTGAAATTGAATTAGTTGACATTATGTCAAAACCAGCATTATTAATAGCTGAAATTGTATGAAAAAAACCAAATTTAAAAGATAAAGATCAATTTCCTTTGGGGTTGATATATTTGTTATCAATAATTTTTGAAAGTGGACTTGAAAATGTATTTTCTCCTGGAATTAATGATGGTTCAGCTAAGTAAAAATAAATCGATAAAACAAAACCAAAAATAATTATCATTAAACACAAAAATTTAACAGAGCTAATTACTATTTTAGTAACTTTAGAGTGATTATCACCTCCTCTTTCAGATTGAATAAGTGAAACCCCACTCATAGAAGTATTTTTTTGACGAAACAAAAAATTAAACACAAAAAGTTTTAAAGCAAACACACCAATTCCACCAGAAAAAATTAAAACAGCTATAATTATTTGTCCAACAACATTAAATTGTGTTGCAGTTGGCTTAATTGTTAAACCAGTATCACTAAAAGCTGAAGATGCTGTAAATAAAGCATCAACTCACTTAATAGGATTGTTACTTTCTCCAGTTAAAGGATTAATATTAAGTTGTGAAAAATTTCCTCAGAGCAAAAAAGTACTAGTAAAAACAATTAAAAAATAAACAAATAACAAGTATTTAAGTTTTGAAAGATTTTTTTTAAATTTACTGATGATATTTATTAAACGGCTAAATGCTCGATTAATCCATTGACGTTTTCATCAATTTTTTAAATTAAACATTACTTACTCACTTTGTTGTTTGTTTATTTGTTTTTGTTATCATATTTTGCATTTTGCATTGAACGCATAATTTGTCTAATTTGAGTTTCAGAAGCAGTTCTACCCATTTGCTTAAACATAATACGAATCATTTTTTCAGAAACTGGAGGATTTTCTTTTATTTGTTTTTCAAATGCTCTCTTAGTTAAAAAGAAAGTTAATGCTGTTGCAATTAAACCAACTAAAAACACAATTCCAACAATCATAAAGACAAATCCTGTCACTCCCATGGTTACCATACTACAATCCCTTCTTTGAAAAAGTTATAACTTGAATAAATATGTACTTAATTGTATCATAATTTTAATTTATGTTATATCACTGATATTATTTATATTTAATTTTATCATACTCATTTGAATTAAAATCTTTTAAAAAATTAATTAACAAATCACCTGCTGAAAGTAAATCTGAAATTGAACATACACCAATTGGGCTATGCAAATAACGTTGTGGTAATGAAATAGTTAATGTGGCTGCTCCACCAGTTGCATATTGCAATTCATGTGCATCTGTTCCACCACCCATAGAAACAAATTTATATGCTTTAATGTTATGTTTTTTTGCTGTTTGTTCAAAAAAATTTATTAATTTTGGATCCATTAAAGTTCCACTATCTTTAATTCGCAAAGCAGCACCTTCAAAAAGTTTTGTAGTTCCTTCAATAGTTCCAATTGTATCATGTGAGCTTGTTGTATCAAGAGCAATTGCAATATTTGGATTAATTAATGATACACATGTTTTTGCTCCACGAGTTCCAACTTCTTCTTGCACAGTTCCTACTAAATATAAATCAACATCAAGTTGTAAATTTTTAATATGATTAGAAATATAATCAAGCAAAGCAACTCCAGCACGATTATCCATTGCTTTTCCACCAATTAAATCAGGGTTTTTAAAATGAATAGTTTCTCCTGATAAATATACTCTATTTCCAATTTCAATTCCATTCTCAAGAGCTTCAGTTTTATTTTTAAAACCAAAATCTGCATAAAGATTATTATTTGTAATTGCAACTTTAATTTCATTAGGTTGCATAATATGAATTGAAGTGTGACCAAAAACACCAAAAAATTCTTCATTTTTACTATTAATTAATTTAGCTTTAGTTCCAACAACCACTGTTGGTCAAATTCCTCCAATAGGACTAAGTAAAATTTGCCCTTTTTCATGAATGCTGCGTACAATATATCCAACTTCATCCATGTGAGCAGCAATTAATACTTTTGGCGCATTTGGATTATGTGATTTTTTATGCATAATTAGTGAACCAAAATTATCTCTTGAAAATTTAAATACTTTAGAATCTATATTTTTCTTTAAAGCTTCTACAATTGGTTCTTCATATCTTGACATTGCTTCAATTTCCATGTATTCAATTAATCTTTTTTTAAATTGCACCTTGTTCATTTCTACCTCATTTATTTTTGTATTTCAATTTTATCATTTATTAATTTGTATGAACTAAACTCTTGTTCAAATTGATATAAATAGTTATTAATTTCTGGGAATTTAGCAATAAGAAGTTCCATAATTAATTCATAAACCATAATCATAGCCATTACATCATTTTCACAATATTTTTTTAAATTTTCTTCAATTATAACTCAACTATTATCACCAGTTAAACCATGATAACGTAAAATAGCTTCTTTCATTGCCATAGTTCCCTGTTGAATAATTAATTCAGAATATGGAGTAATTAGTGCTTTTAATTTTAGCTGATGTTTAGTAATAAATTTTTCAACTTTCTTAATTGAACTAAAAAATTTTAAATCTTTTAAATAAATTAAAGGTTTGCTTGAAAAATTATCAGCAAATGTTGTACTAGCATTGGTAATATTAATTTTACCATTGATAATTTCAAATGCAAACTTTTCATTTGAATAAGCATCTCAATTTCGACTTTTAAAACAATCATATAAATCAATTGTGTTATTATTAATGTGTAAAATCATAGTAGTAAATTCTTGAATTGAATTATATTTTTGAAAAAATCAATTGTTAAATTTAATATCTTTTTTACTGTCTAGGTAATAAGTGATTAACTTTGCAATTTCAGTGTTACGAGCATTTTCATAGCTTTTGTTATAAACTACAAAATAATCACTTTTATTTGAATAAATAATTTCAATTAACTGAATTAAATTTTTTGCAGAAAAATTATTAGTATCTAAAACATAATTTATTTTATTTGTTATTTTGCCATTGATAGTTTCAATGATTGAAACTTGAAATGGAATTTGTTGATATGATTTCGCATTATCAAGAATAGGAAACAAATCTGAAAAACCTTCATAATCATATCAAATGATGCGTTTATTTTTCAAGTGCAAATTTTTTATAATATTAATAATTTCTCAATTAAAAAAATTCACACTATTTGTTATAAGATTATTTACTTTATCATGAATTATTTTTAGATCTCTTTTTTTATTAATATCATTTTTTAAATTATTATCTGAAAGTTTTAAAAATTTAAAAAAATATCCTGATGCATCAGAACTTTCTGGTCCAAATAAATAATTTCGTAAAGTAATTTTTAATTCAGTATCATCAAATAAAAATAATGGAAAATCAATTTGAGTTATATTTTTATCTGGATAATTAATTTCTAAGGTCAAAAAGTTATTTATTTTGTCTTCTGTTGTTTCACTAATTGCACTATCAAAATAATAACTAATTGCATTGTAATTAAAACAGTTTTGAAAACTTTTTCATGCTTTAAAAATATATTCAATGTATCAAGAAAATTCTTGAAAATAATATTCAATTATATTATTTGAATTGTTAAAACTAAAAAATAATTGATCATTATTTTTATAATTATTGTAATTTATTAAATCATCAGGTAAATTTTCAAAATTTTTAATAACAATTTTAGGAAATTTTAAATAACGATATTTAGCAACATTAAAAAAGCTAAAAAGATTTTTGTTATAATGACCTGTGTCAAAAAATAAAATTCCATCGCCTGTGCGCTTTAAAATTTCTTTATAAAATCTAGATTTTATGGTATCTTTTTTTCCTTTTGAAACAGAAAAATTTTTTGTGACATTAGCTGAACTAGCTTCAAAAAAATTTACTTTTTTTTTATAAGTTAAATCTAAAAAATTTGTAATTGGATCAATAATAATAACACTTGCATCATTAATTTTGTATTGTTTTTTAACTATATTAATTAAGTAATAAAATTTAAAAAATAAATTAAGTGAACTTTTTGCAGATTGCGCAATTAAAACTAATTTATTGGAATTTTTATCAAATAAAAATCCATCTGCAATAAAATTTAAAGTTAAATTATTTTTAGTTTCTTGATGTAAAAAAATTGGATTTACAATTAATTTAACTTTTGAATCATTTAAGTGTATCAAAGTTTCTGCATTTTTTTGTTTATTATTTTTGTTTAAAGGAATAATTTTAATTTCTTCTTTTTTTATTGAATATTTATTAGCATAAAAATCAAGCGCATAATCCTTTAATTTTAAAAAATTTTGAAATGAAATTAATTCAATTTGATCTATATTTTTAACTTTTAAATTATTTAAATCATTTGTATTGATTCCAAAATCAAAATCAGGAATTTCATTTAAATTATCTTCATCTTCATCATGTAAATTATTTAAAATATTTTGAATATTGGAATCTAAATTTCATTTTTTAAAATATTCTTTTTCATGAATATTTTTTATAATATCTTCTCCTACTCAAAATAATGCTGGATTATTTCAAAAAACTCTTTTAAATAAATTTCATTTAATTTCTTTTTCCATTAAAAAAAATTATAGTAAATTTTAATTTGTTTAGATTAGAAAAAATATTTTTTT
>NZ_JAHB01000010.1 GCF_000526955.1 Mycoplasmopsis cricetuli ATCC 35279 | reverse complement strand
AGAAGAAAAATATAATATCATTATTGATGATAAAAAAATAAATGATGTAAAAACAGTAGAAGATGTAATTTTATTAATTGAAAATTCTTTAAAATAATATATAATAGTATGGCTTAGGAGTATAGTTCAACGGTAGAACAACGGGCTTCAACCCCGTGTGTTGTGGGTTCGAATCCTGCTACTCCTGCCATTTTTTTTTTTTTTTTTTTTTATATATATAAACACAACATTTAAATTTTAAAAATTAAATATAGCAAGCTTATTTAAAAGTTTTAGCAATAAAAAAT
This sequence comes from Mycoplasmopsis cricetuli ATCC 35279, assembly GCF_000526955.1. Classification (GTDB taxonomy): domain Bacteria; phylum Bacillota_I; class Bacilli_A; order Mycoplasmatales; family Metamycoplasmataceae; genus Mycoplasmopsis; species Mycoplasmopsis cricetuli. The sequence goes on along the minus strand of NZ_JAHB01000010.1, from coordinate 30,569 downwards.
TTTGGTAGTTACAATTTAAATTTAGTTTAATACAGTTTTTACATATAAAATTGAATTATTTAAAAATAAGTAAAATAATAAAACAATTGAAGTTTTAGCATTTAAATGGTAAATTACTAAAAAACATTTTTTTATTTTAAAAATAAAAAATATTAAATTAAAACCAACTAATGTAAGAAAAAATAGTATTTTTAATATTTACAAAAAATTTTTATATTCAAAATAATTTAAAAATTTAAAAAAGTAAACATGTTAGTAGATAAGTATTAAATGCATATTTAAAATTTTTAAATTTTGTTATATTGCCTATGTTTATTTTTTTTAGAAAAAAGTTACTAAATATTAGCTTTTTTAAAGTATTTTTTTATATTTTATGAAAGAAAAAATTTAAAAAAAATACTTGAATTTTTTCAGCAAGTATCTAATTTTAGCTTTAAAAACATCATTTAATGTGATGTTTTTTTATTATTTTTAGTTAGATTTTAAAAAGAAAATATATTTTTTTAAAAGCTCATAGTTTTTTTGAAAATTATGGTAAAATAATTTTACAAATTATGCACTTTAAAATTGAGCTGAAAAAGAGGTATTATGAATCAAAATAATTATAAAATTCGTAAGTTTGGACCTAAAACTGAAAGAAGAGATTACTCAGTAACAAAATATTCTTTACCTGTTGAAGATATTCTATCAACAAGTAAAAAAAGTTTTAGTTTATTTATTCAAAAAAAAATTCAAGAAAAATTACTTGAAATATATCCCATTGAGGCAGCTAATAAGCAAGTTTCACTTGACTATGTAAAAGGTAGTTTACGTTTAGAACTCCCATTTAAAAAATCAACTTATGAAAGTGAAGAAATTAAAAAATGTAAAGCTAAAGGAATTAACTTTTCAGTTAAAGTTTATGCAACCCTGAAAAGAGAAATTACTGGAACTGGTGAAGTTAATACTGATGAGGTTTTGATTGGAGAAATTCCATACATGACATCAGGAGGAAGTTTTATTATCAATGGAAGTGAAAAGGTTATTGTTTCACAATTAATTCGTTCACCTGGAGCATACTTTGGAGTCAATGTTAGAAATAAACAATCAGATGATCTTTTTAATAAGGTTGAAGTTTTGCCAAGAATTGGATCATGAATTGAAATTTCACATAAGACAACTTCAAATACCTTAGATACAGTAAAGGTTAAAATTGATAAAAATAAAAATGTTCATCTTGGAACTTTTCTAGGTTCATTTGGAATTACTCAAGATGAAGCAAGACAACTTTTTGGAAATAGTGATTTATTAGAAGAAACTCTTAGAAAAGATAAATTTATCTCAAATCCTGAACTTTCAAAAGATGAAATTATTGATATGTGTCAGGATGAACTTTTTAGAAGTTTAAGAAAAGGTGATCGTGTTTCTGAAAAATCAAAGAAAACTTTACTTTTAGGAATTTTATTTGATAAAAAACGTTACAACCTTTCAGTTACTGGTAGATACATGCTAAATAACAAACTTTCGGTTATTGATCGTATTACCAACACTTATTTAGCACAAGATATCAAAACCAAAAATGGTGAATTATTATTTGAGAAAAATACTTTTATTTCAATTGATATTGCAAAGAAAATTTCTGAAAGTTTTAAAAATGGAACAATTGCTCTAGAAAATATTCCTGGAATTGATGTTGAACATGTTTATCAAAAATTAATTCAAAACAATAAAAATCTTGCTAAACGAAATAAAATTGCAAAGATCAAAATTTATCCAAATAAAAAATGAATGCTTGAAAAAGAAAATGAGCCTATTTTGGTTATAGGAAATGATCCTAAATCAGTTGAACAACACCTTTTAATTTCAGATATTGTTGCTGTAGTTAACTATTATTTTAATTTAGTTGAAGGAATTGGACAAGATGATGATCCTGATTCACTTACAAATAAAAGAATTGTTAGTGTTGGTGAACTACTTGAAGGGCAACTCTCAGTAGCGCTTGCAAAATTAGAAAAAACAACTCGTGAAAGAATGGGTGCTAAGGAGCCAGGAAAAGTAACAGGAAAAAATGTTACAAACAACAAACTTGTAACCAATCAAATGAAAACCTTTTTTAATTTATCAAAACTTTCACAATTTATGGATCAAATTAATCCTTTAGCTGAGGTTTCAAACAAAAGAAGAGTAACTTCTTTAGGACCTGGGGGTCTTAATCGTGATACTGCGCAATTTGAAGTGCGGGATGTACATTCAACTCACTATGGAAGAATATGCCCAATTGAAACACCTGAAGGACCAAACATTGGACTTATTTTGAATTATGCAACTTTTGCTAAAGTTAATGAATTAGGGTTTTTGCAAACTCCTTACTTTAAAGTTAATCAAGGGGTTATTGATTATTCAAAGGTATTTTATTTAACTGCTAGTGAAGAAATTGGATATTCATTTGCCCAATCATCAATTCATGTTGATGAAAATAATAAAATCATTTCCCCTACATTAACAATTAGACGTGATTATAACTATATAATTGGAACACCACTTGATGTTGATTTTATTGAAGTATCTTCAAAACAAATTGCTTCAGTTGCAGCAGCGGCAATTCCATTTTTAGAAAATGATGATGCTAACCGTGCTCTTATGGGATCAAATATGCAAAGACAAGCAGTTCCTCTTTTACAAGCAGAAGCACCTTATGTAGCAACTGGTATGGAAGCAGATATTGCAAAATATTCTTCATATAATTTAACAACCAAAAATGCTGGTGAAGTTGTTTTTGTTGATGGATCAAAAATTTATGTTAAAAACGAAAAAGGAGTAACTGATAAATATTCTCTCAGAAATTTTGAGCGTTCAAATCAAGGTACATTAATTCAACAAAAACCAATTGTAAAAATTGGAGATAAAGTACAAAAAGGCGATCTACTTGTTGATGGATCAAGTTTTAAAGATGGAGAAATGTCTTTAGGAAAAAATGTCTTAGTAGGATTTACTACTTGAAATGGATATAATTTTGAAGATGCAATAATTATTAATGAACGACTTGTTAAAGATGATGTTTATACTTCAATTCATATTGAAGAACAAACTATTCAATTTAGATCATCTCGTGCTGGGGAAGATCAATTAACTCGAGATGATATCCCAAATGTTTCAAAGCATTCAATAAGACATTTAGATGAACATGGAATTGTTCGTGTTGGTTCTGAAGTTGTTGCAGGTGATGTTCTTGTTGGGAGAATTTCTCCAAAAGGTGAAGATAATCCAAGTCAAGAAGAAAAACTTTTAATGGCAATTTTACAACAAAAACCACAAAATGTTAAAGATACATCACTCAAAGTTAAAAATGGTCATAATGGAACTGTTATTCATATAGAAGTACTTTCAAGAGACAAAGGAGATGTGCTTGAAGATGGAATTGATAAAATTGTTAAGGTATCAATTGCACAAAAGAGAAAAATTAAAGTTGGTGACAAAATGGCTGGTCGTCATGGAAATAAAGGAGTTATCTCAATTGTTTTACCTGAAGAAGATATGCCATACTTAGAAGATGGTACACCACTTGATATTATGCTTAATCCTCAAGGAGTGCCTTCACGGATGAATATAGGTCAGGTATTAGAACTTCACTTAGGAATGGCAGCAAAAAAATTAAATACTAAATTTGTAACTCCTTCATTTGACGGAGTTAAAAAAGGTGATATTGAAGATGCACTAGTTGAAGCTGGACTTGATAAAACTGGAAAACAAATTGTTATCGATCCAATTACTGGGAGAAAATTTGATAAACCAATTTCAGTTGGAATTATGTATATGTTAAAGTTGAATCATATGGTAGATGATAAAATGCACTCTCGTAGTGTTGGTCCTTATTCTCTTATTACTCAACAACCACTTGGTGGAAAAAGTCAAAATGGAGGACAAAGATTTGGTGAAATGGAAACATGAGCGATTGAATCTTATGGAGCAACTAATGTATTGCAAGAAATTTTAACTTACAAATCAGATGATATTGCTGGAAGAAATGCTCTTTATAGTGCTTTAGTTACAAATAATAAAGAAATTCCAAGTCCAGGAATACCAGAGTCATTTAATGTTTTAAGTAATGAATTAAAAGGACTTGGGATGAAACTTGAATTTTTACAAAAAGATTCAATGGATGAAGAAGAAATTAATCAATATCTAGATGGTGGAGGACAAAGCTATGAATAATTTAAAAGATAATTCAAATAAAATTTTATTCAATAAAATTGCGCTTTCATTAGCAACTGATGAAGATATTTTGAAGTGATCTCATGGTGAAGTAACAAAACCAGAAACCATTAATTATAAATCATACAAACCTGAAAAAGATGGTCTTTTTGATGAGTTAATTTTTGGGCCAACTACTGATTACAAATGCTCTATTTGTGGAACAAAATATAAAAAAAGTGACGAAAATACTATTTGTACTAAAACACCAGCATGTGAAAAGCATCAACCAAAAATTTTGCCAAAAATTACTAGAAGAACTAGAATGGGGCACATAAAGTTAAACAACCCAGTTGTACATTTTTGATTTTTTAAGATTGACCATTCAATTATTTCAAAATTACTTGGTTTAAGAGTTGTTGATACTAATACTGCTGTTGCTAAATCTGATTTGGAAAATTTAATTTATTACAAATCACATATTGTTCTTGAAAGTGGAAGCTTAAAATCACTTAAGAAAAACACTATTATTAACATTAATGATGCAGCAAGTGTTTATGAAGCTGCTTTAACTGAAATGTTACAAATGTATGATAAAACTTCAGAAGAATATGAAGATATTAGCAATGCTTTAAATGATTTAGTTGAATATGCTTCATCAAAAATGGGTAAGGATTATGGAATTGATTTTTATGAATACAATGATATAATTCATGAATTTTCAGACGCTAAAATTGCTACTGGTTCTCAAGCAATTGAATATTTATTAAAAAATATTAATCTAGAAGAAGAAGCTAAAAATGTTCAACAAAAAATTGATGAGATTAATTCACTTGAAGAAATTTCATCAACAAATTTACAAGATCGTTCAAAATTATACAAGCGATTAACAATTTTAAATTCATTTATTAAATCTGGACAAAAACCAACTAATATGTTGATTTATAATCTTCCAGTTATTCCAGCTGATTTACGTCCATTAGTTCAACTTGATGGTGGAAGACATTCAACAAGTGATATTAATGAGTTATATCGTAGAATTATTATTAGAAATAATCGTTTAGCAAAATGAAATGAATCAGATGCGCCAATGCTAATTAAGCAAAATGAATATCGAATGATTCAAGAAGCAGTTGATGCTTTAATTGATAATTCAAGAAAAAAACCAGCTCCAGTTAGTTCAAAAGATGGGCACCCTTTAAAATCAATTTCAGATGCATTAACTGGTAAAAAAGGACGTTTTCGTCAAAATTTACTTGGAAAACGTGTTGATTACTCTGGACGGAGTGTTATTGTTGTTGGTCCAACATTAAAAATGTATGAAGTTGGAATTCCTCGTGATATGGCAGCTAAACTGTTTGAACCTTGAATTATTAAGGAAATTATTAATTCAGAAGATGGAATTAAAAATGTCAAATCTGCCAAAAAATTAGTTGAAGCATTAAATCCAATTATTTGACCTTATGTAGAAAAAGCAATTGAAGGAAGACTTGTGTTGTTAAATCGTGCTCCAACATTGCACCGTTTATCAATTCAAGCATTTCAACCAGTATTAATTCGTGGAAAGGCTATTAAATTACATCCGCTTGTAACAACAGCTTTTAATGCCGATTTTGATGGTGATCAAATGGCAGTTCATGTACCAATTTCTGAACAAGCTCTTCGTGAAGCTCGTGAATTAATGCTAGCTTCGAAAAATATTCTTGGTCCAAAAGATGGTGAACCAATCATTAACCCATCCCAAGATATGATTTTAGGTCTTTACTATTTAACTATTGAAAAATCAAATGCAAAAGGAGAAGGTAATTATTATGCAACATATGATGATATGTTGAATGCTTATGAAAATAATTACATCACTTTACACACAAGAGTTGTATTACCAATTTCTGCTATTGAAAAAGAATCAGTTGATAAACTAACAAACAAACCATACATTATTTCAACTGTTGGAAAATTTATTTTTAATCATTCTTTACCAAGTGATTTTGATTTTGTGTTTGGAAAAAGAATTTCAACTATTAGTTCAAATGTAAATGGTGAGGTTAGAGTTAAAGAAATTGAAACTATTCATACTTCAGAAAATAATATCAAAGAATACACATTTGATTATGGAATTAATTTTAGAGAGGTAATTAAAACATTGCCTCTTAATGCAGCGCTTGCAAAAAAAGACATTGCAAAAATTATTCGTAAAATTTATGAGAAATATGTTGCTGTGGTTACAATAGAAGATATTGCAACTGTAATTGATACAATTAAAAAGTCAAATTATAAAAATAAATTTGAATATTGCGCTAATTTAAAAGATTACAAAAATGAAGATATTTCTCCTTCACATGCTTCATTAATTAATAAATTTATTCAAGAAGAATTTGAAAATATTGATGCAAAATATTTTGGATTTATAAAAGAAAATACAGATTGAAAATTAAGTCATTTTACTGAATTACTTGAAAAAGTTTGATTTAAATATTCAAATTATGTAGCTTCAATTTTAGATAACATTAAAGATTTAGGTTTTAAATATTCAACTATTTCAGGAACAACTATTTCCATGAATGATATTACCACCTTAGCAACTACTAAAGATAAAATTAAAGAAGGTGAAAAATATGTTGAAGATCTTAAAAATTATTTTGCCAAAGGTTATTTAACTGATGATGAACGTTATAATTTGACCATTCAAAAGTGAACACAAATTAAAGATTTAATTGAAAAAGATTTAAAAGAAGTTACCAAATCAGACTTAGATAATCCATTATTTATGATGTTTACTTCAGGAGCACGTGGAAATTCATCAAACTTTACTCAGTTAGCTGGAATGCGTGGATTGATGAACAACAATACCAAAGTTTTAAAAGCTGATGCTGAAAATGATCGTGTTGTGCGTTCAACAGTCGAAATTCCTGTTAAGTCTTCTTTTCTTGATGGTTTAACAGCTTATGAATTTTATTCATCAACTCATGGAGCTCGTAAAGGTCTTACTGATACTGCTTTAAATACCGCTAAATCAGGATATTTAACTCGTAGATTAGTTGATGTTGCGCAAGGAATTGTGGTTCGTGAAGAAGATTGTGGAAGTGATTTTGGATTTGTTGTTAAAGATATTAAAGACACTAAAACTGATACAGTTATTGAACCACTTATTGAAAGAATTGAAGGAAGATTTATTAATCGACCTATCATGGATGCGCAAGGTCAAGTTATAATTAGTTCAAATACTTTAATTACTCCTGAACTAGCACATAAAATTGTTAATGAATTAAATTACAATGAAGTTGAAATTCGTTCAGTTCTTTCATGTCATACCAAAAATGGTGTATGCAAGCGTTGTTATGGAAAAGATTTAGCTTCTAATAGAATTGTTAACATTGGAGAAGCAGTTGGAGTAGTTGCTGCACAATCAATTGGAGAACCTGGGACACAACTTACCATGCGTACATTCCATACAGGAGGAGTTGCTGGAGTTGAAGATATTACTGGTGGATTTGGAAGATTAATTGAATTAATTGATGCTTATGATTTGCCATGAGGAAAACCAGCAGTTATTTCAAAAGTACATGGAACAGTTAAAGATATTTATTTAGCTAAAGATTCATATGGAAAAACTTCTGATACAGTTTTAGTTGATGTGGAAGTGAAAAAACATACTGGTGAAATTGAATTTGTTTCACATGCAGTTAAAGTTTCACAAAAGCTTCGAGTAAAAGTTGGTGATGTTGTTAATCCTGGGCAAAAACTAGTTGAAGGACCAATTATTATTAATGACTTACTTGCTAAAACTGATACTCGTTCAGTTCAAAATTATCTACTAAAAGAAGTTCAAAGATTGTATCGTTTGCAAGGAATTTCTATTTCTGATAAGTATATTGAAATTATTATCCGTCAAATGCTTTCAAAAATTATTATCACTGATTCAGGAGATTCAAACTTTTTTACTGGAAGTTTGGTTGATAGATTTATTTATCAAAGAGAAAATGGTCGTTTGATTGCACAAGGAAAACGTCCAGCTTATGGTGAAGTTAAAATTAAAGGAGCAAAACAAACACCTTTATTAAGTGATTCATTCCTTGCTGCTGCTTCATACCAAGAAACTGCTAAAATTTTAGTTAATGCTTCAATTTCCAATCGTATTGATTCACTTGAAGGACTCAAAGAAAATATTATTTTAGGATATAAAATACCAGCAGGAACTAATTCAAATTATGAAGCTAAAAGCAAGTATGATATTAGAAATCCAAAATCATATTTAAGTACTAAATTTGATGATTCACAAACACTTAATCCAAGTGATTTGGGCGATATTATGTATGAAATTGATAATGTTTTTGAAGATACTTTATCATTTGAAGATATTGATATTTATAATAATGAATCCAAGGATGATTTTCTTGAATATGATGATTTTATTGAAGAAGATTAATAAAAAAACATTCCAATTAACATGGAATGTTTTTTTATTATGCATTTATTAGTTTATTAATGTAATTTTTAAAATGCTTTATAATTTATCAATATGGATTTAACGAATATTTTTAGAATGCAAAGAGATTTGGATGAAAAAATTCAGCAAAAATCTTTTGCTGAAAATAAACATTTAACTCAACAAGATATTTTAATTAGTGGAACAATTGCATTAATTGTTGAAGCGGCTGAATTTGCAAATGAAGTTCAAAGCTTTAAATATTGAAAAAAAAATAAAAATATTTCTAAAAATAAAATTTTAGAAGAGTTTGCAGATTTAATTCATTTTTTAGTTTCATATTCAAATCGTTTTTCTGTAAATCCACAAATAGAACCAAGAATTATTTCTTCAAAACTAAATTTGCAATTTCAAGCTTTATTTATTTCTTTAACTGAGATTATGAAAAATATTTCAAAAGAAACTATTACTTATGCTTTTGAAATTGCAATTGGAACTTTTAAAATGCTTAATTTTGATTATGATGAGTTATATGCTTGATATTTACATAAAAATAAAACAAATTATCAGAGAATAAAGAATAATTACTAAAATATAGTATAATTCTAGTGCCCAAGTGGTGGAATGGTAGACGCTGCGGACTCAAAATCCGCTGGAGAAATCCGTGCAGGTTCAAGTCCTGTCTTGGGCACCATATTTCAATTTATATTTAAATATTTAAAACAATTTTTTCAAGTTTTATTATTTTGAACCTCTAATTATTCTTACAAAATTCTTTAAAATTTGGTTGTCCTTTCTTTTCTTTATGGTTTTTTTCTTTGATTAAAAGAGATTTTTTATTTGTAATTTTATGATTAATTCTATATTTGATTTATTGCTTAAGTTTTTATAGAATTCTCCTTTATTTTATATTGTTGTACAACAAATATATTTGTTAATAATATTATAAAAGTCCTAAAAGAGGACTTTTTTATTTTATTTTTTTATAAATTAAAAAACAAATTTTTTTAAAAATATTAAAATTAAATTACAAATGAAAAAAAATTTAAAAGATACAGTTCGTTATGCTGGTATTTATGATACAGAAACATCATTACAACACTATGGCAAATCTAATTTTGAAGTAGGTCTTTTAGAAGCTGAAAAAAATCTTGTTTTAAAATATTTTAAAAATAAATTTGATATTAAAATAGCTGATATGGGTTGTGGCACTGGCCGTTTTGCATTAAATTTGTCTCTTCTTGGATATCGTTATATTGATGGGTATGATATTAGTTTAAATTCAATTAATTTTGCTAAATCATGCAAAGAAAATTTAAAGTTTAAAAACTCTTCAACAAAAATTAATTTCATTCATGCTGATTTAACTGAATATAAATTTACAGAAGAAAAATACGACTTGATTTTTTTTACCTTCAATTCATTGATGTGCATTCCTTTTCATAAAAATAAAATTAAAGTTTTGAAAAAAAGTTTTAAACTATTAAAACCTAATGGTATTTTAATTTTTACTGCAGATCAAGCAGTTGGTGATTTGTCTAAGGAAAAGTATATTAATGAAAATAAAATTAGATTAATTTCACAACAAACATTATGAAGACCTGAAGATATTGTTTTTAAAATTAGTCAATATGAAGGTGTCTTATGTTATTACAACAAAGAAGATATTTTAAAAATGTTAAAGGAAGCTAACTTACCAAATCCTATTTTGATAAAAACTCGCGATGAAATTGGAATAGAAAATAAAGAAGCTAAAAAATTTTCAGATAATGCTTACTATTATGTATTAAAAAATAAGCCATTAAAATAGCTTATTTTTCATTTTCTCACTCCATTTGATATCCATAAATTGAAACAGTGTCACCTCTTTGAATACCTTTTTTTATTAAATCATCTCATACACCTATTTTTTTAAGAATATTGTTAAATCTAATTAAATTATCATAAGTAGTTAATGGAATCTTATTGTAAAGTTCTTCAATTTTTTTTCCAGTAATTTCAAAGTAACCTCGATAGGGTGAAACAATTTTATAATCAGGCTCAAAAGTAATTATTTTTATTTGTTGCTCTTCCTGTTCAATTGGAGCAAATTGAGCTTTTTCAATGAGTTTTCAAAGTTCTTTTTTTACCTGATCTAAATTATTTCTTAATATAGCTGATATTTCAATGATTTGCAATTCAGGGAATCTTATTTTGAAATTTTGAATATTTTGTTTAAAACTATCCATATCTTTTTTATTAGCTATAACTAATTCTAATTTATTTTCAAGCTTATAGTTATATGACTTTAATTCTTTTTTAATAGTTAAATAATCTTCAATTGGATCTTTATCAAGAGAACCAAAATCAATAACATGAGCTATGACTTTGCAACGTTCAATATGCTTTAAAAATTGTATTCCAAGACCTTTTCCTAGTGAAGCTCCTTTAATAAGTCCTGGTAAATCTGCAATAGTAAAAGAATTATCAAAATATTGGACCATTCCAAGTTGAGGGACTAATGTTGTAAATTCATAATCAGCAATTTTGGCTTTTGCATTAGATAATACACTAAGCAGTGTACTTTTACCAGCGCTTGGTTTTCCAACAATTCCAACATCAGATAAAATTTTTAAAACTATTTCAGCTTCAAACTTTTCACCTGGCATTCCTTTTTCATAAAGTGAAGGAGCAGTATTTTTTGCAGTTTTAAATTTAGTGTTTCCTCTTCCACCTTTTCCACCTTTAGCTATCAAATATGGAACATTGGGCTCAATTACATCAGCAATTAATTTTTTTTTGTTATAAACTAAAGTTCCAATGGGCACTTTAATATATTTACTATTTCCATTTGCTCCATAAAGATTTTTAGGGCCACCTTTAACGCCATCTTCAGCAACAATGTGTTTGTTTTTATAAAAACTTAAAAGTGTGTTTTTTCCTAAGTCTCCAATAAAATAAACATTACCTCCTTTTCCTCCATCTCCTCCATCAGGACCACCTTTGTCCACATGGGCTTCCCTTCTAAAGGAAACCATTCCATCTCCACCTTTTCCAGCTTGAATGTTTACTTTAATTTCATCAATAAAACGGGCCATTAAATCTCCTTATTTAAATAAATATAATACTTTATGAATGTTGTTAAAAATTAATAAAAAGCAACATTTGTTGCTTAATAATTAAAATCATTGATACCAGGAAATGTTTGTTCATCTGGTTTAGCGATATTTCAATAATTGGAATCAATTCTTTTCTGAATTTTATTTTGTCTAAATAATTCAAGTTTGCTTCAAATTCATGAACAAATAAACACAGAAGAATAAACACCAATTGAAATACCAAATAACATTACAATATTGAAAGTAAAATTGGTTGCGTCTTTAAAGGCAATTAAAATTACAATTGCAATTAATGTTGAAAATGATGTAAACAAACTTCTTTTTAGTGTATCTTTAATTGATGTATTAACAATATTTTTGATCATATCTTTGGTTAAAATTGTATTTGCATATTTACTGTGAATTTTTTCTTTAATTCGATTAAAGGTTACAATGGTATCATTAATTGATAAACCAATAATTGATAACATTGCAGCTATAATTATTGATGAAACTTTTAAACGAGTTAAAATAATAAAAGCAACAACCATAATAAAATCATGTACCAAACCTAAAATTGCTGCAATAGCAAAGGTTCAATTCATTCTAATTAAGGTGTATAATACAATTCCAATAAACGCAATCACAATTGCTATTAAAGCATTTATAACTAACTTAACAGCTTCAGAAGAAAGCACTTTAAATTGATTTAAAATAATATCTTCTTTTACTAAACTAACTAAATCTTTAATTTGTTGAATTTGCAGATCTGATATATCTTGTACTGATGTTATTTTAAGAATATAGTTTTCACTTGAAACATTTGCTTTATGAATTTGAATGATATTGTCAATATTTTGAATTTCAATTTTTGAAGCATTATCAATTAAAATTTGTTTCATTTCCTGAGCTTGTTTAAGTGTTAAATCTCCATATGATTCACCTCTACTTAAAATTGAAATATCAATTCCACCACTAAATTCAAGTGAGCGATTTATTCCACTTCAAAAATTTGAATTAATTCCGGCTATAATTCCAAATACAACAAAAGAAATTAATATAAATATGGCCGAACTCAAAGCAAATCATTTAGATTTATTCAAATAATCTATTTTATTTATAACTAATTGAATTTTAGCTGGATTATTAATTCTTTTTTTTCTTATTCCTAAAGCTCATAATTTGTTATTAAAATAACCTGTTTCAACAATCATTGTTGATAAAAATCTTGTAAATACTAGCATAACAATTAATGTAAAGAAAATAGAAAGTATTAATGCAATGCTAAAACCTTTTACATCTTTTGAACCTAAATAAAATAAAATAAATCCAACAATTAAGGTAGTTATGTTAGCATCAATAATTGATGCAAGTGAAAATCGATTAGAATTTTTAAACGATTTTGAAAGCAAATCGCCCCGATATATCTCGTATTTAAGTCGTTCAAATGTAATAACATTAGCATCAACACTAATTCCAATTCCAATAATTAAAGCAGCAAGAGTTGTTGGGCTATATTCAACTTTTAGAGCAGTAAAAATTAATAATGTAAGAAAAATATAAAGAGCAATTGCAAAAGAAGAAATTATTCCTAATAATCCATAATTTATAATCATAAACACAGCAATTGCTATAAATACTAACAATCCAGCAATCATGGCATAATAAAAAGCTCTACTTTGTAATGTTGAATCTAAATAATGTGAAGAAACTACTTGAAGATCATAATCACTCAATCCAAAATTAATTCTATTAGCTAAATTACGTGCACTTTCAGCTTGAAAATTACCACTAATGATAACTTTTTTAGTGTTAATTGCATTATTTACTGAGGCAATACTAATTAAATAACGATTTTCAATATCAATTTGATTTTTCTTAAGTGGATTTAATTTAGGAATTGATTTATCAATATTTTCAATTGCTTTATTGTTTATATGAATAAAATTTCAAAGATTTTCACTAGATTCTTTTCAATCATTAGGGTATTGATTTTTAGCAATATCGATTAACTTTAAAATATCAAGTCACATCAATATTGTATTGTTTGGTTTTTGTTTTGAAATATAATCAGTTGCATTTGTTCATTGTAAAACAGCATCATCATTTAATAATTCAATTTCTACAACTGCTCTATCATTTTGAGTTGTATGTTTTGCACTATTAGGTTTGAAAGGTGGAATTCATTTTTTAGAATCACTGCTTAAATCTAATTCATTATCAACTTTAAATATTCCATCATTAAATAAAGGTTTTAAGTTAAAATCAGTAATTGTTAAAATTGGTTTTTCAATAATTTCTTTAAAAAATAAATTTCTTTCAATATCATTTAAGCTACCACTTTTAACAATTCTTATTTTTCCACCTGATTCAGTACTTGTTTTAATTCCATTTAAACCAGTACCTCCAGTTAGTCGATCAAAAATAGATTTATTAACATCTTCAGTTAAATCATTGTCAGCAATTTGTCCATTTTTTGTTACTTGAATAACAGCTTCAACACCTCCTCCATAATCAACTGATTTGTTTGCATTTTTTGAAATATAATACTTACTTCCAAAAGTGATTGCAATTGTAGCAGAACCAAGTGTTAAAACGCTAATCAAAATTCTTTTTCAATTGTTTATCTTAAAAAAGTTTTTAATTCGTTTCATAGTAATAATATTTTACCAAAAATGTTATTTTTCAATAATTGAAATATCTATAAAATTGAAAGATTCAATTTAATTAAATAATCAATTCCTTTAGCAGTAATTTTACGTCCTTTTGATGTTTTTTCAATTAATTTTAAATAAAGTAAAATAGGTTCAATTTCATTTAAAATATTTTCTTTTGTTGCTGAAACAATACCTGTTAAAACATCTAATGAAACAGCTTTCTCATCAAAACCATCTTTTAAAACATTCAAGTACTCAATATGATCTTTATATAAACCAAGGGGATACAATTCTAAGTGTTTTAAAGTTTTTAAAATAATTTTTTTATTGATTATTCCATTATTTAAAGAAAGAGCAAAATCATTGATTCGCTGGAGCAAATGATTCGCAATTCGAGGAGTTGATCTAGAATGAGAAGCAATTACTTTAATTAAATTTTCTTCAATATTTATTTTTGATATTTTTGCTGAATTTTTAATAATTTGTATTAAATCTTTTTGAGAATAATCAATAAAACGACCAATAAATCCAAAGCGATCTTTAAAAGGTTGTATTATTTCACCAATTTTTGTTGTAGCTCCAATTAAAGTAAATGGTTTAATTTTCATGCGAATCGCTCTAGCATTTGAATCAACACCTACAATCAAATCAAATACAAAATCTTCCATAACATTATATAAAAATTCAATAACATTTTTGTTGATGCTATGAATTTCATCAATAAAAACAATGTCTTTTTCTTTAATGGTGGAAAGAATTGAAATTAAATCAGCTTTTCTTTCAATATTAGCGCCTTGAATGTAATGGATATTGCTATTGGTTTCTTTTGCAATAATTGTTGCTAAGGTTGTTTTTCCAAATCCAGGTAATCCATAAAATAAAATATGATCAAGAACCTTATTTTGTTTATTTGAACTATCAATCATTGCCTTAATTGTTTTTATTAAACGTTCTTGCCCAATGAAATTTTTATAATTAGATGGACGCACTGCTGTTTTCATTATATTTTTTTGCTATTAATTCAATACTTTGTTCAATCATGGTATCAATATTTTCTTTTTCAGTTAAATTGGCAATTGCATAATCAATTTGTTTTTTGCGAAATCCTAAACTATTTAAAGTATCAGTTAATTCTTTTAAATTTCCTTGCATTTCACTTGAATCTTTAATTTTTTTATTAATCATTTTTCCTCACTTAGTTGAGAGTTCAACACACAAATAACGTGCTGTTTTTTCATTAATAAAAGGAAATTTAGCAATTTCTGTTCAGTTTTCTTGTGATATTAACTCAGCTATATATTCTCAACCTTTATCTAAAATTGACATAGCAATTTTTGGACCAATTTTATCAATTGCAATTAAATCAACAAATAAAAGTCTTTCTTTAAAATCTTTAAATCCATAAGTTGATTTTAAGTAATCAGTGTGATATTCATATAAATATATCTTTATTTTTTCATGAATTTTAAATCTTGTTTCATTGGCTATATTTATAATATATCCATCACCTCTACTTTCAAAAATTAAATTATTTCCATTTTTGTGAATTATTTCACCAATTTTATATAGTAACATTTGTACCTCTTTTCATACATACAATAAAAAAATATAAAAAAAATAACTAAAAAATATTTTTTAGTTATTTTTTTTATATTTAAATAAAATTATTATCTAATACGATCATTAAGAGCATAATATCCCTCAACTTTTTTTCCCTTGTAAAAACCACAAAATTTACATACAACATGCTGTTCGATCATTTGTGTACAGTTTTTACATGTAACAAGATTAGGCAATTCTAAAGCAGAGTGACTATTTCTTTTGTGTTTACGTTGTTTAGAAGTTTTTCTTTTTGGAACTATAGCCATAGGTTTGTCCTCCTTTTTGTGGTTTGTTATAAATGCTTATATATTATAATATAAAATTATTTTTTAAATAAAAAAATATTTTTATTTTATTTTGTGAATAAATAATTCTTGTAATTGATTTTCATCAACTGATGAAGGACTATCAAGCAACACATCTTGACCCTTAGCGTTTTTAGGGAAAGCAATAACATCACGAATTGTTGTTTGATTTGATAATATCATAAGCAATCGATCCATTCCAAGTCCAATTCCACAATGAGGAGGAACCCCATAACTTAAAGCTTTTAAGAAAAATCCAAATTTTGTTTCTTGTTCTTGCTTATTCATACCAATTAATTCAAACATTTTAGTTTGCATTTCTTTATCAAAAATTCTTGCAGAACCTGAACCTAATTCAAATCCATTTAAAACCAAATCATAACTTTTAGCTTTAAGTTTGCTTTTAGGTAAATTATTAATTTCTTCAATGGTATTATCAAACTGAGTAAATGGATGATGGGCTGCACTTCAAGTTTTATCTTCATGATTAAATTCAAACATAGGTCAATTTACAACCCAGTGAAAATTATACTCATCACTTGCTCAATTGTATCATTGATTTAACTCAACTCTTAAAGCACCTAAAGCTTGAGAAGCATTATTGTATTCATTTGCAACAATTAAAAAAGTTCCATTTTGTTTTTGCTTTTCTGTTATAAGTTTTTCCACAGATAAAAGAGCTTTAGTTGCGAAATTACTTTCTTTTAATTTTCCATTTTCTACAGTAAAATAAAACAAAGCATTGGCTTTATTTTTTTTAGCAATTTCTTCTAATTTTTTAAATTGTTTTTTAGTAATAATTTCATCAATTAATAAAAGTCTTTTTGATGATGCATTTTTAATAATATTAAAATCACTTTCTAAACAAAAATCATTAATGTTTTCAATTTTTTGCTCATAACGTAAATCAGGTTTATCAGTTCCATATCAATCAATACAATCATCAAAATCAAGTCTTTTAAAAGGTATTTTAATTTCAGTTTTTAAAACTTTTTTCATAAAATAAGCAAAAAGTTTTTCAATAAAATTCATAAATGATTCAACACTCATGAAACTAGTTTCAATATCAAGTTGAGTAAACTCTGGCTGACGATCTTTGCGAAGATCTTCATCGCGAAAACATCTTGCAAATTGATAGTATTTTTCAAATCCAGATATCATTAACATTTGTTTGAACAATTGTGGAGATTGAGGAAGAGCAAAAAATGAATCAGGCTGACGAGTAGGAACTAAATAATCACGAGCGCCTTCAGGAGTTGTTTTTGCTAAAATAGGTGTTTCAATTTCCATAAAATCATTTTTTTGCATAAATTCACGAATAGCATAAAAAATATCATTACGCAGTTTAAGTGTTTTTTGCATTATTGGGCGACGTAAATCTAAAAATCTATGTTTTAATCTTATGTCTTCTTTAGTTTCAATATCATCACGAATTAAAAAAGGTAATTCAGCAGCATTTGAAAGGACTTTGTAATTTTTAACTAAAACTTCAATTTCACCAGTTGAAATATTTTTATTTGGATCTTTTCTTGGAACGACAATCCCCTTAATTTCTAAAACACTTTCTCTTGAAAAATTAATCTCCTGATTAAATACTACTTGTGTAATTCCAAATTTATCTCTTAGATCAACAAAACTGAGTTCTCCAAATTTTCGTTTGTTTGCCACTCAACCATAAAGAATTACTTCTTTGTTAACATCAGTTAGTCTAAGTTCATTATTATTAATTATTTTTTCCATTTTATCTTTCTATATTTCAAGAATTTCTTGTTTAAGACCTGCAAATTCTGCAAATTCAACTATTGCTTGATCAATATCTGCTAAATTTAATTCAGTTTTTTCATTAGTTTCAAGGTTTTTTACAATGACAATATCTGAATTTGAAATAATTGGATCTTCAAAAATAACAAAACGATTTTTCTGTTTATAAGCTTGTTCAAATCCTTTTTTGGTTTTAATTAAATCAAAATTAAATATTATTTCAAATTCATCTCCATAAGCAAAAGCTAAACCAAAGTATAATTCATTAAGTTTTTCAAAGGAAGTTTGTTTTTCAGTGGCAAAAATGTAAACTAAAGCATTTGGAACATATCCAATATTTGGAACATTGTGAATTTGATTTTTGTCATTTTTAAAGAAAATTTTCAAA
Organism: Mycoplasmopsis cricetuli ATCC 35279; assembly: GCF_000526955.1. GTDB lineage: Bacteria > Bacillota_I > Bacilli_A > Mycoplasmatales > Metamycoplasmataceae > Mycoplasmopsis > Mycoplasmopsis cricetuli. The sequence goes on along the minus strand of NZ_JAHB01000010.1, from coordinate 12,183 downwards.
ATTTCTAAAAATCGATCAACACCAAATCCAAAACCAACACTTGATAAATCAGGACCATTTAATTCAGAAATTAAACTTGAATATCTTCCTCCACCAATTAGGGTTAGTTCTTGTTTTTTATCTTTTCAATTAATTTCAAATACAATTTCATCATAATAATCCAGACCTCTTACTAAAGTATCACTAATTTTGTATTTAATATTATATCCATCAAGAATATTTAAAACATCTTGCAAATATTTTTTTGACTCTGCAGTGTAAAACTCAGAAATTTTGGGAGCACTTTTAATAAAATCTTTTTGAGAATCAATTTTATCATCTAAAATTCTTAAAACATTACCTGAATTCAATCGTTCTTGAGATAGTTCACTTAATTGATCTTTATAAGGAATTAAGTATTCTTTTAATGCTTTCTGATAGTTTTCTCTTGTTTTATTATCTCCAATTGAATTAATTAAGACTTCGAATTTATTTTTTTTGATATTAAAATTTTCAAATAATGCTTCTAAAAAAACATTTGCAGTTAGAATGACATGAGCATCCTTATAAGGGTTTTTGTTTCCAATAAATTCAACTCCAGTTTGATAAAACTGACGATATCTTCCATTTTGAGGTCTTTCATAACGAAACATTGGACCTGAATATGCAAACTTATCAATTTCATTTTGGTTATATCATTTGTTGTTGACAAACATTCTTATAAATGAAGCAGTTCCTTCAGGACGTAACACTAAATTACGATTACCTTTATCAGTAAAATTAAACATTTCTTTTTTAACCATTTCACTGTTAGGGTTAGTTCGTTGAAATAATTCAGTGTATTCTAAAATTGGCATTTCTACCATTTGAAAACCAAGTTTTTTTACAACAAATTCAAAAATTTCTAAAACTATTTTTTTTTGATTATATTCATAAATTGAATATTCAATTGTTCCTTTAACTTTATTTATCATTTTTAGTCCTTTTTAGTGTTATTTTTATATAATTTTTATTTTATCATTATTTTTGTTAAAAAATATTTTTTCAAAATTAAAATAATTTTTCCTTGCTGTTTTAAACTTTAAAATAATATAATTTAATTACTATGAAAAGTAAATTTTTTTATTCAATGTTAACTCTTAGTTCTATTTCAATTATTAGTGTTGCAACAAACTGTTCAAAAAATTCTAACAATCTTGATAAAAAAGATATGAATTCTCAAATTGCAACTCCTCAATATGCTAAAACCAGTTTTGAAATTATTGATTTTTTAGCTTTAAATAAAGCTATTGAGCTTGAAAAAACTCAAAGAGATCGAGGATATTTTTTTGTTTATTTAGATAATACAAAAAAATTACTATTTAAAAAAAATGGAAAAACTGCTCTTTTTAAAATTGATAATTCACCAAAAGAATTAAATGGATTAGGTAATGATGGAAAAATTTTAAAAGGAGTAAAAGTTTTTTACAGAGATTATATAAATGAAAAAAAACCTGAAGAAAATGTAAAAAATGAAAATGAATCAGTAACAATTCAATATATTGATGAGGATAAAATTAAAACTTTTAAATTATCAACTAAGTTAAAAACAAATCAACTTGAGAAAAATGATGAAATTATTAATTCTGTATCAAATAAAAATAATTTTAAAACAAAACCAATAATTCAAGAAGATGATGAACTAAAAATAGCTCATTGAAATATTTTAAATTTTGGGAATGTTTCTAGTTTGCAAAATAAATTTAAAATTGAAGTAATTGCGAAAATAATTTCTAATGTAGATCCAGATGTTATTGGTTTAACAGAAATTAATTATAAATCTGGAGAGAGTGTGATTAAAATTGTTGATTCATTAAATAAATTTTCAACACATCGAAATTATAAATTTTTATATCAACCAGTAAGTGAAGCAAATCCTAATGTTAGTGAAGCAACTAAAGAACAAGTTGCTATTATTTATGATGATAATAAAGTTGAGCCAGAAGCTTTTGAAAATGGGAAAATAGGTGATAGTTATCTAGAAGGACAATTAGATGATAACAATCAAATAGACTATGATTATGTTCGTCCTCCATATGGAGTTTTGTTTAAAGTAAAACAAAGTCAAAGGTTTTTTACAACTATTTTTGATCACTTTGATAGTCCAGGAAAGAAAAAAGGATCAGAAGAAATTTCTTTTGTTGATGCAAATAAACATTTAAACCTTAAAGAACTTCCAAAATCAATTGGTTCAATTGAAGGATATGAAGCATATACTTTATCAGAAGTTTTTGATTATTATAATAAAATAGGTGGGCAAAATATTGTATTTGGAGGAGATACAAATATTCCAAAAAACTCAGAAATTATTTTTAAAGAAATTTTAGAAAATGGCTATAAATCAGGCTGAAAGGATACATTTAAAAATTCAACATCTTTAAAATCGCCTGAAAAGATTAAACAATCATATCAAAGTACAAATTTTGAAAATATATATTCTGAACCTTATGATCGAATGTTTTTTGATAATTATTCTTTTAAACAAAATCCTAATAATTATGATCATTTTAAATTTGATATTTATAAAGAATATTATAACAATATTGACTTTAGAAATTTTGTCAAACAAACTTATAAAAATATTTTAAATGAAAACTTAAATGAAGGACAGAATATAGATAAGAATTCAAATAGTATTTGATATGTTTTAAGATATATGGTGTCAGATCATTTATTGGTTTATCTTGATTTAAAGTTAAAATAAAAAAATGGGGTTTTAAGTTCCCATTTTTTTATTTTAAAACAGCTAAATTATCTTTTTGTTATTCTCATAAGTAAATTAACAATATGGAATACAAGTGTCATATATAAAATAAGTAACTCAATTCCTTCTCTAATAACATCAAGGATATAAACACTTGAAGTAAATGCAGCAGTGTTTTCTGCTTTTAAAAGTAATTTTCTTCAAGTAAAAATACTAAGTAAGCTTACAATTGCAATTCCTAGTGTGGAAACAGCTACTTGAATTCCTCTTCTTGGTGCTGATATTGGAATAAATAACAATATAAAAGAAATAATTATTGCAACAATAAAAGCAACAGATAAAATTGAAACAAATACAGATAATTTTCTTAAATCTACTAAATCGAAAATTGCCAATACTGCTGCAATTGCCATTACAATAATTGGAATTCCAAATATTAAAATAATTGTTCAAAATTGAGCTTGTATGTATCATAAACCAAAACCAATATAAATAGGCATTATGGTTATATTAAAAATAAAATAAATTATAGTTAAAGATCAACCAGGATTTGCCCTTCTTGAATAGGTTCAATTAACTATAAATCATGGGATCATGCCAATTAAGATAATATAGACCAAATTTGACGGAGATAAAAAAGAGAAAAAGCCATTTCCATTTTTGAAAGTGAAAAAACTCCCTATTGAAATAACACCAAATAAAAAAATCCCTGCAACAAATACAATTAAAACATGTGCTAGATATTTTGAAGAATAGTTTCTTTGTGCGCCAATATAATTAAAATTACTTTTACTAAACATAAATTAATTATATCAAATCTTAGAAAAAGATAATTTTTTATACAAAAATAAAAATAAATTTACATGAAAATAGTAATATGATAATTTTAATTAAAACAAGTAAATTAAATTATAATTTAATCGTATACAAAATTTAGGTGAGGGATTTATGAAAATTAAAAAAATTTTACTTGTTTCATCAATGTTAGCAGCTTTTACACCAGCTGTTGCATTAGTGTCATACTTTAGCATTAAAAATAACAAAATTAAAGTTTTACCGCAAACTGATCAAAAAGAAGGTGAAGAAAAACCTACTCCTGCCAAAGATACTGGCGAAGACATATTTGAGTTAAAAGAAATTTTTGAAATTGTTTCACAAGATAATTTAGATTCTGAAGCAGCAAAAAGCTATGCACAATATCCTAATATGAGATTTAGAGCTTATAATAATGAAGAAGCAGAGCAACTTATAAATGATGAAAAAAATAGTAATAAAGAAAAATCAGAAGAAGAAAAAATAAAATTAAAAAATGATAAAATGAAGATTTTCACTGCTAGTTCTAATAGCAAAAAACCTAGAACAGAACTCATTAAATTAAAAGATAATTTTGACATATCTAAATTACAACTTAAAGAATATGTTAACAAAAATAAAACTGATGAATATAAATATATTGAAGCTAAATTTGTTGTAGAAGATAACAAATTTAAATTAAGATTTGAATTCATTTATGAAGAAAATAAATATTATCAAGAAATTCCCATAAATTTTAATTTTTATGATATTACTATTTCAAAATTTGAAGAAAATATCAAAGAATTTACTTTATATAAAGATACAAAGAAATTAAACAATAATCAACTGCAACAAACATATAGTGATTATGTAAAAAAAATTGAATCTTTACAAAATGAATTTATTAATGATTCATACACTAAAGAAGATTTTAAAAAAGATCTTAAAACCTTAAAAGAATATTTAAATTCACTTTTTATTGTTAAAGTTAAATTAGAAAAAACAGATAAAAAAAATTTAAATAATTCCCGTGAAAAAGATATTCTTAGTTTTGCCAACAAACAGATGAAAGAAGCAAAAGAAAAATCTACAGAAAATAATCAAATAAAAACTATTTTTATGGTAAGCAATTCAAAAGAATTAATGTTAAATTATGAAGATTTTAATAAACTTTTTATAAAATTAAGAGATAATTACCTTAAAAAAGTAAAAGGTCCAGAAAAAACAAATACTGTTGATAGTATGGATCAAAAACAAAAAAGTGAAGAAACCAAAGACACTTCATCTACAAATTCAACAAATGTAATCACTAATTCAAACTCAGAATCTCAAAATGATTCATCTTCTAAAACTAATAATGGTCAGATGCAAGACAATAAAGTTACTGGAACTTCAAGTGCAGAAACAGGCAATCAAGCAAATAAACAAAATAGTGGTGACTCAAGTGCAACAACTAATGATTCTCAAACTTCAAGTGGAATTTCTGATTCTAACACTACTGCACAAACTTCTGATCAACAAGCTGATAATACTCAGATGCAAAATAGTGAAGCTGCTGGAGCTTCAGGCACAGAAGCAACTAATCAAGCAAATAAACAAAATAGTGGTGACTCAAGTGCAACAATTGATACTTCTCAACAAGCTTCAAGCGAAAATACCCCCCCCACTGTTACAGAAATTACATCCCCTCAAGATGCATTTGAAAATTTAAACACTTCAAACATATCAAATATTTTAAAACAAGTAAAAAATAATTTTGAAGTTAAAGTAGAAGAAATAGATGGAACTATAAAACTATTAGCAAAAGCCAAAAAATACAAAAATATTGCTGAAATAGCAACTTTAAAATCAGGTTTAGATTTAAGTAAATTTGCTACAAAAGATTCATCTGGTGTTAAAGTGCTCAAACAAAATGCGGTTAAATCTGAAGATGGCTCTTCAATTGTTGTTACTTATGAATATGATAATGTAAAATATACCCAAACACTTTCTGGTTCTTAGTTAAAATTAATTTAAAAAACATCAAATTTATTTTTGATGTTTTTTAATTATTATTATTATTATTTAGTAATAATATCTTCAAAATTTACAATAGAATCTTTAGTTAGTGGATATTGATAATAAGGTTGAACTAAAATTTTATTGATTGACTTTGTTGGATCAAAAGCAATAAAGGAAATTGGTAATGGAATTAAATTATTTAGTTCAATAATTAATTTAATTTGATTGAATTTATTTTGATTGTTAATAAACTGATGTAAATTTTTTTCATTAATTAAATTAAAATTACTTAAAATTTCATAATTCAAATTTAGGTTTTTTTTGTTTAAATATACAGAAAATTGTTCATTTTCAGTGATTAATTTAATAAATTCTTCTAATGAATTGTTTAAATATTGATAATTAAATTTTTCAATAAAAAAATTTCCATTATTAATTTCATTTTCTGAAAGTTTAAGAACTTCAACTTCAAGTCGCTCATCAATTGAATTTAATAGTTTTACATAATTGAAAATAATTTTAAATTCAGTTTGATTGATATTTTTGTCAATAGGATATTGAAATTTTATTTTTTTATTTTTAAATACTGAATTTTTTAAATAAAATTGATCAATTAATTGTTTTAAATATTGTTTAATTTTATCAAAATGAATATTTTGAAATTGTTTTTCAAAATTTAAAATATTTTTATTTTCAAAATAATAATTTTTTTCATCAACAAAATTTATTTTTGAAAAATTATCAATATATTGGATTGTAGTTCAAATATATGCATCATTTAAATTTTCAAAAGTACTTTCTTCATTTAAATTGTTATTTAATTTAGTTTCAGGCAATGCAAGGGAATTTCAGTAATAATCATAACCAAAATTATTAAATAGAGCAAATTTTGAATACAATCTTGATATTCAATATTTAAATTGATAACTTAAGTTTTTATCTTTAAAGTATAAATTTTCAAATACATCATTAAAATATTTTGGTTTGTTTTCATTAATTTTGGTTTTATAAATTCAGTTTTGTCTAATTTTTAAAAAATTATTTTGAACCAAATCTCTGAGGCCATATTGACTTGATTTTTCTAAAATATCATTTTTTTGATATGAGTTAAAAACATTAAAATTAACTTCAGAAATTAAATTCTGTCGAAAAGATCTAAATTGTTGAACACGAAAAGTTTCAATATCAAGAGGTGTAGGGGCAAAAGAAATATCAATTATGTTTATTTTATTGGCAAATTTATTATCATTACTTGTTTCAATAAAATTATTTTTAATTAATTGAATTTGATTAATTGTATTTTTAGTTGGTAAAAAAGGAGATAAGTATAATTCATTAAAATTTGGGTCAGTAGAATTTAAAACTTTAGGATTAAAAATTAAATTTTGCATTAATTCATTTTCAATAAAAAATTTTGCTTTGTTTGATTTATTTTCAATAATTAATTTATCATTATCAACTTTTAAGTTAATTCCATATTTAGTGTTAAATAAATTAAAATCTTTTTGAGTAAAATTATTTAATATATTTTTTGCATGTAATTTGTAATTAGTTTTTTTGCCATCTTTAGTTACAAAATTTAAATCCTTTAAAGAAAACTCTATTTTATTTGCATTATTTATATTGATTCAAAAATTAGGATGATTAATTGAAGTTATATCTTTGCTAGTTCCAAAAACAATAAATTTTTGTTCAGAAAAATCATCAATAGGCAAATACTTATCATTAATATAAGTTAATGTTTTATTTTCATTAAAATACAGTTTAATACTTTTTGCTAAATAAAAGCTTAAGTAGTTAGTTGATGGTTGTGTTATTTTGTTATTTATTTTATCAACAATTAAATTTCCTGAGCTACTATATTTAATTAAAGGAGCAAAAAGAGCTTTTTCAATAGCATTTTGGTATTTACGATTTTCATGAATTTTAAAGTTGCCATTTTGATATGGATTTGGACTGTTAAAATTGATTATGTATTGATTGTTGGGCTTGACTTGATTGGTTTTGATGCATGAAAAACTAGCAACGGATGTTACAATTATAGAAAGTAAAAATATTATTTTTTTTATTTTCATGTTAATCCTATCTATTAATAAAATAGTTTTTAGTAAGACTAAAACTAATTATTTTAAATCACCCAATATAAAAAACTGACAACATAAAAGTTGCAATAAAAAGCAAAATATTATTAGGATTGTCAATTATTTGTTTGTATAAATTACCAATATTATTGTAATTGTAAATATTTGGTATTTCAAAAAATGATAATGCAGCCAGTGATAAAAGTCCTAATGCAAATTGTTCACCAATTAAAGGTAGCATTTCAAAGAAACAAATTTTAGTTATTTTTCAAATAATTTTTAAATCACTAAGACCCAAAACTTTATAAGCAACAATAAAATCTTTTGACACTAAAGAAGCACTATAGTTGTATGAGTTGTAAAATACTGGAAAAAAACCAATAAAAGTTAAAATTAAAACGGCTTTTCAAAATGAATAACCAAAAGTTTGAAATAAAATCAAACTCATTAATAAAAAAGGAACAATCATAATAACACTTGCACTTCAGTGAGTTATTTTTGGTAATTTAAAATTGTAATAATAACCTATTATTGTTCCAAAAACAAGACCTAAAATAAGTTGAAAAATAGCACATAAAATTAAAATAATCAAACTAACTAAAAATGAATTAATAAAAATAGCAAAATTATCAATACCATTATGATTTGTTCCAAATATAAAAAAGTAATTATGAGTAGGATCAAGAGTGCGTAAAAGTTGATAAGGATTATATGTTAAAGTAAAGGTTGATTGATAGTTAATAATATTTTCAATATTTAAAAGATTGTTTTCTTTTAAGTAAAACAAATAATCAACAAAAGCATCTTTTTCGTAGCTACGAGTAATTTTAGGTGTTAATACTGATGGTAAATTTTGAACTAATTTACTATCAAAATCTGCTTTAAGAGAACTATAAGGATAAAAAAGTGAACACAAAATTAAAATAAAATTAATTAGTAAAAATAAGAAAATTAAAAATTTATTTATTTTTTTATTTCAAAAACTTTTTCAAAAAAGTTGTTTTTTTGAAATATTTGATAAATTTAATTTATTGTTATTGTTTTTATTTTTTATAAAGGAAAACTTATTTTGCATAAATTTTCCTTTTAAATTTTTTTAAAATAAACCAATTGCTATTTTTTTCAATTTTGTAAAAAGGATTACACAACAAAATTAAAGTCTCAATTATAATTTCAATAACAATAACATTAACAATTAAGGTCAGTATAAAATAAAGAAATAAATAAAGTTCTTTTTCTTTAAATGCAGAAATTAAAATTATACTTTGACCTGGAATTTGAAATAATCTTTCAACTAATAGTGAATAAGAAATTACAAAAACATAAGTTACTACAGTGTAAGGCAAAAATAAAATGAATGAGTTTTTAAAAACATGTTTAAAATAAATATAAATGTTACTTCCGCCTTTAATTTTTGCGAATTTAATTAAATTCATTTTTAAAACTTCTTGAACTTTCAATTTCACTTGAATGGTAAAAAAACTTAAACACAAAATGACAATCAATAAAATTGGTAAAATTAATGATTGCATTCTTGCAAGAAAATTATCAATATTTGAATTAATAAAAATAGTTGGAATATTAATTGTTTCAGCATAAATTATTAAAAGTGGAGCAACTACAAAAATAGGTACTGAAGCAAAAAAATATAAACAAATATTAATTATTTGATCTAAAAAATAATTTTTAACATAAGCAAATACTGTTCCTAGAAAAAATCCTACAATCATTAGAAGAAAAAAACTTGGGACAATAACAAGTAAACTTTTTTGAAAGTATTGATTGTAATAATTGGATATTGAACCAAATTCATTTAAATAACTTTTGTTGTAAAAAAAACCAAATTTAAATTTGAAAAAACCACTAATAAAATTTAAATATTGTTTAATTATATTGCTAGATGGTGAAATAGTTAAAGATAAAATAAAAAAGAAAAAACTAAGCACTAAAAACAGAGTAACAACTCCAATCAAACTTCTTTTCAGAATTAATTTAAGTATTTTCATTATTTTTTCTTTCTAGCTATATTATTAAATTTTACAAAAAAACCGCCTAAGCGGATTTTTTTAAGCTATGTTTTCTTTGACTAAAACTTTTTTAATTTCTTCAAGAGCTAAATCTTCATCACTACCTTCGAATTTGAAAGTAACTTCAGTTCCAGTTTTAACTCCAAGAGCCATAATATTCATAGTTGATTTTAAATTTGCTTCTTTTCCATTAGAAATTAACTTAATTGAAGAAACAAATTTATTTGCTGCAAGAGCTAAATTTGATGCAGGTCGCGCATGAAGTCCAATTGGATCAATAATTTTAATTGTTAATTCTTTCATGATTTTCCTTTTTAAGTTATTAAGTCTAATATTAATTATATCAAAAATCAATTCAATAATAAAAATATAGATAAGTTCATTTTGATTGCTAAACATTTTATAAATTTTGCATATTCAATTTTTTTAATGAGAAAAATATATAATTGTAAATAACATTCAACTATGTTTTATAAAGGGGATTTAATGAAAAAGTGAAGATGATCTAATTTATTAGCAACAGCAATACCAGTTTTAACACTACCAACAATTGCTTCATCATGTAATTATAGTGATTTAAAACCAACTGATGATCAAGAAAAAATAAATGAAAAAATACTTAATGCTTCAAAATATACTTCTGGAGCATGAAACACTATATCAGCTGAAAAAAAAGCAATGACTATCAATCTTTATCAAGCAGCAATTAAACAATTTGATGCTTTAGTTAGTGGTCAAAGTGATGTTTTTGATAATTCTAAAGTTAAAGTAGAAAATAATAAAGTTACAGTATCAAACACTGAAAATGGAAAAAGCATTCCTGTGGTTTTTATGGACATTGATGAAACTATTTTAAATAATTTTGCATATCAAAATTGATTGGTTCTTAATCATCAAACTTTTAATCAAAATTCATGAAATGATTTTGTGCAAGACAAACAATCAATTAAAATTGATGGAGCATTTGAATTTATTGATTATGTTTGAAAACATGGTGGCGTTGTTATGTTTAATTCAAATCGCGAACAAGAAAATCAACTTATTCCAACTCGTGAAAATTTAATTTCCCAAGGACTTAATAAAAGTTATTTACCAGATTGAACATTCTGAATGCAAGGAGTTGATTTATCAAAAGATAAACCATGATCCAACATTCAAAAAGATAGCAATAACAAGCGAATTAAATCAGCAAAAGAAGCAAGAATGAATTTAGTGAATTCAAAAATATGAGATTTAACCACTGAAGGTGAAAATTTTGGAAATGCTGTTTCACTAAAAACTGTTATGAGAATAGGTGATAATTTTGATGATTTTAATGATATTGCTTCAAAGGATAAAACAAATGAACAACGCAATAAGGTTTTAGAAGATACAGGCAAATTATTTGGAAATTTTGATCCGAATACTAAAGGGATAAAATTTACTAAAAATGAAAAAGGAGAAATTATTAAATCAGAAGAAAATTGATCTGAATCTTATGTGTTAATTGGAGGGAATTCATCTTATGGAGGTTGAGAATCAGGGCTTTCTGAAAAATATTTCACACTTAACAAAAAAGATCAAATTAAAGCATTAGATAATGCACTTAATAGTTTGCTTTGAAAACCTTCAAAAGTAAATTAATTTTTAATTCATTTAAAAAACAAAATATTTTCAAAATTAAATGTTTTTAACTAATATTTAGAAATAACACTTAACTTTATTTTATTGTTAAATGTTCTGCTTTCTACAAAACAGAACATTTTTTATTTGAAATAAATCAAAAAAAAGTATTTGCTAAAAATTTTTTTAATATACAAGTGTTATATTTATTTTGGATTAATTTTTAAATAACATTAACTTCTCTTTTTGTAAAATAGTCTAAAAAATTTTCTAATTATCAGTTTATTATTATTATTATTATTTTATTAAAAACAATTTTTTAATTTATTATAAATTGCAAAATTACTAATATTTAAACTTTTTGCCATTTTACAAATAAAAAATATTAGTTTAAAAAATTTGATTAAAAATCTTTGAACTTGATTTAAATAGTGATTTTTTAGTTTTTTTATCTACAACTGTTCATTCATAGAATTTTAATGGAATAAAATTTAATTATTTTGAAAATAAAAAAAGCACCACTATAATTTGTAATTTTATAGTTTTGCATTTTAATTTTTGTTTGAAACTTAAAAACTTTTTTAAAATTTTAATGTTTTTGCAAAATAACAATATTTATTCTTTAATTAATATTTTTTAAATATTTTTTTAGATTCTCTTGAAATAAATTTTCTTGTTCATTAATTTCTTTGTTTAATCTTTTAAGTTCACTTTCCACAAATTCAATATCAATTTCTTCTTGCTCTTCAATTTCATCATTTAAATTGTACAAATTCATAGATAGTGAATAATCATTTGAAACAATGTCTTCATAGGATACTTTTACTGAAAAATTTTCAATTTCCTGTTTATCTTTTCATACGTTAAATATTTTTTCAATGTTTTCTTTTGATAAAATATTTTGTCTTTTACTACTTTGAAATTCATTTACTGCATTAATCATAAAAATTGATTT
>NZ_JAHB01000009.1 GCF_000526955.1 Mycoplasmopsis cricetuli ATCC 35279 | reverse complement strand
GGAAATTTTGTAACAATTGCAGGTAGTGGTGAATTTTGTGGGAAAGTCTTTTATAGAACTGGAAAATTTTCAATAATGCAAAGAGTTTGATTGTTAAAAAACAAAGAAAAAATAATTTTAAATAAATATCTTTTCTTTCTTTTGAAAACAAAAGAAAATGAAATAAATAAAATGAGTAGGGGATCTAGTACCCAACCTAATATTAATAAATCAACCCTTATGAATTTTGAAATTTTTATCCCTTCACTTGAAATCCAACAATCTTTAATCCACATTAGTGAACTATATTTATAATTTTTTATAAAGTAATTATTATTATTATTAATTTTAGATAGTTTTAAATAAAAATTTATAAAATATTTTCACATATATTCCATATATAGATTTATTTTTTTAAAATATATTAAAATTTTTTAGTGACAAATTTTGAAAAATTAAACACATTTTATGATGCAAATGTTTTTAGCATTGAATTTATTGGAAGTTTATTTTTAACTTTCTTTGTTTTTATGGCTAAATATTTTGTTATAAAAACAAAGAAAGGAAATATTTTTCTTGCTATATCATATACATCATCAGTAGTAATTAGCATAGTTTTTACCTGAACAATTTCAAGATTTTTAATGCGAGTTGAATCTAGTGCTTATTTGAATCCAATTAATGTTATTGTTCAATCATTTATTCAAGGAATTACAAAAAATTTAAATGGATTACCTTTAATTAATGGAATATGATACTTACTTGGGGCTCAATTACTTGGTTCCCTTGTAGCAGTATTTTTTTTATTTTTTGCAACTTTGTTTTTAGAATGATATTTAAATGTCAATCAGAAAAAATTTTATATGTTTTTTATGTTTTTTATTTCTAAAACAAATGACAATAAAAATGAAAATATTACTTTTTATGATTTGTTTAAATCTGAAAAAGTAGCCAGTCTTAAACATTTTATTAAAGAACTATTTTTTATTTCAATTTTTATTTTATTAGTTCCATTTATTGGATATATAAATGATATTAAGTTTCAAGTAAACAATTACAATAAAACATTTATTATGACTGTTATTGTTGGTATTATTTTAATTTTTTCATCTAAGTTTAATTTTTTTATGTTTAGCATATGAATTAATTTAGTTTATTTAATTGTTAGACTTATTTTTAAAAAAATAACAAAAAATGAAATTATTAATTTTTTAAGTTCATTAAGCTTAACAATTTTTTTATCTATGTTAATTTCTATTTTTTATTTATTACTTGCTAATAGTGCAAAAATAACTTTTTCACTATCATAAAGAAAGGATCCTTTAAAAAGGTTTTTATAATATATGAATAAAAGAGCTAAAAAAATATTTAGTTTATTATTAATTGTTGGAACAATAACAATATCATCAAGTTGCACATCTTCTCTTAATAGTTCAAGAAATTATCAAAATATTAATGAATATGAATATGTAAAAGAGTATTTAAAAGATCATTTTGAAAATGAAATTAATGATTACAAATTAACACCAAGTTATCAATTGAATTATTTTTTAAGTAATAATTTTGATAAAAAAATTAAAATAAAATCAAAATCTGATGTTAAAAATATTGAACTTAATGATTTCATTTCTAATTTAGTTGCAGAGCAAAATTTATACATTGATGCAAGTGATTTACCTAAGGAAGACAAAACAATTGATTGAGATAATTTTAGTTATCAAATTGATTATGCGCAAATAAGACCTGACCATGATGATCATAAATCTCTTGTTGTTCCTGTTGTTTTTTCATACAAAGCTAAAAATAAAAAACAAAGATACAAGCAAATAAATTACTTTGTTAAAGGATTTAAGTCAACTGAAACTCAAAATATTTTAGAAAAAACTTTAGATCAAGAAATTAAAAATTTAAATTTAAATAACAACAATTTATCTTTTAAATTTCTCGAAGATAATTTACCTAATTTTACTGTAGTTGAATTTTACAAAAAATTTCAAAAATATGGACCATATTTAAAACAATTTGACAAAAAATTTTTAATGCCAATTATTTTTGATGGAGATCAATTGCAACAAAATAGTAAAACTACTCAGGGAATTGTTACTAATTTTTACTTATATGATGTTAAATTTGATTTTAATGATTTTCAAAAATTAAATTTAATTTATCGTTTTACAGCTAAAAAAGATTCAGAAATAATTGCAAAAAATATCAATCTGACTCTAGAAGGATTTGCTAAAATTCAAACTAATTATGAAAAAGAGTTTATTTCAAATAAACTTATTGATGTTGATTTTAATTCACACTTATCAATCAATCATATTGATTTTAAAAAAATTGATTTAAATAATTTAAAACAATTTGATATTAAATCTAAAAATGAAAAAATTAAATTTAATTTAGAAAAAATTCAAAAAAATTCATTTGCTCAAAATTCATTGAAGTTATTTTTTAAAACAAGTTCTGAAATTGAAGAATTTAATAATATAAGTTTTAGTAAAAATTTTGGAGTTCCTAAACATGGGTACATTTTTGAACCTGATCTTCAAGATACAACAAAAGATTATATATTAGAGTTCATTGAATTAACACAAGAAAATTTAACACAAATTGATGAAAGTATTAGAGAAAGAACAGATTCTAAATTATTATCTGGAGGATTTTTAGACAACAGAGGAATTTATTCAGAATCTGGTTCACAACAAATTCATTTAGCTGAAGATGTTATTGTAAAAGAAAACACCCCATTATTTGCTCCTTTTAAGGGAAAAATTATTGCAGGTGTTTATAGACCTTCTCAAACATTTGGTACAGGAATTGGAACTGCTTTGTTTTTAGAGGTAGATCGTAAAGATTTAGACATTGATGAACAAATACTTGAAAATGAATTAAAAGGAATTGAAAAATTTTATTTTAAATTTATTCATCTTGATCCGCAATCATTATCTTTACTTGGTGAAACTTATGAAATTGAAGGAAAAAATGGAAATATTTTTATTTTAAAAGCAACTTCTAAAAAACCTATTGTTGTTGAAAAAGGTCAAAAAATTGGATTAATTGGTTCAAAACAAGTTAATGGTGGTTGAACACCACATGTTGATATAACTGTTTACAATGGAACAAAAGGTTTTGAAAACAATAATGAAAGTGATGATTTAATAAAAACTATAAATAATGAAATATTAGATGAAAATCGTGAAAAAATTAAATTATCTGCATCTATTATAAATGAAAAAAGACTTAAAAATCATGATGTTCTTGTTGAACAAAATAAAAACACAAACATTCCAACTATTTCAGTATTTTTAAAAGCAGGACAATTAAAACAAGTGTTAAAAACTGATGAAATTACTAAAAAACCTCTTGGAAAAAATCAGTTTTTTAACTCTAATAGTTTAAATGAAGAACTAAAAAAATTACCTTATGTTTTAATAAAAGACAATAATGTTTATGACAGAAAAAACCCAGTTTTTAACATTGAGAAAAAATTTAATATACTTGATCCTAATTTGTTTTTTCAATTTAATTCAAAAAATTCTTTAAAAATTGAACTTAAAGATATATTTAAAAAAGCCAATAAATAACTAATGAATAAAAAAACCAAAGAAAACGATATTAACTTTGGTTTTTTTATTTTTTATTATATATAACAAAATTATTCATGAACAACAATTTTGGTTTTAATTAATTTTTGTTGTAGTTTTTTTTCTTCATTATATGCTGAAATTATTCGTTCAATTTCAATTCCAATTGCAGGATAGTCAATAAAAATTTTAGATTTATATTTTTTGATTTTGTCATAAAAAGACTGATAACCAATATCAGTTAAATTTAAACTTTGCTGCCCTTGAACACAAAGTGAAATATATGATTCATGTGTTGAACAAACAATATTAGAAAAAGCTTTTTTTCTTGAGAACTCTATAAATTCATTTAAATTTTTTGAATTATTAAATGAAACTTCATATTTTTCAAATTCCACATTCGAATCTTTACAAGCTTGTTCAAAACCTAAAAAGCGATCATTTTTTTGAATTAAAGTTAATTTTGCATCTTCTAAAAAAAGTAATTTATTTTTTGAGTTTTCAAGGTTATTAATTAGACTTTTTGTAACTTTATAAAAAGCTTCTACTTCATCAATTTTAATTCAGTTCAATCCATTAACTTTATGTTCATAAACAACAATAGTAACATCTTCAATATTTTTTAAAAAAGCAAAAAGCTCTTCATCATATTCAGGATTAAAAATTATAATTGAAGATGGTTTTGAGGTTAAGATATACTTAATTGTATCAATGTAATCATTAGTATCTTTGCATGTAAAAGTGATATTTACTTTTCGATTGCTTTTTTTACATGCATAAACAATTCCATTGATAATTGAAAAATATAAATTTTGTGTTCATTCTGGCATTACAATAAAAACAGAAGAATCTTTTGTTTTTAAAAGTCTTCCATTATATCCTGGATAATACTGAAAAACCTTAATTACTTCATCAATTTTCATTTTGGTATTTCGTGAAACATATCCATTATTGAAATAACGACTAATTGTAGAAACAGACACTCCTGCTTTATTTGAAATGTCTTTATAAGAAATTTGTTTATTCATATTTTTTATTATATATTAAAATATGAAAAATTTTTTAGTTAATAAAAAATTATAAGAAATTTAGTAGAATTGTGTAAAAAAATCTTCCATTAAAGGAAGATAAATCATCAAAAGAAAGGCGGTTTATATCGCAAGCAGTGACTTTTTCCAAGTCCCATTCTTGTTATTTTTATTAACAAGCATTAAACAAATTATAGCAAAAAATTTTATTTTTAAAGAAAATTTAGGAAAACTTTTAAAAAAGTATTTTGGTTATTGGAGCATTAAAAAAGAACAAATTTAGTAAAATATAAAAATATGAATAAAGATAAAATAAAAAATTTTTCTATTATAGCTCATATTGATCATGGAAAAAGCACCTTAGCTGATCGAATTTTGGAGATAACTAATACTATTTCTCAAAGAGAATTAACTGATCAGTTTTTAGATTCTATGGATCTTGAAAAAGAAAGAGGAATTACAATTAAACTCAATGCTGTTCAATTGAAGTATAAAAATTATACTTTTCATTTAATTGATACTCCAGGACATGTTGATTTTACTTATGAAGTTTCACGTTCACTTGCAGCAAGTGAAGGAGCGTTGTTAATTGTTGATGCCACTCAAGGAATTGAAGCACAAACTTTAGCTAATGTTTATTTAGCTTTAGAAAATGATTTAGAAATTATTCCTGTTATTAATAAAATTGATTTGCCAAGTGCTGATCCTGAACGTGTTAAGCAAGAAATTGAAGAAGTAATCGGAATTCCAACTGACAATGCTATTTTAGTTTCTGCAAAAACTGGGCAAGGAGTTGATGAACTGTTAAATGCAATTATTAAATATGTTCCAGCTCCCAAGAATGCAGATGATGAAAAACCACTAAAAGCCTTAATTTTTGATAGTTATTTTGATCCTTATCGTGGTGTAATTTTACTGATTAGAATATTTGAAGGAAAACTTAAGGTAGGTGATCGTTTTAAATTTATGTCATATAACACAAAAAATGAATATCATGTAATTGATCTTGGAGTAAGAAATCCACATGAAAGCAAAAAAGAATTTCTTGAATCAGGAGAAGTGGGTTGAGTTTCAGCAGCTATTAGAAGTGCCAAAGAAGTTTCAGTTGGAGATACAATTACTTTAGTTGACAATCCAACTAAAACAGCCTTGCCTGGATATAAAAAAATGAAACCTGTTGTTTTTACAGGTTTTTACCCAATTGATACTCGCGATTATTCAATGCTTAAGGAAAGTTTGGAAAAAATTTCTTTATCTGATTCTTCAATTGTGTGAGAACAAGAAACATCAAAAGCTCTTGGATTTGGATTTAGAGTTGGCTTTTTAGGAATGCTACATATGGAAATTTTGCAAGAACGACTTGATCGAGAATATCAAGTTGGTATTGTAGCTACTTCTCCTTCGGTTGAATATCGAGTTCATCTTACCAATGGTGCAGTTGAAATGGTATCCAATCCTACTTTGTTGCCTGATCGAACACTTATTGATTTTATTGAAGAACCTTATATTGAAGCAAATATTTTTGTTCCAAATGAATACATTGGAAATGTAATGGATTTATGTCAAAATCAGAGAGGAATTTATAAGGACCTTCAAGTAATTGATGCCAAAAGAACCAAAATTTTATATGAATTGCCTTTAGCTGAAACCATTTTTAATTTTTTTGATAAATTAAAATCATCAACTAAAGGATATGCTTCTTTTGAATATGAATGAATTGGATACCGCACTAGCGATTTAGTTAAAGTGGATATTTTATTAAATGGAGATAAAGTTGATGCTTTTTCAATTATTACTCACCGCGAAAAAGCTTATGAACGCGCCCGTGAATTAACTAAAAAATTAAAAGATGTTATTCCAAAACAAAATTTTGAAGTACCAGTACAAGCAACAATTGGAGGGAAAATTATTGCCCGCGAAACAATTAAAGCATACCGAAAAGATGTTACTGCAAAATTGTATGGTGGAGACGTTACTAGAAGACAAAAATTACTTAAAAAACAAAAAGAAGGTAAAAAACGAATGAAAAAACTTGGATCAATTGATGTTCCACAGGAAGCGTTTTTATCAGTTTTAAAAACTAATACCGATACACAAAAATAGGAATAATATGAAAAATAATTTAAAACATGATTTTTATGAATATGTAAATAAAAATTGACTTAAAAAAGCTAAAATTGATTCAGATGCATCAGTAATTTCAGCTTTTCATGAACTTGCTAAACAACTTGAAAAAAAATTAATTAAATTAAGCGATAACTTAACTGAAGAGGCAATCAAACAAGCTAAGATACCTTCAGTTTTAGAATTTAATAAACTTTATAAAATGCTTAAAAACAAAACTAAAAGAGAAAAATTAGGATTTGAACCAATTCGAGATTTTATTAATGAAATAAATGAACTTGAAAATTTTGAAGAATTAGCTAAAAAAATAGTTTCAAAAAGAGCAACTTGAAGTTATTTACCAGTGCCAATTTCAGTATCTGATGATTTTTTAAACAACAAAATTAAAGTACTTTGAATTGAAGAACCATCAACTATTTTACCTTCAAAGGAATATTATAGTAAAAAAGATGCCAAAAATCAGTTAAAGTTATTTAAGAAAATGGTAGTTGAACTTCTACAAATGTATGGTTATAAAAAGCGTAAAGCATCTGAACTTGTTGATAAAGCAATTGAATTTGACAGTATTGTAAAAGACTATGTTTTATCTTCAGTTCAAAAAGCAGATTTTATTTCAATGTATAACGTTACCAAATTAAGTAAATTAAAACATGTTTCACAATACTTTAATCTAAGTGCTATTGCAAATGAAATTACTAACCAAAAAGTAGATACAATTGTAGTTGTTAATCCTGAATATGTTAACAATTTGAAGAACATTTATACTGAAGCTAATTTTGAAAAATACAAAGCACTTTTATTGATTAAAAATTTTCTTAAAGCTTGTACTTATCTTTCAGAAGAAATCAGAATTAAAGCATCAACTTTTTCAAATGCAATAAGAGGAATTGAAAAAACTGAAAATTTAAAAAAATATTCATTTAGAATAGCTGAGAGTTGATTTTCAATGCCAATTGGACTTTATTATGCTCACCAACATTTTGGAGAGAAAGCAAAAATTGATGTTGAAAAGAAAATTTTTAAAATGATTAATGTTTATCGAAATCGCTTAAAAAATAACACTTGATTAAGCAAAAAAACAATTGAAAAAGCTTTATTAAAATTAAATAAGTTAGATGTAATGGTTGGATATCCTAGTAAGATGCGACCTTATTATGATAATTTTAAAATCATTACTTATAAAAATGGGTCAAATGTTTTTGCAAATATTTTAAAACTACAAACTATTTTACAAGAATATAATGATTCGCTCTACATGCAACATGAATCTGATGAATATTGACTTATGTCTCCTGCAAATATTAATGCTTATTTTCATCCAATAAAAAATCATATTGTTTTTCCAGCTGCTATTTTACAAGCTCCATTTTATAGTTTAGAACAATCTAATTCAGTAAATTATGGTGGAATTGGAGCGGTTATAGCTCATGAAATTTCACATGCTTTTGATAATAATGGCTCTCAATTTGATGAAAATGGAACTTTAAATAATTGATGAACTGATCAAGATCGCATTGAGTTTGAAAAACGAAAACAAGCAGTAATTAAACTTTTTGATGGCTTTGAATTAGAAGAAGGAAAAGTTAATGGGACTTTAACTGTTTCAGAAAATATTGCTGATTTAGGTGGATTTCTATGTTCATTAGAAGCAGCACAATCAGAAAAAGATTTTAATCCTGAAGATTTTTTTGAAGGATGAGCTAAAATTTGAAGAATTAAAGCTAAATCTGAACATATGAAATTAATGCTAAACACTGATGTTCATTCACCAGGAAAAGCTAGAGCAAATGTACAACTAAAAAATTGTGACTTATTTCATGAATATTATAAAACAAATCCACAAGATAAAATGTATCTTGCAAAAGATAAAAGAATTAAAATTTGATAACAAAGCAAGAATGCAATAATTTTTATTAGTAAAAAACTATTAATGGTTATTGTGTTAACTTGCTTTTTTATTTTTTTAATTATTTTATAATTAAAACATGTATAAAAAACACAAATTTAAAATGATTTTTTTCACTGTAATAACATTTGGATTAATTTGAATTAAATGAAAAAAACAAATTAATCATCAAAGTAATACCATATTTCAACTTGAACATTTACCTTTTTCAGGAAATGAATTAATTCAATCATTAGGAGGAATTGAAAATATTGAAAATGTAGAATTAAAACCTTCAAGAATTAATGTTTTTTTAAAAGATCAAAATTTAATTAATGTGGAATTAATTCAAAATTTAAAAGGAGTTACCGGCACTTTTTTAAATGCTAAAAAAATTTCAATTATTTTAGGCGAATTTTCAAAAGCAGCACATGATTTCCTTATTAAAGCAGGTGTGCATGAACAACGAGAAATATAAAACAATTTTAAATAACCTACTTGATATTGATCCTTCTGATTCTTCTGTTTTTACTCGAATTAGTAAAAATATCAATAGTTCAAATCAACAATTTCATGATATTTATACATTATTTGGAGAAGAAAACTTTCAAATTATTTTAGAAAATGAAAAATTCGAACTTAATTTAATAGATCAAAATTTATTAAATTTACTTTATCAAATTCAGCATTCAAATAATTTAGAAGATTTAAATTTTCTTATTGAACAATTGTATAAAATTAATATTATTCTTGATGAAAACACTCGCAAAGGTATTCAATCATTTCTTGAATTGAAAAATAAATATTTAGAATTAATTCAAAAAAACATTCAATTGTCACTTTTTAAGTGAAAAAAAATTAATGACTATGCTGAAACCATTTTAGAAGAAACCAATATTTGACCACTTCATATTGGTGTTTTGTTTGTTTCATTAAAAAAAGATGACAAAGTTATTTATGCTCCACTTTTATTTAAAGAAACTCGAATTGTTTTTTCTCAAGGAAAACCTTCACTAGTAAGTGAAGGTGATATTAAAATTAATGAAAAATTAATTTTTCTTTTAAATAGTTATAATTTTACAATTAATTTAGATGATAATTTTGAAAATTTTTATTTAAATAAACTTATTTTTGATTTAAGACAAAAATGAAAAAATATTTATAAAATTCCAAATAATATTATTGGAAAATTTAAACAATTTTATCCAAATCAAATTACCAATGAGAGTTTACAATTTCATCAGGGCGCAGTATTAGGTATTTTTCAACCGTCTGGTGGATATGCTAGAAATAGAATGAAAGAAATTATTAATAATAAAGAACTTGAAAATATTATTGATATTGAAATTAATAAAAATATTTATGAAAATACTGTTAAAAAATCAATTTTTAATCCAACTTTATCACTTTTTAAACTTACTTCATCAAATTTATCGCAAGATAAAGCCATCATTTCTGCGCTTAATCAAAATACAATTATTTGAGGACCTCCTGGAACTGGTAAATCTCAAACAATTGTTAATTTATTAACTAATATTTTAGTGTACAACAAAAGTGCAATTGTTGGTTCTCAAAAGAAAGTTGCTCTTGAGGTAATTCGAAACAGAATGCAAAAATTATCAATGTTTTGCTTGTTTGTTTTAAATTCAAAACAAATGAATAAGCATGAATTTTATAACTCAATTAAACAATATTTAGAAAAATTAGAATATCACAAGCAAATAAAGAGTTTTAAGCGTCCACAACTTGCAACTGAAAGTGAATTAGAATTTGTTAAACAGAGCAATAATTTTCTGAACATTCATCAAATGAAAGAAACATTAGAAGCCATTTATTATCTTGCTGATAATAAAAATAATTTCAATGGATTAAAAGATATTTTATATGTTTCCAGCCTACCAAAAAATATTCTAATGCCTGAAAAAATTGAAGGTGGGCTATTTATTAAAAAATTACTTGAAAAAAATAATGCTAAGTTGTTTTTTACAAGCAAATATCGTGAAATTAAAAAACTTGGACAATCAATTCTTGATAATTTAGGTACCTTTTCAGGAAACTTAAAAGAATTAATTTTAAAATTTAAAAATTTAATTCCTTATGAAAATGGTCAAGAAAATGCAAATAATAATATTTTTGCTATTAAAAACTTAACCAAATTATTTGATAAAATTGAAATCTCAAATGAAACTTTTAGTGATGAAGTCATTCAAAATATTGTTTTAGATCGTATTTCAAGTAATCTTGAAAAACTTACAGATGAAGACAAAAAAGTTTACAAAGAATTTGCTGCATCAGTTAGAATTCAAAATCTATCTCCACATCGTTTTGTTAAAAAATATTACAAAATTATCAAAAAAATCTTCCCAATTATTATTGCTACTCCAGATTCTGATTTATCATGTTGAACAAAAGAAGAATTTGACTATGGTATTTTAGATGAATCAAGTCAAATATTCATTGAAAATGGACTTACTTTTTTATATTTATCTAAAATAAAAATTTTAGCTGGAGATCAAATGCAAATGAAGCCTAGCAATTGATTTGGAACAAGAGTTACTGATGATTCAATTTATGGTAAAGTCGAGTCAATGCTTGATTATTCATTGGCACTTGGAGTGTATAAGATTTTATTGGATAAAAATTATCGTTCAAATTATGCTAGCTTAATGACATTTTCAAGTTTAAATTTTTACAATTCTAAGTTAGATGTTGTTAATTCTGCTAACAATAGCAATTCTAGTCCGATTGAAGTTTATCAAGTTGAAGGTTTTTGAGATGATAATAAAAATGAAATTGAAGGGCAAAAAGCTCTTGAAATTGTTGATAATAATTTACAAAATTATTCAAAAATTATTTTACTTGCTTTTAATTCAAAACAATTTCACTATCTAAAAGATCAAATTTTTTTAAAATACCCAAAACTCGAAGAAGCAATACGTAACTCTAAATTAATGGTAAAAAATTTAGAAAAC
The DNA here is from genome assembly GCF_000526955.1 of Mycoplasmopsis cricetuli ATCC 35279. Lineage (GTDB taxonomy): Bacteria > Bacillota_I > Bacilli_A > Mycoplasmatales > Metamycoplasmataceae > Mycoplasmopsis > Mycoplasmopsis cricetuli. The sequence goes on along the minus strand of NZ_JAHB01000009.1, from coordinate 22,213 downwards.
ATTCAAGGAGATGAAGCTGATTTGGTAGTTGCTACTGTTGCATATGATAAAAACGCTAAATTAACATCAACTTATATTGCAAAACAAGGTGGAAAAAATGCACTAAATGTAGCAATAACAAGAGCAAAAGAAAAATTAATTGTTATTAAAACAATTCATTCAAGTGAGGTTAGTATTTTTCCAAATTCATCTGATGATTTGATTATTTTTAAAAAATGATTAATTTTTTTAGAGTCTTCGCCTGAAAAAAGGTTAAATTTACTAAATGAAGCATTTATTAAAACAACAACTTTAGAAGAAAAAAGTAATAATTTTATTTGATTTGAAAATGTTATTACAAATCGTTTGAAAGAAATTTTTAATCGTCCTGGATTTGATATTTTTAAAAATTATTCAGTTGGATCAGTTACTATTGATTTTATTATAACTTTTAATCATATTCCATATAAAGCTTTGGTTATTGATATATTTGAATATTCAAATGGATTTGAAGATTATGCGGTTTTAAAAGATAAAGTTAAATTTTTAAAAAGTAAAAAGTATGATGTTCATGTGATTAATCCACTTAATTATATTCAATACTCAAAAGAATTTCAATTGTGATTAAAAGATAAAGATTTAGTTGATTTTAAAGAAAAAACTAAAGAATTTGACACATCTTATTATGAATTAAATGAAATTAATAATTTCAAAATTATCCAAACAAGTGAAACAGAATTAGCAAATAAAAAAACTAACAATGAAAACAACTAATTTATTTAAATTTTTATCCAGTGAAACAAAATTAAAAATTATTATTCATCTTTATATGTGTTCAAAAGCTGAATGTGATGTTCAAGCTTTAGGGAATTTTTTTCAACTTAAACAAGCTAATTTATCAAAACATTTAGCTAGCTTAAAATCAGCTCAAATTATTAAAACAAAAACTAAAGGACTACATGTTTACTATTTTATCAATAAAGATTTTTGTAAACAATATCATGAAATTTTAAATTGATTGGTAAAACAACCACAATTTGAAAAGTTTGCATGTTCATGCAATCAAACTCATATTCATAATCATTAAAAGCAAGTTAAACTCATTTTTTTTAATAAATAAAAGTGATATAATAAAATAACATTTTATTATAAAAGGAACAATATGTCACAAAAAAATAACAAAAACAATGAAGAAAATAAAGTAACTTTGGAAGATGAAAAAGAATATGAATATGAAGAAAATAATCGAGTTGTTTTTAAGAAAAAACCACCAATAAAAATTGATGATGAAATTGAAGAAGAAGTTCCACAAGAAAAAAATGAATATCAAGTTCAGTCTCAAATAATTGATAATGCAAATGAAAGATTGACACCAATTGATGTTGATAAAGAAATGCGCAATTCATTTTTAGAATATGCTATGAGCGTTATTGTTTCAAGAGCATTACCAGATGCAAGAGATGGTTTAAAACCAGTTCATAGAAGAATTTTGTATGATATGAGTGAATTAGGAATTTTACCAACTAGTCAGCATCGTAAAAGCGCTAGAATTGTTGGAGATGTGCTTGGAAAATATCATCCTCATGGAGATTCTTCAGTATATGAAGCCATGGTTAGAATGGCGCAAGATTTTTCTATGCGTTATCCTTTAGTTGATGGTCATGGTAATTTTGGATCAATTGATGGTGATGATCCAGCTGCTATGCGTTACACTGAGGCTAGAATGTCCAAACTTGCTGCTGAAATGCTTGAAGGAATTAAAAAAGATACTGTTGATTTTGTTGATAATTATGACGCTAGTGAACAAGAACCAGAAATCCTTCCTTCTAGATTTCCAAATTTACTTGTATCAGGTTCATCTGGAATTGCAGTGGGAATGGCAACTGAAATTCCTCCACATAATATAGGAGAAGCAATTGATGCTACAGTTGCACTTGCGCGTAATTCAGAAATTACTACTTTAGAATTAATGGAACATCTAAAAGGTCCAGACTTTCCCACAGGAGCAATTATTTTAGGAACAAAAGGAATTTATGATGCATATGAAACAGGAAAAGGAAAAATTCCAGTTCGTTCTAAATGTGAAGTAAAAGAATTAAGTAATGGTAAGTCTAAAATTATTATCACTGAAATACCATATGCAATTAAAAAGTCCACCATTGTCCAAAAAATTGCAGAACTTCACAAAGAAAAAGTAATTGAAGGAATTTCAGATTTACGAGATGAATCAAATCGTGAGGGAATAAGAATTGTTATTGATGTTAAAAAAGGATTTAATCCTCATATATTACTTAATAAACTTTATCAAAAATCATATTTACAAACTAATTTTAATGTTAATATGGTTTCACTTGTTAATGGTGAACCAAAATTATTAAATTTAAAATCAGCTTTACAAGTTTATTTAGATCATCAAAAAAATGTGGTACGTAGAAGATTGCAATTTGACTTAAATAAAACTGAAGAAAGAGTTCATATTTTAGAAGGTTTGAAAATTGCAATTGAAAATATTGATGAAGTAATTGCTATTATTCGAGCTAGCAAAAGTGATGCTGAAGCTCAGGATAAGTTATCAAGTAGATTTAATTTAACTGAGCGTCAAACAAAAGCCATTTTAGATATGAACCTAAGAAGACTAACAGGTTTAAGTATTGAAAAAATGTTAACTGAAATGGAAGAACTTAAAAAAGAAATTATTTACTTAAAATCTATTTTAGAAAATGAGACCAAATTAATTGATTTAATTGTTGATGAATTAAATGAAATCAAACAAAAATTTAATGATAATCGAAGAACTAAAATTGATGCATCAGCAGTTGGAATTATTTCAGATGAAGATTTAATTGCAAAAGAAGAAATTGTAATCACAAGTAGTGTAAATGGATTTGTTAAAAGAATTGCTCTTGAGGAGTATAACACCCAAAATCGTGGAGGTGTTGGCTCAGTAAGTATGAAAACTTATAATGATGATGATATTAATACTATCATCCACACTCACACTCACACTGATTTACTTTTATTTTCAAACAAAGGAAAAGCTTATAAAATTCGAGCTCACAATATTCCAGAAGCCTCAAAACAGTCAAAAGGAACCGCTTTTGTTAATATTGTTGAAAATCTTGATGTTGATAATAATGAAAAAATTGTCTCATTTTTAGATGTTCCTGATTATGGAAAAAATTTATATTTAACTACAGTAACTAAAAAAGGAATTATTAAAAAAACTAATTTAGATTCATTTGTAAACATTCGTAGAAATGGACTCAAAGCTTTTAGATTACTTGAAAATGATGAACTTGTTAAAGCTTTTATTGTTTCAGATGAAGATGAAATTTTAATTGCTAATAATGAAAAAAACATTGTTAAATTTAAAGCTAATTCACTTCGTCAAGTTGGGAGAAATTCTATTGGAGTAAGAGGGATTAAACTTGATGAAAAACAATATGTTATTTCAGCTTCATCAAGCTCTGAAGGCAAATATATTCTTTCAATTGGAAGTTTTGGTTATGGAAAACTTACTTTAAGTGATGAGTATAGATTAACAAATCGAGCTACTCGAGGTGTTTTAGGAATTAATTCATCTAAAGCTGGTAATTTAGTTTTTGCACGTTTTGTTTCACTTGAAGATGAATTACTTGTTATTACTTCATGTGGGGTGACTATTCGAACTAAAATTAATCAAATTTCACTTACATCAAGAAATACTAAAGGTGTAAAAATTATTAATTTAAAAGATAAAGATACAATTGTGGCTGTTGATATTGTAAAAAAACATTAATTGTTTAAATTAAAAAAGTTATAACTAGTTTGTTATAACTTTTTTAATTTAATTTTTTAAGAGATAAAATTTCTTCATTTGTTAAATATCTTCATTGTCCTTCTAATAAATTATCATCAAGACTTACATGACCAAATTTAATTCTTTTTAAATTTTTAACTTCAAGCTCATGTTCAAAAAACATTCGTTTAATTTGATGAAACTTTCCTTCACTTATAGTTAAAAAGCATTTATTTATATTTATTATTTCGAGTTTGCCAGTGACTAATTCACCTTTTCCAATGTAAACTCCATTTAAAAATTTTTGAACTAAATCATGATTTATTTCTTTATTAAGTTCAACATAATATTTTTTGTTAACATGATTTTTAGGAGAAAGCAGTTTATGTCCTAATTTATTATCATTTGAAAGAATAATCAATCCAGTTGTATTTTTATCTAGTCTACCTCAAATTGACAAATTTTTTTTAGGAATATTTTGGTCAATTAAAGAAAAAATAGTTTTTGAATTTAGATCTTTAGTTGCACTAATATAACCTTTTGGTTTATTTAACATAATATAAATTAGATTATTTCAATTGATTTTATTACCATTAATAATTATTTGATCATTTACCTGGATTTTTTGACCAATTTTGGCTAAATTTTTATTTACAAAAATTTGTTTATTTATAATTAATTTTTTAATTTGTGATCTAGAGTAATTAGTATTTTCACTTAATATTTTTTCAATGCGTTTCATTAGTTTAATTAATTGTTTTGATTATTTTTTCTAATTTATCCAAAAATTTATTATTTTTTAATTTTAAATAGTTTGTTATTTGAATTAATTGATTTAAAATTCATTTTTGAAAAAGATTTTTTGTTAATTGAAAATTATTTTGTTCAAGATTTTGATTTGAATATAATTTTGCAAAAAGAGCATAAATAACATTTTCAAAGGGGATAATGTCAAAATTTAAATCTTGGTGTAAAAAAGTCTCAATTTCTTTAATTCGGTTGCTTAAAATGGTTGCTACACTATTTTTTTCTTTGATTTGTTTTCCAATTTCATTTAAAATTATAATCTTTGCTTTTCCATAATTGTTAGCATTATTTTTCTTGAGTTCTAAAATTAAATGGTTAGTTTCTAAATTTAAAAAAGACAAATTTAAAAAAGAAGGATTTTCAATTTCAGTTTTAATTTCTTTTACTATTTTTTCAATATTTTCTTTATTAATCTCAAAAGATTCATTTGTGTATGTTTCAATATTTAAATTAATTAAATCACTACTTCTTGTATCGCCATTGTATTTTACTAAACATTCTTCAGAATTAATTACTTGATTTGTTCGAATATAATGTAAGTGAAATACAGGAATTTTTTTAAATCCTTCAATTCTATATTTTTTAGGATAAACTGCATCTTGATAAATTGATTTTTTAAATCTTCAACCTACATAAATATCTGCATAATTTCATCCAACATTTTGTTCAATTCTTTGCACATTTGAAACTAAAGTTAAATTGGTTTTTGGATCAATAAATTCATTTCCTACAATTCATCTTGCACAATCCAAGGCTTCAGCTGTGTAATGATTTATTTGCTTATTTTTATTTGGAATTTTTATTTGTGGTTGTTGTTTTTCAATTAAAGTTTTATCAATTATTTCTTTAATTTCTTTTAATTCAGCAAATGAACTTTGAAAGTTTGGTTTTCTATCACATGCAAAAGAAATAGTTGAAATAAGTGAAATTGGTGTTATTATCTGTAAAAAAAATTTAAACCATAATTTTAAAATCATGTATCAACTTATACAAAAAGTTTAATAACTTAAATTTTCTATTTTTTAAGTAATTCAAACATGTTTTTTTTGTATACCTCAACACCAGGTTGATTAAATGGATTAACACCAAGTAAATAAGCACTCATGGTGACAGCTCTTTCAAAAAAGTAAAATAAGGCACCAAGAGATTGTTCTGAAAAATCTTTAAAAATAAGCTGTAAATTTGGAACATATCCAATTTCTGAATGAGCCTGAATGGTCGCTTCTAAAACAGTATTGTTAACTGAATGTAAATTTTTATTTTCTAAATAAGATAATTTATCAGGATCGCCAAGAGCTGTTTTTAAAACTAAATCATCAGCAACTTTATCAACTGAAAGAATAGTTTCAAATAAAATTTTATTTCCATCTTGCACCATTTGTCCTAACGAATGCAAATCAGTTGTATATGTTGCTGATGAAGGTCACAATCCTTTTCCATCTTTTCCCTCACTTTCACCAAAAAGTTGCTTTCATCATTCACAAAAATATTGTAATTTAGGTTCATATGTTACCATTAATTCCACAACATAATTTTTCTTTTTGTGCAAATAATAACGCATAGCTGCATACAAATAAGCTAAGTTTTTTTCAATTAAACTATCAGTTAATTCATAATAAGTAGTTCGCGCACCTTCTAAAATTTTGTGAACATTAATTCCAGCACAAATAAATGGAAATAAACCAACAGCAGTAAGCACAGAAAAACGTCCACCAACATCATCTGGGACAACTAATTTTAAATATTCTTTTTTGCTGGCAAATTCATTTAAAAGACCTTTATTTTTGTCAGTTGTTGCTACAATTAATTTAGTTGAATCTTTAGAAGTTTCCTTTTTTTCAAGCAACATACGAAATTCTCTAAATGCTACTGAAGGTTCTAAGGTAGTTCCTGACTTTGAAATTACGTTAATAGCAAATTTTTTGTTACGTACATAATTTAGTTTTTCAATTAATGCACTAGAAGAAAGATCATTTCCAGCAAAAAGTAATTCCATCCTTGGTTTTTTAATTGAATATGGACCATAAATAAAATCATATCCAGTTTTTGCTCCAAGATATGAACCTCCAATTCCAATTACAACAACGACTTCAACACCCATTTTTTCTCATTGTGCTGCTTTTTGTTCCATGATTAAAAGTTCATTTTTATCATAATTTATCGGTAAGTCAAATCAACCAAGTCAATTTTTTTCTTTTACAGTTTTATTTATTACTGATTCATGAATTTCATTAACATTTGTTTGCAAGTTATAAATTTCATTTAGATTAATCAAAGAATTATTTGTTTTTAATTGTAAATAAGTTAATTTCATTTCAACCCCATTAAAATTTACTTTTTTCTTTTTTTATATTATATTACAAAAAATAAAATATATTTTTAATGCATTTTTTAATATTTTTATCTAAAATTAGAAAATCTTAAAAATTAATTATTTAAAAAAAATAAAAGTAATAAAATAATGTTAGCAAATAAAGGAGAAAGCAATGAAAAAGGTGAAAAACGAAAAAATCACTGATATTGTTTTTGTTATTGTTTTTTTGTTTTTTTCAATAATTTTTGCAATTGTGAGTTATTGAAATTACGGAATATTCTTTGGTTTTGCTATAGGTGGATTATTGATTTATTTATCAATTAAAATTAATGAATTAATTTCAAATCAGGCTGTTTTTTCAAATAGCATAAAAAAAGTTATGATGATAATTTTTTTGAAAAATATTTTTTTTTATATTTTAGTTGCACTAGTTTTACTAGTATGTTTGATTATTAACAAGCATTTTGTTGAAAAACAATATTTTCAAAATTTAAATTTAATTAAATTCTGATTTTATTTAGATAAACCAATTAATATGTATGGATTTTGTATTGGGGCATCTATGCCTTTGTGAACAAACATCATAGCAAATTATTTGCTTAATAAAAAAAATAAAGGAGGGTAATAAATGAACGATTTTAGTAAAAAACTATGAGCATGAAATCAACCTCAATTATTTTCGCTAATTTTAGCTGTTTTAATTATTTGTGGTTTTTGTGTTTTTGCTTATTTTAAAATTAAAAAAACAAAACCAAGTGAAGCTCCTAAAGGGGTAGTTTTACTAGCGGAAATGTATGTAACTGCTATTGATCAAACTTTTGATGAAACTGTTGATGGTAAATTACCCAATGCAAGGCATTATATTTTTACTTTATTTACTTTACTCTTAGTTGGAAATTTGCTTGCTCTTTTTGGTTTTGAACCGATCGGAACTTCATATTCAATCCCTTTAACGTTAACAATTGCATCATGATTTGGTATTTTTGTCACCGGATTTATTTATCAAAAATTTAAATACTTAAAAAAATATTTAAATCCTTTTGATATCATTGGAACTGTTGCACCTCTTATTTCACTTGGTTTTCGTTTGTATGGAAACTTAATTGGTGGAGGTGTTGTGATGTTTTTAATTTATTCAATTTTTGGGTATATTTGAACTCAAATTCCAAATATGGGAAATCATAAGTGATTTTTCCTTGCTCCAGTGATTACCCCCTTTTTTCATTTTTATTTTGATATTTTTGAATCGTTAATTCAATCTTATGTTTTTGCAGTTCTTACTATGAATTATTGATTAGCAGAAACTGGTGAAAATCAAGAAAAAGAAATCAAAAAAACAAAAGTTAAAAGTAATTTTAAAAGAATTAAAATAAATCGTAAATTTAAAACAAGTTATTAAAAAACATGGAGGTTTAAAATGATTGAACAAGTAACAAAAGTATTTGAAGAAACAACAAATGCAGTACAACAAAGCACTGAAAGTTTAAGTTCAGGATCAGCAAATGCAATTAAATATGGTCTAGTGGCAATTGGAGCAGGAGTTGCTATGGTTGGAACTTTTGGTTCAGCAATTGGACAAGGTTATGCAACTGGAAAATCAGTAGAAGCCATTGCAAGAAATCCTGAAGCACTTAGTAAAATTCGTTCAATGTTTATTTTGGGTGCAGCTGTTTCAGAATCAACTGCAATTTATTGTTTAGTTATTGCTTTTCTTCTTTTCTTTTTAGGAACCAATTAGAAAGTAAGGTATTAAAATAATGCCTCAAGAGATTATTAAATTATTTAATCAAAATATTTCAACGGTTGCAATTGATGCAAATAACAAAGATTTGCCTACATCAATTACAGAAAAATTTGAAGCAATTTTTCCAAGTATTCCATTAATGATTGCAACTGTTATTGCTTTTATTATTATTTTTGTTTTTACTTATGTATTTTTAAAAAAACCAATTGCTCAGATTATTAAAAAAAGACAACAATTTATTCAAGACAATATTGATAGTTCAGTAAAATTAAAAGAAGAATTAATTGAAAAAATTAATGAATCAAATACTATTTTGGAAAATTCAAATAAGCAAGGTGAAAAAATTGTTAACCAAGCAAAATTAAGAGCTGAACAAGTTGTTATTAATTTCATGGCAAAAGCCAAACATGACTCTAAACAACTAATTGAAGAAGCACATTTAGACATTGAAAAACAAAAAAAAGAATTTGAAGAAAATTCAAGAAAAATAGTTGCACTTACAGCAAAAGAATTAGCTGAAAAAATTCTAAAAAAGGAAGTTTCTCAACAAACACAAGAAGAAATTATTGAAGCTTTTTTAAATAATGATGATCATAAGGATTTAAATAATGCTTAATAAAACAAATGTTAAAGGTTATGCAATAGCTCTTTTTGAATTAGTTAAGGAAATCAATCAATTTGAATTAATTCATGAACAAATGGAAAATTTATTAAAAATTTTTAAGCAAAATCCTGAATTAATTGATTTTTTAAACAATCAATTTATTTTACAAAATGTTAAATTAAAATTAATTGATGATATTTTAATTGGTTTTAATTCATTAATTAAAAATACAGTTAAAGTTATTTTGGAACGTAAAATGATTGCACATATTAAAAAAATAATTATTCACTATTTAAAAATTTCAAATGAAAAATTAGAAATTATTTTTGTAAAAATTGTTACTGCGAGTCCTATTTCAAAACAATTACTTGATAAAATTATTATTAAATTGCAAGATAATTATCAACAAAAACTTGAAATAAGAAATTTAGTTGATCCTTCATTAATTTCAGGTTTTCAAATTATTTTTGATAGTTCAATTATTCAGAATAATTATAAAAATAGTTTAAATAAATTATTAAATGAAATTATTGTTGATAAATCACAAGGGAGCTTTTAATGAAGTTAAAATTTGATGATATTTCAATTATTATTAAAGATCGTATTAAAAATTATGATTTAAAAATTGATCAATCTGAAATAGGTAAGGTAATTTCAATTGGTGATGGAATAGCTTTGGTTTCAGGAATTGAAAACGTAATGAATTCAGAAATTGTAGTTTTTGAAAATGGAATTTATGGATTAGCACTAAATCTTGAAGAAGAAACTGTAGGTATTGCTATTTTTGGAGATGCCAATTCAATTTCTGAAGGTGATATTGTACATAGAACTAATAAAGTTATTTCAGTTGAAGTTGGAGATGAGTTGCTTGGAAGAGTTGTTAATGCTTTAGGTCATCCAATTGATGGTAAAGGTGAAATTAAATTTACCAAAACAAGCGAAATTTTTAAAGTTGCCAGTGGTGTTATGTCTCGTGAGGAAGTCAATCAACCACTTGAAACTGGAATTATTGCAATCGATTCAATGATTCCAATTGGAAAAGGGCAAAGAGAATTAATTATAGGTGATAGACAAACTGGAAAAACTGCAATCGCAATTGATACAATTATCAATCAAAAAGGAAAGAATGTTTATTGTGTATATGTTGCAATTGGACAAAAAAATTCAACTGTTGCACAAATTGTAAAAAAACTTTCAGATGCAGACGCCTTAAAATACACAACTGTAGTAGTTGCAGGAGCTAGTGAATTAGCTCCTCAACAATATATTGCACCATATACTGGAGTGACAATTGCTGAGGAATGAATGAGTCAAGGGAAAGATGTTTTAATTGTTTATGATGATCTTTCAAAACATGCAATTGCATATCGTACTTTGTCACTTTTACTTCGTCGTTCACCTGGTAGAGAGGCTTATCCAGGGGATGTGTTTTATTTACATTCACAATTGCTTGAACGAGCAGCTAGATTAAATGAAAAATATGGAGGAGGTTCAATTACTGCATTACCAATCATTGAAACTCAGCAAGGAGATATTTCAGCTTATATTCCAACTAATGTTATTTCAATTACAGATGGTCAAATTTTTACTCGAGAATCACTTTTTAATTCAGGACAAAGACCTGCAGTTGATGTTGGATTTAGTGTTTCTAGAGTTGGATCTGCAGCACAAATTAAAGCAATGAAAAATGCAACTGGATCTTTAAAATTAGAATTAGCTCAATATAATGAAATGCTTGCATTTGCTCAGTTTGGTTCTGATTTGGATGATTCAACTAAAACTATTTTAGAACATGGTTCAAAAGTTTATGAACTTTTAAAACAAGAACAATACGCTCCAATTTCACAAGCAGCTCAAGTTATTATTTTAACTGGTGTTAAAGAAAGAATTATTAATATTTTACCAAAAGAAAGAATGCGTGATTTTCGTGATCATATTTTAAAAAATATTGAACATAATGGTAAATTAGCTTTTTTATGCAAAGAAATTGAGAAAAAAGGTTATATATCAACTGAAAATTATCAATTGATTTGCAACGAATTGATTGATATTGCTCAAGGTATTGTAAAATTAATTCCAGGATATGATTCAAAAAATTACAAACCAATTCCTGAAAAATTATTAGGTAAATAATGTCAAATTTAAATACAATTAAAAATCGTATCGGAGTTGTATCAAATACCAAAAAAATAACCAAAGCAATGCAATTGGTTGCTACTGCAAAATTACAAAGAGCACGTAAAGAAATTGAAAGCATTCGTAATTATCGAAAATTACTTGAAGAAACTTTTGATGAATTAATAAATCAAACTTCAGCTGATGAATTTGCTAGTGCATTTACTTTAAATGAATCAGTTAAGCGTAAACTTTACATTGTTATAACTTCAGACATTGGACTATGTGGTTCATATAATTCAAATATTTATGCTCAAATGGATAGAAATATTTCACAAGATGATTTAGTTATTTTTGTAGGAAGCAAGGGGTATTTGAATTCACATTTGTTTGTAAATAAAAAAAATATTGTTGATAAATATTTTCTTGCTCAAGATAAGTTTAGCTATGAAATTTCTGAAGCATTAACTAAACATGCTATGAATTTATATTTTGATCAAAAAATTAGCTCAATTAATTTAATTTTTACTGAATTTATTAATAACATTAATCAAGAAGCTAAAACATTACAATTATTTCCATTTGTTAATTTATCTCAAAATAGTAAAAAAAATAATAATATTGATTTTTTACCAAATGCTGAAACTATTTTAAAAAATTCAATTCCACTTTACATTAGTAGTATGATTTATTCACTTGGAAACTTATCAAAAATATCAGAAATGGCATCTCGACGTAATGCTATGGAAAATGCTACAGACAACGCTGAAGAATTAATTGTAAATTTAAATTTAGAATTTAATCGTAAACGTCAAAGTTTAATCACTCAAGAAATAACAGAAATTGTTTCTGGAGCTGATGCAACTAAATAAGGAGGTTAGTAATGCAAAATAAAGGTACAGTTGTTCAAATTCTTGGGCCAGTTGTAGATGTGCGTTTTGTTGATGGAAAATTACCAAAATTACTTAATGCATTAATTGTAAAAACTAAAACCCAAACTTTTACCTTAGAAGTTGCTCAACATATTGGTGATGATACTGTTAGAACCATTGCAATGGTATCAACTAATGGACTTCAAAGGGGAATGGAAGCAATCAATACTAATGCACCAATTTCAGTTCCAGTTGGAAATGAAGTTTTAGGACGTATGTTTGATGTTTTAGGAAATCCAATTGATGAGCAACCAGCTCCTGTTGATTCTATTAAAAAATCCATTCACGCTTTGGCACCAAGTTATGAAGATCAAAAAAATTCAAGTGAAATTTTAGAAACTGGAATAAAAGTAATTGATTTGTTAATACCATATGCAAAAGGTGGAAAAATTGGACTTTTTGGGGGAGCCGGTGTTGGAAAAACTGTTCTTGTTCAAGAACTAATAAATAACATAGCAACAGAACACAATGGGCTTTCAGTTTTCGCGGGAGTTGGAGAAAGAACTCGCGAAGGAAATGATTTATATTATGAAATGAAAGCAGCTGGTGTTTTAGATAAAACTGCTCTTGTTTTTGGTCAAATGAATGAACCCCCAGGTGCGCGTATGAGAGTTGCATTAACTGGATTAACTATGGCTGAATATTTTAGAGACGTTCAAAATCAAGATGTTTTATTATTTATAGACAATATTTTTCGTTTCACTCAAGCAGGTTCAGAAGTATCTGCTTTGCTTGGACGTATGCCTTCTGCTGTTGGTTATCAACCAACTTTATCAACTGAAATGGGTCAGTTGCAAGAGAGAATTACTTCAACTAGAAAAGGTTCAATCACCTCAGTGCAAGCTGTATATGTGCCAGCTGATGATTTAACTGATCCAGCTCCAGCAACTACTTTTACCCATTTAGATGCTAAAACAGTGCTTGATCGTGGTATTGCTTCACTTGGTATTTATCCAGCAATTGATCCACTTGAATCATCTTCAAGATTGCTTGATCCTTTAATTGTTGGTATTGAACATTATAATGTAGCACAAAATGTAATTAGTATTTTACAGCGCTTTAAAGAACTACAAGATATTATTGCTATTTTAGGAATTGGAGAACTTTCAGAAGAAGATAAAAAAATTGTTGCACGTGCTCGAAGAATTCGAAATTTTTTATCTCAACCATTTACAGTAGCAGAAAAATTTTCAGGTATTGAAGGAAAATATGTTCCATTAAAAGATACCATTAACAGTTTTAAAGCAATTTTAAAAGGAGAATTTGATAATTATCCTGAAGAATTGTTTAGATATGCTGGAGGAATTGAAGATGTAATTGCTAGAATGGAAAAACAACAGTAATGTCAACTATCCATCTAACAATTACAACTCCTGAAAAAATTTTTTTTGAGGGTGATATTTCAATTTTAACACTTAAAATAGCTGATGGATATATTGGAATTTTGCCAAATATGGTTCCAATTTTTTCAAATATAGAAATTGGCACTTTAATTATTAATTCAAAAAATTCTCCTGATTCAATTAAATGTTATATTGGCAGTGGAATTATTTACACGGATGGAAAAAAAATTAATATTATTACAGATGATATTATTAAAGCAAATGAAATTGATTTAGAAAGAGCAAAAAAAGATTTTAAATTATATGAAAATGAAATTAATAAAGCTAAATCAATTAATGCTGGAAATATTCAAAAAATTGAATTAAAATTAAAAAAAGCTTTAAATCGAATTGATGTTTATAAACAATTTAATAATTAAAAAAGCAACTTAATGTTGCTTTTTTAATTTACAAACTAGTTAATTTGAGCATAAATTTCATTAGCTTGTTTTCAGAGATCTATCATTTTAGAAAATGGTGAATTTTCATCAAAATATCCAAGTATTTTTTCAATTGGATAATCACCATTAAACTGATTGGTTAATTCTTTTACAGATTTTTCAAATTCATCTTTAGCATTATTTAACTGTTTAATAATATTTTTTAGTTCGAAGTTTTCAATTTTATTTATATTTTCATTTAAATATTTTACTAATTCATTTATTTTCTGGTTTGCTATTCCATTTAAATTTGGCACAATAATTGATCATTCTTTTAAAACATTTCCAAGAGCATGGGTATGCTGTATTACTTCATTACCATCAACAATTATTTTTTTTCCTAGTTCATTATAGTCTATACTTTTTAAATCAAAATTGTATCAATGTGATTTATATTCATTTTCAACTGTTTTTAAGCCAGTTTGACTTAATTTTTCATCAAAAATATTACTTTTAGTAAAATTTTCAATTAAATTATTTAAAATTGTATTTTTAAAATAATAAAAAGAGTTACTTTCATTAGGTTGTAATTTATTTTGTTGAATTAAAGCTAGAAGTTCATCATTAATAGCATTAAAACGAATTCAGGCATCAATATATGTATTAATTTTATTTTCTCTTAAATCAGTTTCTTTAAAAAAAGTATTTAAAATATTTTTTTTCAGTTCAAAATTAATATTGCTTTTAATTTTCTCATTAAATTGATTTAAAATACTTGAATATTGTTTTGCTTTTTTTTGAATATTTTCATAATAAAATTGAAATTTATTTAATTTTTCAGAATTTATATCATTAAAAAAATTATTAAATTCAGTGTATTTTTCTTCAAATTTACTATTAATAATTTTAATTTGTTGTTTAAGTTCATTTAATTTGTTCTCTGTTTGCACATCAAAATCAGATTTGCAAGCAGCTTGAATTAATGTTGTTGATAAAACAACTGGGACAAAAAAATAATTAAGTATTTTTTTAATTTTTTTCATTTTTATCTCCTTGAATTCTTACTAAATTTTTAAGCATTTTAATTTCCTTAAAATTTAATTTTCGATATTCTCCAACAGGAATCTTGTCAACTGTAATCCCTGCATATTCAATTCTTTTTAAATTAATAACTAGTTTGTTAACACTTTCAAATATTTTTTTTACATGATGATAAGTTCCAACATGCAAAATAACAAAATAACTTTTTTTATCTGCAGGTAAAATTTGTTGAGTTGAAATTTTCCCATTAATTATTAGTGGTTGATTTATTTTCTTAAGTTCTACTTTAGTTAAAGGTTCATTTAAACGAGCTCGATAAACTCGAATAATTTGATAACTAGGATGAGTTAATTTATTTGCTAATTCTCCATCATTAGTTAAAAGTAACACTCCAGTTGTATCATAATCAAGTCTTCCAACTGGAAAAATTTTATATTGAGTATCAATTAAACTTGTAACAATTGTACGATTGAAATTATCTTTTAATGTACATACTGTTTTAGGGGGTTTATTTAACACAAAATAAACTAAATCTTCAGCTTTAATTTTTTGATTGTCAACTAAAATCTCATCTTTAAAACTAGCTTTATCACCTAAGTTAGCAATTTTACCATTAATCTTTACTCGTTTGTTTTTAATATATACTTCAGCTTCTCTACGTGAACAAACCCCAGCTTGAGAAAGAATTTTTTGAAGGCGATGCAATTCTAATTTCATTGTTATTTTGATAAATACTTTCTATAAATTTTTTCTTGACGTTCACTAAATTTTACATTTTTATTTAAATTATAATTATAAACATATTCAACAACTTTTGAAAAGGCTTGATCTAAATCTTCAAAAGCAAGTTTTCTTAATTTTTGAATACCTTCAAACCTTCTTCCATTTGATATTTTATCACTAATAAATAAAATTTTATCAAGTTTTGAAAGATCGCTATCAGTGCCATCATCTAAAGTTGTATGCACTAAAATAGCATGTAAAATTTCAGGGTCTTGCAATTTGTATCAGTGTTTAGCTCAAATGTATCCACAAATTTGATGTAATTCATGTTTTTGAACATCTTTAAAAGAAGGTTCAAAATAATTAATATAATTTCTTGAGTCTTCTTCACTTCACTCTTTTGCAATATCATGTAAAATTCCTGCTAAATAAGCTTGCTTTGCATTTACATTAAATTTTTTAGCCATTTCTGCCGCAAAATTTCCAGTTGACATGCAGTGTTTTGCTCTTAAAGCACTTAATGTTGAATGAATAATTTTTTCTAAATATAAATTATTGTTTTGAATATAATTCAAAACTTTTAAATCCAAAAAATTTAAATTTCCGCCGCGTATTTCAGTTGATGATATTTTTCAAATTGGATTGTTAAGTAACATGGCATTAAATTTTTTGATGTTTGTTTTATTAATTTTGGCATCTCTTTTGAAAACTACAATTTGCACTAATTTACTAATTAATTCAATATTTTCTCACTTATGTAACTTAGATACATTGTCACTGCCAATTATTAAATATAATTGATCATTTGGATATTTTCTAGCAAAATATTTAACTGTATCAATGGTATAACTTGGACCATTTCTTTTTATTTCAAAATCACTTACTTCCATTTTATTTTTACAAATTAATTTAATCATATTTAAACGATCTAAATTTGAAGCAGGTTTGCTCTTGAGTTTAAAAGGGGAAATATTAGTAGGAACAAAAATTAATTTATCTAATTTTAAATTTTCAATAGCATATTGTGCTATTTTAACATGACCAATATGAATTGGATCAAATGATCCACCAAAAATAGCTATTTTCATAATACTCCTTTAACGTTTTTTAAAAACAAATCCATCAAGAGAAAATTTATTTGCTTTGTTTTCCAGAATTTTAAATTGATTAAATTCTTGTAATGTAGTTATAGCGACTTTATTACTTTTTCGATTGACTAAATTAATAATAGATTGAATTTCATTATTATTATTATTATTTGAAAAATTATTGTTAAATAAATTTAAATTAACTTCTTTATGAAACTCATAAATTAAATCATTAATTCGAATTCCAATTCCAATTATTTTTTGATCCTTAAAATTTTGATTGTATAGGTATCAAATTATTTTAATAATTTCATCATAATCATTTGTATAAAATGAAATTTTCTTTTGTTTAGACTGTCACTTTTTATTGATGTGTCTTACATTTAAAACAATCACATTTCCAATGAGTTTTTTTCTTTTACAACGCATTGTAACTAATTGTATTAATTTTTTAAGTTCAGCAAAAATTTGATCTTTAGTAAGGTTGTAATCAGTGAAAGTTACTTCATTACCAATTCCTTTTGGAATTTCTTCTTTTATTATGATGTGATCATAATGATTTGGATTTAAATTTTCAATTCATTTTCGGTAATTAATTCCTAAAATACTTTTAAACTGAAAGGTATCAATTTTAGTTTCTGATAAATCTCTAATAGTTAAAATACCCATTTCTTTTAATTTTTGAGCACTTGATTTTCCAATGCCATAAAAATTTTCAATTGGTAAATCAAAAAAATGTTTTTGATAGTTTTCTTTTGTTGTCATTCCTATCCCAAATGGTTTATTAATATTAGTTGTCATTTTAGCAAAAAAGCAATTATGTGATATTCCTATAGTGATTGGAATATCAAATTTTTGCAGAATTTCAAATTGAAGTTTTTGAGCTAATTTATAAGCTTGGTTTAAACTAACAACTCTAGATGTAACATCAAGATAACATTCATCAATTGAAATAACTGAAATTAAAGGTGAATAGTTTTCAATAATGTAATTAAAAATTTTTGTTGAAAGAGTAGTATATAAGTCAAAATGTCCTTCAACAAAAATAGTTTTGGGTTCAACTTTTAAAATTTCATAGTTATTCATTCCAGTTTTTAAACCTTTATTTTTAAGTTCATAACTAATTGATGTTGCTAAAAATTTTTTATTTTTACGGCCAACTGCAACTGGCTTGTTTTTTAATTCAGGTCTAATAGTACGAATAGCACTAACAAAATATGAATCAAAATCAATATGAAAGATAATTGATTTATTCTTATTTTTGTTTAAATTATTCATTTTTTACAAAAGCTTTAGTAATCAACAAGGCACATACTAAGCGGTTTAAATGAGTTTTGACATTATAAAAAACTCATAAATCACCAAGTTGTTTAAATTCTTTTTCATTTATTTTGTTTTGCTTAACGAAATTAGTAAAAATATTAATTAAACTAATGATTTCTGTTTTGGTTTTATTTTTAATTAATGTTAAAAAAATATCAGTTGATGCCATAAAAATGGCGCATCCATGCCCATCAAAATTAACCTCTTTTAATATTTCATTTTGAAAATTAGTTTTTAAAATTAATTTATCAGAACATGTATCACTAAAAATAGTTAAATATTTTTCTGGATCAAGCGCAATTTTATTTTTAGGATTTAAGTAGTGATTCATAATAATTTCTCGAGCCTTATTTGCATTAAAATCCATAAAAATCACCTCCATTTTTAAGTTCATTAATTAATAAATCAATATCTTCTTTAGTGTTATAAATTCCTAAACTAATTCGTAAATATGAATATGTATGTTTAAAATTACGTAAATAATGTGCACAAAAAATTCCAGCAATGGTATAAATATTTTTTGTTCCTAAATAAGTTGCCACATCTTGGGGATTGATATTTTTAACATTAATTAAAGCAATATAATCACCTGGTTTTGAAAAAATTTCAATATTTTTTAAACTAGCAAGTTGATCATGTAAATATAAACTCAATTTTTTTAAAATATGTTGAGTTTTTTCATAACCAATTTCATTAAAAAAATCAAGAGATTTATCAAACATAAAAAAACCACCTAAATCAGGAGTGCCAGGTTCAAATCGAATAATTGTATTTTTAATTAATCATTTATTATCAGTTGTAATTTGATTAGTTGCACCACCTCCAAATTTTGTTGGTTTAAGTTTTTTTAGCAATTGTTCTTGAATTGCTAAAACCCCCATTCCAGTTGGTCCATAAAATTTATTACAACTAAAAACAATAGCATGTGCATATTTTAAAGAACATTTTTGATGTACAACACTTTGCGCTGCATCATTAATAACAAAAATATTATATTGAAGAGCTTTCTCTCAAATATGCTCCAAATTTTCTTGATGGTTAAAATTATTTGTTTCCTGGCTTAAGGCAATCAGTTTAGTTTTAAAAGTGATATTTTCAAGAATATTTTCAACTATTTTAATTTTAGCTTTATTTTTTTTTGATAGTTCAATTCAAGGAATTATATTTGAAGAATGATTATAAGCACTCACTAAAATTTCATCTTCACTTGTAATTAATGATTCAATCATATTTGCAAAATAGTTCAATGATTCAGTCGTTCCGCTTGTGAAAATTATTTCATTTTTGCTTGCATCAAGTAATTTAGCAACTTTATTTCTAACTGACTCAATTTTAGTATTAACTAAATTTCCAAGTGGAGTATCAGCTGTTCTTGATGAAATTGAAATATTAGAATAATAATCAATTAAAGCATCAATTGCAATTTGAGGTTTTAAAGCAAGTGCTGCAGAATCAAAATAAATTTTATTTTGTGCAGCAGGAAAATATTTTTTGTAATTCATAAACCTCCTAACGAATTTTTTTAAGTAATCTAATTAAAACAATATTGTAATTTGGCATTTTTTTAAAAATATTTAAAAATTGATAGTAATAATTTCTTTTTTGTTCTTGAATCAAAATTTTATTTGATTTTAAAAAAGGTTGATTTTTTAAAAATACAATTTTAATTTTGCTATTATTCATTTTATATGCCAACTCATAAAAAAAATAATAATAAAAATACTCAATCATTTTTTGATGTTCTAAATTGGTTTTATTTTGATACACTAGATTTAATATAAATTCTTGAATAAAAGTTTCTAAATTTTTTCACTTTTTACCATCAAAAGTAATTCAACTATCAATTTTAGTTTTTTGAATAAGTGAAAGTTTTTCAAACTCTTTTAAAGTAAATTCAATTCGATTTTTTCAAAAGTAAAAATATATTTTGTTGCGACGATTTTGAAAATAAATTTTAATTTTTTTGATCATTATTTTCTTGAAGTGTAATCACTTCTAATTTGATTAGCAATTTATAAAAATTTTGCAAAATCGCATTTACAAATTTATATTGTTTACTATCATGTAAATTAACAATCAAACCTTGATCATTTTTAATTTCTTCTGAATCAAAAAATAATTTTGTAATTTCAATTGCTTCATTAAAAACAATTTTTGGTTGGGTGTAAAAACATTCGCTTGCTGCATTGAGTAAAATTGCACGTGTTACTGGAGATATTCTTTTTCATTTTCAATTACTATTAATCAAAGAGGCTAAACTTTGTTTTAAGAATGTATAGTTTTTAGCAATTGATTCAATTTTTTGAATTTGACTTTGGTCTAAAAAATCATAATTTTCAAATATATCAGTTATATTAATTTCTTGATTTAAAAGTTCATACTGATATAAAACTTGAATTATTTCAATTCTTGATCTTCTGCGGGATTTTTTTTTCATTTCCATAACAAATTCCTCATTAATACTTAGATATTTTTAATTTGTAAATATATTTATAATATTACCATTTTATTGTATTAATTTACTTAGAATTTTTTGAATTTAATTGTTTTAAAATTATGGTTTTATGATAAAATAAATAAGCATAAATTACAGCAGTTTGTTATAAATGATACTAATTTTAATTTGTTTAAATTTGATAGTAAGTATGCTGAAAAACTGAATTCATTAAATTAAAATTACTCATTTAGAAATAAACTTTCTCTTTTTATGCAGAAAAGAGGAAAAATGTCAAGATATAGAGGACCAGTTTTTAAAATTTCTCGTCGTTTAGGTCATTCAGTCCTTGAAACAGGAAAAGAATTTGCTAAAGGTAAAAAAAGAACTTATGCTCCTGGACAACATGGAAATAAAAGAGTAAAACTTTCAGATTATGGATTACACCTTTATGAAAAACAAAAAGTTAAGCACACTTTTGGTGTAAGTGAGAAGCAACTTAGAAAAGCATATCAAAAAGCAATCAAACTTAAAGGAGTTACTGGTACAAACTTACTTCAGCTTCTTGAATCAAGACTTGATAACATTGTTTATCGTGCTGGATTTGCTACAACAAGAAGACAAGCTCGTCAATATGTAAATCATGGTCATTTTACTTTAAATGGTAAAAAAGCAGATATTCCTTCAATGGTTGTTCGTGTAGGAGATATTGTGGAGATGAAAGAAAAACTTTCAAAAAATACACAAATTAAAGAATCAATGGAAACTAAAAATGCTTCAGCATGACTTACTAGAGATAAAGGTAAATTATCAGTTAAGTTGGATCGTTTACCAGAAAGAACTGAAATGCACTCAGAAATTAAAGATGCTTTAGTTGTTGAGTTCTATTCAAAATAGTATAAAAAGGAGAAAAAGCAATATGAAAAAAGATATTCATCCAAAATACAACTATCCAATTAATGTTGAATGCCAAACTTGCAAAAAACAATTTTCATTTGGTTCAGTTAAAGAAAAATTTTCAATTGATGTTTGTTCAGGTTGTCATCCTGTTTATACTGGAAATCGTTCACAATCAAAAGCAACTGGTAGAATTGATAAATTTAATAAAAGACTTGAAAAAAAATCAAACAGATAATATAAGAAAACACAAAGTTTTTCCTTTGTGTTTTTTAGTAGATATTATTTAAATAATCTTTAAAAAGTAAATATATTATGGAAAAACAATTTATTTATGGAATTTTAACAGCTATTTTTACAATTCTAGCAATTTTATTATTTGTGATATATAGAATTTGAATCATTCCTAAAATGCGTAATTTTAAAAAACAACAACTTAAAGAATTTAAAATTAACAATCCAAAAAAAGTCCATTTACAGTATGATCAAACAGGACTTTATTTACCTTCTTGAGAACGTTTTAAATATAATATACCAATAATGTTAGGGATTTGTTGTCTGATTGTTGCATTTTCTTTTTTAGTAAAAATTTTTGTTAATTAAAATTAAAATTATTAAAATATAGTTAAAAAAGTTTAAAAAAACAAGAGATTGTTTTTTTTTTTTTTTTTT
>NZ_JAHB01000008.1 GCF_000526955.1 Mycoplasmopsis cricetuli ATCC 35279 | reverse complement strand
TTAAAAGTGATAATTCAAAATCAAATGATTCACTAAAACCAACTCAACCACTACTTGATAGTGATAAAAACAAAACCGATTCTAAATTAATTGATAACAGTAATGAAAACAATAAACTAAAATCAGAAACCCAATTAGATAAAAACCATTTTTCTAATACAGATCAAACTAAACAAATAAAATCAAATCAAAATGATAGCAATCTTAAAAGTGATAATTCAAAATCTACTTCCGAATCTCCCTTAACACAAAAAACAATTAACAAAGAAAACAATATTTTTATAGATAATAAAAATAAATCAATGGAATACTTAACACTTTATGATGCGGTTAAAGACGCCCAAGATGGTGAAACTATCTTTGTTAATAAGGATGTTTTAATTAACCAAACTATTGAAATTAAGAAAAACATAATTATAACTACCAGTTCTAAAGTTTCAATAAAAAGAGATAAAAACTTAGACCATCCGCTTGATATGTTTGTTATTAAAGCGGGGGGCTCATTAACTTTACAAGTTGAAAATCAAAATGAAAATGAGATTATTTTTGATGGACAGTTAAGAAACTTTGAAAAAAGTGCTATGATTACAGTTGAAAAAAATGCTAAATTAATTGTAACCAATGGACTTAAATTTACTAATGCAGTAGCTAAGAAAACTGGTTATGCTATTTTTAAAAATTATGGGCACATAATTTTTAATGGTGCTGAGGCTAGTAATTCTTTTTCAGATCATGGAAGTGTTTTACGCAATGAAGAAAATGCTACTTTTGATTTTAAATCTGGGAAAATAACTAACAATAGTGGATCAAGTTTTTTCTTTTCCAAAGGTACAATTAACATTGATGGTGGAGAAATGACTGACAATATTAGCAATGAAGCTGGACTTATTACCATGGAAAATTCTGGAGTTTTAAATTTTAATAACGGAATTATTTCAAATCAAAATCAAAAAAATGAAAATGCAATAACTTTAAGAAAAAACAGCAAAATTTTACTTGGAGATAAAATTTCAATTAAAAATCAAAAAAGAAGTATTCTCCTACTTTCAGATAAAAATAAAATTATTTTTAATAACAACACAGTAAATTATTCCAAAGATAATCCACTTATAATTTGACTAAATCAATATGTTCCGGGATGAAAATTACTTGGATTTAAAAACAAAGATATTATTAGTGAAGTTTTTGAACATTTACTAGTTAAGAAAAATGATAATTCTGATGAGTTTGTTATTTTAGAAAAAAATCCAAACAACACTTTAGAGTATCAAATAATTGATAATAAAAAACTCAATGATTTATCATTAATTTATCAGTTTTATTCAGATAATTTAGGATTAAACATAAATGAAGGGTATAAAAATAAACAAACAATTGAAAATACCAAAAATTTTTTAAAAGAAATCTATAAAGATTTTTTAAATTCCTTGCAATTGCATTTATTGAATCAAAAATTACTTGAAAATATTGAAAATTCTAAAAAAATGATTGTAGTTGACAAAAATTCAATTGTAAATTTGCTTTCAATTGGAAGTGGTTGACCTGAAAAAGTAAGAACCAAACAATACTTTCACTATGAAAATGTTGATATATTAGGTAAATACTTATCATCTGGAAAAATAAATAAATTAAATGTTTTTGTTGATGGAAATTCCAATAATGTTTATCTTGCTGCTCGACCTGTTCATAATGTTAAAAATAACAGTTATGGTGAATTATTTATTAAAAAATGAAAATTAAAAACTGGTTGAAATAAACTTGAAATCGATCTAACTAAAGAACCTTTTCCATTAATGTTGTTTGGGAAAAATGATTCTAAAGAAAAAGTTAGAATAAGAATTGATTTTCAAAATCCAGATTCCCAAAATCAAGAGCATCCATTTTTTATTTACAATAGCAATTTAGCTAATAATCAAACAAGATTTTGAAAATATTTACAAGAATTAAAAGAGTATAACAAGAAAGTTAAAAATAACTTGGCTCCTGATATGACAATTGTTGAGTTTCAAGATTTAGTACAAGGTAATTTTCAACTTTCTATTAGTTCAGTTGCAATCCAAGAAGCTTATGATGAAATTGGTTTAACAACTGAAGAAAAAGCAAATGCTTTTATTGAAAAATATGCCCAACAAATTTTTGAATGATTATCAATTTACAGAAAATATGATGGATATGACAATAATGATTCAAATCCAAGACATCATATTACCAAACACAAAGTGCATGCTACATTCACAAACACAGTAACTTCACCATCTAATTTATTTGCAATTGAAGAATATTTTCATCTCCCAGTTAGTTCTGGAAAAGCCTTTATCAATGGAACTAACATGTATGAATGAGGATTTATGCATGAGTATGGACACACAATTGATAATGAAGATATTGTTCTCCCAGAAGCTACTAATAATTTATATGCTATGGAAGGAGCAAAATCTGCACTTTTAAGAAAAATTAAAAATGAAAATTTAGATATTGAAAATATTGAACAACTTTCTTACTATCATCAAAACTTAACTCAAGGACAAAACTCTACTATTGCTTTTTTTGAAAAAAATTTAGAAGAAAAAATTAAAAATAAAGAAAAAAGAATTTTCTTTTTTGATGATTCTGATGTTTTTAAAAAAATTTATGCTTGATTTATAGCAACGAGTTTTTTCAAACATTGAGATTATGAAAAAAACTATGATTTTGTTAAATATTCTTTTTATGATAAAAATCTTGCAGAAAATATTAAAAAATTTGGTTTGTATGGGACAGCAATGAGGCTTGTTCGC
Source organism: Mycoplasmopsis cricetuli ATCC 35279 (assembly GCF_000526955.1). GTDB lineage: Bacteria > Bacillota_I > Bacilli_A > Mycoplasmatales > Metamycoplasmataceae > Mycoplasmopsis > Mycoplasmopsis cricetuli. The sequence goes on along the minus strand of NZ_JAHB01000008.1, from coordinate 34,641 downwards.
GAAGGTAAACATCATGATAAATTCAAACTTACAGACTTACGTGGATGAAGCGCTAGTCCTGAAAGACTTGTAATTATGTTCACTATTGCAAGTGGATATGATTTTAGTGAAATTATGCAACGATTTGGACAAAATAACATTGATCAGAGAATTAAAAATTTTACATCTCAATATCCTAAATTTCCTGTGCCAATTGAATACTACAATTTGTTTGCTGATATTAAGGAAATAAAAGAAGTTCCACTTTATCTAGAAAACGTTAAGCCTAAAGTTGAAATTCGAAAAGCTTACAAAGGATCAATAAATCTTAATATTCAATTAAGTGAGCAAGAAAAAAACTCAACAATTGCTTATGAAATATATAAAGATGATGAACTTATCTTATTTACCAGAAAGAATAAAAACATTTCATTAAGAGGACTTACTGAAAAAGGAAATTATCGAATTGTAATTTATGATTATAAACTAAATAAAAAAGAATCTGATTCATTTTATTATGATCCAAATGATGAAAAATATTATGTTTATTAATTAAATGAAATGATTTAATTAAAAATTTAAAAATAACTAATACTTTTTTAAAAATACAAACATAAAGATTCAAATAATAAATCAATTAAAGCTAATTATTAATTTATTGCAAATAGTGAAACATATTTATTTATGGGATTTGATGATAAAGATTATAAAAAACCAACTATATATATATATATATATATATATATATCAAAAGTAAAATATATCAACAAATTAGAAATAGCATGGTAGTAAAATTTATAGCAACAATTATAAAATTAATTCATAATTTAAATAACGAGGATAATAATGAATATTAATAATAATAATAATAATAATAATTTTTGAAAAATAGAAATCAATATTAAACAATATTTAAAAATAATTTATGAATCTTTTAACAAAATAAATGAAAAAGAGAGAAAGAATGCAGAGTTAAACATTACAGAAACTAACCAAAAAAGTTTTAGCATTTTTTTAAATAATAAATTAATTAAAAAAGAAATTTCTATTACTGCTAGAGATCAAATTTTAAAAATTTGAAATTTTTTTGAATTAATTAGTATTACTGAAAATGAAAAATATATTTTAAATGATAAATGAAATTATTCTATTTACAATAATGATGATCAATTTGAAAATCATTTATTTAATATCATTAAGGAAAAAAAATTTAATGAATATGAAAATGAAAAAAAAGATAATAAATATTATTTTTTTTATTCAATAAAATTGAATATTTTGTTTAATTATTTTATTTCTATTCAAAAACAAAATAAACTAAATGATTCAAAAGAAAAAAAATTTCTTCAAATTTATAGAATTACTAAAGAAGATTTAAACTATTATGATATTTTTACTAGAGATTTTTTAAATAAAAAAATTTATAAAAATAAACAATTTATAACAAATTTAGAAAAAGAATTAAATTTTAATAAATTTAAAAATATTATAAATTGAGAAGATAATCTAATAAATATTAAAAGTAAAGAATTAAAAGAATTTATTCGTAAATTAAATGAAAAGAAAGATAATGATTTTCAAATTAAAATTCCAAAATATGATTTTAAATCATATGAAATGGAATTTAATTATTTTTTATATCTTTTATTAGGTAATTATGACGAAAAAAAACCTGAAATTAAGCGCCCTTTTAGAATTCCTATATATCAAAGAAGATATGTTTGAGATAAAAAAATTATAGAAAGTTTATTAAATGATATTCTTAATCATGAAAAACATTATATTGGAAATGTTTTATTTGCATTTTCAAATAATTCAAATGGTGGTAATACTATTAACATAGTAGATGGTCAACAAAGAATTAGTACATTATTTTTAATTTTAGCAACTTGGGTTATATTTTTGTTTCAAAATGATGAATATAAAAAAATATTAGAAGATAAAATTTCAGAAAGATATTCAAATGAAAATATTAAGGATTCATTTTTAAAAAATTTTATGAATAATATTGTCCCATTATTTTTTGCTAAAAAGACAAATTCAGAATTTCAAAAAACAGAATTAGAAAAATTTTTTAAAAGAATTGAAGGAAATAAAGATTATGAAGATTTTGGTAAAATTTGAAATTTTAACATAAATATTGAAAAAGAATCTAACATATATAAATGTTTTCATTTAATTTATAATTGATTTTTTAATGAAATTGAAAATTTGAAAAAATGGAATTATTTTTTAATAATCTTTTAAGTTTAACTTTTAATATAATTTTATTCACTAAAACTGATGAATTAAGTTTGTTTGAAAGAACTAATACTAAGTCAAAGCAATTAAATGATTTAGAACTACTAAAAAGTAAGATATATGAAAACTATTCTAAACCACAAAATGATAAAGATGATATTGATGAAGAAGATTTCCAGAAAAAATTTGATGATGAAGTGTTAAAATATTTTATTGAAAATAAAAATAATTCCAAAGAGGATGCTAAAAAAATTCAAAATTTTATTATTTCTCTTGATCCTAAAAGTAAAACTACATCTTCAAAAGAACTAAATTATTTAAGTATTTGAAAGTTTATTTCAAATTCAGAAAATTCTCAAAAAAATGATTGAAAAAAAATGATTGAATTATTGAATAAACATGTAAAATTCTTTGAAAACATTAGCAATGAAAAAAAATTTATAAAATCACAAAGTAAATATAGTTTAATTTCTGATATTCTTTATATAATTAGTTCTAATAAAAGTGTTTATATAAAATTAATTAAATATATTTTAGAAAAACTAGATGAAAATATATTTTCTGATGAAATATCATTTAAAAATAATCAAGAAAATTTAAAAGTAACAAGAGATTATTTACAAGTAATACAAAATTATGAAATTAGAGCTTCTTTTTCTGGTAAAACAGGACAAAGCTTAAGCAAATATGTTTCTGAAGTAATTTTTAAATTAGAAGAATATTTAAATAAAAAAAATGTAGAACTTAAAAAATTAAAAAAAGATGAATTTTTTAAAATTTTTCATAATACTTTTAGTCGTGAAAATATAAAAATAAAACCTATATTTGAGTTTTATCGATCAATTAATAAATTAAATTCACCTTCTTCAAAAGAAGTTAAAATGATATTGTTTGCTTTTGAATCTTTTTTAAGTTATAAAAGTAAAAATAAAACACCTGATATGCATTCAGATTTTTTTGGAAAACAATATGGAGATAAAAAGCAACAATTTTCAGTAGAACACATAAAACCTCAAAGTTCAAAAAGAAAAAAAGAAAATAAAGAAAATGACTTAAAATATATTGATCTAATTGGAAACCAAATAATTATTCCACATCAAATTAATTCTCAATTAAAAGATAAAATTGTAGAAGAAAAATGTAACATTTATAAAGAAGAAAATTATTTAAAAAAATTAAAATCTGTTACTGGAATTAGCAGTGAAGATATGAATAAATATATAGATTGAATTGTAAAAATGGTTGAAAAAGAAGGAAAACAAGAGTTTTTAAATGAATATTTAAATGAATATGAAGTTAAAAATACTGAAAAATTAAGAGAAAAATTAGAAAGTGATTTTTCAAGTTTAAAATTGTTAGATTTAGACAAAGGTTGTTGTATTTCAAATAAAAATATCAAACAAAAAGTCGAATCAAGAACAAGAGCTATTTATTGAATATTAACACTTTCTGTATATGATCCAGATGAAGAAGATACAATTAAAAAAAATTTTCATAAATAAAAAGTATATTTAAAAAAATTAATGTTTTTTTAAATATATAGTAATAGTAAAGGATCAAATAATTATCTTTCTATGATGTAAACATTATCACTTTTTTTGTATATTTACACAGACTAATAAAAATATTTATATTAAAAAAAAAAAAAAAAACGATTTTTTGTTTAATAAAAAATCGTTTTTTAATATTTAATTTTCAAATTTAAAAAAATAGTTTAAATTTATAACTTACTAATTTTTTGTCCATCTGAATCTCTCATTTGACCACAAACAGCAAGAATAAAATCTATAAAATATCAAACTCCAAATAAACCACCTGTAAATAGTTTAAATAGGCCAAGTCATACTCTTCCTGCATAAAAGCGGTCAATTCCTAGATATCCTAGAAAAAATGACAAAAGAATTAAAACTATTCTACTTTTGTTACTCATTTGTTGCTCCTTTCTGTGTTATTTTTTCAGATTCATTTTTTATTTTTTCTATTATTTTTTCTAGTTCATCAACAAAAGGATGATTTTTTTCATTTTCAACGTCTTTTTTATCAATTTGAGAAAGAGTGTCTTCAAAATTTTTTAACAATTTTTCAAGTTCTGGGAATTTTGATTCATCATCATAAAAAACATCAGGAATATAATTTTCAAGAGCAGATATTAATTTTTCAATCTTTTTTTTCATTGGTCCTGATTCTTTTACTGAATTTATTATTTTAGTTAATTCATCAAATTTTTGTTGTGCTTCATCTAGAATTAACATATTTTCATCTTCAGAATTTTTAGGTGAATATTGTGATAGAATTTGAGGAATTTGTAAAAATAAGAATTGGAATTCACGTTGTTTTTTTCTATCTAATTTTTTTCCATCTTCAGGAGTAAATTTTTTTGTAATTTCTTCTAACTGACTTTTTAATCTATTTAATTTAATGATGCTTGTTTCAGATATTGATTCTGAATTGGGAGTTGTTGGTTTAGTAGTGGGGGGGTTTTGTTCTAAACTTGGTTTTTCTAAACTTGGATCTTCCATAGGTTTTGAAACTGAAGTTTGTTCTTCAAGAGAACATCCTGCAGAAACAGATATTATAGGTGTGGAACTAATTAACATCCAAGATCAAAGTGATACTTTTTTTAATTTCATTCTTATTTCCTTTTTTGTTTTTAATCTTATTTCACTAATTCAAAATAAAATTATATCAATAATTTTGTAAAATCTATTTATTTTAAATTATAAAATGGTATTTTTATTTCTTTAACTAAAAGTTTTAATTTTGGATGTAGTTTTAAACATAAATCATGCATATGTCACGCAAAAACTTGTTCATCTAAGTGTGGAATTTCTAAAATAGGTGTGTTTAATTCATTAAAAGTAATTCAATCACTTCATTTAAAATCACTACTTATAATTAAATCATATTTTCGCTTGTGTAAATCATTAATTGACCCGATATATCCACTACCACTTAAAAAAACTATTTTTTTAAGTGTTGAATTATATTTTTGTTTTGGAAAATTAGTTCTAAAAGCTGTTAACTTTAGTTTTTGTTCAATAAGTTCCACAATTTGGTTAAAAGTAAATTTTCCACTAATTGAAGCACTATATTTATCTGAACCATATTGAAAATGATTTTCAAGTGATAAATACTTTAAAATCTGATATGAAGTCCCATAAAGATCACTATCATAATTTGTATGCATTGAAAATGCATTTATTTGATGATTTTTTAATTTTAAATAAAGATCATTCTTATATGGCGCTTTAATGTTTTCAACTATCTTAGTTTTTTCAAATCAAAAAGGATGATGAGTTACAATTAAATTACAATCATTTTCAATAGCATAATCAACAACTTCATTAGTAACATCTATTGCAAAAACTACTCCCTTTAATTTTTTAGCTTGATTGAATTTAACTGAATAACCAGAAGGGTCTCAAGGTTCTTTATTTTTAATAGGGTATAAATTATTTAAATGCCAAATAAAATCTTTGATTTTCATAATTATTAATTTTTAACAAAATCCTTTAAATTTTTTCCATTTTTTGAAAATGATTTAAGCTTTCTTAAAATTTTATTTTCAATTTGGCGAATTCTTTCCTTGGAAACACCACCTCGTTCTTTTGCTAATTCTTCAAGGGAATGAATTCTGTATTTGTTTCCATTATCATCAGTTCCAACTCCATATCGTTTACACAAAAGTTCTTTTTCATCTTTTTCAAGTGATTCATTAATAATCTTATCAAGAGCCTCTGTTAGTTCTTCTTGAGCTGCAAAATCAACTGGATTTACAACATTTTCATCTTTAACAAAATCACTAAAACTTGAATCATTTTCTTTACCAACTTGTTTATCCAATGAAATTGGATCAATATTAATTTTACGAATATAACGAACTTTTTCTGGAGTGTAACCATTTCCAAAACGATTTGCTATTTCTTGATCAGTTGGTTCAATTCCTAACTCTTGTTGAAGCTCACGTTCAATTTTTGAAATTTTATTGATTGTTTCTACCATATGAACTGGAACTCTAATTGTTCTTGCCTGATCAGCTACAGCTCTAGTGATTGCCTGTCGAATTCACCAAGTAGCATAAGTTGAAAATTTAAATCCTTTGTGAACATTATATTTTTGCACTGCTTTTAAAATTCCTGCATTTCCTTCAGAAATTAAATCAATAAAAGAAAGTCCGCGATTTTTATATTTTTTTGCATTATTAATAACCAAACGCAAATTGCTTTGAATTAATTTATCGCGAGCTTTTTTTCCCCTAAATCCACCTTTTTCCATTAATTCAGCCAAGCGTTTTTCTTCTTCTACTGTTAAAAGTTCACCATATTTTCCAATTCAACGCATGTATCATTTAACAATATCATTTGTTTCAGTTAATTTATTAACTAAAGATTTTTTCTTTTTATTTAAATCATCAATAGTTAAATCAATTTCACTATCAAATTCACTTAAACTTAAATTTCCAAAATCAATTTCTTCATCTTCTAAGGATTCATCAAACTCAATGTTTTCTTCTTCCTCTTCTTCAAATTCATCATCATCATCATTTTCTTCTGAATCTTCTGAAATATTTTCATCTGAATTAAATAAATCATTATAATCTTCTTCAAGAGAAAAATCTTCCCCATCAAGTATTTCAAGATCATCATCAAATGATTCATTTTCAAAATCTTCAAGATCTTCAATAGTTGGTTCTTCAAAATCTATTTCATTAAAAATTTTTGAATCTTCATTTTCTTTTAATTTATCTTTTGATATTTTGGTTGTTTTTTTTAAATTTGAACTTGTCTTTTTAATTTCTTTTTTAAAATCACCTAAAGAGTGAAAATCTTCATCACCAAAATCAACATCATCAACTACAAATGATTTTTGTTTTAAAAGTTCTAAAAATTCATCTGAATGATCATCATCAACAAAAATACTATTGTTAAGTAAAAAATCAAAAATTTCCTCTTGAGTGAAATTTTTCTTTTTTCTTTTTTTTAGTTCTTTTTCAAGTAATGCAATTATTGTTTTGTATTTTTCCATTATTTTTCCTTGAGTTTATTGATTTCTTTTAACATTTTAGTGTATTCAGTAATAATTGGCGGAATTTGATTTTCAATACTATTTTGCTTAATAAATTCACGCAATTCATAATTTAAAGTATGATAAAATTTATTTGATAAAATTTTAAGATAATAATTATTTTTAAAATTTTGTTCGTTAATTGATTTAATTTGATGATCTTTTTTTGCAAAATATTCATCTATTTGTTGCTGTAATTCAGTTTCAGTTATGTTATTATAAAAATGTTTTAACTCATTTTTTATTTTTTCTAAAATTAAAATAATAATTTCTGGGTTATCTTCAGCATAGTGATATTGAATATTATTGTTTAAATTTAAAATTTCCTCAAAAATTTCCTTGTAATTAATTTTGAGTTTATCTTTAAGTAAAGAATTAAAACCAAAATCTGAAAAAATTGAAAAATTATTTATAATTTGTTGATTTTTATAATATTGTTTGCTATCTTTTTGCATTAAATCTCTTAATTTATAGTTTGATAAGCAAACAAGAAGTATTTCCAATCTAATGTCATTGTAAATAATATTTTTAAATTTATTTTCTTGTTTAAATGACTTTTTACTACCTAAGAATAAATTTTGAGTTTGAAATTTTTTCAAAATTAAATACTCATTAAAACTTTTGAAAAATCTTTGTTCTAAAATTTCAGCTGACTTTCTAGAGCAGTTATAAAGTAAATTAGTTAATGCTTTTTTAAAATTAAAAAAATTAACACTAGTTTTATCAAAATTTTCTTCTGTTAAAAAATTTTGTTTTAACAATTGTTCAAAAACTAAATGCTCAGATAATTTTCGATTTTGTTTTACTATATTATCAAGCATATCTTTCCCATAATGATTATAAATTTCATCTGGATCTTTATCAAATGTATTATTAATAATTTCAACTTCAAATTTATTTTCAAGTAATTTTAATGCTAAATTAAATGTAGCATTCATTCCAGCTAAATCATTATCCAAAAATAAAATAATTTTCAATCCTTTTAATAATTTTAAATGATAGTTAGTTAAAGTTGTTCCCATAAGAGCGATTACATTTTGATGCTGCGCTTTTCATAGAGCGATAACATCCATAAAACCTTCAACAATAATAATTTCTTTTGAAAAAAAGGCAAAATCTTTAGCATTATAAAAGTTATACAAAATTTCAGATTTTTTAAAATATTTTGTTTCAGGAGAGTTTATGTATTTTGGAAAATTCTTATCTTCATTAATTTGACGAGCACTAAATGCAACAATTTCTCCATACATATTTCTAATTCCAAAAATTATACGATTTTTAAAAATTAAGTTTAAATCTTCGTTAATTAATCCAACTTCATTTAAATTAATTTCAGAGTATAAATTATCAGTTTTTAAAATATCCAAATAATTTTTAAAAGGGGCAAACCCTATATCGAATTTTTCTAAAATTTCAGATTTATTTAAATAGCGTTTAAACAAAAATTTTTGTGCTTCATCATTTGTGATATTAAGTTTAAAATATGAATTTGCCAAATCTAATAATTCTAAATTTTTACTATCTTCAAGACTATGTTTAATCTGTTCTTCAGATGTGAAATCATTAAAATTTATATTTAAATTAGCTCGTTGAGCCAAAAATTTCAAAGTATTTAAATATGATATTTTTTTAAATTCTTTAACAAAATTAACCACATTCCCTGAATGCCCACAAGAAAAACATTTATAAATATTTTTAACTTCTGAAACAGATAAACTTGGCGTTTTATCTGCATGAAATGGGCAAATTCCAATATAATTATTTCCACGCTTTTGAAGTGAAATAAATTCAGAAATAATAGATACAATATTAGAAGAACTAATGATTGTATAAACTAAACTGCTTGGAATATTTTGCATCATTAGCTCCTTTTTCTAATCTATAAATATTTAGTTAAATCGTCTATATTAATTCGAATTTGTTGCATTGTATCACGATTTCTTAAAGTAATTGTATTATCTTCAAGACTTTGATAATCAATTGTAACACATCAAAAAGTTCCTATTGCATCTTGACGACGATATCTTTTTCCAATTGAACCAATTTCATCGAAAATAACTGAAATATTTTGTTCAATTAATTTATTTTTAATTTCAATTGCTTTAGGTGTTAATTTTTTAACTAAAGGTAAAATAGCAACTTTATATGGCGCTAAATCTTTGCTCAGAGCTAATACAATTCGTGAGTTATTATCAATATTTTCAATCTTATAAGCATCACAAAGCAATGCAAGCATTAATCGATCAAGACCAATTGAAGGTTCAATAACATATGGAATGATTTTACTGTTTGTTTCTGGATCTAAATATTCAAGAGATTCACCACTTGCTTGCATATGTGATTTTAAATCAAAATTTCCTCGATTAGCAATTCCTAAAAGTTCACCTCATCCCATTGGAAATAAAAACTCTATATCACTAGTTGCAGTTGAATAATGTGCAAGTTCTTCAGAAACGTGTTTTCTAATACGAATGTTTTGTTTTTTAATTCCAAGTTGTAAAACAAACTGATAAGCTTTTTCTACATAATAATCAAATCAAAAACTAGCTTCAGTTGGAAAAGTAAAAAATTCAAGTTCCATTTGTTCAAATTCTCTAGTTCTAAAAATAAAATTTCCAGGTGTAACTTCATTTCGAAAACTTTTTCCAACTTGCCCAATTCCAAAAGGGAGTTTTAAACGCATTGATCTTTGTACATTTTTAAAATTAATAAATATTCCTTGAGCTGTTTCAGGACGTAAATATACTTTTGCTTTTGCATTATTAACTACTCCTTGAGCTGTTTCAAACATTAAATTAAACTGTCTAATTGTAGATCAATTAGTCTTTTCATTATCATAAAATGAAACATTTTTCACAATAAAATCATGCATTTGTTCAAAACTCATCTGTTCAGAAATAATTTCAGGATTAATTTCTTGAATTATTTTATCAGCACGATAACGTTTTCCATTAACTTTATTTTCAATTAATGGATCACTAAAATTTGCCACATGACCTGAAGTTACTCAAACTTGTGGATTCATCAAAATTTTACTGTCAATTAAAAAGTTATTTTTTTCTTTAAAAATAAACTCTTGTTTTCATTTTTTTTCAATATTATCTTTTAGTATTGAACCCAAAGGACCATAATCTCAAGTATTTGCAAGGCCACCATAAATTTCACTTCCTTGATAGACAAAACCGCTGGTTTTCAAATGATTTATTAATTCTTGCATATTATCTTTAAGCATAGTTTCTATTTTATCATTTTTCCATTAAAAAATAATAAAATAAAAAGGATAAAAAAAGTCACTAATTGTGACTTATATTAACATATAATTAAGCTGATGCAGATATCGCAAGAATAATAATTATGATTACTGCTATTAATCATGCTATTCCAAATAAAATTAAAGCTAATTTTAATTTTTTTACAAATTCTGATGGAGTTGCATTTTCTGTTGAAACTTCTTTAATTTGAGTTTTTACAACTTCAATTTCCTTAAATGATTCAAGTAACACTAATTCTTTTGCATGTTCATAACTTTCATGCAATAAAATTGCATGCTTGTAATTTTGTTCAGGAACAAATGCTACATATTTGTCTTTATATTCAACAAATGATAAAGCTTGATCTAATGAAATAACGGTTTTTTGATCAATATCTGTTACATAAATTGCACTTTCAGTTGTAAATTCTTTTCTTTCATCAAGAGACACTTTATCAAGTAAAATATCAATTTCTCTGTTTATAATATCAGCTGCTGTTTTGTAAAGTAATTTAGTATATCTTGATTGAGATTCCATTCTTTCTTCAAGGTCTAAAATATAACGAATAACTGGAACATAATTTTCCTTAACTTTGTTAAACTCTTCTTCAGAAATTTTAGTTCCATCTAAAATTTGATCATTAATTAACTGTAATTTATGTGCATATAAAGCTGTTACTTCAGCTTGAGTTGCTAAATCTAATGTATCAATGTAAGCAAATTTAATATATCTTTTTCTAGCATGTTTTGATTCTTTGTAGACAATTTTTTCAACTGGCACTTCTTTGATAATTTCTTTAATGATAACTTTTTCAACTTCAGGTTGTTTTATTTGTTCTTGTGATTTTTCTCTTAATGCATTAATTTCTGCAAGAAGTTGAGATTTATCAGATTTTTCATCATTTAATCTTTCCATTAAATCATCAATTTCATGCTTATATTGATCTCCTGAACGTGAAATTTCTAAAAGAAGTTTTGAAATTTGTTCTTTAAGTGATTCAATTTCAAGATCTTTTTTGCTTTTTTTAGGAGCAATAAAATCATCATCTTTAGGGAAGTAAGGTTCAATATTTTCCATGTTTTTATAAACAGGTTTAAAATCTGTTAAATATCTTACATATTGTCCTGCTCTTCTTTTATCTCTTAATCCTGTTGTTGGGAAAATATTTAATTCATCAGCAATATTTTCATAATTAAGTCCACCATCAAATTTATCAACGTTTAGCTCAAATTCAAAATCTTCCCCTACTCTTTCTGCAAGTAAAAGTCCACCTCAAATTTTTTCTTCAGTTTGAAATCATGTTGCACATTCAAGATCTTTTGATAAAAATCAATTCATAGCATCTTTACGTGTTTTGAAAAGAGCAAGTGGTTGTGATACTTTAGGGTGTTTTAATGCTCATGGATAATCTCTATTGTTATTTGGTTTGTATAAACATTGTAAACGTTTCATTAAATCTCCTACACAATTTGTAATTGTGTTTATAGTTTAGTTTTTAATTTATTTTATAGTATTGTTTTTTAAAAATTTTAATTATGTAAATTATAAAGTATTTTTTTATTTTTGTGATTAGATAAATTAATTAATTTTTAAGTTTTTTATGTTATTTTATTTTAAAAAAATAATTAATCTTTTTAGACTATTAAATATAAGAAATAAAACATAAATTTTAATAAATAGTTAAAATAAAATTGATAAATAATAACTAAAAATTAAATAAAAAATTATAATTAATAAATATGAAAAAAAATTCATGAGTTTGAAGTGGTAAAATTACTGAAATAAACAAAGATAGAATTATTGTTAAAGATTATAAAAATCAAAAGTTTTATATTGATTTTTTAAATATAACTGATAATTGAAAATTAAAATTAAAAAATATTTTTAAACTTAAGGAAAATATTAATTTTTATGTCTTAAGTTTTGATGAATCTAAAAAAGAAGGGATTGGATCATTTAAATTAAATCATCCAAATTTTGCTAAAAATCCTTTTTCTTATAAATTGAAAGCAACTCCTAGTGGATTTGATAATTTAAAAAAATTTACCTTAGATGATATTGAGGATATAAATGAAAATACCAAGGATTAGAAGATCAAATATTAAATTTCAAAATGATCAAAATTTATCCAACATCCCCAAAGAAGAACTTAAGATTTTTAAAAAAATTTATGAAAAAATCAACAATCTTGGATTTGAAAATTCAAGATATTTAACTTTTTCAGACATTGTTGAAAATTTTGCTATTTCAGGGGTTGGCAAAATTATTGAATTTGTCAATGCACTATACAAAAATAATATTGGACAATTAATTGTTATTTGCAATAGTCAATTAGCACTTGAAATTGAAGGAATTATTAAATACATTTTAGGAATAGGTGATTTGTATTTAGATCACAAAATTAACATAACTTTTATAACTGAAAATGAAAGTAATAAAGTTATTTTAGAAAAAATTAAACATGTTTTTGAAAGACAGAAAGAGCATAAAAGTAAAATTATTTTTACAAGTAATATAGAAAATATCAATCATTTAAAAAATATTTTTAAGTTTATTTGTTTAGTTGTCTCTAAACTTAAATATAGTTCTTCTATTTCTAATGATTTATTTTATTACATTGGTCCACCTAGTGATGAATATAGTTTTTTATATAGTAAATTAAAAAAACAAAATTTATTTTTTTCTTCAAATACTTTTCATTTTAATTATTCAGCTTTTTCAAGTTTATCTTTAATTTTACTTGCAACACAAGGAATTAACATTGCAAAATTTGTAAAAGGTTACACAAAGGCCTTAAAAACTTTTAAAAATAATGATATTTACAAAAATGATGCTCTCAGATTTGCTTGATATTTGTTCAAACATGATTTTAAAATTTTTTTCTTTGTTTCTGTAAACAAGGAAACTCATTTTTTAGTTCGCTCTTTTGCATATCAGTTAAACAAATCTAAATTAGTTAAACAAACTTGATTTGAAACATTTAGTTTACCTGAAGATATTCCAATTATCACCCAACCACTTACAAATAGTGATTTGTACATTGAAAAATCAATTATGATTTTCAATATCAATTATTTAAATTATGATTTTCAATTCACTTCAGATATCAATCAAGAAGATACTCTAAAAGATCATGATTTAAATACTTTATTAAGTTTTACTAATGCAATGCAGAAAAATTTTTTAAATTTAGCTGTTTCAATTAATTCACAATTGAAAATTTCTTACTTAAAATTAGAAAACACTAAAGATGAAACATGTGGAATGATAATTGCATTTATTTATTGAACAAAAATTTTTCTTGCTTCTTTACAAGAGAAAACTCCTTTTCCTAGTTAAATTTTTTTTGCAAAAAAGTATTTAAAAATATCAAACTTTTATTGAGTTTGATATTTTTTATTTATTTTAAAATTCCTACAAGAACACCTTTGTTAACAAATGGTTTTGGATTTTGACCATATAAATTTTCTGCTAAATTTGGATAATCAATAAAAGGATTGCGTAAATTGTTTCAATGTTTATAAATTTCTTCATTTCTAGTAATATCAAATAAATCAACTTTATCTAAATTATTTCAGTTAAGATAAGTTTTTAAAAAATGATCATTAATATTTGGAAAAAGCATATTTTTTTGTTTTTTTATAAATATATTAGTTTTATTTTCAAAAATATTTTTATTTTGATAGGTTAAAGAAAAATATAAATAAGCACGAGCCACATCCCCTTTAAATGCATCATTTATTTCGAAAACTTTTTTTCCTAAAGCATTTAAACCTAATTTGGAACCATTTTTACTTTTTCAGATAATTTTTTCAACATTATCATGAGGATAATTATCTCTTACTTGATTTACTTTTATATCACTTGGTCAAACAAATTGTGCATCACTTTTAATTGAATTTTCTTTATTAAATCATGATTGAGGAACAATATGCTCTCTATTAACACCTTGTCCTTCTTCTTTACCATTGCTTTTGCTATGTGTTTTATAATCTTTATAGGTATAAGGATCTTTTCCAGTTGGATTTTCTGAATACAAATCTAAAAGTGTATTATCTTTTTCAAAATATAAATCCTTAAATGCATTGTAATTATCATAAAAAGAAGGTAATTTATTATAAGTAGTTGATTTGGCATGAGATTGTTGAATTTGTCCTAATTTAATAAATAATTCTTTTCCTGATAAACCATTAGCTGATTCATAATAGTTGTTATTTTGATCATACAAATAATGACCCTGTGCAAAGATTTTTTGTTCTTTATTCAAATTTGTAGAAATATTTTCTGCTGTTTCTTTTTTAGATTTATTTTCTATTGTTTTATTTTTTAAATCAATTAAAATTTCCTTTGCTTTTTCTTCATAAATATATTCAATTAATAAAGTTCTTTTTTCTTTATCAATTAATCCTTCTAAATACTCATAATTTTGTGACTTTGAAATTTTAAAATTAGAAATTTTTGAAATATTTAAATTTTCTTTTAATTTTAACAGTTTTTGTTTCTCATATTTTCCAGCTGAAAATTCATTATTTTGTATTTTTCTAAACCTTATTGATGTTCAACCTTTTTTTATTGCAAAGTCAAATTCTTTGTCAATATTTTCATATGATATAACTTCAAAATCAACCTGATTTTTTTCTAAGTTAATATTATTTTGTTGATTTTTGAAATTATCATTTTGACTATCTTTTTTGGGTTCTTCAGGTTTTAATGTATTATTGCCCCCTCCCAATTTAAACTGTGAATCTGGATTTTTTACATTGTTATTGCTCACATTTGTGCATGCACTAGCTAAAGTTGTTGGTAATGCTAAAATTGTCAATCAAAATATTTTTTTATTAAACATAATTTTTTCCCTTTACAAAATTTTTTTAAAAGAACAAATACTCATTTAAATTATATTACTTTCAATTAAACTATGTTTTTTAATTTATTTTATTTCATAAAAAGTTGGCATATTTTATAAATTAAACTATAATTTTATATACTAATACAATTAATTACAATAAAGGAGAAAAAATGGCAAATTTATTTGATCAAACACCTCAAAATATCCAAGAATTCAATCCAGCAGCAGACAATAGAAAAATTCCAGCACAAGCTGGAGTGCTTGGAAAAACAGTATATATTATATTTTCAATTTTTACACTAGGAATTCCATACATGGTAACTAGAAATAAATTGCTTGAAATGCAAAATAAAATCAATGAATTAGCATCAGGAATTGATGTACAACTTACAAAGCGCCATGACACTTTAACAAAATTATTGAAATCAGTTAGTTCATATAAAAAATTTGAAGCTGATTTATATTCAGATATTGCAAGACTTCGTTCATTGATTAATAACAATTCAGTTGATAATGCTGGAGAAATTGAAAGATTAAACAGTAATGTTTTTGGACGTTTATTTGCAGTCAGTGAAAACTATCCACAATTGCAAGCTTCAGAATTATATCGTGATTTAATGGAACAAAGTACATATATTGAAAAAGAAATTTCAGCTTCTAGAAGAATTTACAATCAAGAAGTAACAAGATTTAACACTACTTTATTTGTATGACCTTCTTCAGTTGTCGCTAGTTTTTTAGGTCTTGCAACTAAACCGCTATATCAAGCTGCTCATGTCAAGAGAGAAGATGTAAGTTTTGATAGTTTAAACTAATATGAAAATAGTTAAAGAATATTTAGATTTTGACACTTTTAAAAGCAAATGTGATGATAATTTATTTTCAATTGTTCAAAATAAAGTTAATAAAATATACACTGAAGAAGAAATTAAAAATAGTAAGAAAATTCTTACAAGTAGTGTTATAACTTTTGCTTTAGGACTAATTTTATCAATTGCTGCTTTTTTTACATTCTTTTTTCCTGCTGCAAGAGATTATAGTTTTGAAATTGAAAAAGGTGCCAGAAATATTAATTTAATTGCATTTTTAGTTTTAGCATTACTTGGTGTTGGATTAATATGTATTGGAATATTTTTATTTCGAAGATATATTTTATGAAAAACAAACATGCAACGCAAAATTAATTTTGAATTAAAAAATGTTGATAATGTTTATGAAATTGCTTTTAAAAATATTAGTCCTTCACTTGATTTTTCAAATAATGTTAAATCAAGCACTTATCAAAAAATACTTAATTTAAATGGAACTGAAATTACTAAAAAAGAACTTTATTCATTTCTTCCGATTTTTGGAATTCAAAAAGATGCTAAATTAATTTATTCAACTCAAAAAGCAACACTTTTAATTGATGATTTATATCCACTAGCTATGCATTTTAATACTTGAAAACAAGTTAAAAGACAAACAAAAAAACAAACTATTTATGAATTTGTTCATCAAGGAGTGATTAAAATTAAAATTGAACATGCTAAAAAACAAATTAAAAATAATGCAATTTGATCATTGCAATTTGCTTCGTTTTTAAATCGTGGTGGATTAGAATTTGAAAACAGTGAATTTAATAAAACTTTTACAATTTATGGTGATAATAAATTAGATATGTTTAAAATTTTTACCCCATTTACTCAAGAGTTACTTCTTAAAAGAGCAAATGACACTCAAAATATTTTATTTCCAAGATTTAAAATGTATGTTGCTGAAAATGATATTTATTTCATTTTTCCATGCAATCCAGAATTTATGGAAATTAATATTAATTACAAATCAAATCCTGATGAAATTGTAAAACGTTACTATCAAGATATATTAAAAGATGTTTATAGTTTTTATTATTTTATTTGTTATATTTACATTCCTGCTTACTTATAAAAAAAAAAAAAAAAAACCAAGCATTGCTTGGTTTTTTACATCTATAAGCCGTGTTCTGTACTACAAAATGTAGCGCCAGTAATTTATCTAGTTTAAAAAAACTCTTAAGTTTTGTTAAAAATTCCTAACTTAAGTTCCCCTACCAAAATTTGGGTTTCTAACTCATGGAGTTTACCGCGTTTCACTACTCTCGTCTCTGTGGCACTTGTCGTCTAGGCTTAGGTTTATTGGACCTAACATGAACACTACCATCATTTCAGATGGTGTTAGCACGGACTTTCCTCTACAGCATTGCTGCAGCTACTGGCCGATGCTAAATTATTTTAGCACATTTGTGCTAAAAATTTTTTTTAAAATTAAATAAATGAATTTTTTATTAATTTAATGATGAAAAAATATCTTAAATATTTATGAATTTTTTTAATAATTAGCTCAATTGCATTATGTTATTACTTTGTTTATGTTAATGATGTTATTAATTATCAAAGACCAAATTTAATTAAGTTTTATAAATATAATCTTTCAGGTGCAGTTAAACATCAAGGAATTTGAATTTCTAAAGAACCACTAACCTATCGAGAACTTCTTTTTCAAACTGGTTTACTCTCAAATGCTAATATAAGTAAGGTAAATTTAAATGACTTGGCTCCGGAAAATATTGACATTATCATTCCCTATCAAAATTTAAAATTACTTTGAAGTGATTTTACATCATTAAATCAATTAAAACTAATTAAGCTAACAAATAAAGTAGCCACTAATTTATTAACTTTTAAAAATAAATACCCAGGAATTCCAACATGAAATGAAATAGCATCAATTGAAGGCATTGGGCCATTAACTTTAAAAAAGTTGCAGAATTTTTTAATTTTAAATTAGTTTTTGTTTTAGTTTTTGTGCTTTTTTCCTTTGTTGTATTAAATTTGATTAATTTTAAGTTAATTTATTTGCTTGTTATTTTAATATTACTTTTTATTGTCACTTTTTATTTTAAACAATATTTGATAATTATTTTGTTATTTTTTCCATTACTATTTATATCTGTTTATTTTTGAGAAAAACATTTACAAATAAATCAAATTTTAATTAAAGATATTTTTTATGTTACTAATGAAACTGATAAAACTTATATTTTTCAAGATTCACAATTTCGTCAATACTTACTTTTGAAAACAAGCACTTCAAACACATTTGAAATATTTAAAAAATACACTCTTGAGATTGAAATTCAAAAAATTGAAAATAATCTTGAATATTTTATTAATAAAGGAATTTTTTACCAAATTAATAAAATAAAAATAGAAAACCAAGATTGAACTTGAAAAGGAATGTTCTGATCATGAGAGTATTTTAATTATTTTGAATTTAAAAATCTTGTTATGCCATTATTATTTGGTTATTTTAATTCCAAATATAACACTCTTACTTCTGAATTTAATTTTTTAGGAATAATACATTTAATTGTAGTTAGTGGTTTTCATTTTAATATTGTTTATTTAATTTTTACAAAAATATTATGAAAAATTAAATGAAAAAATGAAATTGCTTTTATTTTGATAATATTTTATTTTTTATTATGTAAAATAACTCCAGCAACAATTAAATCTTTTTTAATGATTGGATTAACCATTATTTTTAAAAGATTAAAAAAAGAATTCTACTGCAAAAATTTTTATTTTTTAATTTTTGCTAGTTTAATTACATTAATTATTAATCCTTGATGAGTTTATTCAATTGGATATTGGATGTCATTTTTAATTTCATTTTTTATTTATTTAAACAAATATCAACTAAAAAATTGGAAAATTAAGTTAAAACTTTTAATAAAAATTTGAATTGTTTCAATGTTTTTAACATTATTTTTTAATTTAAAAATTTATGTGTTTTCTTTATTTTTATCAATATTATTTACTCCAATTATTGAAATTTGCATTATATTACTTTTATTTGGATTTTATATCAAACCATTTGTAATTATTTTAGAAAAAATTTTAAATACTTTACTAACATTTTTTAGTAGTTGAAATTTTAATATCATTTTTATAATTGAAAATAATAGTCTAAATTTAATAATAAAAAGTTTGGTATTATTTGTAATTACACTATTATTTTCAATCAAATTTACAAAAGAAAATAAAATTTATTATAATTAATTTATGATTTTAATATATGGTGAAGAAAACTATTTTATTGATCTAAAAATAAATGAATTAAAAGAAAAATATAGTTCTGAAAATATTGTTTTTTTTAATGAAAAAACAAGTTTTGAAGAAGTTACTAATTATTTTTATTCAAATTCTTTATTTGATAAAAAAAAATTATTAATTTGAGAAAATCCAGAAATTTTAATTGATAAAAAAAGTGAAAAAAAATATAAAAAAGAACTTTTGCAGTTAGTTAATTCTATTGATGATTTAACTTTAAATGAAATTGTTTTTGTAGTTAGAAATAATAATTTTCATCAAAATGTGTTAACTAAAAAATTAAATGAATTAAATAAAATTTATGAAGCAAAAAAAATTTCTAAAACTAATATTTTTAAAGAAATTTTAAAATATTTAAAATCCAAAAATATTTTAATTGAGCATTCTGATTTAATTTATTTAATTGAAATTTTACCTGATAATTTAACAATTATTATGCAAGAAATTGATAAATTAATTATTGAAACTAAAATAATCACCAGGGATATAATCGACAAATCAATTGGTAGTTATATGCTAAATGATACTTTTTCCTTTGTTAATTCATTTGAAAGTGGCAATCTTAATGAAATATTTACTTTTTACAAACAACGAAAATATGAAGGGGATGAAATAAGTTTTTTAATTTCACAGATGTCAAGCATGTTTGTTTTATCAAATAATATTGCCAAATTAAGTAATTTAAATTGAGATTTCAAAAAAATTGCTCTTTTTTTAAATGTTCATGAATTTAGATTAAAAAAAGCTTTTAAAATTTTGCACTTGTATGGTGAAAATAAAATTGAAGAAATTATTTTAAAATTAGAAAAAATTGATTTCCAAATCAAATCCACAGATATTAATCAAGAAGCTCTATTTGAAACCTTTTTAATTGAAAATTTTAGTAAAATAATTTAAATAACAAAAAACATAAACATTTAAATTATTTATTTATAGTTTAATGTTTATGTTTTTATTTTGTAAATTTAAAATACTTTTAAATAATATCAATTAAGCAAATCTGAACATTTTTAGGTTTTTTATCAATTAAAGTTTTAATAGCTTCTTCAATTGAAGTTGCTACTTTTTTAATTGCCTCATATATGTCAGATACTTTATTTAATTTAATTTTAATATCAACACAAATTTCAATATCAGTATTATTATTTAAAAAAATAAGTTTTGGAGTTTTGATTAATTTAGAATGATTAATTTCACTAAAAACATTATTAATTGATTCAATTATTGCTTTTTGTTGAACAATATATTTTTGATTTGATTTATATGAAACTATAACTGAATTCATTATTTAGTGCTTTTTCCTACATATTTTCCAGTTTCTGTTGAAACAATAATAACATCATTATCTTTAATAAACATTGGAGTTTCAACTTCAAAACCAGTTTCTAAAATAACTTTTTTTTGTGGATTTGTTGTCGTATTTCCTTTTACTGCATCAGGGGCTGATTGAACTTTAATGTTTATATTAATTGGCAATTCAATATCTAAAACTTCTTCTTCAAATTTACGAATTTGAACTTCACTTCCTTCTGTTAAAAAATTTAGTTCTCATTCAACTAATTTAACAGGGATTTCAATTTGTTCATAAGTTTCATTGTCCATTAGAAAAATATTTTCCCCATCTGAATATAAATAGTTCATTTTTCTTTTATCAATATGAGCTTTTTTAACTTTATCACCACCAGTATAACTTTTCATGGTAATTGATCCTGACCGTAAGTTTTTCACTTTTGCTTTCACATTAGCTTGTCCACGACCTTGTTTTGAGTGTTGGGCTTCTAAAACAACAAAAATTTCACCTTCATCTTGAAAAGTAATTCCAGGTTTGAATTCGTTTACATTAATCATAGCAAATCCTTTTACATGTGTTTAAAATTTAATTGTTTTTATTATATAAAATATTTAGTAAATTTTTATAAATTAACTTTTAAGATCTTGTTTTGCGATAATAATATTTTTCCACTAATGAACTTAGTCTTTGACTAATTGGTAAAATTGAAACTCTTTTAATTTCTTTTTTTGAAAAAATATCATAAATATCAATTGCAATTAAATCATTATCATTAAAAAGATCATTAAAATAATTTCTTTTAATAAAAATGTAATCTGTAACTGCTGTTGGGGTATAACTGATAAAACTAAAATTTTCTAAATTTTTTCAGTTAATTGAAATTTCTTCTGTTAATTCATCTGCATCAATATTAACAATGGCGATTTTTTTAGCAATAAAATTCTTTAAATAATTAGCAATTGTATTTGAAGAATTTATAACATCTGAAAAATAAAAATATTCTTTTTGAGTTCATGTTTTAAAATCAGCAGCCAAAATTTGAAAGATTAAATTATCTTTTTCAAGAATATTATTATTTTTAAAATACTCTTCAATTAATTCATTTAACTCTAAAATCAATTTATTTAAAATATCATTTTCTTCTTTGTTTAGTTTTTTATTTTTTTCATTTAATTGTTTAATTAACTTACTTAAAATTGTTTTTTTATTTTGAATAATTTCAAAAATTTTATTACTAATATTATTTAATTTTAAATTGTATTTTTCAAGATACTGATAAACATATGTAGGATAAGGATTTATTTTAAAATTATTATTAATTTCTATATCATTAAGTGAATTGTAATAATTTAAAAATTTTTTTCGATTTTCCATTCTTGATAGGTCAATAAATTGAGCAATACTATCAAATTCTGAGTCAAAATTTTGATTTAGCAAATTTTTAAAATAAATTTTTTGAAGTTCTCTCCAAGTATAATTGATAGATTTTTCGATTGCTAAATTTTTAATTTGATCTTTGTCTAAATTTAATTTAACATTTTCATTTTCCACTTTTTGAATATTCTTAAAATCTTTTATTAATGATTGAAAAATATTTTTTTTAACTACTGATAAAATTTCTTTTGTTTTAAATTCTGTTGATTTTGCAGAAATTACAAATCCATCAGTTAAAAGTAAATTACTATTACTACGAACAATTCCAATCATTCCATCTTCAACATTTTCATCATCAACATTATCACTTGCATAATATGCATCCAAAGCATCTCCATTATACATAATAGCAACATTTGTTTTAGACAAAGGATGAACTACATTTTCAACAATTTTTAAACCATCTGCAATTAAATGAATTGATGGATCACTTATTTTTTTGCCAGTCCCTTGTTCAATTAAGTCAACAAATGAATCAATTAATGTAGCATATGTCTCATCAGTGACAGCCCCAGAATGTAAATTTTCACGAGCATCACCATCTTCTTCAGGAACATTTCAATAAGTTGATCCATAAACCATATTATCTCTAATAGCATCAGTAATGTTAAAATTATTGAAACCATTTTTAGCTAAAATTTTTAAAATTGAAATTGTTTCATAAAGATTATTTTTATATTTTGGATAATATTTTTCAAAATTAATTAATCCATTTTCAAGACTATTTTCAGACTTAACTTTATTTTTCTTTTTGTTATAAGCAAAAACTACATCTTGCATAAAATAAGGTAAATAATATTCTCATAAATGTAAATTAACTTCTTGTCCTTTTGAATCATATTTTAAAAATTCATCATATTGAGTTAAATGATCTCATAATTGTTTAGGAAAAAGCATCTGTAAATATTTTGCTGTTTTTAATTTATTATTTTTCAATGTTTCATCTTCAAATAAAAATGAATAATCAATTTTAGATAATAAATTATTTTTAATCAGTTCAACAATTTGAAAATCACTTCCAATTCCTGCAATAGTTTTATTGTCTGTTAAAGCACGTGTAAATTCTTGAATTGAATCAAACTCTTTATACTCATAAGTGTCAGAAATACCTTTAATATTTGATTTTGACATATAAGATTTATAATTTAAAAAACTTGGCTTGAATTGATAATGATTTTTTGCTACAACAATTGCACCAATTCCAATAAAACCTAATAACAATCCAGTAATTGTTAACAATTTTTTGGCCAATTTCATTATGCAATTCTCCTTGAATTAGATTTATAAAAAATATAAATGATATTTCCTACTATAACAAAAAACAAAATAATTGATCCAAGTACTAATCCTCAAGGTTTAAATTCACCTTCATAAATTTTAGTTCCTAAAGTTGATGCATTTGAAGTAACATGAGTGATAATATAATCATCAAAACTTAGCACTGTTGATACTAAAACAATCATTATAATTGATGGAATCATATATACAAAATAAGTTTTCATTCATGCAAAAAATTTGTTATAGCCTAAATCTTGAGCTGCTTCAAATAAATTATTGTTAAACTTTTCACTTCGTGGAATTGCAAGAGAAAGTCCATAAGGTAAAATCATCACAGTATGACCAATAATTACTCGATAAAGCCCCTCTTTATCAACTGCAAAAATTCCAAAAAACAATCCAAAAACTAAAACCAATCCAAGAGCGGTGATATTATCTGGATTAACTAATGGGATATTTGAAGTGGTTGATACAACACCACGAACAATTTTATTGTGTTGACGATATAGAGCATAAGCAGTCATAATTGACAAAATTACAACTAAAAAGCTCACTAAAATGGCAATTAATATAGTATTAATTAAAGCCGCATCTCTTCGTTCATCAAATAAAGTTTGTCATGATTTAAAAGTAAAACCTGATCATACTGAATTATATTGTCCTTTAGTTGTGCGATTAAAACTAAAAACCACCCCAGTTACAAGTGGGATATATACTAAAAATAAAATTATATAAATGTAACTATTTTTAATAAAATTAATCAATTTACTCATAGTGTGCTCCTTTTTTGAAATAAAAAATAATTTTTGGAACAATCAAAGCAAAGGCATAAATTGAAATAAAAATAGCACTAACAACAATAACTAAAGCAGATCCAGAAGAAAGATTATATGGATTTCCTGGATTAATTTTATCATTGATAATATTTCCAATTAATTGATGCTGTGAAGGATTTGGTAGCAACTTTTGTGAAACAACAAATGTAGTTGCGCTTGCAAGAAAAATTAAAGCAACCCCACTTAAAATAGCTTTAGTGCCATATGGAATAATAACTCTAAAAAAAGTTTTAAGTGCATTATTACCTAAATCACTACTTGCTTCAACAATATTTTTAGGCATATCACGAAATACACTATAAAGAGGCATAATCATAAGTGGTAAATTCAAATAAACAAGACCTACAACAATAAATCAAACTGAATTAAGTGAATTAATATTTGATTGAAAAATAAATTGAAATAAACTTCTAAGTGAATAAATTCTTGAAATAGTGAAAATAGC
Source organism: Mycoplasmopsis cricetuli ATCC 35279 (assembly GCF_000526955.1). Classification (GTDB taxonomy): domain Bacteria; phylum Bacillota_I; class Bacilli_A; order Mycoplasmatales; family Metamycoplasmataceae; genus Mycoplasmopsis; species Mycoplasmopsis cricetuli. Next base: position 9,840 of record NZ_JAHB01000008.1, on the reverse strand, counting down.
CAATGGTGAAACAACTAAACTCAATGAATAAGTGCGAAATAATTTAGATTTGCTTGTTGAAATAAAATAAGCATATGGCAATCCAATAATTAAACAAATAATTGAAGCAAAAATTCCAACAATTACACTTCGTCAAATAATTCTTCAAGTGTGAAAATCTTTAACTAAATCTCAATTATCAAAATCTTCACCATTTGATAATAATGACTTAATAAAAATTAAAATAACTGGTAAAACAATTAAAAATATGGCAATAATTAAATATGGAATTAAGAAAAAGGTTTTTTTACTTAAATTTAATTTATTTTTTATATTAAAAAACATTTTTTTTGTAATCTCACTTTAAATCTTTTGCCATTAAATGAATTGAATCAATTGTTCAACTTAAATAAACTTTTTCACCTTCTTCAAATTTTTCTGAAGTTTCTACATAAAATTTATGCTTATCTTTAGTTTCCACAACAATGTTATAATAACTTCCTCGATAAGTAATTTCCACTACTTTTCCAATGATTTTATCTTTTGGATTTTTAGTTTCTCTTACCATATTAATATCTTCAGGTCTAATTAGTGCATCAAGCTGAGAATCTTTTTCAAAATCTTTATTTTTATGAATTGTTTTAAAAACTTTATTTAAAATTTGAACTTTATCTTCACCGACAAATTTTGCATCAAAAATATTAGATTCTCCAATAAATTTTGCAACTCAAATATTCACAGGGTAATCATAAATCATTTTTGGTGTATCATATTGTTCAATTTTACCATCTCGCATAACTGCTACTCGATCTGAAAGTTCAAGAGCCTCATCTTGATCATGAGTAACAAAAATAAATGTAATTCCAAGTTCTTTTTGAATATCACGAAGTAACACTTGCATTTTTTTTCGAATTTTAGCATCTAATGCAGAAAGAGGTTCATCTAAAAGTAATATCTCAGGCTCAACAACAAGTGAACGAGCAAGAGCAACTCTTTGTTTTTGTCCTCCTGAAAGTTGAGAAACTGATTTGAATTCATTTCCTTTCAATCCAACAACTTCAATAATTTTATTAATTTTTTCATCAAGTTCTTGTCGTGTCATTTTACGCTTAAAATAACGATTTTCAAAATCAATTGTCTTTTGTTGAACAAAACTTTCTCAATATGAATAAGCAAAATCAGATTCATCAAGTCAATCTTGACGTTTTTTATACTGTCTAGTATTTGGTTTTAATGTTTGAAGCTCTTTTTGATATTGCTCTTGCAACTTATCAAGCTCAATCATTTTTTCTTCAGCTTTTTTAGTTCACTTTTTTGTTCTTTCTTTAAGCAACTCAATATGTTTTGAATTTATAATTTCTTTTTTAATTCGTTTTAATTTAAGTCCAAATTCAATATTTCCTTGAACATTTAGATTTGGAAATAAAGCATAATCTTGAAAAATAGTTGAAAGATTTCTTTTGTGTGGTGGTAAATCTTTAATATCTAATCCATTAAATTTAATTTCTCCCCTAGTTGCTCACTCAAAACCTCCAAGTAATCGTAAAATGGTTGTTTTTCCACTTCCACTTGGACCAAGAAGAGTCACAAATTCTCCTTTTTTGATATTTAAATTTACTTCTCTTAAAACTGTTTTGTCATTATATTCTTTAACAACCTCAATTAATTCAACAATATTTTCACTTTTAGAGCGCATTCTATTTTTTACTTCATTATTTAAATTGCTTGAATTCATATTTATTTACGTGTTTTCCTTTCTATGTTATATTCTAGTAAAAAACAAACAAAATAGTGTCAAAAATTTCATCATTTTATTTTAAAATAATAAATTTAAAGTTAAATATTGTAAAATATAAAAATTTATTAAAAATAAATTTAATGATAATTTTTACTACCTTACAATTATAGTAAAACAATTAAAAAATAACACAATTTTTTAAATAAAATAAAGCTAAATTAAAAGTTTTTAAACTAATATTTATTAGTTTTAAAACATGTAATTAATTTATTAATTTTGTAAAAAAGATAAAAAATCGCTTTTTTTGATATATTTAATATATTAAAATAAAAGGAGTAAATATGTGAAAAATGTTTTGAATGCTTCCTTGAAAAATAAAAAATCTTTTTTTATTTGGAATTTTTGTAATTTTGATCAATATTACTGCAACTATGTTTATTCCAATATTACTTTCACAATTTTTACCTCTTTTAACAAAATCTAATCAAATTAATCAAATTATTCTTTTTGATAAGTGAATAGTTTTACAAAACAATGATCAAAATAAATTACTAATTGATTTAGTTTGAATTTCGCTTGTGATTATTTTACTTGCTGTAATATCAAATATTATTTCAACAATTGTAACAACTTGAGCTGGTGAACAATCATCAATGTTTTATCGTAATTTACTATTTAAAAAATATCAAAAATTAAGCCTACAAGATATTTCAGATTTAACTAAGGAAAGTTTAATTAACCGCATTTCAAATGATATTGCTCAATATTGAGATTTTTTAATTAGTGCTTCAAGCGCTTTAATTAAAGCGCCTTTGTTTATTATAATTGGAATGATTTTTTCTTTAATTTCTGATGTGCAACTTTCTTTTACTGTTATTGTTATCATTCCACTTAATGTAGCTATTTTAGTTTTTATTTTTTTAAAAACTAGTGTTTTAATTAGAAAAAATAAAACTAACTTAGATTTAATTACAAAAAATGTAACAGAAACAATTATTGGAGCTAGAGATATTAAAGTTTATAACATGCAACTTAAACAGAAAGAAAAATTTGATATTTCAAATCAAAAATGATATAAAGTTGAAAGTAAAACATGAAAATTTTTTTCAATTGGAAATCCAGCTTTTTTCACATTAATTAATTTGTTAATTATTTTAATTTATTGAATAGGATACAAACAACTATTAATTACTCAAGATCCTCAACTTATTGCAAAAATTAATGTTTTTGTAGAATTTGAAGTAATAATTTCTTATGGAATTATTATTTTTGCTCAATTTATCGGAACAATGACTAAAGCTAAAGTTTCAGCTAAGCGTTATATTGAAGTATATGAAAAAGAATATATTAATTTATTTGTTGAAAATGGTATTAACTTAGATAATGATTTTTCAATATCATTTGAAAATGTTAACTTTAAATATTTTAAAACAGCTCAAGAAAATTCAATTCAAAATATAAATTTTTTTATTCCTAATTTAAATACCTTAGGAATTATTGGACCAACAGGTTCTGGAAAAAGTACAATTGCAAACTTAATTGTTCGAAATATGCAACTGCAAGAAGGCACAATTAAAATAGGTAATTTTTTAATTGATAAAATTAACACAAAAAATTTACATGCTAAAGTTGGTATTGTTTACCAAGAAGCATTACTTTATTCTGGAACAATTAAAGAAAATTTACTTTTTGCTAATGATAATGCTTCTGAAAAAGATATTGAAATTGCTTTAAAAACTGCATGTGCTTATGATTTTGTTTATCAATTCCCAGATAAACTTAATCATAAAATTACTCAAAGAGGTAAAAATCTTTCAGGAGGGCAAAAACAACGTTTATCAATTGCTCGCACTTTGCTTTTAAATCCCAAGATTTTAATTTTAGATGATTCAACAAGTGCATTAGATAACATTACAACTAAAAATTTAATTGAAAATATTAAAAAAAATTATAACTGTACCACTATTATTATTTCACAAAAAATTAATTCAATTAAACATGCAAATGAAATTATAGTTTTAAGTGAAGGAAAAATAATTGGAAAAGGTGATCATGAATTTTTAACTAAAAATTGTGACTGATATAATCAAGTTTATTTAAATCAGTTAAATAATAATTAAAAGGAAATTTTGTAGTATGAAAGTTAAAAAAAATAACAATACTGTTGATAAATATTATGATAAATCATTTTCAATGTGAAAAACTACTAAAATTATTTTTAAATATTTAAAAGTTCAAAAAAGAGGTTTAATAATTGCTAATTTATTTGCTTTTATAAGCGCATTTTGCTATGTTCTTGGAAGTCTTTTAATAGGAATTATAGTGCAGAAGTTTTTTGAACCATTTGTTCGTGAAAATCATATTTCAATTGATCAATTTCCAACTATTGAATTTATTCTATATTTACTTTTAATGGTTTTTTGTTTTCTTTTTTATGGGATTTTTTGCTACATTGAAAATTATTTATATGTCAAAATTTCTTATGGACTGGGGACTCAATTACGTTCTCAAATTATGGACAAACTATTCAAAACTCCAATTAAATATTATGATAAGCAAAAAACAGGAAATTTAATTTCAATTATTATCAATGACATAAATAGTTTTAGTGATACTTTATTTCAAGTAACAACACAACTCTTTACAAGTTTATGAAGTATCTTTTTTAGTATTTTAGCTATGATGTTAATTTCCTCAATTTTAACATTAATTGTCATACCTATTTCATTTGTGCTTTTTTTCTCTTCTTTTATTGTAATAGTTAAGTCACAAAAGTACTTTGTAGCAACAACTAATGCATTTGGAAAATTAAATGCTTATGTTGAAGAAGCTTTGACTAATACAAAAGTAACTCATTCTTTTGAAAAAAATGAATTTATGTTTAATAATTTAAAACAAATTACCAAAGAAATTAGAAATATTGCTTTTAAAGGTGATATTTCATCAAGAAGTTTTGATGTTTGATTTCAACTAGTTTCAAATATTTTAATTTTAATTATCTCTGGATTTGCAGCTTTATTTTTAATAAAAAAAATTCCATTATATGGAATTCCTGGTTTTGCTTCAAATTCTGATGGAACCGCTTCTGCTGGTTTTGTGGTTACATATGTTTCACTAAATTGAAGTTATGTAGGTCCATTTCAAAACATTTTAAATACCGCTTTTGCCATTCAGGTTGGAACTGCAGCTTCTAATCGGGTATTTAAGTTATCAGAGCTTGAATTCAAACCAAGAGAACCTGAAAATATTTTTATAAAAGAAATTAAAGGATTAGTTGAATTCAAGAATGTGTATTTTAAATACTCTGAAAAACAACAAAATTACCAACTTAAAAATGCTTCTTTTAAAGTAAATCCTGGACAAGTTGTTGCTTTTGTTGGTCCAACTGGTGCTGGCAAAACTACTATTATTAACTTATTAAGTAAATTTTATGACTACAATAAAGGTTCAATTTTAATTGATGGTAATGAACTTAGAAATATCAAAACTAGTCAATTACGTGAACATATGACTGTTGTGCTTCAAGATTCATTTTTATTTAATGAAACTATTATGTATAACCTAACTTTAGGTAATAATAAAATTACTAAAAAACAAATTATTGAAGCAGCAAAACTTACAAACATTCACCACTTTATTATGACTATGCCAAATGGATATGACACTGTAATTGAAAACAATGGCAATAATATATCTCAAGGTGAAAAACAACTAATTTCACTTACTCGAGCAATTCTTAGTGATAAAAATTTATTAATTTTAGATGAAGCAACTTCAAATATTGATTCAAGAACTGAAATTATTGTGCAAAAATCAATTAGACACTTAACTGCAAATAAAACTTCATTTGTTATCGCTCACAGATTATCAACAATTCAAAGTGCTGATATAATAATAGTTATCAATCAAGGAGAAATAATAGAAATTGGGAATCATGAGCAACTGTTATCTCAAAAAGGATTTTACTATAATTTATATTTCTCCCAATTTGAATAATTAATTTCAAATTATTTGTCTATTACAAGTTCATTTTCATTGAACTTGTTTTTTTATTTTATTAACTTTTAAAAAATAAAAAAATTAAGCAACAATTCATTAAATTAAGTAAAAATATATTTTTAATCCATGGTTTCAGGACTAAAAAAAACATTTTTTTTAAATTTTTTTTCCAAAAATGCTTTTTTTTTTTTTTTTTTAAGAAGGGTAAAATTTTAATATAGAAAAAATAATACAGAAAAATAATTAAAAAGGTAAAAAAAATGACAATGCTTTTTAAAAAAATTAGTCGTAAAAATAAAAAGGTTCTTTTTATTTTATCTACAGCTATTTCAAGTTCTATTCTTAGTGGTTCTTTAATTTATATTGCAACAACTAATAGTGAAAATTCAATTGAAAGAATTGGTTTATTAAAAGACAATTTAATTGGTTTACAATTTGAAAAAAATTTGGATTTAACTAATGCTGTCAATTCCAATTCAGATAAAAACCTAAAACCAAAAGAATCTGAACTTATTTCCAAAAAGCAAATTGAAGTTGAAAAACCTATTATAATTAATCAAACAAAAGATTCTGAATTAATTTCTAAAAAAACACCTGAACAATCTATTATAACTGATCAGTCCAAAAATTTAGAGCCTACTTTAGAAAACAAACCTATAATTAAAAAACCTAAAATATTAATTTCAAATCCAATACCTAAATCAGCTAATCCAACTAAAAAAACCCAAAAAAATGAATCAAAACCTACTGAAAAAGTTAAAACAAATATCATAAAAATAAAATTTCATGGAATTGATGTTGATGTTTTAACTGAAGAACTTCCTCAAAGAATTTCTTCAAATTATGATATAGAAAATAAAATTGTAAATCGAATTCCTTATCTTGCTCAAATTGTACCTAAATTAAAGGGAATTACAGTAACTGATAAAATTAGAAAAGCAAACCAAAAAAGTGCAACTACTGCATTTAAAGCGAGAATATTTGGTGGTAATCTTGCTCATGAAAATATTTTTCGTGAAGACATTAAAAAATTCAAAGAGTTTACTGATGAAAAATTAAAAAATTTTTTAGATCATGTAACTTCCCGTGATTGAAATGGTGTTGTATTTGATAAGTTTCGCTTGTTAATCCTTCATGGAAAAGATGAAATTATAAAAAAATATTTAACACCTGAAGGCATTAAAGAATGACCTAAGCTAAAAGAAATTAAAGATGAACGCATTAAAATTGCTCGCACTTTGCCATATATTGATTTTGATAAATTTACTGTTACTTCATCAAATGTTGAAACACAACTTGGAAAAGGTTTTGTTTTAGAACCTGATAATTACAACATTTACATCAATGAAAATGGAGAAATTGATTCATATAGTTTTTCCCCACTTATCAATGGAACAGTTGTTTCAATTCAAAGAGATAATTCTGAAAAAAGAGTTTTTGGTTTTGATAGCGATGCTTTAGATTTTAAAAGATATTCTCCAGACTTAATTAAAGGAACATATAAAGGATGAACTAAAACTAACATTACATCTGAATATCATTCATATGGAATTACTCAAGATGATGGAATTACAATTAGTTCACTAAAAAAAGATACTCCAATTAATGGAAAGCGCAATCATGGTATTGTAGTTGAAGTAGATTTTGCTAATGTAAACGGATTTAATAAATTGAAAAAATTTATTGAAGATATTAATAATGATAAAAAAGAAATTACTTCATATCGTTTTTTAAATATGGGAAAAAAGGATGCCAATCAGCAGTTTAAAGATATTCTTGAAGTGCTTCCTGAAAAATTGCCACAACTTGAACTTTTTTTTGAAACAAAAAACACTTCTGCTTTAATTGCACTTGAAAATAAAAAAATTGATGAAATTGGAATTTTTACAACTATGAATTCAATTAGTGATGATTGAGCCTTAAATCCATTAGCTCTGCGAAATGTAGCTTGAGTTAACACTATTGACTACAATGTTGGAGAGTATCAACAAAATTCTAAAGTTGCCTCTAGAATTACTTTTAACAATTTAGCTTTTGAAGAAAGTGATGTCTTAAAAAGACCTGATGGTACTTTTGATTTAAAAAGAATTAATGATGGTTTAAGAATGGCTTATTATGTAAGAAATAATGAAAAAATTTTTCAAGGTTCGTTAGGTCCAGGATTAAATCCGGATCACAATGAGGGAGGTAATAGCTATCCACTTGGGATTGATTTATCAAGAGTTCCTTCACTTAAAACCTTAAGAGGACTTGTGTTTAATGACACTCAAAAATCATCAAATAAATCCCGAAAATTAAAGCGAATTGTTTTATTTAATGATAGTGAAGTTTGAAAGGTTGATGCTGATGAACTAAATAATGCTAATTTTAATGTTTTATCTACAGAAGGATTTCAGTCTCCAAGAAGCAAAATCTTATTTAGCAATGGTTCAGAAACAAAAAAAATCAGAATTTTCATTAAAAATAACATAAATCTTAACAGTTCAGGATTAGCTAATTTAAGTATTTTACTCAATTGATCTGAAAGTGGATTTAGAGGAAAAGAACAAACTGAAATTCTAGTTTCAAATAATGATTCACAATTAGCTACTCAATTAGAAAAGAACGGATATAAAGTTGTAATTTCACAAGAAGCAAGTGATAGCAATACATTTATTTAAAGAGGACAAAATATGAAAAAAATACCTTGATTAATGGTTTCTATATTACCAATTTTCACTTTTGCTGCTGGATGTTCTTCAAATCAAAATATCAATCAAACTAAGCCAATTGATTCTAATAATCCTGTTGATAAAAAAATTAACAAGCAAGAACAATTGCAACTTAAAAAATTTGTGAACACTTTAACTGAAGATAGTTTTAATTTTGAAACATTCGGACAACAAAAAGATAATAAATCAAAAGTTTACTTTCAAGAATTAAAATTAGAAAGTAAAGAAGAAATTAAATTCAAAGTAAATAATAGTGATAATTTTAAAATAGAAATAATTGGGTTTATCCCTGAAAGAGATAAAAATAATAATTCAATTTCAAATATCACTGGTAATGGATTTATTAAATTTAAAATTTTCGAAAAAAATAATGAAAAAAATTTTATTGAAAAAGATATTTTATTTACTGGATTTAATAAAAATCAATTTGGTGCTGATTCTAGTGGAAAAATTATTCTTCCGGATTTGGCTCCTAATAAAAATATAAAAGATGAATATGCCCAAAAATTAACTCAATTAGAAAGATTTAAAATTGATAATAAAAATTATATTGATATTTTAAAACGTCAATTAGGTGATAACATTAACATCAATGAATATCGTCCTGAATTAAAGATAAATTTAGAACAAAAAAATAATTTTAATGCACAAGCAGAACTAGTTAATCAAGACAGTTATGATAATGCTAAACTAAAAGGATTCACACTTCCTTCTTACAATCAAGATGGTACTTTAGATGGTTTAATTATAAATGATTTAACTGAAACTCCAAAAGGACCTTCATGAGTTGATATTGAAGGTAGGGATAGATTTAAGAGTAATGGTCTTCCTCGATATTTGGTAAACCAAAAATACAAAGATATTGCGCTTCAAACATTTCAAACTAGTTTTTCAAATAAAGCATTTGATGAAAATGGTAAAGAAATTGAAAGAACTACTAATGTAGGTCATGGAACTATGTGAATTTTGGATTATCAAAAAAGAAATGATGAAAAATATCCAACTAAATGATACTTTGCAACTAATTTACATGTAGCTAAACTTTTAACAAATAACACTGTTTCAATTAGATTAACTAGATTAAAAGAAGATGCTCCAATTCATGCTAAACTAAAAATTGCACCATTTGATACAGAACATTTTGAATCATATACAATACCATTATCTAATAATAATAATAATAATAATAATAATAATCCAGCTAAAATTATTTTTACAGGAAATGATTTCCTTAAAAAAGATCCTAAAGACTATCTTGCAAAAAATCAAAAAGAAAAATTTAAAAATGCAAAAGAATTTGTTGATTTTGCTGTAATTGAAATTGATTTTGAAAAAATTAAATTAGATTCTAATTTTGTTTTAAAAAATTTAAGCAAAGATAAAAATGGACAAATAAGCGCAAGCCAGTTATCT
>NZ_JAHB01000007.1 GCF_000526955.1 Mycoplasmopsis cricetuli ATCC 35279 | reverse complement strand
CAAAGATATTGCGCTTCAAACATTTCAAACTAGTTTTTCAAATAAAGCATTTGATGAAAATGGTAAAGAAATTGAAAGAACTACTAATGTAGGTCATGGAACTATGTGAATTTTGGATTATCAAAAAAGAAATGATGAAAAATATCCAACTAAATGATACTTTGCAACTAATTTACATGTAGCTAAACTTTTAACAAATAACACTGTTTCAATTAGATTAACTAGATTAAAAGAAGATGCTCCAATTCATGCTAAACTAAAAATTGCACCATTTGATACAGAACATTTTGAATCATATACAATACCATTATCTAATAATAATAATAATAATAATAATAATAATCCAGCTAAAATTATTTTTACAGGAAATGATTTCCTTAAAAAAGATCCTAAAGACTATCTTGCAAAAAATCAAAAAGAAAAATTTAAAAATGCAAAAGAATTTGTTGATTTTGCTGTAATTGAAATTGATTTTGAAAAAATTAAATTAGATTCTAATTTTGTTTTAAAAAATTTAAGCAAAGATAAAAATGGACAAATAAGCGCAAGCCAGTTATCTGAACGTGTAACTGCAAATTATGCAAATCAAAAAGATAAACAAATTAAATTTTTAAAAAAATCATATTTAAATGATTATAGTCAAATAAATGTTCCTTTACTTTCAAAGCAACTTGCATCATATAAAGGAGATTCATTGTATGCACTTGGATATCCGATAGCAATTTATGATGGATTTTTAGATCAATATGAAGACTCATCACAAATTAAAGAAAATAAACACAATTTTAGTCTTTGAATAAATTCAGATGCTAATTTTTATGATAATATCAAAAAAATTGATGAAAAATATATTCCAGAAAAATCCAAATGAGATAAAGGGGATTATTTATCATATCAAATTGGTTATAGAAATTTTATTGATAAACCAGGGATTTTAGATGAATTTATTTCCCATGCACACAGTGGATCTAATTTTTTTGAATACAATGGTGTACAATTAATTAATTTTGGACTTTCATACACTCCAAAACATTATTCTCCAGGTGGGGGTGCATCTGGATCATCAGTTAGAAATCAAAATAATGAATTAGTAGGAATATTCCATACAGGGAATCCTTCAACTAATACTGGAGTGGCTTCAGCTTTTAGATCAGAAGGATACGATTATAAGGGAATATATGGATTATATAATTTGCCTCAGTATGATTTAATTTTTGGTGGAGGAAAAGATCAACAAAATTCATATCGACAAGCACTATCCAAAATATATCAAAATTTAAACAACATTAAAACAGCATTATTTTCTAATGGTTTAAATGAAATTCCAATTGAATATAAATTTAATAAATAAATTTTGTTCTTTAATTTAAGAAAGGATTAAATGAAAGAAAATCAACTATTATTTCAAAAAAAATTTTCTTTAAAGATAAGCAATAAACAATTATTAAAAATTTTAAATTGTTTTTTAATTAGTTGACTGTTTTTAGGTAGTTTGTTTTTATTATTTTTTTACAAAAATACTATTTTTCAACATGAAACTTTTTTAAATATTTTTCTTGATTTTAGCACGCCCACAACAAGAGAAATTAATTTTCTAATTTTATTTAAGTCATTGTCATTGTTTTTTATATTTTTTTACTCACTTGCAAAAAATTATTACAACCTTTTTTTATATAAAGAAATTTTAAAAAAATACTTTTTTTGATTTGTAATTTATTCACTTTTTTCGATTATTGCTTTTGGTTTGCTACTTGGATTTAATCCATTTAGCATCGGATATGCTGAAGCTTCAAAGCAAATTAATTTAATTTATTCTTTTTTTTATTTATCTTTTATTTTTATTTTTTTAGTAATATCAAATATTGCACAATTGTTTCATTCATATATTGTCTTTAAAAAAGTAAAACCATTAGATCACATTAATAAATGAGTGTTTATAATCAATGCTATTTCACAAGTAATTATTTTAATATTAGGAATATTATTATTTTATTTTTTAATTGAAAAAGATTTAACCACAAATCGAAATACTATTTTAAATAAAGGACAAACATTTGAATTTTTACAAACTTTATTTTCAATAAAAAGTGCTAAAAATTTATTAATTATTATTTTTAGTTCAATTGGGTTGGCAATTTTGATTTTTGGAATTAATTTAGTTAAAATTTTTGCAATATTAACAAAAAAAGAAAACATTTTTTTATTTAAAAAACAATTTATTTTTCTATTGAGTATTACTTTAGCTGCTTTAATTTGATATTTATATTTATTAATTAAAATCAACAACAAAGCAAATGAATTTATCATCTCTGAAATTAATTTTTCAATTCTTTTTGGAGGTATTTTAACCTTAATTGTATTATCTAGCATTAGTTATTTTATTTTAAATCACTTAAAATGAACTAAAACTAAAAACAAAATTATAAATGAATTTTATTTATTTGTTCATTTATTTGTTATTTGAATTTCAGTGTTAATTTTTTACTATTTTTACTCAGAAAATTACTTTTGAATTAACATTATTGTTTTTATTGCTACAACTATTACTTTTCTAATTTTAATTATGCATTTAAACAAGAAAATTAACATAACTTTAAAAATGATTATTTTGCTTGTTATTTTAGTCGGAATTTTAATTGAAAATATCCTTGCTCATGGAATTAATCAAATTATTTTATTAGCTGATAATCAACAATTGCTCATTTTTAGTCAACACTTTTCATTTGGATTTATTTCTATTGTTTTAATTTTAGTTACTTGTCTATTGTTATTGTGTAGTAGTTTGATTGAATTTTTTAATTTAAACCTAAGCTTGTTTCAATTTAAAAAAATAACTTCAAAATCAAACAACCAAACTAAAAAGGAAAATAAATAATGACTAAAATATTTAAAAATTTAATTAAAAAAAACAAAAATCAAATTAAAAAATATGAAATAATGTTCCCTTTATTTGATTTATTTAAAGAATTTAATGAACTAAAAAATTTGGATTATTTTATTTCATATGATCAACTAATGTCTTCAGTTTTATTTAAAACTAGTTTAAGTTTTAATAGTGATATTTATCTAAAATATCTTTCAACTTATAGCTTGGCGCTTGAAAAAAAATACCAAATGATTTATAAAACATTTATTATTTCTTTTGGTATTGATAGTAGAATTGGAAATAAGTTTTTAATCCCAATTGTTCAAAACAGTAAAAATGATAGTATTGATTTTGTTATTTTTACTTCTTCATCTAATTTAAATGAAAATTATTTTTATGAATGTTTGAATAATGAAATAAATGCACTTTTACAAAAATCTAAAATTATTGAAATTTTACCTTCTATTTTAATTTATTACTCAAAAAATTCTAAAACATTAAAAATATCTATTGATAAAAATCAAGTTAGTGAGATTAAAAAATAATGCATTTAAAATTAATTACTAAAAAGAAAAATAATTTAATGAAAATTAAATCAAAAGTTAATAATGAAAAAAATATTTTACTTATTAATATAAATAAATTAAACAATAGATTAAAATTTTACATAAATAATGCTTTTATTAATAAGGAAATTATTAAATCCTTATCAAATAAATACAATATAATTCACCCACTAATTGAAAAAAAATCAAAAAAAAATTTTTTAGTTTATTTCAAAATAAAAAAGCAAAACTCAAAGCATTTATGAATATATTTAAAAGAAGAACAAAAATATTCAACTGATTCATATACACGTTATGAAGAAATGATTCTAGAACATGTTAAAAAAAAGAAAATTGATTTTATTGCTATAGGTGAAAAATCTCTTGAATTTTTAAAAAAACATAAATTAAAAGTAATTAATTTTTTCTCACATGAAAACAAAAACATTGCTTCTGAATTAGCTTTAATTATTAAATTTTTATATTTAAATGAAAACTATTCACAAATTAATTTTGTATTTAATTCAAATAAAAATTATAATGGATATTTTACGATATTGCCAATGAACCAATTTGACATTAATAAATTAGTTGTTAATGAAAAATTAAAAAAAGAAATTAATTTTTCTGAATTTAGTATTTATCCTAACATTAATGAATTTATTGAAAATAGTTTTAATGTATATTTGGAAAACTCAATTAAATCATTAATTATTGAATCAACTTTTTATAATACAAAAAATAATTTAGTACGAACTAAAAAAATTATTAAAGAACTTGATGAAAAAATTTCAAAAATAGCACGTCAAATTACTAAGACTAAACGTGAAAATGAAATTGAAGAAATTGTGATGATTACCAAAAATAATCAAAAATTTCATCAAATAATTGAAGAGGTTTAATGATAATGAAACAAACTAAAAAACACATATACAAAATTATTATCAATTTCACTGAAAATAAAATTTGAACTATTTTTAATGCTGAACTAGAACTTTATTTAAATGATGAATTAAAGTGGATTAAGCTAAATAAATTATCAATTGCAAGTTTTGAAAATATTTTAGTTAAAATTCAAGATCACTATGAAAATAAAATTTATTATATTTTTTTAAAAAATGCAAATTTTATTGCAGAAGATAATAAAATTGAAATTATTTCAAGTAATGAATTTAATTATTATTATAAAACAAATAAGCAAAATAAATTAAGTGAAAAAATAAAAATAACTAAAAAAGAACTTTCATATTTTAAGACCTTAAATAAAATTGAAATTGCTATTGAAAATATCATTAAAATAAATGAACTTAAAACAAAATTATACACACTTGAAATGATTGAAAAATTTTCACTTAGTAAATGAGAAAGTTAAACAATGAAAAAATTAAAAAAATATGTTCGACACTTTTTTTTGTTATTAACATTACCTGTTTCAATTGGATTAACTACTCAAATAAGTGTTAAAACAGAAGCAAAAAATGATTCAAAATTTAATGATTTTTCTAAATTAGTTGAAAATGCACTTAATAAAGCTTTTAGTGAAGCAATTAATATAACAATTTCTCGACTTGAACAAATTCAAAATCAATTAAAAGAAAATAATGAAATAAATTTTCAGGAAAAACTACGTAAAATTTATTATCTTGAAGTTGTTATTGCATTTTTAAAAACAAATAAAACTCAAATTATTCAAAATCGATCTAAATTTGGTTTTAATACTATTTTTTTAAACACTCTTTCAAATGAAAGAAAATATCAAATTGGAACAATTACTTTTCAAGATGAAACTTATAATAATGTAATTTTTAAGTTAGGAAATAATTTAACTGATTATAAAAACTTTATTGGAAATAATGGAACTTTAAAAAAAGAAAGTGATGAAATTAATATATTAAAAACAGAAGATGTCCAACAAATAATTGCAAAGTATTCAAATGAAATGCAAAAACAATTTAAAGATATTATTTTTAATGAAAAAGATATTGACAATTTAAATGAAAATTTAACCTTTGAAACTAAAACAATTACTCAACTTGATGGTTCTTCAATTAGCGCTCTAACTTTTAGTCCTCCAAAAGAATTTAAAAATTGAGATGAATATTTAAAATTAAAATATCAAGATAGATTTATAAAGTTTGATTTAGAACAAAATAAATTAAAAGATAATGAATCAAAAAATCAAAAAGATAATTCAACAAATGAAATTAATCCAATTGATTCAATTGAAAATGAAAATACAATTTTTGAACCAGTTGATATTGAAATTGAAAAATTAATTGAAAAACTTCCAACTTTACCTGCAAATTTAAAAGCTAATTTTATAAATTTAGATTTAAACAAAATTAGTTCTGATGCTAATTTAGAACAATATTTCTTTTTTGATAATCCGATTAACACTAGATTTAAATATAAATTAATTAAATTATCAACAACATCAGAAAATTCATATTTAGCTGATGTTGAAATTTCTGATTCAATAAATCCAGAACACAAAAGAACTTACAAAATTAAATTAAATAATAATAAAAGCTATGGATATCAAAAAATTTATGAATCTTATGTAAATGAAATTAAAAATAAATTTATTCAACTTTATAAGTCTTTGCAATTAGATGAAAATTTAAATTTTAAAACAATTGAAGTATTTAATTTAGCAAATACATTAATTAATTTACTTAACACAATAGTGCATGATCTTTATTATAATGAAACTTTTTCTTTAAAAAGAGATAATATTATTGATAAATATGCTTCACAAATAAATTCAAACACTTCTGAAAAAGAAATACATAAAATAGTAAATCAATTAAGTATTCAACTTATAAGTTCATTAAAAACATCAAAAATTAACAATAATGCACTTTTTTCTGTTTTACCCAACACTTATAAAAGAGCTTTAAAACGTTACAATGAGCTATTTATTCAGAAAAAAGACCTTTCAAAAAATTTAAAACAGTTATTTGAAAAAAATAATTTAAATACCACAGTTTTTTATAAATTAATTGAACAAACAAAAAAATATATCACTTTAGCAATTAATCATTCAAATTCATTAACTTTTGATACTTTAAAGTGATATGATAATTACACTGAATTACTAAATAAAATTTCAAATAATTATAACTTAATTAAAGATTTTATAAAAGATGCTTTTCAAGAAAATAATCAAAATAAAATTGATGAGAAAAAATTATTTCAAAGATACAATCAAGCAAAACTAGAAATAACAAATGCTAGCTATCAAAAAAAATTATTATTAATAATTTTAGGCTCAATAATGTTAATTTTTGGATTATCTTCAATTGCTTTACTATTTTTTAATAACATCAATAAAAAACAAAACAACAAACTTAAAAAATGAATCACTAAAACAAATATTATTTTTATTTTACTATCAACAGTTATTTTAATTTGCTCAACTGTTTTAATAGTTTTAGGAATAATTGAAGGGATATTATAATGTTAAAAATTAATGCTATTTTTGACTATATTGTTGAAATTTCAGGAAAATACAATTACAAACAAAGACAAAATTTTATAGTAAAAAATTTTCCTCACAATAAAATGATTTTAATTAGTGCATCTAAAAATAATGCTTTTCTTTTATCTGATAATAAAATATTGGAAAGTATTAAAATTGGTGATGAAGTAATTGAAGATAATACTAAAAATATTGTAAAAACTAGTAAAGAATTTTTTGGAAAAATAATTGATATTGAAAATAATATTATTTTTCCAAAAAATAAAAACATTAATAAATTATCTTTTTATCCAAACCAAAATTCAATTTTTGGTAATGCTCATAATTTGATGACTGTTAAAACTTTAAATGAACAATTATATACTGGAATCATTTCTTTGGATTTATTAATTCCAATTGGAAAAGGACAAAGACAATTAATAATTGGAGATAAACAAACTGGAAAAACACATATTGTAGTTAACACTATGATCAATCAACTAAAAAATAATGTTAAAACAATTTATGTTGCTATTGGTCAAAAACGTGAAGATCTTTCAAAGTTGTATCAAACTTTGCAAGAATATGGTGCCCATGAAAATACAATTATTATTGATGCTCCAGCAACTAGTTCTTACCAACAATATTTAGCCCCTTATATTGCTATGGCGCATGCTGAAAATATTTCATATCATGAAGATGTTTTAATTATTTTTGATGATTTAACTAAACATGGGAATATTTTGCGTGAAATTGCACTATTAACTGATAAACCAGTTGGAAAAGAAGCTATGCCTGGTGATGTTTTTTTCTCGCATTCATCCTTGCTTGAAAGAGCTGGTTCATTTGTTGATCGCAAAACAATTACTGCTCTTCCAATTTTAAAAACAGTTGATGGTGATATTACTAGCTTATTAGCTTCAAATTTAATTTCAATCACTGATGGACAAATTGTAACTAATATAGATTTATTTTCAAATGGAAGATTACCAGCTATTGATTTAGATTTTTCGGTTTCAAGAACTGGAAGTTCAGTTCAATCTAGAACAATGACTAAAATAGCAGGTGATATTGGAAAAATTTATCGCTCATATAAGCGTAATTTAGAATTAGCCCAGCTTGATTTTGATTTTAACAAAGAAACAACATCGCTAATTTATAAAGGTAAAATAATTGACAAAATGTTTCTTCAAAGAGGTTATTCATTATATTCAAATAAATTTGTTTTACTAATGTCAAAATTAATTTTATGAGATACCTTGAAAGGAATTACAAATCAGCAAAAAGCAATGACATTTTTAAATGTATTAATTGATAACAATCATGAAGCTAAAACAGCTTTTGAAAAAATTGAAAATAATGAAGTATATGATGAAACATTAATTAAAAATTTTTTTAGATATGCTTTACTTCAATACTCAAAAGCACAAAATTTAAATTGGCAAATTGATGTTGAACATAAATTTGTTGATTTTTCAAAAGAAGAAATGAATAAATTAATAAATTTGGTAGGTAATAAATAATGCAATATGGACAAATTCTTAAATTTTGAAATGATGTTGTTGAAATTCATTTTGAAGAAGGTTATCTTCCAAAACTTAATACTATTTTATCTTTGCACAATAACAAGACCTTTTTATTAGTTAAGCACTTAATTAATAAAAACACAATTATGGCTATTGTTATTTATTTAGACAAAGAAATCACTTTAACAGATCAAGTAATTAATACTGGACATAGCTTTTTAGTTCCAGTTGGAATTGAAGCTCAAAATAATATTTATGATTATCGTGGAACCCCTTTGATAACCAATAGAATCAATAAACCTAAATACATTGAGATGAATTCAATTATAAACAAGGAAAGAATCATAAATCAAAAGGCAGAAATTATTGAAACAGGAATTAAGGCTATAGACTTTTTTATACCAATTGTAAAAGGTTACAAACTTGGTATTTTTGGTGGAGCTGGAGTTGGTAAAACTGTTTTAATGAAAGAAATAATTTTTAATATTAATAAAAATAATTCACAAACCTACAATATTTTTATTGGTTCAGGTGAACGATCTCGTGAAGCTATTGAATTATTTAATGAGCTTGAATCTTCTAACTTGATGAAAAATTCTAGCATGTATGTTTCAAAAATGAATGAATCTCCTGGAGCTAGAATGTCAATTGTACCAATTGGTATTACAGCAGCTGAATATTTAAGAGATATTGAAAAAAAAGATGTTTTGCTTTTTATTGATAACATTTATCGATTTGTTCAAGCTGAAAATGAAATTAGCTCATCAATGGGTAAAAAACCATCAATTGGTGGATATCAATCAACCTTAGAAAGTGATATTGCAGCAGTACAAGAAAGATTATTTAAAACTGAACATGCAGGAATCACTTCATTTCAAACTGTATTTTTGCCAATGGATGATATTAGTGATCCTTCAGCGGTGGCACTATTTAATCACTTAGATGGAAATTTAGTTCTTTCTCGTGCACAATCAGCAAAAAATATTTTTCCTGCTTTTGATCCTTTAGCTAGTTCTTCAAATTCAGTTGACCCAAAAATAATAGGTCAAAGACATTTTAATGCTATTATTGAAGCAAAGGCAATACTAAAAAAATATAAAGATTTAGAAGATGTTATTTTAATTTTAGGTTTTGATGAACTAGATCATGAAAACAAAAATATTGTTAAAAAAGCTCTCCAACTTGAAAATTTTTTCTCACAAAATTTTTTCATGACTGAACATTTTACAAAAGAAAATGGAATTTATGTTCCTCTTAATGAAACAGTAGAATCAGTTATTCGAATTTTGCAAGGCGAATATTTAAATCAAAGTCCTGAAATTTTTAGTTACATTGGTTCAAATTTAAAAATTTTAACTGATAAGGAATTAATTTTAAAATAAAATTTAAAATTATTAAACTTCAAATAGTATAATTCAAATATGAATAATATAAATCTCTCACGAAAAGAATCTCAACTTCAGCAAATTCTTGCAAATATTTTAACTTATGATTTAACTAACTCAAATATTATTGATCCAGTAGTTATTGATGTTAAATTATCTTCTGATTTATCATTTGCTAAAGCCTATGTTACTTTATCAAAAAATAAAAATAAAGGTATTAAATCATTAAATAATGCTTCAGGATATATTCGCACAATCTTATCAAAAAACTTAAAGTGAAGAAAAGTACCTAAAATTATTTTTTTACTTGATAATGTAATTGATCATGGAATTTTAATTGATAGCATTATAGGAAACTTGAAAAAAGAAAAATAAAATCAAACATTTAAGTTTGATTTTATTTTTCGTTATTTTTTTTAAGTTTATTTTTTAAAAAATCAGCTTCTACTTTATAAAAATTATTTTCTTTTTCTTTTAAAATTTCTTCTTTGTTATTTAAATTAATAACTTCATTTTTAGATTCATTATTTTCTTTGACATCTTCAACTGTTAATGCAAACTCTTGAATGATGTTTCTCTTGAAAAATACTTTTTCTAAGAAGTAATTTAAAAATGGTATGGTTACAAGTGTACTATAGAATATAATGTATAAAACTAAAGGAATATATCTTGCAATTGTTGCTTCTTTGCCTCCATCTTTAAATACTCCTCATGAAGAAACAAATTTTAGATTAAACAAATCAGTAAACATTGCTACAATGTATGAAAATTCTACAATTACAATTCCTAAAATTGCTATAGCTGCAAAGCAGTAAAATAAAATATTGTTTATTTTTCCAGTTTCAGAAAGTTTATGACGCTTAATTGTATACAAGAAAATAACAAGCGCATAAACAACAAAAAAGAATATGGTTGGAAAATTTGACATTCCATCAATTAGTTTATCATGATTTAAAATTAAACTTGGTACAAATAGTACAACTGATCAAATAGTCATTGTTACAATAATATAAATTCATTCAGTTTTACGTGTTCCAATTTTAGATTTTAATGTCTTACTTGCAAAAATTCCATTAGTGCTAATTAAATTTGAAATTTCATTTTTAAATCCTAGTGAAATACCATTTAATACTCCGTATGATGAAACCAAAATAAAAAAAGTTGTTCCAGCAACAATGTTTTTTTGTACATTTGTTGATAAAGTCGCTTGAAGCAATCCTCAAACAAAACCTTGATTGTGTAAGATAGATGAAATAGCAAAAAGAGAATACAAAATTACAACTGAACTCATTCCTAATAAGATAATTCAAAATAAATTTTTTCTAGCATTTTTAATTTTATTTCCAATAGATCCTGCAATTAAAAATGCATCATAAGCAAATAAAATTGAAGGTAAAGCAATAATAATTCCTTTTATGCTAAAAAATGTTTTTCCGCTTGTAAAAGCATTAAAACTTCCATCAATATTATTTGTTTTAAACATTACAATTCCAGCTACAATAGCAACTAATAATGGAATAAATTTTATAAAAGTAATAATTGATTGAATTATACCTGAAGCTTTAAGTGAAATATCATTAAGAATTAAAAATAACAATCCAAATAAAATTCCAGTTAGAACAATAACATATAAAGGCACTTTTTCAAAATCAAGCGCCCCAACTTGCCCTAGAAAAAAATAAAATATTTCAGAGACAAAAACACCAATTGAAATAAATAATATTCCAAAATAGAAAAATGAATATGTTAATGAAACTCCATATCCAAATTTAGTTCCACCAACTTTATAAGCTCAACTTGATAATCCTGATAATCTTGTTTTTTTAAATCGACTACATTCTGCAAAACTTATAGCTGTAGCAAGTGAAATTAAACCACCAAGAACTCATGCAACAAGTCATGATCAACCATCACCTCCTGTAGCTTTCGAAACTGAAAAATTTTTAAAGAAAATTCCAATTCCAACTACAGAACCAATTAACATCATAAGAGCAAAGAAAAAACCAATTTTTTTTCTTTTTTCAATTGACATAAAAATCCTTTCTTTTTAATGAATTTTAAAAAATTAATTATAAATATTTTAAAAAATATTATCATATTTTCAAATATATAAACTAAAATATATAAAAAATGTAGCATTATAATGCTACACAATACAATAAGTAATATTATTTTAGTTAACGAATAGTTATTTCATTTGTATCTAAATTAATCAAAGAACTTGGAATACCAGATGGAATTCCAAAATCATAAACATTTTTAATTAATGGAAAAATAATTGATGCCTGATTAATATTTATTGGTTTTTGTCCTGAAATATTGGCGCTAGTAACATACATTGGTCCATTTTTTAACAAAAAATCACATAATAATTTATTATTTGGCATTCTAAAACCCTGATTGTTAACAATAATGCTATATGCTCCGGGTCAATATTGTTTGGCCGTTTTAGTTGCCTGTTCATTTCATTGATCAAATAACTGAGCTTGTTCAAGAGAACCAACTAAAATCATTATTTTTTTATCGTTTGGTCTTTTTTTGATTTCATATAATAAATCAAGTGTTTGTTTACAAATAGGACCACCTATTCCACAAACTGTATCTGTTGTAAAAATATAAAGTGAATCATATTTATTTTCCATTAAACTCCTTTTTTAATAATTTTGAAATAAATTTATTTTATGATTAATTGAACGAATTATTTTATTTTTTTGATACTGAGTGTAATAGTTATTTTTTTTATTTTGCATTTCAGATTGTAAATATTCATATTCATGAGCAGAAATAATTTTTTTAAGAACATCTAAATTGTAAATTCGATAAGAATCATTTTCAGTATTGCTTAATAAAATATTATGTTTAAGATTGTCTAAATTTAAACTTTTGTTAGTTAAATTTTCTTCAAATTGAAATTGTTTTTTATTAATTGTATTAATATAATTAATCATTTTTAATTTAATTGTATTTCAAAAATATGCTACAAATGGTAAATTTGGAAATTTTTTTCAATTTGAAATTATTTCTAAAATAATTGAGTAAATATAATTTTCAATTTCTAAAATTTCAATTGCATTGTTAAAAGAATACAAATTTAAGACTTTAAAAGCTAATCCTTTTAACTTATATTTAACCTTATCACAAATATGTTTAAATAAATGAGCTTGTTTAATTTTATTAAAATCTCCAAGTTCAAAATATTCTATAACTTCGTTTTGAATATTATTTCTATGTATTAAATTATTTTCTTTTTTCATTTTGAATAAAATCAAAAAGGATTATACCAGTTGCAACTGAAGCATTTAAAGACTGAACTGTCCCAAACTGTTGAATATGAATACTTTGATCAATTACTGATAAAACACTTTTTGACACCCCATTTGCTTCATTACCTATTATTAGTAATGTTGGTTTATTATAAATAATTTCCTTATAAGAAATTGAATTTTTATCTAAAGTTGTTGCATAAGCTCAATAACCATTTTTTTTAAGCTTTGTAATTGTTGAACTTAATGAATTAACTTTATAAAAATTCATATTTACAAATCCCCCACTTGAAACTTTTAATACTGTTTGACTAATTTGAGCTGAATTAGTTTTAGGAAAAATAATATCTTTAATTCCAGCGGCATTAGCT
This sequence comes from Mycoplasmopsis cricetuli ATCC 35279, assembly GCF_000526955.1. GTDB lineage: Bacteria > Bacillota_I > Bacilli_A > Mycoplasmatales > Metamycoplasmataceae > Mycoplasmopsis > Mycoplasmopsis cricetuli. The sequence goes on along the minus strand of NZ_JAHB01000007.1, from coordinate 27,663 downwards.
GTTCGAATAATTGCTCCAAAATTGTGCGGGTCTTGAATTCTATCTAAAACTAAAACACAATTTGGTTTTCTTTTAGATAAATATGATATATCTTGATAATTTAATTGTTCCAAAATTGCAATAAAACCTTGATGATTTTCTTTTGTAAAAGTTTCAATATAAGTATTGCTAACTACTTTAATTAAAACATTAAATTGTGAAAATAATCCAATATTTTCTTTCTTAGTAAGATAAATTAACTCAACTGGAAGATTATTCTTGCATGCTTCAAGAACTGAATTTTTTCCGCTAATGATAATTTTAGACATCTTAAAAAATACCTTCTTTAATTAAAATTTCTCGAATTAAATCACTTTCAGTAAAATTTTTTTCTTTGCTTAGTTTTTCTCACTTTTTCATCATTTCAAGATATTTTTTATAATCAAATTTTTTAAAATTAAATTCTAAATCATTAAAAATTTTAACTAATGTACCATTAGATTTAAAATCAGTTGCACTTTCTTTAATTAATTTATGTATTAATGTCATAAAATCAGAAAAATTAAGTTCAAGTAAAAGATTCATTGCACGCTTATATACATCTTGGTAGTGAGGTAAAATAAAATGATGATTTTTATAATTGTTAAAATAAATTTTTTTAATTTTATTAATGATTTTATTAACATTATGAATTAAATTATCATCAATATTAATAATTCCAGTAAAACTATTAATTAAAATAATAAATTTCAAAACATCTGGATCATATTCTTGTAAGAAATTTTTTGCTAAAATGACATTTTGAAATGTTTTTGACATTTTAACACCATTTAAATTAAGCATTCCACTATGAACTCATTTTTTAGCAATATTATTTCCTGTTAAAGCAAAAAATTGAATATTTTCATTTTCATGATGTGGAAAAGTTAAATCAACTCCACCTCCATGTACATCAACTCCTTCTGAACCGAAATTTTTATAAATTAAAGCACAACACTCAGTATGTCATCCAGGACGACCATATCCAAATTTTGTTTTGTATCTAATTCCATCAATTGTATTTTTTCAAATTGAAAAATCAGCTTGATGTCTTTTTAAATATTCAGTTTCTTGATACTTCATATTTTCTAATTTTTGATTAGAAACTAATCCATAATTTTTTTTATTTTTTTCAACATCAAATCAAACATTACCTTCTCTGTCTTTGTATGCATTTTTACTTGAAATCAAATTTTCAATAAAATTTTCAATATAAATTAAATTTTGAGTGACAAACTCAATTTTAGAGATAGTGTCAATATTTAATTTTTTTAAAATTCAAAAATACTCTATAGTATATTTTTGAGCAATCTCTTTTTCAGACACATTTTCTTGCAAAGCTCTTTGAATTATTTTGTCATCAATATCTGTTATATTATGCACAAATTGAAAATTTTTCCCTAAATTTCTAGCGGCCTTTAAAACTAAATCTATTGATAAAATTGGTCTAATATTCCCAATATGAACATGATTGTAAACAGTAGGCCCGCAAACATATACTTTATAAAACATAGTTTAATTATAATAATTTTTTTATATTTTAATCTTAATAACAATAAAAGTTTATTTAAAAAAATTATTTAATTTAAGTTTAAAACCACATAAAATATTGATTTTTCAGTTTTTCATAAATTAAATTAATCAAATCAAATAATTTGAATATTTTAATTTATAATTTATGGATAGACAATAAACTACTTTAATTAGTATTTAAAATTAATTTACAAACAACATTAAAGATAAATACTTCAAAAAAGAAAATATAACAAAAATCAAATAATATATAATGTACATAACTAAGAAAGGATTCATATGAAAACAATGTTAGATATTGCAATTGAAGTTATTTCTCAAGATAAAGAAAAAAATTATTTATTTAATGAAATTTTTAATGAAGTGGAAAAACAACTAAAAGAAATTTGAACATTAAATTTAGTAACTGAAAAGACTAATTATGAATCAATTAGAGAACGTAAAATTGGTGAACTTTACACTTTATTAACAGTTGATCGTCGTTTTGAAAGAAATCAAGATGGTACTTGAAAAAATAAATTATACTAAGGAGCCAAAATGAAATTAGTAAATGCAACAGAAATGCTTAAAAAAGCAAAAGAAGGAAAATATGCAATTCCTCATATTAATATTAATAATTTAGAATGAGCAAAAGCAGTTTTACTGACAGCTCAAGAATTAAATTCCCCAATTATTATTGCAACAAGTGAAGGAGCAGTTAAGTATATGGGTGGAATGAATGTTGTTTCAGGAATGATGAAAGGATTAATGCAGGATCTAAACATCACAGTACCAGTTGCATTGCATTTAGATCATGGTTCATATGAAGGTGTCAAAAAGGCATTGAATGTTGATGGCTACACTTCAGTTATGTTTGATGGCTCACATTATTCATTTGAAGAAAATTATAAAAAAACCTCTGAGTTAATTCAATTAGCCAAAAAAAAATGTTTTTCTTTTGAAGCAGAAGTTGGAACAATTGGAGGAGAAGAAGATGGAATAATTGGAACTGGAGAATTTGCTGATCCAATGCAAGCTCAACAAATTTCAGCTTTAGGAATTGATGTTTTAGCTGCAGGAATTGGAAATATTCATGGTCCATATCCACAAAATTGAAAATCACTTAGTTTTGAAACTTTGCAAAAAATTTCTAAATCAGCTAAAATTGGAATTGTTTTACATGGTGGTAGTGGTATTCCTAAAGAACAAATTCAAAAAGCGATTTCACTTGGAGTAACAAAAATTAATGTTAACACTGAGTTGCAACAAGCCAATCACAAAGCACTTAGAAAATATATTTTATCTAATAAAGATTTAGAAGGGAAAAATTTCGATCCAAGAAAACTATATAATCCTGGTTTTAAAGCAATGTGTGAAATAGTTAAGGAAAAAATTCTTGAATTTGGTTCAAATAATAAAGCTTAAAACAATATAAATAAATACCCCAATTTTGTGGGTATTTTTTTCTCCTCCATTTAAGTAATAAAAAAATTTAAAAAAGTGATAGAAAAAATTTTAACTTTTAAGATTATTTTTGTAAAAATAAAATAAATAATGTAAAATTATGGTGGATAGTGGGGAGAAGTGGAATGTATGGTCAACATGTAAGGCACTTAGATGATAAAAATAGGATTGCACTTCCTAATGTATACAAAGCAGCATTAGGAAATACTTTTTTTATCACTAAAGGCATTGATAAAAACTATGAACTAAGAAGTGTAGAAAATTTTCAAATTTATTCCAAAAATTTACAAGAATTTTCTCAATTAAATTCTAAAGGAAGACATTTTAATAGAATTTTAATGAGCAAAGTAGTTGAAGTTAATGTTGATAAACAAGGAAGAATTTTGATTCCAAAATTTGTAATTGATGAACTTACTATCCAAAAAGAAGTTATTTTTGTTGGAACAGGTTCAATAATTGAACTCTGATCAAAAGAAGGATTTGAACAATTTGAAAATTCTTACAGTGATGAAGATTTAGCGCAACTAGCAGATTACATTTCTAAAGTGGACATCCATGAATAAACTACATTATTCAGTTTTGTTAACAGAAAGTGTAAATGCCTTAAAAATTAAAGAAAATGGTATTTATGTTGATCTAACATTAGGAATGGGTGGTCATTCTGAAGCTATTTTAAAAAATATTACAACTGGGAAATTATATTGTTTTGATAAAGATGATTTTGCACTTAAATACAGTCAAAAGCGTCTTAACTTAACTAATTCTCATTTTGAATTAATTAAAAGTGATTTCAAAAATATAAAATCAGAATTAAACAAAAGAGGAATTTTTAAAGTTGATGGTATTGTAGCTGATCTAGGAATATCTTCACCTCAAGTTGATGATAAAACAAGAGGCTTTAGTTATAATAAAGATGCTAAACTGGACATGAGAATGGACACTTCTCAATCATTAACAGCCTGAAATGTTGTTAATGAATATGATGAAAAATCAATAGCTGAAATTTTATGAAAAAATGCTGATGTAAAGCTTTCTAAAAAAGTTGCGAAAGTTATCATAGAAAATCGACCTATTGATAATACATTAAAATTAGTTGAAGTTATCAAAAAAGCATACCCTGCAAAAATTTTAAAAATTAAAAATCCTGCTAAAGCAATTTTTCAAGCCATAAGAATTGAAGTTAACGATGAATTAGAATCATTAAAAAAAATGTTAAATGATTCAACTGATCTTCTTAAAAATGGTGCTTCTCTAGCAATTATAACTTTTCACTCAATTGAAGATCGAATTGTTAAAAATCATTTTAAAAATTTAATTGATGATAAAACACCTTCAAAATTACCTATTTTTGTAGAAAAAAAATTTGTTGCCAAACAAATTAAACCAACAAAAAAAGAAATTGAAGAAAACCGACGTTCACGTAGTGCTAAATTAAGAGTATTACTAAAAAAATAAAATTAAGGAGGTATAAATGAATGAATTGTTTGCTAATTTTTATATTCAAAGAAATCAAATTATTTTTTCACCAATTGAGAAAATAAATGGCAATTATTTACTCAGTCAAAAATTAAATAAAAAAGTTATTATGCCAAATAACATTTTTGATTTTGCTGAATTTATAGAAAATACAAAAAACAATTTATCTAACCTTCATAATTTTAAAATTAATATTAATTTAATAATTGATGATTCAGAAATTGAAAATATCGCTCATAATTTAATTAAAACAACAATTTATGGAAATCAAATTGAAAATTTTAATAATTTAGAAAATGATATTGAAAAAATTGTTAGTAATAAAATTAGTAATCACTTAAAACAAAATAATGCAATTTTAGTTGGATCAAAAATCAATTATGAATATTTGTTATATAAAAATAATAGTCAAGTAAAAGTTTATAATGCTTTCCCTAAAGGGAAAAAATTTGAAAAACTTATTATCAAAACTTCATATTTTTATCAATTTGCTACTTTTAAGTACAATGACATATTATCTGTTTTTAAAGCTTTACCAAATGAAAATATTAATTGCATTTTAAAAAGTCAAATTACAGCATCTTTTTTAAAAAATCAAAATTTAGTCAATTTTGCATTTGATGTTAATAAACATTTTATTTCAATGGCACTTGTTTATAATGGTGTTATTATTAATTATCAAAAAATAATGGTGGGTACTATTAATTTGATATTTAAAATAGCTAAAACATTACAAATTAGTTTCAAAAATGCCCAAAATAAACTTAAATATGTGTTAATTAATTTTGCTGAAAATAAATTTATTGAAGATGAAAATTTAAAAAAAATATTTGAGATAGTTAATTTATTTGTTCTACAAATTCAACAACTAGCAATAAAATTAATTAATCAAAAGTTTTTACCAAAAGAAAAATTAAACATTTTATCTTTTAGTGGTGAATTAGATTGAATGAATAATTTTCTTGCTAAAAAAACTTCAATTAAGGAAAACTTAGGTTTTGCTAGTTTGGCTAATTCAAATAATTTAATACCAAAAAATTTAGATACAAATAATACAATTATAGAAGGAGCAATGGTTTTTGTAAATAAATATTTATCACAACCATCCAATCCAGTAAATACTGTTTCAAGTTATTATAACCTAAAACAAGTAAAAAAACACAAAATCTCATTTAGAGATTTATTTGCCTTTAAAAAATTTATTTAAGGAGAAAAAGTATGTTTGATGAAATTCAAGCAAGTCAAGAAAAAATTGAACAATCCAATCTTGAATCAGAAAAATTAATTGATCGTAATACTGCTGGAATTGTTCTAAAAGTTATTGGAGTGGGTGGAGCTGGAAATAACGCAATTCAAATGATGAAAAAAGATCATTTCAAAAATGTTGAATTCATAGTTGCAAACACTGATGCTCAAGCCTTAGCTTCTAACGATTGTCAAAATCAAATCCCTCTTGGAAGAGATAACCGTGGATTAGGAGCTGGTTCAGATCCTGAAGTTGGAGCAAAAGCAGCAAGAGATAGTTTAGGAGAAATTGAATCTAAACTAAAAGGTGCTGATGTTGTTATTATTGCTGCTGGTTTTGGTGGTGGAACAGGAACTGGTGCTGTTCCAATCATTGCAGAATCAGCTAAAGCTTCTGGTGCATTAACTCTTGCAATTGTTACTACGCCATTTTTATTTGAAGGTCCAAAAAGAAGAAGACATGCCAAAGAAGGAATCGCCAAACTTTCTAAACATGTAGATTCATATATTGTTCTTTCAAATGATAAGTTGGCTAAAAATTATGGTGAAATTCCAATTGAGGACACATTTGAACTTTCAAATATTTCTTTAAAAAATATAATTTTAGCCATTCATGATATTTTATATCGTATTGGAAGAATTAATATTGATTATGCTGATGTAAGAAAAATTTTAGTTGACTCAGGTATAACCATGGTTGGAATTGCCTCAGCTACAGGTAAAGATCGTGCTGAAAAAGCTGTTGAAAAAGCATTTGATCAAAATCTTTATGAAACAGTAATAACTAAAGCAAGCAAAATGCTAATTAATATTCAACATGATCGTAAAACTTCATTGAATGAAATTAATCGCGCTATCACAAGAGCTCATGAAATTTTCAAAGGTTCTTATGATGCTGATGATGAAGATTTTGAAGTAATTAGTGGATATGAGTTAGTTGATACAAAAGATAATTCAGAATTTTTTAAAGTTTCAATTATTGTAACTGGTGAAACTTCAAATGATCCAACTAATTTAAATAAATTTAATTCAATTAAACCTAAACCAACTATAACTCAAGCAGCTAATGAGTTTATATCAAAAGAAACTCCAGTAGTTGAAGTTGAAGAAATTAAATCAATAGAAAAAACTACTGAAATACCAATAATTCATTCTCAAGAAAAAATTCAAGAACACATTCATATGGTTGATTACAAACCAATTGAAGACACTTTTGAACAAGATTTTCAAACTAATGAATTTTCAAGTGAATACTTTGATGAACCAGGTGATGAAATTCCTGAATCAGTTAGAGAATATGAAAATGTCTTTGGTGAAAAAAGAATTTCTAACTTTGAAAATAATGTAAGTATTTTTACACCAAAAACAAATGATTCATTTAACAAGCAAAATTTTTTAAACAATAAAAATGACACTATGGAAGTAAATAACTATCTATCAAGGTCAGAAGAAATGAGTGAATCTGAAAAAAAGCAACATGAAGAGAATTTATTAAGAAAATCACCAAAAGATAATGATGATTGATATTAATTATAAGTTGATGTCTTAGAAAATAAGTAATTAGTATATCATTATTTTTGATGAAAAATTTATTAAATTCTCAAGCATTACTCTGTAATTGCTTAAATTAAAACATCAAGTTAATAAACTTGATGTTTTTTCTTTACTTTAAAAATTAAATTAATTTAAGTTTTAAAACAATTGGTTCAACAAAATCAATTCCTATTTTAATATTATCTCCATTTATTTCTGGTTTTTGACCTGAACTAGTTTTAATTTGTTTTTCAAAAATTTGATTGTATTGAGCATCAGTTAAAGGTACAAAAATATCAACATAAGAAAATTCATCAGTTCCATTAGTTTTTAAATTATTTTTATTAGCAATTAAATATTCTTCTTGAGAATTTAAAAAATATTTTGCATCAATTTGAGATTTTTCAAAAAAACTAATAGCTTTAAAATCATTAGTTAACTGTTGAAATTCTAAAATAACCTCTGATTTATCATTTATTTTTATATTAATGTGATAATTTAATTTTGTTAAAACCACAAAATTTTCTAATATATTTTTTATTTCATTATCTATTTTTTTTAAATTTTCAGTTGCTGAAAAATTAATTTGATATAAATTAATCCCTTTTTCTTTTAATTGAAAAAAAGGTAGGGTTAATTTTAATAAATGTTGATATTTTTTATCTTTTATTTGTGAACCTAAACTTAATTTATTTTCATGATCTAATTTTATATTTTCAAATCCTGAGGCATTTGCATTAAATATACTTGCAACTGAGTAATTATTACTATCATTTATTTTTATCTTAACTGTCTTTGCATTAATTAAATCATCAATTAAGTAATTGTCATTAATAAAAATATTATCTTTATACTTATCAATAAAATTTTGAATATCATTTTTAGCTTTAACTAATTCATCATCAGAAAATAATTCAGAAAAAATTTTAAAATTAAAAATTGAACTATAAAAATTTTGTGGTGTAAATCTAAATTTTCATAAAACAGGATCTTCTTTTTTACGACTTTTTAATAACTGTTCAACAACTAATTCACTATATTTTTTTAAAAAAATTGATATTTGTTCTTTTAATTTTTTAACTTCATTTTTTATAATATCATTTGCATGATTGTTAAATGGTCCAGTTTTTAATTTATTATCAAAAATAAAATTTTTCTCAACTAATTTATTTTTTAATTCTGAAAATTGAGAATTTACTTGCTTAAAATATTTATTAAAATCTTTAATCTTATCTTGACTTTTTAATTTTATATTGCCAAGATTGTTTAATTCATTAATGCTTTTATTAATTTCTTTTCAATAAAAATCCACTGTCATTTTTTCAACCTTTAAAATAAGCATAAAAAAATCTTTAAGAATTTTATTTGCAGTTTCTTTATTTACTTTTTTAGGCTCGTATTTTGAAATTTTACTTAAATTAGATACTTCTTCAATTACTTTGTCATAAAATGAATTTATAAATCTAGACAAATTAAAATAAAATAAATATTCCAAACTTACATTTTCATCTTTATCAAATTCAGAATATTGTTTTTCTAACAACGAAAACAAATAATTGAAAAAATTTTCAATGTTACCAATTGATTTTTCAAGTTCTTTTTTATCTTGATTGTTTATTTTACTAAAATCAAAATTATCTTTAAAATAATCTATTAAATTAGTTTGAAATTTTTTTAAATCATTATCAATAAAATTAGAAGCCGATTCAACGTCTAATTGGTCATTTTGATTTTCTTTAGCACAACTTGCTGCCACTGAAAAAAATGAAAGAGTTGCTAAAGGTGTTATTAGTTTTAAAAGTTGTTTTTTCATTTCAATACCTATCATAAAAATACTATTTTTGGAGTATAATATAAAATAATATTAAAAATTATAATTTTTTTAAAAAAATTCATTATTTTTTATCATTGGAGTTATATGGAAAAAAATTATATTCATCAAAAAGTAGAATCTGGAATTGACATAAAATGACAAAAGAAAAAATTTTTTATGCATCATGACAAAAGCAAAAAACCATTTTCTATCTTACTTCCTCCTCCAAATGTAACTGGAAAACTACATTTAGGTCATGCATTAGATTCATATATTCAAGATACAGTCATTCGATATAAAAAGCTTAAAGGCTTTGATGTTATGTGGTTGCCCGGAATGGATCATGCTGGAATTGCAACCCAAAGTAAAGTTGAAGAAGTTTTGTATCAAGAAAACAAACTTACAAAACATGATTTAGGTAGAGGTTCTTTTATTGAAAAAATTTGAGAGTGAAAAGATCAATATGCAAATATTTTTCGAAGTCAATGATCCAAAGTTGGTCTTGCTTTGGATTATTCAAAAGAAAGATTTACTTTAGATGAAAAAAATAATAAAGCTGTTAATAAGATTTTTATTGACTTGTATAAAAAAGGTCTTATTTACAGAGGTGTTAAAGCAATTAATTGAGATGTCAAAATGCAAACAGCTCTTTCAAATATTGAAATTATTTCTAAACCAGTTGAACAAAAAATGTATTACATTAAATACCCTATTGAAAACTCAAATGATTATTTAACAGTTGCAACTGTTAGAACTGAAACCTTATTAAGTGATGTTGCAATCGTAGTTAATCCTAATGATAAACGCTATTTTAAATATTTAAATAAAAATGTAATTCATCCATTAACTGGTAAAAAAATTCCAATTGTTAGTGATGAATATGTTGACATGAGTTTTGGTTCTGGAATAATGAAACTATCAGCTCATGCTGAAACTGATATTGAAATTATTCAAAAATTAAATTTAGAAATTTTTGAAACAATTGATCAAAAAGGATATATAAATTATCCAAATTCTCCTTTTGATAAACTTGAACGTTTTGAAGCTAGAGAAAAAATTGCAAATTTTTTAAAAGAAAATAACAAACTTGAAAAAATTGAAATCACTATTTCCAATGTAGGATTTAGTGAAAGATCAAAAGTTCCAACTGAAATTTTAGTTCGTTCACAATGATTTGTTAAAATGAAAGAATTAGCTCAGTTGATTTTAGATGATTTAAAAAATAAAAATTCTGTAACCTTTTTTCCAAAAAGATTTAAAGATGTATTAAAAAAATGAATGGAAAATATTCATGATTGAACTATTTCAAGACAATTATGATGAGGACATCAAATTCCAGCTTGGTATGATTTAAAAGGTAATGTTAAAGTTCAAGAAAAATCACCAGGTAAAAACTGAGTTCAGGATCCTGATGTTCTAGATACATGATTTTCTTCTGGAATTGCTCCATTTAGTTTTTTAGGTTGGCCAAATAAAACAAAAGATTTAGAGCGTTATTATCCCTTTTCTTTGCTTGTAACTGGTTATGATATTATTTTCTTTTGAGTAGCTCGAATGTACTTTTTTGGTAAACAATTTATGAAACAAAAACCATTTAAAGATGTTTTGCTTCATGGTTTAATTCGAGATCAATATGGTCGTAAAATGTCAAAATCACTTAACAATGGAATTGACCCAATGAAAGTAATTGATAAATATGGTTCAGATGCACTTAGATGATTTTTAATCACTAATACTTCTCCTGGTTTAGATATTCGTTTTTCAATTGAAAAAATTGAAAGTGCATGAAAAATTAATAATAAACTTTGAAACATAGCCTTATATATTAATTCACTGCCTGAAAATAAAATTCAAAGAAAAAATGATATTGATTGATGAATTAATAATAAATTAGCTGAATTAAATAAAGACATTAATAAAGCTATGAAAAAATATGATTTTACAATTATTGGCGCTAAAATTCAAAGTTATTTATTCAATGATTTAAGTGGTTGATACATTGAAATGATTAAAAGTAATTATTCAAAAAAAAGTGCTTTAGAAATTTTAAGAAAAACTCTAATTATTCTGCACCCATTTTTACCTTTTATTACTGATAGACTTTATTCTGAAATTTTTAAAAAAGAGCTTCTTGAACAACAAATTCCAATGATTAGAAATAACAAAAATGTCAAATATATTGATTTAATCATTAACATTGTTACTGAAATTCGTAAATATCGTGAAATTAATTTTATTTCTAAAAAAGATTTAATTTTTTATGATGTTGATTTTGAAATTGATCAAAATACTCAAAACATCATCAATTCAATGGTATTTGCTAAACGATTAAAAAATCATGATTTTTTAATCACTTTAAACAAAGGTAATTTATACATTAAAATAAGTCAAGAATTAAAAGAAAAAAATAAACAAATTTTACTTGATAAAATCAATTTTACAAAAAATGAAATCACAAGAGCTCAAAATATTTTAAGCAATTCAACTTTTTTACAAAAAGCACCTAAAAATAAAATTATAGAAGAACAAAATAAACTAACAAAATATCAAAATGATCTAGAAAAATATCAGGAGGAATTAAAATGCAAATATTAATTAGTGGTAAGGAACTTGCAAAAAAAGAATTGCAAAAATTAAAAGACAAACTAATTGAAATGAATTTGCCTCGCAAACCCAAATTAGCTATAATTCAAGTTGGTGATAATTTAGCTTCAAATAAATATGTGCAGCAAAAACTTGAAAAATGTGAATTTGTAGGTATTGAAGGTAAATTATTTAAATATCCAGAAAATATTACTCAAAATCGTTTATTACAAAAAATGGATGAAATTAATGAATGAGCTGATGGAGTTATAGTTCAATTGCCACTTCCTAAACATTTACCTTCTCAAGTTATTTTAGATGCTGTTCCTTATGATAAAGATATTGATGGTTTAACCACTAAAAATGAATTTTTTTTATACAATGAAGCTGGAAAACATTTTGTTCCTGCTACTGCAAGAGCAGTGCTTGAACTAATGGAAGAATATAAAATTGAAGTTGAAGGAAAAAAAGTATGCGTAGTTGGAAGAAGTCACTTAGTTGGTAAACCTTTAGCGCACATTATAAAACGTCGTGGTGCTAATGTGGCTACTTTTAATGAAGAAACTGGAATTCGAGGAATTGAAAGTGCTGATATTTTAATTGTTGCTATTGGTGTAGCCCGTTACATTAAGGCTGAAAATGTTAAAAAAGATGCAATTATTATAGATGTTGGAACTAACTTAGATGCTAATATTTCAGATGAAATTTATGGAGATGTTGATTTTGAATCAGTTAAAGATAAAGTTTCAGCTATCACCCCGGTTCCAGGAGGAGTTGGACCAATGACAGTTGTTTGTTTAATTAAAAATTTAATTGATACTATTTCATAAAATTTAAAGGAGACTTAATGAAAAAGATTGCTATTTTAACTTCTGGAGGAGATGCCCCTGGAATGAATACTGCTGTTGCTATGATTGCTAAAACAGCTAGAGCCAATAATTTAGAACCATATGTTGTCATTGAAGGATACAAAGGTCTTTATTACAATCAAATTGAAAAAGCTAACTTAGAACAATTAAATTTATCTGCTTCAAGAGGTGGAACTTTAATTTATTCAGCTCGTTTCCCTGAATTTAAAGACCCACAAATTCGTCAAATTGCAATTGAAAATCTTAAAAAAAGCAATATTGATTCACTTGTTGTAATTGGTGGGGATGGTAGTTACAAAGGAGCGCAACTTCTTCATGAAGCTGGTGTAAAAACAATCGCTCTTCCTGGAACTATTGACAATGATATTGCTTCATCAGATTTTACAATTGGATATGACACAGCCTTAAATACAATTGTTCGAGCAATTGATCAAATTCGTGATACTGCAATAAGTCATAAAAGAATTATGATTGTAGAAGTGATGGGAAATCTCTGTGGTGATTTGGCTTTATATTCAGGACTAGCAACTGGTGCTGAAATTATTGCAACTAGTGAATATAAAATGCCAGTTGAAGAAATTGTTGCTAAAGCTAAAGAATTAACTTTAAACAGGCGAAGAAGAAGTATAATTATTGTTGTATCTGAAAAAATTTATGATTTAAAACAACTAGAAAAAGAAATTAATCAAGCAACTGGCTGAGCAACTCGTTCAAATCCTTTAAATCATATTCAAAGAGGTGGAAATCCTTCTGGTCAAGAAAGAATTAATGCTTCATTAATGGCCATTAAAGCTGTTGAATTACTTTTAGAGCAAAAAAGTGGACTTGCTATTGGTAATATTAAAAATGACATTATTGCCATTCCAATTTTAGAAGCTTTAAATTTAGAAAATAAATCTAAAACTAAAGCAGTTGAAAAAGCCATTAAATTCAATTTGATTAATAAATTTTAAAAAGATGATAAAAAAATAGATGATGAAATTCAATCATCTATTTTTAATTTAATTTTTATTTTTATTTTTCAACTTTAAATTTATACACACTTGATTCAGCTAAAACATGTCCCCGAATTTTTGCTAAAACTTTAGTAACAGTTGCTTTTTGATTTTGAGCTGTTAAATCATTGTAAGCACTTGGTTCTAAATCAGTTGCATAAACAAAAATTGTATAAAATCCTTTATCATTATTACCTTGTTTTGGAGCAATAGCAACAAATCCATCTTTAACACTTTGTTGCATTACTCTTTCTTTTAATGCTATATGTTGAAAACTATTTTGAATTAACTTATAATCTAAGTTTAAAATTTCAGTATTTTTAAAAGGTATTTTTACAGTTACTTTTTCTTTATTTGGTTGTGCAATTCCATAAGCACCAAAGTTTACAAGCGGGCTTTTATCAGTAGGAACTTCTTGACTGTTGTTAATTAATACAACATAACTTTTTGCTTCTTTAACTTTATTAAATTCAACACTTAATTCTTTATCACTATTTGATGCAACTAAATTTTTATTTGAATCAATAGTGCTCAAAAATTCTTTAGGTAAGCGCTTTGGCCCTTTTTCATTTGATGTTATTTCAATTGCATCTGAATTTATGTTTTTAACAAGGAGTTTAACTCCTTTTACTAATTCAACTTCATCTTTATAAAATTTACCACTTAATGAAGTTACATTATTATAGTCATTTGATTGATAAGAGTTATTATTAATTTTTGGAGCAGTAGCAGTAAGACGACCAAAACCACCTTTTCCATTTGGGATTATATTTGCCCCAATTAGAGCTTCAGCATCAGCTAATGTAGGTGAAGAATTGTTAGTAAAATCATCTTGAGTGATTACTTTTTTCAAAGGAATAATTTGAAATTGATAATTGTGATCTTTATCTGGGGGTGCTGGTTTTGCATATTCTCTTTTTGAGAGGCTATTTTCAAATTGAATTAACTTATCACTATTTGGCTTTCCAGCATCAGCAGGAATTCAATTAGCATTATCTTTAGTAAAAGCAACTCAATGAATAAATGGTCTTCCTGAAGCATCATAAGCTTCAATATCAATCATAACTATTGCATATGAAGCAGCATCTTTAATTTTTTGTCACTTTAAAGCTGGGCTTTTTTCAATTTCTTGTAACTTAAAAACTTGATTTTGATCAATTGATGAACTTTCTACTTTAAAAAAAGGAAATCCTTGAACTTCTTTATCTAACTGCATTAATTTCCTAACTTCTTTTGTTTCAAAAGTTTTTACTTTTAGTGTGCTGGTAAGTGGAATTTCTAATCCCGTACGAATTCATACACTATGAATTTCATATGTTTTATTTTCTTTTAATGTATCATAAGTTGCTTCAAATTTATTAGATGTTCCAACTCTATTTAAACGAATATGTGGTTCATGATCTTTTTCTTTTGTATTAATAATTATAGTTAAATTTGAAATACTTGATTCTAATCCTTCAGCTTCAACAGAAATAGTTGCACTAGTTTTTGTAACATTGCTAAAATCAATGCTTTTTACTGATGGTTTTACTAGATTTGTTGTTTCAAGAGTTTTTGATTTTAATTCATTAGTAAGTTTAATAAATAAAGATGAATGAATTCATACACTATGAATTTCATATGTTTTGTTTTCTTTTAATGTATCATAAGTTGCTTCAAATTTATTAGATGTTCCAACTCTATTTAAACGAATATGTGGTTCATGATCTTTTTCTTTGGTTTCAAGAACTATGGTAAGCTGTGAAACAGTTGATTCTAGTCCTTCAGCTTCAACAGAAATAGTTGCACTAGTTTTTGTAACATTGCTAAAATCAATGCTTTTTACTGTTATATCTTTTGCTTGACTTACGCAAGAAGCACTAATAATTGGGACTGCAATAATTGATGAAAATCCCAATGTTAATAAATATTTCTTTTTCATAATACCCTAAATTATAAATCTTTAAAATTAAAAAAGTCATTTTTTTTAAAAAAATTCTGAAAAAATGTTGTTTTATATTTTTTAACATAGCAAAATGTAAACAATTGCACAAAATACTTTTTGTTAAAATGTATTATTTATACATTGAAATTGTTATTTAAAAGTATACGTATGTTTTTTATTATTGCATTTGCTGATCTATGAAATTTAATTCCTTTAAATAGCATAATCGGAGGAAAGAAAATAGAGATTCATAAATTATTATATGATTTTTCTGCAATTGAATATAAATGTAACAAATTTTCATACAAATTAGAATTTGATTGTGTTTTAATATTTAAAATGTTTTCTGTATTTATAATGTAAAAAATATTTTTTACTGTCTTCATTTTACTTTTACTTATAATCAAAAAAATAATTATTAAAAATTTTGGTGTAAAAACAATAGCAGGAGGATATATTTTTGAACTTGCAAAATATCCTATTGCAGTAATTGCTATATTCAATGTAATCATAACTAAAATAAAAATCTTAATTTTCTTTTTTGTTTTAACATATTTATTTAATTCGTGTTCTATTTGAAAAATAGTTTTAGTTAAATTTTCAGCTAAATGTTCTTTGTTTTGTTTTTTATTTAAATTTTTATTGATCTCCATAAAAATACCCTTCTTTATTAATTAATCAAAGCAATCAATTATCAATTAAATATAAACAACAATAATTTATTTGATTAAATATTAAAATTAACTAAATTATAAAAAAAAAAAAAAAAAGCAACTTTTTAATGCTTTTTTTTAATTAATTTAAGTATTATAAACATTTATTTTTACAAGAGATTAATATTATTCTCAAAGCAATATTTTTTAGTTTCTTCATCTCAAGTTGAAACTTGAACTTCACCAATATGTTTTTTCTCAAGTAATAGCATTGAAAGACGACTTTGTCCAATACCTCCTCCAATTGTAAAAGGTAATTCATTGTTTAAAATCATTTTATGATAACTTCCCATTTTATCATCACTAACACCTAAATATTCTTTTTGACTTGCAAGTGAATTTGCATCCACTCTAATTCCCATTGATGAAATCTCCAATGCAGCATCATTAATTTTGTCATAAAAAACTAAATCTCCATTTAAATTTCAGTCATCATAATCAAATGCTCTTTTTGAATGTTCAATATTATCAGGAAGTTTGTATCCAATTCCAATTACAAAAAATGCTTTTACTTTTTTAGCAAATTCATTTTCACGTTCTTCAGGAGAAAAATTAGGATACATTTCGTATAATTCTTTGGCAGTAATAAATGTTAATTCTTCTGGAAAATCATAAGTTAATTGTGGAAAATCTAAAATTAATTCTCTTTTAACAAATTTAATTGATTCATAAATTTTTTTAACAATTTCTTTTAAAAAATTGATATTTCTTTGAGATTTTTCAATAATAATTTCTCAATCCCATTGATCAACATAATATGAATGCTTATAATCTAAAAATTCCTCCTTGCGAATTGCATTCATATCAGCATAAATTCCTTCATTTGCACTAAATTCATATTTTTGTAGAGCCATTCTTTTTCATTTAGCAAGAGAATGAACAATTTCATGGTTTTCATTTGTATGTTTAGGTGAAAAAATAACAGGCTGTTCTCCATTTAATCCATCATTGATTTTAGTTTTACTTTTTACAAATAATGGCGCGCTTACTCTTGTTAATTTTAATCTTTTATGTAACTGTTTTGAAAAATCAAATTTCAAATCATGAATTGCAAGTTGTGTTTCTTTAATAGTTAATTTTGAGCGATACATTTTAGTCCTTTTATTTTTTAATTAACATATATAGTTGATTTTCATCAATTATTTTAATATTATTATTTTTTGCTTTTGCTAGCTTATTTCCAGCATTTTCACCAACTAATAAATAATCGGTTTGATTTGATATATTACTTAAAATTTTACCACCATTCTCAGATATTATTTTTTTAAAATAATCTCTTGATTGTGACAATGTTCCAGTGATTACAAATGATAAATTTGCCAAGCTAGTTCCTTTTTTGGTATTTTGATATTCTAAAGTATTATCTAAAAAATTTAAAAGTTCAATATTTTCTGCATTACTTAAAAAGTTTTTAATGCTTTCAACAATTGAAGTTCCGATTGTTTTAATTTCAGTTAATGAATTTAAATCAATTTTTGTTAAATCTAAAAGCCTGTCAATTCGATTGCAAATTAATTCAGAAACTTGTGCTCCAACGTTTTTTATTCCAATTGCAAACAAAGTTTTTGGCAAAGTTGTTTTTTTAGATTTTTCAATACTTGAAATAATTTTTTGAATTCTTTTTTTTGCCATATTTGGTAATTTATTTAATTCTTTTTTTCGATGTTCAAGATCATATATATCAGAAATTTTTTGAATAATTCCATTATTGTAAAACAATCTGATATTTTCTTCTCCTAAATCAATAATATTCATTCCTTCTCGAGATGCAAAATGAATTAATGAACGAATAATTTTTTCATTACAAAAATCATTCTTGCAAAATTGATCAACTAAGTTTTCTTTTTCAGAAAGCAAATAATTACATGAAGGACAAAATAGTATTTTTGTAAAAATTGATTGTGTGTGTTTTTCAACTAATTCAATTACTTTGGGAATTATTTCTCCTGATTTGATCAGCTTAACACTATCTCCAATGTTTAAATTAAGACTTTTAATAAATTCATAATTGTGCAAAGTAGCAGCTCTTACTGTAGTTTGATTGAGTTGAACTGGTTCAAGTCGAGCCAAATAAGTAATTTTCCCGGTTCTTCCAACTTCTGCTGTAATATCAATAACCTTAGTAATAGCTTCTTCTGTTTCATATTTAAAAGCAATAGCATATTTTGGAAATTTTGAAGTAAAACCTAATTGATTTCAATGCTTTATTTCATTAACTTTGATAACAAAACCATCACAATCATAAGATAAATTTTGCTTGATATTTTTAAATGAATTAATTTTATTTATTACTTGTTCAATTGTTGGTGCATTAAAAATATACTCATTAGTTTTAAAATTGAGTTTTTTTAAAAAATTTAAAACATCAATTTGAGAAAAAATATTATGCTTTTCAGGATCAACAATTTCATACACAAAATAACTTAGTTTTCTTTGTTTTACCACATTCAAATCTAATTGTCTTAAAGTTCCACTTGCAGCATTTCGAGGATTTGCAAATATTTTTGGTTTAGTTTTTATTTTTTCAGTTTTTACAAATATATTTTGCTCAATTAAAACATCAGTTTCATTAATTTGTTTTTGAAGCTCTTCAAATGACAAATTAAAATTATTTTTGTAATTTAAAATTGTATTTTTAATCTTTTTCTGATAGCTCAAAAATTTTATATCTTCATTTATATTAATTAACATATCAAGAATGTTTTTTAATGTTTTCAAATTATCATTTAATTTATTTTCAAGTTTAAGACGTTCATTTGCTAATGAATAATTTGTCTTGCTTAAATATACTTCACCACGAATTTCTAAGTCATTGTAATAATTAATTTCATAAGGTAAATTTGTAATGCATTTAATATTATTAGTAACAATTTCTCCAGTTATACCATCCCCTCTTGTAACTGCTTGGATTAATTTTCCATTTTGATAATGAAGAGAAATTGATAATCCATCAATTTTTGGTTCTAAACTATATGATATGTTCTGATTGTTTATTGTTTTAATATTATCATTATGAAACTTAATTACATCATCAATAGAATAGGCCTTATTTAAAGAAAGCATTGTTTTTGTGTGCTGGAATTTTTGAAATTTAAAAGAAGGTTTTCCTCCCACTTTATTAGTTGGAGAATTTTTTTTCTTTAGTTCTGGGTATTGTTTTTCAAGAGCTAGTAATTCTTGATAATGAATGTCGTACTCTTGGTCTGAAATTGAAGGAAAGTCTAATTCATAATATTCATAATTTCAAAAATTAATCATTGAAACAAGTTTTGCAATTCTTTTTTTTGCAATAATAATTTGATCTTTATCAGGTAAATTCATAATAATATATTATATATTTACTGAGTTAAAAAATAGTATATTTGATAAAATAAATTGCAAGAGGAAAAATGAAAGAATTATTTGAAAAAATTACCATTGATAAACAAAAATGAATACAAGCTCAAAATGAAGCTTTAAATAATCTGCAAGCACAAAGCAAAACAGACCCAAATATTAAAATCAATCAGCAAATGATTTGACAAAATGCTTCAAGAGAAATTATTAGAAATAAACATGATTCAATTTGAAAAAAATATTTAGAACAAGATGAAATTTCGGCTATTTATTTAAGACCAATCACCATAATTGATAAAATATCTTCTGAAGAACTTGATTTAAATTTTAAAATTTATTATTTTGATGAATTTGATAAATACAATTTTGACATAACTCCAAATGCTAAACTTAAGTTTCCTGAAAATCACAATCAAATGATTGATGATTTTATTAATAATTTTGTTAAAAGTTATAAATTTAGAAAAGTGTTGCCTGCTGAAATGAAAATTCAACAAGGTCATTTAGTGTATTTAAATGTTACAAATCAAAATAACCAAACTAACTCACTTGTTATAAAAATGGGAACTGACCCAAATAATCCACTTGAACAAAATTTATTAAATAAATACAATCATGATAAATTTGAAAGTGAATTTTTAAATCAAAAATGAAATTTAGAAATAACTGAAGCATTCTATTTTGAAGAAAAAGAAATAACTGATGATAATGCAAATGAAATAATGGGGAAAAATTTTAAAAACTTAAAACAAGTTAAAGATGAAATTGAATTAACAACTCGTGAACAAATTTACAGCAATGCATTATATGAATATGGAACAAATATTTTAAAACAAATAGTTGAAAAAAGTCCAAAACCAAACATTCCACAAGATTTAATTGCACATGAAATAGAAGAATATAAAAAACAATTTGGACCTAAACCTTCAAATCAAGAAATAGAAAAAAATGTAATTGGTGCAATTTTGGATTATTTTTGACAAATTTTACTTAAAAACAAATTTAAACTTAATTTTTCAGAAGATGAATTTAAAAAAGAAGTGGCCTTTGCTCAAGGTTTTTTACCTGAAGAAAGTAGACATCAAATTCAACCACAAGCTATTGCAAGATCTTTATTAATTAAAAAAATTGCCTTAACCTATTTAAAGCAATATGAGTCTGAAATTTTTGAAAAAAATAAAAAATACACTTTCATTGAAATTTAAATTAATTGAATGAAAAAATGCTATATATAGCATTTTTTATTGCGCAATAAAAGTATTTAAAATTTTTAAAAACTCTTCAGGGGATTCTTCAAAAACCATATGTCCTACATTATTTATGACCTTAATTTGTATTGTTGAATTATGTTGAGTAAAATATTTTTTAGCTGGTAATGTAGGTATAACAGTGTCAAATTCACCTAAAATTAACAATGAAGGAATTGTAATTGATTGAATTCCTGATTCAATTAAGTCAAAAAGAGGTTCTTGAGGTAGTGAATAGCCTAATTTAAGAATATATTTATTAGTAAAATTTTTTGAATTAAATGTTTCTCTATATTTTTCAAATGCTAAAGTATCAACAAACGAATTATCATAATAAAGTGATTTTATAAAAATTTTATATTCTTCAAAATTAGTTGGAAAATATGTTTTTAAGAAAAAATCTTTTTTTATTCTAGCTGAACGATTCATAGGACTAATAAAAACAATTTTTGAAATTAATTTTGAAGCTAATTTATACACCAATGAAATAATTCCACCACCCATTGAATGACCAATTAAAATAACATTTTTTAAATTATGAAAATTGATAAATTCAACAACTAATTGTGCATAATATTCAACACTCATTTGTTCAAGTGTTGCAGGAGTACTTGAACATCCAGGCAAAGTAAAACAGTAATAATTTGCATTAGGAATTTTTTCAAGTATTGATAAAAACCCATTGCATGAACCATTAAAACCATGTACCATAACAATTGTTTTTTTATTATTTTCATCAAAGTATGAAATTGAAGGATATTTTCATTTTTTTAAATTTGATTGCATATTATTTCCTTGTTTAATATTGACTAAATAAATTATAATACTTAAAAAATTAATTAATAAATTATTGTTTTAATTTTATTTTCCTTTAATTATGTTATAATATTTTAGCAATTGGAACAGTACTCAAGAGGCTGAAGAGGCGGTCCTGCTAAGACTGTAGGGGAGGCAACTCCCGCGGAGGTTCAAATCCTCTCTGTTCCGCCATTTTTTTATTCTCTTTTTTAAGTTAAAATCTCACACTGAAAACCACAAATAACTGGAACAGTACTCAAGAGGCTGAAGAGGCAGTCCTGGAAAGACTGTAGGGGAGGCAACTCCCGCGGAGGTTCAAATCCTCTCTGTTCCGCCATTTTTCATTAAATTATAAAACAACATAATAAAAACTCGGAACTAGCCGAGCTTTTTTTGTATTTAATTTGTATATTTTTCAGGATGTTTTAGTTTCATTAATTTAATAAATTCTTGTTTATCCATTGATCCATATTTATCCATCAATAATACACACTCTTTGTATTCTTCTAGAGCTCAATTAACATCTTCAAAACCATCCACACTAGTAATTCCTGGTTTTTTTCAATTTTTATATGTGCTAAAAAATGTTTTTACAGTATCTAAAAATGGAAGCGGTAAATCATTTAATTTTTTAATATTTTCAAGGCGATAATCATCAGCATGCACAGCAATTAATTTAGTATCAGTTTCTCCATCATCAACCATTTTCATGGCACCAATAATGCGTGCTTGTAATGAAGTTCCAACTGCAAAAGTTTCTTCAGAATAAACAAGAACATCAAGTTCATCACCATCTCAATCAAGTGCATTTGGAATAAATCCATAATTAGCAGGGTATTTAAAATCTTCTCTTAAAATGCGATCAACTTCAATTTCTTTTGTTTTACGATTATATTCATATTTAATTCTTGAATCTTTTTGAATTTCAATTTTAACATTTATTATATTTTTCATATACAAATAATACATTAATTTTTTCAATTTTTATTTCAAAATGTAAAAGAAAAGTTATCTAATCATAGATAACTTTTTTAGTTATTTTCTTTGGATGATTTCAATTCCTGGTAGTTTAATTCCTTGAAGCATTTCAAGACAAGCACCTCCACCAGTTGACACATGTGAAAATTTATTTTCCATACCTAATTTTTCAACAGCTGCAACAGAATCTCCACCACCAACAACTGAATAAACACCATCAAGTGATGCTATCATTCTAGAAATGGCTAGAGTTCCTTCTTGGAAATTTTCAAATTCAGTAACTCCAACAGGCCCATTTCAAACAACTGTTTTTGCACCTTGTAAATTTTCTTTAAAAAGTTTAATTGTGTTTGGTCCAATGTCAAGTCCCATTAAATCATCTGCAATACCATTTTCCTGAATAATTGGGGTTGTATTTTTGAATTCATGAACTACTTTATGATCAAATGGGAGTACAATTTTATCTGAGTATTTTTCAAGAAAACTTTTTGCCAATGGGACAAAATCTTCTTCTACAAGCGATGTTCCAATAGGATAATTTTTAGATTTTAAAAAGGTAAATGCCATTCCACCACCAATTATCATTTTATCTGCAATTTTTATCAAATTTTCTATTACCTGAATTTTATCAGAAACTTTTGCTCCTCCTATAATTGCTACATAAGGACGCTCAGGCATATTAATTACTTTCGAAAGAGCTTCTTGTTCTTTTTGTACTAAAAATCCAATAGCTGATTCTCTAATTCGAGATGCAATTCCTACATTTGATGCATGTGAGCGATGTGAAGTTGCAAAAGCATCATTAACAAACACATCAGCTAAACTTGCTCAATAAGCTCCCAATTCAGGTGAATTTTTACTTTCAGCTTTATCATTTAAATCTTCAAAACGAGTATTTTCAAGTAAAATAATATCTCCTGGTTTCATTTGAGCAATAGTTTCTTCAACTAGTTCCCCTCGAGTTTGATTAACAAATTTAACCGGTTTTTGTAATTGTCTTGAAAGCTCAATAGCAACTGGTGCTAAAGTTTTTGTTGTTAAATCTTCTGCAGTTTTAACTCTTCCCAAATGTGATAATAAAATTACTTTAGCTCCATTTGAAATTAAATGTTCAATTGTTGGGATAACTGCTTTAATACGTTTTGTTGATGTAATAGCATGATTTTTTAAAGGAACATTTAAATCCACTCTTACAATTACTTTTTTTTCAAAAACAGAAATATCATTTAAAGTTTTAAACATAATTTATTTCTCCATTATAAATAATTTAGAATATTTAAAATAAATTTTACATTAAAACATTCAAAATTATTAAAGATTTTTGACTTTAAAGATTTTATTTTTCTAATAAAATTTATATTTAGTAAAAGCCTTTTTTAAAACATATAGAAATTTTAGGGAAACTTATGGATAACAAAGAACAATACATTGCAAGTTACTTTCATAAAACTAAGGAAATTTTAAAAAAATTTAAACCAAATAATGTTATTACTATGCAATTTTTTCAACGCAAAGATAATGCAATTTTAGCTGGAATGAAAGAAGTGCTAAAACTTCTTGAAAAAGAAACCAACACAAGTAAATATGAAATTAAATATCTTCCTGATGGTTCAAAAATAAATAATTTAGATGTGGTCCTTCAATTAACTGGTTCATATCATCATTTTGGAATCTGAGAAGGATTAATTGATGGAATTTTAGCTCGTAACACTTCAATTGCAACTAATATCTATAATTGCAAAAAAGCAGCTAAAAACAAAGAAATTATTTTTATGGGTGATCGAGCTGATCATTATTTAGTTCAACATGTTGATGGAGCTGCAGTAGCAATTGCTGGAATAAAATTAGTATCAACAGCAGCCCAAAAGCAAGAACAAATTAACAGAGATGATGAACAAGTTTTTGGATCAATGCCACATATTTTAATTCAAGGATTTAATGGTGATGTTGTAGCAGCAACTAAAGCATATCATGAATTGTTTCCAAAATCAAAATTAATTTCACTAGTTGATTATAATAACAATGTCATTGATGACTCACTCAAAGTGTGGCATGCACTTGGAAATAAAGTATGAGGAGTGCGAGTTGATACATCTAAAAATATGGTTGATCATATGTTTGATGGTGAAAAACCACAGTATGGAGTTAATCCTGAACAAATATTTCGCTTACGTAAAGCCTTAGATCAAGTAGGGGCAAATAATTATAAGATTGTTGTTTCAAGTGGTTTTGATGCAGCTAAAATTAAACTTTTTGAAGATTTAAACACTCCGGTAGATTATTATGGGGTTGGTCAAAGTATTTTTAAATTAAATAATTCTTTTTCAGCTGATGCGGTCTTATTAAATGGTAAAAATCAAGCCAAAGAAGGTCGTGGATTTAGAGAAAATGTCAAATTAATTAAATACAATTAAAAAATAAATAATGAAAAAAGCACTATAATAGTGCTTTTAATTTAACAAAAATTATCTAACTTCAATAATGTCAATTGACTTATCAGTGATATTTTTTGCTTCAGTTTTAAAAGTAATATTCTTGTGCTTACTTTCATTTAGTACTACAACAATTGGGAAGGTTTTAAGTTTTTTATCTTTAAGAAGTTTTAAATTAACTTCAGCTAATAAGTCACCACGTTTTACTTGATCACCTACCTTTACAAATGATTTAAATCCTTCTCCTTTTAAATTAACTGTATCAATTCCAATGTGAATTAAAATTTCAACACCTTCTTTTGTTGTAATTCCATAAGCATGTTTAGTTTCAAAAACAACACTCATATATCCATCAACAGGAGCATATACTTTTCCAGTTTCTTGAGCGTTAAACTTCATTGCAAATCCATCACCCATTAGTTTTTCTGAAAATACTCCATCATTAACATCTTTAAGTGCAATTAATTCTCCATAAACAACAGGACCTACTTTTAAAGGATTAATGAGTAAATTTTCTTTATTTAATTTTTTTTTATCCATATCTATCATTGTTGAATTATTTTCTATTGCAAGTGAATTTGCATCTATTTTCATTTCATGTTCAACAATGGTAGCTCTTGAACTTTTAATTTTAGCATTAAGTTGTTCAGCTACTGCTCCATAGATAGCTTGCACATGGTGTGCACCTTCTTTTTTGATTGCAACAGCACCAGTAGCTTTTAATCTATCTTCATCAACAAGTGACATATCTTTAACATCGTATCTTAAACGTGATGCACAATTATTGTAAGCAGTAATATTTTGAGTTCCCCCAAATCCTTGTACAATTTCATATGCGCGCATATCAAGTGATGAATTTAAAGATTTATCATCTTTTGATTGTAAATAATCTTTTTTGGTGAATAATTTAACAGTTTCACCTCTTCCTGGAGTTTTAAGATCTCTGAATTTAATTCAGAAATAAAATCCAAAGAAGTAAATTGGAACATATGCTAATCCAACTAATAATGTTCATCAGAAATTTGTTCCTTTAGCAACAGGAACAACTCCATAGATAATTAAGTCAAGTAATCCACCTGAAAAAATTTGAGGAATATGCACACTAAATAAATTAGCTAACATAAATGAAATAGCACAGAAGAATGCATGGAATCCTCAGAATAATAAAGGTGATAAGAACAAGAAAGTAAACTCAATAGGTTCAGTAACACCGGTTAAAATAGTGGTTAT
This sequence comes from Mycoplasmopsis cricetuli ATCC 35279, assembly GCF_000526955.1. Lineage (GTDB taxonomy): Bacteria > Bacillota_I > Bacilli_A > Mycoplasmatales > Metamycoplasmataceae > Mycoplasmopsis > Mycoplasmopsis cricetuli. Next base: position 1,497 of record NZ_JAHB01000007.1, on the reverse strand, counting down.
AGCACTAGGAACTACAGCACTAATTGCAACTTTTCTATTTTCTTTTGGTGCTGCAAAAATCATTGCTGCGGCTGCTGCTGGAAGTCCAAAAATCATAAATGAAAACTTACCATCAGCAAAACGACCAATTTTAATACCTAGTTGTTGTTCAACAAATTTAAATAGTGGTAATTCCTTGTTTGAAACTGATTGTACTACTTCACCAGATTTTATAACATGAGGATAAACAACACTATCAAAATCAAATTTCAATAAAGCAGTAGCTCCAGATGAATCCCCTTGGAATTTTGAAGGTTCTTTAGCAACTGTAACAATTAATTTTGCTAAATTTGCATATTCATTGTTTGCAAGAGCTGCATCTCCTGATTTTGCAAGAGAGATTGCTTCTTTTAATTTAGCTGCTTGTTCAGGAGCATCCGAAGAAAGAAATTTTTGTCATTCTTCTAAACTAAAATTAATATCTCCTCCTGCTGGTGAATATCAAAGTGGTGCATAGAAAGCATGATGTAATCCAAATGGAACAAGTGATCTTTCGACAAACCCAAAAATAAGAGATTCAAAACCATATGGAACTTTACCTAAAGCATTACCAAATCCACTAAGTGCAACTCCAATTCATGGTCACAAAATCAAGAACACAATAGCCAAAGCAGCTGCTGCAGGAACTGTTACAATTGAAACAAATCTTTTTCCTCCAAAAAATGAAAAAACTCCTGGAAGTTGAATTGTATGAAATTTATTATATATATATTGAACAACAAGTCCAACTGCTAGACCACCAAAAACAGATGTTTGAAGAGATCTAATTCCAAGAGTGGTTCCAACAACTCTATCTAAAGCTTCAGGATTACGTCCTGCTCCAGTGAAAAGAACTTTATATCCAACATGAACTATTTTTTTAATCTCTATTGGTTTATTAGTTGCTGAATTTATGATTTCTTCTTTTCCATCAGAAGTAAGTAATTTTTCAAAAACTTCTTTTGTAGTTTCTGTTATAAATACCGATTGAATTGCAGCAAAAACAGCATAACCAATAATAGCTGCAAAAACTCCAACTCCAGCTTCATCTGTAAAAGCAATAACAAAGGCCGCAGCAAATAATAATGGTAATGAACCAAAAACTGGATCACCAAGTTGTTGAATAAAATTACCAAAAGTTAAAAGTCCAGTGTTTTGACCACTGTTAGCAGCAATAGCAGCCCCAATTCCAAGCCAAAGACCTGATATAGCCATAATAGAAATTGGAAGCATAAAAGCACCTGAAATTTTTCCAAGTGTTTTTCTTATTTTAGTATTTTTACTATTATCCAATTTTCTATCTTTTTTCCCAGAAAACATTCCAGAAAATTTATCTAAAATCTTAGTCATTTTCTCCTTTCTTTTATTATTTTAAGTATTTTTTGTTACTTTAATTTTAAAGATTGAAGTAACTCTTTAATTATATTAAAAAATTAATTATTTATTAATAGCCAATGGTATAAAAAAAAAAAAAAAAAA
>NZ_JAHB01000006.1 GCF_000526955.1 Mycoplasmopsis cricetuli ATCC 35279 | reverse complement strand
TGAACCATTTCTTTTGATTTGAATTGGACTTGTTAGACTAGTTGAAAAAAATCTAGTTTTAAGAGTTGTATTTGATTGATTGTTTGGAGAATTGTCAATTCATATTTTTTTGCCAGTATCATCACTATTTTTAATTCTAAGTTCTTTGAATGTATATTTTCTTCCACCTTTAAGTGTATTTTTGTCTATATCAAAAATAACTTTGGTTTTGTTGTTAGATTGTGAAATTTTTGAATTAGTATTTAGTGAAACAAAAGAAGTAGTAATTTCGGATTTACCAGTTGCAGAAGCTAAATCAATGTATTCAAATACCATTTGAACTTTTTTATCTTTTAGTGCATTTGGAATTTCTGGAGTAAACTCTCATTCAATTAAAATTGGTTCATTAATAGTACTTTATGAACAATAATTTAATTATTTTTAATAAAAAATATCCAAAAAAAATAAAAAAAGCCTAATTGGCCTTATTTTTATTATTTGAAGTATTAATTTTTAACTAAATTGTAAGGTCTTACATTTTCTAATTTTGTTTCAACTGTAACATTTTTTCCAAAATTTTCAACTAAAACTTCAACTATATTTGATTTATTATCAATGCTTTTAATAGTTCCTTCAGTTCCTTTGTATGAAGAATCCACAAATACAATAATATCCCCAACTTTAATTCCATAATAATTTTTATCAGTTTCAAAATTAGTAAATGCTTCCTGTTCTTTTTTTAATGATTTATTAATTTCTTTTTGTGTAACTGGTGTTGGCTTTGCTCCTTTTCCAGATGAACCCACCAATCCAGTAACATATTGAGTGTTACGCACAACAAATCATGCTTTATCAGTTATATCCATTTTAATAAAAATATATCCTGGATACATATTTACAAATTTTATTTTATAAGCTTCACCTGCATTTTTCTTTTCAAGTTCTTTTGCAGTTAAAGTTGGTTTTTTAAAAACTTTAAAAGGTCCATTTTCAGTTGCATTGTAGTCAAAATGTTCAGAGACTTCTTCAGCAATGATTCTATTTGTTAATGATTCAACAACTAGATCTTCTTTTCCTGAAATAGTTGAAATCATATATCAATTGAATTTTTCCATAACACTCCTAAATAAGTTATTAGTTGATAAATTTTAAAATTATTTAGCATATTAAATAAAATTTTTCATTGTTTTTTATTATACATCAAAAGTACAAAAAAGTTAAATACTCTATTTAATTAGAGTGTATAAAAAAATAACAATAAAAACATTATAACTTTCTTGGCTTTTTTGTAAAATATTCATACTATGAATAAAGAGCATAAAAAATATGAAATTATTGTTGTTGGTGGAGGACATGCTGGAGTTGAGGCGGCCTTTGCTAGCGCAAATAAAGGACATAAAACAGCATTAATTATTTTTGATAAAACAAAGGTGGCTATGATGCCATGCAATCCATCAATTGGAGGCCCAGCAAAAGGTATTATTACTCGTGAAATTGATGCTTTAGGTGGAGTTCAAGGATATTTTTCTGATCTTGCAATGATTCAAATTAAAATGCTAAATGAATCAAAAGGGCCAGCTGTACGAGCTATTCGAGCTCAAATTGATAAAGAAAAATATTCAAAAATTATTTTAGAGGCTCTTGAAAATCATAAAAATATTGACATTATTGAGCATACTGCAATTGAACTTTTAATTGATGAAAATAAAAATTTTGTAGGAATTTTACTTGAAGATAATGCTAAAATTTTAGCTAAAAAAGGCATTATTACAACTGGAACTTATATGAATTCACGTATTTTGCGTGGAGATGAAGTTACTGTTTCAGGGCCTGATAATCTAAAAACTACTCCTAAATTAAGTCAATCATTGCTTAATATTGGTTTTGAACTACAAAGACTTAAAACAGGAACACCATGTCGAATTTATGCTAATTCAATAGATTTTTCACAAGTTGAAAAGGAGCAGTTGGATGATAGCGAACTTTGTTTTTCTAATCGTTCAAATATTAAAATTGATTCACAAGTATCATGTTATTTAACTTATACCAATGAACAAACTCATCAAGTAATTAAAGAAAATTTAGATAAATCATCAATGTATTCAGGTCTAATTAAAGGAATAGGACCACGTTACTGTCCAAGTATTGAAGATAAAATTATGCGTTTCCCTGATAAAGAACGTCATCAAATTTTTTTCGAACCTGAAACAGCTGATGGGGAGATTATTTATGTTAATGGTCTTAGTACATCAATGCCAATTGATGTACAAGACAAAATGATTCGCACCATTTCAGGATTAAAAAATGCAAAAATTCAAAAGTGAGGTTATGCAATTGAATATGATGCCATTAACCCAATGCAATTAAAACCTTCACTTGAAACTAAAATTGTATCAGGACTATACACTGCAGGACAAATTAATGGAACTAGCGGTTATGAAGAAGCGGCTTGTCAAGGATTGATTGCTGGAATTAATGCTGCTTTAAGTTTAGAAAATAAAGAACCATTAATATTATCGCGTTCTGATGCTTATATTGGTGTTTTAATTGATGATTTAGTAACTAAAGGTACAAAAGAACCATATCGAATGTTAACTTCAAGAGCTGAATATCGATTGCTATTAAGAAATGACAATCCAGATTTAAGACTTACTAAATATGGAAATTTAGTTGGTTTAATCACTGATGAACAATATCAAAATGTCATTGACAAATATGCTTTAATTGATAAGAAAATCAATGAACTTAATGAAACATATATTTCATCAAAAGATCCAATTGCACTTAAATACAATATTTTAAATGGGGTAAAATTAACAAAAGTTATAGCGCGTCCAGATGTTGATGCAAAATTAATTTTAGGTGATTTTCCTTACATTAGTGAACTAACAACTAAAATACGTTTAGATGGATATATTAAAAAACAACAACAACAAGCAAAAAAAATAACTAAACTTGATAATTTTTCAATTCCTATTAATTTAGATTATAGTGCCGTGCAAAATTTAGCAATTGAAGCAAAACAAAAATTAGAACAGATTCGCCCTTTAACTGTTGGACAAGCATCACGAATTAGTGGAATTAATCCAGCAGATATTCAGATGTTAATTTTTCACATTCAAACTAAGCATCAAAAATAATGAAGCTAAATATTATAGCAGTTGGTAGTTTAAATAAGCATTTTCAGTTTTTGTATGATGATTATTTAAAAAAAATTTCTTCTTTTGTTAAGATTAATTTGATCGAAATTAAAGAATACAAAAGTGAAAATATTACATTAAAAATTAAAAAAGAAACTCAAGCTATTTTGGACAAAATTCCAAAAAATTCTGAGTACATTTATTTGTCATTGCAAGGAAAACAAGTTTCTTCTGAACAATTTGGTGATTATTTTATAAATAAAGATAATTTTACTTTTATTATTGGTGGTTCAAATGGTGTTGATGAAAGTATGTTTGCAAATAAAATTGCTTTTTCAAAATTAACTTTTCCACATCAATTGTTTCGTGTAATGTTAATTGAACAAATATATAGGGCATTTACCATTAAAAGTAATCATAAATATCATAAGTAAAAAAATACTCTAAAGTTTATTTAGAGTATTTTTGTTTAATATTTACTATTTTTCATCTTCTTCATCAATATCAAGTGATTCTTCAAATGAATCTAAAATTGCTTTTTCTACAGCTTTAAGCTGTTTTTTGATTGATTTGCTAATTTTTTGATCTAGATTATCTAAATTTATAACTGATTCATTAGTTGATAATTTATCTTTAATTGAAACAAATTGTAATTTTATATCTTTAAGTTTTTCTTGTGGTTGTTCATCAGTGAAGATAATTGTTGGTATAATAATTGGACGACGACGCTTTTTCTTGTAAAAAAGACCTTCTAAACGATTTTCAATTATTTGTTTTAGTTCATCAATAGTTCAATTTGTTTTATTTTTAATAATATATAAAACTGCTCCATGAGCTACTCTTTTTGATTCTTCAACTAGTTCTTTTGAATTTTTTACAAAAAAACTTCCTCGAGTTATAACTTGTGGACGAGAAACAATTTGATTTCGTTTGCGATCAATTACAAATGAAATATTAACAAAACCACTATCTTTTAATTGTTCACGTTGTTGTAAAATTTTTCCAACAATATTAAGTACTGAATTCCCGTGAATATACACTGGTCCAAAATTTATTTTTTCCTTAGTTGGAATAATTTTTTTATTTTCAAGATTGTAAACAATTCCTTTTTCAATTATAATTACGTTTTCAGGTTTTACTCCATTTTCAATAGCAGTTTGTCCATGAGCAACACTCATGCGATATTCACCATGATAAGGAAGAAAATATTTAGGTTTAGTTAATTGAAAAATTTTATCATGTTCTCAACGATAAGCATGTCCTGAAGTGTGTAAATATCCATCTGGACCATTTTCTTTGATAATGGCTCCTAATTTATACAAACGATTAACTAAAAGTTCAATTACCATTCTATTACCTGGAATTGGTGATGAAGAAAATAAAATTAAATCACCTTTTGTAACTTTAATGGTGGCATGCTTGCCATAACTCATTCTTGAAAGAGCAGCAAGTTGTTCTCCTTGTGAACCAGTGGTTAAAATTAATAAATCAGAATCTTTATAATTTGAGAGTTTCTTTTTATCAATAAAAACATCATTTGGTACATTAATGTAACCTAATTTTCTTCCAATTTTTACTCCTTGAATCATTGAACGACCAAAAGTAATTACTTTTTTGTTTAATTTTGCTGCAAGTTCAATAATAACTTTAACTCTTGTTAAATTTGAAGCAAAGGTAGTTACAATAATTTTTTTCTTTGCATTTTTTAAATGTTTTTCAATATCAATTAAAATGTCACTTTCACTTGGAGAATGATTTGGTCTCATAGCATTAGTTGAATCAGATAAAAGTACAGTTAAGTTTTCATCACCAATTTCTTTCAAACGAGCAAAATCAGTTAAATTACCAATTGGAGTATAATCAAAACGAAAATCACCAGTACACATTAGTGAACCATTTGGAGTGCTAATGCGAACTCCAAAAGCATCAGGAATTGAATGTTGAGCTGTTCAGAAATCAACTTTAACTTTACAATCATATTCATGCACTGCAGCCTTTTCAATTTCAATAAAATCAATTTTTTTCTGAATTTTATGTTCTTCAAATTTTAATTTTAAATATTGAATTGCAATTCTTGGAGCATAAATTTTATTTAATTTAGTTTGTTTAACTAAGTAAACAACTCCACCTATGTGATCTTCATGACCATGAGTGATAAATAATCCTTCAATAATTTTTTCAGGTAGATTTAAGTAAGAATAATCTGGAATTACTCCTTTAATTCCAGTGTTATAAGTATCAGCAAATTTAATTCCAGCATCAATTATAAAAATGTGGTTATTATGTTCAACTAATAAAGTAGATTTACCAATTTCTTCAACACCACCTAATGCAATTATTCTTGTTGGTTGCATAAAATCTCCTATGTATTTTTTATGATTTAATTTAAAGTAATAATGATTAAAAAAATAAACTAGTTATTTTAATTTGTATTATTATAACAACAAAGTTTTAAAATAATAAAAACTAAATTAATTAATTAATTATTTATATAAAGTATTTTTAAAAAATGATGTAATATTATTGTTATTATGAACAAATTAAACTTAGTCATAGTTGAGTCTCCAAATAAAGTTAAAACAATTAAAAAATACTTAGGAGATGAATATGAAGTTATTGCAAGTGTTGGTCATATTATGAAACTTAAAAAAGAAGGACTATTTTCACTTGGAATTGATCTTGAAAAATGGGAACCCAAATATGTTTTAGATACAACTAAAAAAGAAATTGCCAAAACACTTAAAAATGCAGTTAAAAATTCAAATACAGTTTACATTGCAACTGACCCAGATCGTGAAGGAGAAGCAATTGGTGATCATTTGGTTAATTATTTAAAAGTAAAAGATAATTATTTTAGAATTAAATATAATGAAATAACTAAACCAGCAATTTTGCATGCCATTGATAATCCAACCAAATTAGATCAATCACTAATTGAAGCACAAAAAGCGCGTCGAATGCTTGATAGAATCATCGGTTTTCGTTTAAGTGGGCTGCTTAAAAACAAAATTTATAATTCCCCTACAACTCCAAGCGCAGGAAGAGTGCAATCAATTGCATTAAAGTTAATTATTGATCGTGAGCAGGAAATTGAAAAATTTGTTCCAGAAAAATACTCAAAATTAACTGCTATTTTTCAAAATCAAAGTTATCAGGCAAATTATATTAATTTAAACAATTCAAGTGATAAAAGAGAATGAATTTTTGAACATGAATTAAAAACAATGCAAAACTATTTTAATAGTGCTAAAAAAGAACTTATTGTTAGTGAAATCACTAAAACTGAAAGAAAAGCACCACAAGTGCAACCATTTAAGCAAGCTGCATTGTATAAGAGAAGTCCATATAATTCACAAATTACTCAAATAATTGCTCAAAAATTATATGAAGGTTATGGTGAAGGCGGACTTATTACATACCCAAGAACTGATTCAACTAGATTGAGTGAAACATTTGTAAAAACAGGACAAAATTACATTTCTGAGAAATATGGTCAAGAGTATATTTTAGACACAATTAAAGGTTTTAAAGGTGATCAAGATGCTCATGAAGCAATTCGACCAACTGATGTGTATTTGACTCCACAAAGAGTAAGAGATGTTTATCCACAAATGAGTGATCAAGAATTTAATTTATACAAATTAATTTATCAAATAACTCTTCAAAGTTTAATAAAGCAACCAATAAGAATTAACACTTCATATCTTTACCAAAATGGAAAATATTTATTTAAAAATAGTTTTTTCAAAACTAAATTTAAGGGATATTATGTAGTTATTGGAGAACCTGAAGAAATTAAAGATCCTGAATATAAACAAGGACAAATTATAGAAGTTGAAAAATTTAATTTTCAAAATCATCAAACTAAACCAGCTCCAAGATATAATGATGGAAGTTTAATTGAAGCACTTGATAATATTAAGGTTGGTCGCCCTTCAACTTTTGCTACCACTGTCAAAATAATTAAAGATCGCGAGTATGTTGAATCATTTGAAAATACACTAAAACCAACTGAGTTTGGTAAATTAACTTTAGATAAATTAATTAAATCATTTCCAAAAATTATTAATGAATCATATACAGCTGAAGTTGAAGAACAACTTGATAAAATTGCTGAAAATTTAATTGACAAAAATTTTGTGATGCAAAATTTTTGAGATAAATTTACTAAAGAGTTTGAACAAGCAAGAAATAGTATGGAAGTATCAAAAATTCAAGTTGTTGAGTTAGATGAAAATTGTCCAGATGATGAAGGGGTTTTAGTTGAACGTCGCAATAAAAAAGGGCAAAAATTTATAGGATGCAAAAATTTTCCAAATTGCACTTATACTCGAAGTATTCCTGGTCAAAATAATTTTAAATTTAAAAAGAAAAAAACCCAACAAAATAAAAAAGCAGCCTAATTAGTTGCTTTTTTAATTGATCTTTAAAATAAATTGTTGTAATATGGTAAAATTTATATAGACTTGCTTTTAAGGAGTTATATGAGAATTTCACTTATTTCTTTAGTTGGAAACTCTGATCACAATATTGAATGATATCTTCAAGATCTAGTTGAACAAGATACTCAGGATTTTGAAATTATTTTATGCATCAATAAAAATAGCCAACAAAAGAAAATTTTTGAAATTATCTCAAAATATAAAAAATTTTTTGGAAGTCGATTAATTGTTATTTTTAACACAAAAAATCATTCATATGAGCATAATTTAATCAGTTCATTTCGACTTGCAACTGGAAATTATATAACTATTTTAAATTCTGATACTACAGTCAAAAGATATTATGTTAAAGAATTAATTGCAGTAGCAGTTCAAAACAATGTTGAATTACTTGAGTACAAACCTAGATTAATTGGATCAATTCACTGAAAACCTAAAGCTCGTATGAAAGATTTTTCAGACACAGAAATTGCAAAAAATCCAAAAATTTATGCTTATGCATTTCCATTTATTTTTAATAAAGTATTTAAAAATAACTTAATTAAAAAATTTGTTAATTATGTTCCTAAAACTAAAAATGGGTCAAAAATTTGTCTTGAATTAACTTATATGTTGCTTTTGAATGCAAAAACATACAAATATATAGATAAAAGAATAGTGCGTGAATTTTATGGACCATATATTTGATTGAATACAACTAATGGAATACAAACATTTGATGAAATTGAAAAATACATTAAAATTCATAGTTTGGATATTAGTCAGGAAATTCAATATGCTAAGTATTATTACTTAAAAATAGTAATGTTAGGATTATTAACTGATACAACTTTTGTATATAGAAATTTTAAATACAAAAGAGAAATCGAACAAAAAAGAAGCGATTTATTAATTGATAAACACATTAATTATCTTAAAAAAATACAAGATAGTTCTGAATATGAAATTTTTAAAAAAGCCAATATCTACATGCTTGGTCATTCAGTGGAAACAAATTTATTAGTTCAAATGTTAAAAACAGGCAAAAAATATAAAAAAGATAAAATACTAAGTGAACTTGAATAATGTATGAAAATGTAAAATTTTGAAGGCGTATACTTATAAACTTATTGGATTTTTTAGTAGTTAGTTTGACATGTTTTTTAATTAATTTTTTATTTTTAAATACCAAAAAAGAATATAACAAAAATGGATATATTTTTTACCTAACAATAACGTTTACAATATTATTTATTCTTTGTTATTATTTTTTTATTCCCTTTTTTTGACAAAAAAGAACCTTATTTCAAGTAATTTTTAACACTAGAATTTTAAAGCAAAACAATCAAGAAATAACTATTAAAGATTTTTTTCTACGTAATTTACTCAATTGTTTTTATTGAATTTTTATTTTTATTGTTTTTTTGATTTTTTTTCATTATGATGATTTTAATAATAATTTAGAAATTGAAACTACTGTTATTAATTCATTAAGAATAAAAATTGGAATTAATTTAGAAAAAATTCTTTTTGGAATTTGACCTGCAATACAATTGCTGAATAATTTTTTGTTAATTGTAACTAAAAAAAAATTAAATTTGACTGATTACATTTCAGCTACAAAATTAGTTCTAGCAAATAAAAAGGAATTTTTAAAAAATAAAGAACAGAAATTAAAACCTTATTTTAAAGAATTACCTAAATTTGAATATATAGATAATTAAAAGGAAGGCTATGTTATTAAAAAAAATTGATGTTTTAAATGATTTAAACAAAGCACAAAAAGAAGCTGTTGAGTATTTTGATACTCCATTAAGAATTATTGCTGGAGCTGGAAGTGGAAAAACTAAAGTTTTAACTCGTAAAGTAGCTTATTTAATTAATGATTTAAAGATTTCTCCTTCAAAAATTTTAGCAGTGACTTTTACCAATAAAGCATCAGAAGAAATGAAAACAAGAATTAGTAAATATATTGAAAACAAGGAACATTTAAAAATTTACACTTTTCATTCACTATGTGCTAACATTTTAAGAAAATTTATTCATTTACTTGGTTATCCAAATAATTTTTTAATTCTTGATGAAGTTGACAAAAATCAAGTTATTTCAAAAATATACAAAAAAATTGGTCTTTCACAACAGGAAATTAGTTATAAAAATATGATTCAGTATATTTCATGAGCTAAAAATAATTACTATGATATTTATGAATTAGCTGAAAAATTAAATTTAACAATTGAAGATCCAATTATAAAAGTTTATACTGAATATTTAAACGAATTAGCAACTACTGGTTCACTTGATTTTGATGATTTAATTTGCTTAACTAATAATTTACTTGAAAACAATGATAAAGTTTCCACTTATTATAAAAAGCATTTTTCTTATATTTTAATAGATGAATTTCAAGATACATCAAAAATGCAATATAATATAATCAAAAAAATTTCAAATGAAAAAACACATCTTACAATTGTGGGAGATCCTGATCAGACTATTTATAATTGAAGAGGTGCAGATGTTAATTTGATTTTAGATTTTGATCAAGAATATCCAAACAGTAAAACAGTGGTTCTTGACTTAAATTATCGTTCAACTAAAAAAATTTTAGATGCAGCCAATAAGTTGATTCAACACAATAAAATTCGTTTTAGTAAAAATTTAATCACTCCAAATGAAGAAGGAACTGATATTGAATTTTATCATGGATTTAGTGTTGAAGCTGAGGCCCGTTGGGTTGTACAAAAAATTAATGAACTAAAAAAGCAAAAAAATCAACTTAAGAATATTGCTATTTTATACAGATCTAATTTTTATTCTCGCCCATTTGAAGAGGCACTAATTCAAGAAAATATTAATCATAAAATATTTAATGGAATTAAATTTTTTCATCGCTCAGAAATTAAGGATACTATAGCTTTTTTAAGGGTTTTTTATGATGGTTCAGATATTGCTTTGCAAAGGATTATTAATGTTCCTTCAAGAGGAATTGGAGAAATTACTTTAAATAAATTACTTGAATATTCTAAAAAAATTGGAAAAACCTTATTTAATACTTTAATTGAAAATTGAAAAGAACTTCCTTTTAAAAAAGCTTTTATAAGTGAACGAATTTTTCCTTTTTTAAAATTAATTACCAGAGCTAAAAAAGCTTTAGAAAAGAATGAAATTCATAAAGTTATTGATTGATTTTTAAAGCAAATTCATTATTATGAGCATATTGAGAATAATAAAAATATTCGAGGTTCAGCAGTTGAAAATGTTAAAGAATTAATTCAATCTATTCAAACATGAGAAAAGAAAAATCCTAATTTAACATTGGGTGATTATCTAAATATGGTTTCACTTCTTTCTTCAACTGATGACTTTGACAGCTCAAATAATTTTGTTTCACTGATGACCATTCATTCAGCTAAAGGACTTGAATTTGACAATGTTTTTATTGTAGGATTAAGTGAAAGAATTTTTCCAAATATAAGACATAAAACCATTGATGCTAAAAAATATAAAAATTTAACCCAGATTGAATCAACCATTGAAGATGAAAGACGACTTGCTTATGTAGCAGTTACTAGAGCAAAAAAAAATATTTTTATTAGTGACTCTAGAGGATATTTGCTTGGAAGTCAAGAACCTAAACAACCTTCACGTTTTATTAAAGAAATGGGAATTGACATTAATGAAATTATTATTTCAAAAAGTTTTGATAATTTAGATGAACAACTTGAAAATAAACCTAAAAAACAAAATAAATTTATTGTTGGAGATATTATTTCACATGTTACTTTTGGTGAAGGAACGGTTACAAATGTCATAGGTAGTGAAATAGTTGTTAAATTTATTAAAGATAAAAAGGAGAAAACCTTAAATAAAGATCATCCTTCAATTAAGGTTATTTCAAGATAATGATTTACATACTAATTATCATCACTGGAATTATTCTTTTTATTTTGATTGCATTTGTAGTTTTATTTTTAATTGTCTTATTTTATTTTAGAAGTTTTTCTGGAGTAATTTTTTTTAAAATTGATAATATTAATAAACGTGTAATTAGAATTTCAGATAAATATTATTTATTATCAACTATTTTTGATGCAAAAAAAACAAAATTTCAAACTTTTAATTATATTCCAATGGGAAATTTTTGAACTTTTTTTGATGCAAATACAATTATTAAGATTAAAAAATTTATTGAACTTTCTAATGAACATGAAGATGCATTAGAAATTAAAATAACGCAAGATAATTTGAAAAAAAATAAAATTAATTTAACTTTTTTAGAAAAAATTATTCTTTTTTTAGATCATAAATTTCAATATGAAACTAATTATGTATTAAAAATTTTCACTAAAAAAAATGGAATATTTTATTGTTCAATAAATTGGCAAAAAAATAAACTTTTTAACAATGATAGTTCAAAAAATGTTATACAAAATAAAAAGCATTTTAAAAATATTTTCTTAAATAATATTGTTGTTGCATTTGCACTAAAACCATATTATTATATTAATAAAATTCAAGGTGATGAAATCATTGACATTTATGATCATTTTTTAATTCCTTATAAAAAAACAATTGTTGATATTCGAGATGGTTTTATTTATTTTGTTTTCAAGAAAGGAAATAAATATAAATATCGTTTTTTACTCGAAAATATAAATAAAATTAATCGCAATTCACAAGCATCAAAATATTTTTTAGCAGCAACTATTTTTACTGAAGGTAAAATTAAAACTCTCGAGGAAGAAAATATTTTAATCAATAAAATTAAGTATTCATTGTATCACATTTTAAACAATCGAAATGAGTTTAAAAAATATATTAATTTACCCAAAAATATAGTACAAAATTCTGAATTTAAAACATTTGTGAACAATTATAATGAATATGTTAAAAAAAATAATGATGAAGAATTTCAATTAATATTAAAAAAAATTAAAACATATCAAAAACACAATGATTCAATTATTTCACTTTTAAGTGTTTTTCCTATTGGAATGGATATCCAAGAAGTTGATTTCTTTTTAAATATTCCTTATTTGAACTATTTATATGAAAGCAAATGATATGAATATATTAAAAATAGCAATTACATTTTAATACAAAAAAATAAAAATAATATCACTTCAAATATGGTTAAAGTTTCTCAAGAAGTATTCTTAAAATCAGAAATTCAAATTGCTAATATTTCACCAACTTATTTAGTTTATGCATATTCAAATTTATTTAATTACGAAAAACTTCAAGAAAAAATCAATTTTAACCACAATTTTAATGTTTATACTGCACTTTATGTTGATACTATTAACAAACCATTAATTAATATTATTAGTTACACTAAATTAAAACTAATTGTTATTGGAAAAAAAATTACTAGTAATTTAAATCGTGTTGAAGTGTTTTATGATTGTATTAATATTGTTGAACTTGCTAAAAAAAACAACATTAAAATTGTTTATGAGGATCCAAACTTGAATTTAGATCCTTTAATTGTTGAAAAAGCTAATATCAAAGCCTATTATCTTAATTCAAATTATAAAAAAATTTAAAAAAAGTTTATTTTAACATCTAGTTTACTAGATGTTATTTTTTAAAAAAATTATCATTAATATTTTAATTTATACAAAAAAGGTAAAATATGATTATGAATAACCATTTAATTTTGCACACTAACACTGAATATTCATTTTTAAGTTCAACTATTCGCATAGAAAGTTTATTTAAACTAGTTAAGGAAAAAAAACTTTCAGTAATTGCACTAACTGATAAAGAAAACCTTTTTGCTCTACCAATGTTTTTAAAATTCTCACAAGATAATAATTTAAAATTATTAATTGGAATTGAACTTAATTTAAGTGAAGGTTTTACAGTGATGGTTTATGCAAAAAATTATTTAGGATATACTAAATTAAATGAATTTATTTTAGTTCGCTCAGAAAAAAAAGAGATTTCTTTTTATGAACTTGAAAATGAAAATTTACTTGTTGTTAATCATTTTGAAAATGGATTAAAAAACAATTTTCAGGGGAAAATAATTAAGAATTTTTATTTTAATGATTTAAATACAGTTCAAAATTGACCTACAGTTTATGCTCCCACTAAAAAAATTTTAAATAAAAATGATAATGAAATTTTGTCTGTTTTAAACAATATAGCTCAAAATCCAAATGATAACAATTATTACAATGATTATTATGATCCTGATGAATTTAATTATGTTTCACAAGATGTTTTAAAACAAATGAATGATTTTGTTGAATTAATTGAACCAATTGAAATTTCATCTGAGATTAAAATTATGTCTTTTAAAAACAAAGAAGAGCAATTAAAAAAATCAATTAATAAAATTAAATATCAAAAATTAATTAAAAAATATGGCAAAAATATTATTGATACGCGAATTAAATATGAATTTGATACCATTAAAAAACTTGGTTTTATAGATTATTTTTTAATTATTAAAGATATTTTAGATTATGGACGTACTCAAAAAATTGAAATAGGACCAGGAAGAGGAAGTTCTTCAGGATCAATTATTGCTTTTTTGTTAGATATTACTAATGTTAATCCAATTGAGTATGGACTTTTATTTGAGCGATTTTTAAATGTTGCCCGTGTATCATTACCTGATATTGATATTGACATTCAAGATGATCGGCGTAATGAAATTATTGATTATATAGGAAAACGTTTTGGCAAGGAAAATTGTGCTTTAATTTCAACATTTCAAACTTTAGCATCAAAGTCATCGCTTCGAGATGTTGGAAGAGTGTTAAAAATCCCTCTTAGTTATATTGATAAAGTTACCACTTCATTAAATGCAGTTGATAGTTCTCTTGAAATAGCTTATGCTAAAAATACAAAATACAAATTATTGGTTAATAAATATCCTAAATTACATGAATATGCTTCTAAAATTGAAGGATTACCAAGACAAAGTGGAATTCATGCTGCTGGAGTAATTATTTGCAATCAAAGACTAACAAATATAATTCCAGTTCGAGCAAATTCATATTCATTAAATCAAGTTGAATTTGAAATGACTAATTTAGAACAATTTGGATTGATTAAAATTGATTTTTTAGGTTTAAAAAATTTAACTATTATTCAGCAAATTGAGTCTCAACTTCAAGAGCAATTTCAATTTGATCAAGTAATTGATTTAAATTTTAATCCATTTAATGATAAAATTACTTTTGATTTAATTAACACATTAAACACTGATGGAATTTTTCAGTTAGAATCTCCTGGAATGCGTAATGTCATTCAAACAGTTCATGTGGATACTTTTGAAGATATTTATGCTATTATTTCACTTTTTCGTCCTGGACCAAAAGAATTTATTCCAGATTATGCAAATGTTAAATTTGCAAAACAAATAATTCACAAAATTCATCCAATTTATGACAAAATTGTAGCTTCAACCTTTGGAATCATTGTTTATCAAGAACAAATTATGGAAATAGCTCAACAAGTTGCCAAAATGTCTTTTGTTGAAGCTGATTTACTCCGAAGAGCTATTTCAAAAAAAAATGTTGCTGATATGAATCGTTATCGAGAGTTATTTTATCAAAATGGTTTACGTAACAATATCAATTTACAAACACTTGAACTAATTTACAATCAAATTGAAAAATTTGCTCTATATGGGTTTAATAAAGCTCACGCAGTAGCTTATTCATTCATTGCATACAAATTAGCTTTTTATAAAGCTCGTTATCCTGAAATTTTTTATAAAGTTATTATTGATAATAGTATTTCTGATTTATCAGCTATTAAAAAAATTTCATTGGTTGCTAAAAAACATAACATAGAGGTTTATTCTCCTAAAATTAATAATTCATATTTTAAAAGTGAAATTTTATGAAAAACAAACCAAGAGAATTCTAAAATTCAATTACCTTTAATTGTAATTAAAGGAATTGGGGCAGTAGCAGTTGAAAAAATTTACAATGAAATTAAAACACATGGAAAAATTGATAATTTTTTTACAGGAGTTCTACGTTTAAGAATTGCATCAATTGGATATTCAGTTATTGAAACATTAATTAAGGCTAATGTTTTTAGAGAATTTGGAAATATTACTGAATTACTTGATGCTCTTTTGACAATTGAAAATGGTTATAAAGTATATAAAAAAATTCATGACAAATCAAATAAATCAATTCAAGAAAAACTTGAAAAGTTTTATTCAGATACTGACTTTCCTAACAAAAAAATTAATGCTAAAAATTTAGATCTTGATTTAGAAATTAAATGTGAAAAAGAATTTTTAGGAGCAATTTATAATGCTTTTCCAACAAAAAAATATGAGAAGAAAATCACTTTGGGAACATTAAAACCAAGTCAAAATGAATTTTTATATGTTTTTTTAGAATCTGTGAAAAAAAACATTAAGGGTAAAATAATTGCTAGAGTATCAGATTCAACAAATTCTGTTGATGCATTTATTTTTAATACATACGCACAAGATTTAATTGATTACAAAAACCCAAGAATTATTTTAATTAACATTAGTTTTTCAGAAAAAGGTTATTACATAATAAATAGTTGACAAGAGGTAATAAATGAATAAAAAGATTCTTTTAATTGATGGAAATTTTTTAATGTTTCAGTCTTTTTATGCTTCATATAGTGGCGACTTAACTAAAATAATGCGCACAAAAAATGGAACTCCAACTAATGCAATTAATTTATTTTTGCTTCAACTATGTCGTTTGCTTAAAAGTTTAAAACCTGATTATTTATTTATTGCTTTTGATGCTAATTCAAAAACAAAACGTCATGATATTTTTCCTGAATATAAAGCTAATCGAATTAAAGCCCCAGAAGATATTTTTTTGCAATTTAAATTAATTAAATTAATTTTAAATAAACTAAATATAGCTCATTGAGAAATACCAGGAGCTGAAGCTGATGATTTAATTGCTACAGCAACAAAAAAATTTTTTCACCAAAAATTTATTTTTTCACGTGATAAAGACTTATTGCAATTAGTTGATCAAAATACATCGATTATTTTTCGTGGAAAACATGATTATGAATTTATTAATTATAAAAATTTTGAAACTATTTATAGCATCAAACCTAGTCAAATCCCTGATTTTAAAGGTCTTAAAGGCGATCCAAGTGATAACTTACCAGGAATTAAGGGAATTGGTGATAAAACAGCCATTAATTTACTTAAAAATTTTCAATCATATGAAAACATATTTAATAACATTAATTCAGATTTAATTTCTAAATCAGTTAGAGAAAAACTTTTAACTGGTAAAAAACAAGGAAATATGTCTTTAGAATTAGCTAAATTAAATTATGATGTTAAAGAATTTGAGTATGAAATTGAGGATTTAATAATTAATTTAGATCTTCAGAAAGCAAAAGATATTTTAAAAGAACTTGAATTAAATGTTGTATTTAAATTTTTAAATGAGTATCTTCAAAATCAAGAGGAATAAATGATTGCCATCACAGGAAAACCATGTACTGGAAAAACTTATTTTTTAAATCTTGTTCAAAAATTAGGATACACCATTTTTAATGGTGATGACTTTGTACTTAATTTATATAAAGATATATCATTTGTACATTTTTTGAAAGAAACTAAATTTAATTTTTTAATTGAACATGAAAAAGTTTCTAAAGAAAAAATTAGACAAATAGTAATTAATGATTACAAATTATTTGATGAATTTCAAGCTATTGTACATAAAAGAGTGTATCAGCATTTAAATAAAAACAAATATGATTTTATTGAAATTGCAGCATTACATAGTTTGCATAGTAATTTTATTAAGTTTGTTACTAAAATTATTTTTTTACACACTGATGAAAAAACTCGACTTGAGAATTGCCGCAAACGAAATGTTTCTGATAAGCAAATGAAAATTTTAGATACTTTATTTAATGATCATTATACTAATAAAAATAATTATCAAAATATTCAAATAATTCAATTAAATTTAAAAGATATTAATACTTTAAAAGATATTAAAAAAATACTAAAATACAATGTTTTTAATAGTAAGAAATAGAAATTATTTTTTATCAAATAAGCAAGTTTGAAAAAATTTTGAAATTGTGAATAACTAACTATTTTTTTTAAAAGTTAGTTTTTTTATTCTTTTTTGACTTAAAAAAAAGCTTTTCAACAAAATTATTAATGTGTATATCTTATTAATAAAATGCTAGTATCTAAAAAAAGATAGTTTCTTTTAAAAAAATATTTTTTAGTAATTTAAAATTTCTATGCAATCATAAAAAAATGGACAAAAAATTAGTAAGGAAGTAAAATGAAAAATATTATTTATAATTATTTAACAGTTGAAAGAGGAGAAGAATTAACCTCATCAGATAATGATAGTATTATTAAATTTTATCTTCCGCTTTTAGGATCAGAATCAGTTACTTTATATAATTTTCTGTCATCAAAAGTTAAAGAAAATCCTCTTTTTTATTTTGAATATAATCTTGAAACTCTTTATTTACTTTTAAATACAACCAAAGAAAAATTTGAAAATTCTCGTAAAAAATTAGAAGCAATAGGCTTGTTTAAGACTTTTAACAATCATAAAGATTCACGTGTTGTTATTTCAATTAAACGCCCATTAAATCGTGAAGAAATTAATAAAAATACTATTTTAAAAAATGCATTATATAATAATTTGGGAAAAGAAATTGTAGATAATTTGCTTGAAAATAAAGCTAAAAAAACTAGTTTACATAAAGAAAATTTTGAAGACATTAGTGCGCATTTTTTAGATGTTTTTGCAGATATTGAAATTGCAAATAAACCTAAAAGTGTTGATTTTATAATTGGTTATGGTAAAACAATTAAAAATGAATTACCTTTTTTAAAATCACAAAATAACATTGAGTTAAAAACTCAACTAAATTTAATCAATAGTTCAATTGAAAATGAATACGAAGCATTACTTAAATATAACAATGCAGATTTTTTTAAATATTTAACAAAAACACCTTCAAGTGAGTTAGAACAAAATATTATTTCTCAATTAAATAAGTTAACAGATGATTTTAAAATTATTAATTTAGTAATGCTTATTTCATTTTTACATAACAATGGTTCAATTAATTGAAAACAAATTAATAGTATTTTAAATGAGTTAAACAAGCGCAATATCTCTAATTTTGAGGCTTCTGAAAATTATTTAGATGGTAAATTCACTAATTCAAGTAATTATAAATTAACTATTGCAAAGAAAAATTTCATTAAAACAAATTATTTAAGGTCATTGTAATAAATTGAGGTTTTATGGAAAAAGAACAAATTGAACAAGAGAAAAAAAAGATTGTTAATCAAGCTAAAAATGATCCATTTTTAGCAAAAATAATTTTGCAAAACAACATGAATGATGGTGAAATTTTTTTGAAATATATTGATTTAATTGATATAAAAATGCGCTCACTTGAACCGGAAAAATATATCACTGAAATTGAAATTAAACGCAATGAAAAAGGAGAATTAGTCACTGAATATTTTTACGCTAACAATAATAAAGCACGTGATTATCTAATTAAAAATAATATTTTTTTTAGTAATTTAGGTGGAGTTAAATATAAAAAATTTTTTACAGAAATTAATGTTGATGAAAATAATTTTTTTGATTTATATAAATATCAAGAAAAATTTAAAAGTAAAATTTTTGATCAAAAATTTTTAGATACTCTTAAAGGAATTTTTTTACACTCAAACAATGAAGCTAATAAAGAAAGACTACTTTCAAGTATTGCAAATAATTTAGCTTATGCTAATAAAAAAGTTGCTTATGTAAATATTTTTTATTTAATTTTTGAAGTTAAAAAAACTTTTGGTTCAGCTAAATTAACTGAAGAATTTTTTTACATTGAAGAATTAATTGACATTGATGTTTTAATTTTAGATGGAATTGGATCAGATTGATTGCCAATGTGATTTTTACCATCATTGATAAAAATTTTAGATTTTAGAGAACGTAAAAATAAATTGACTTATTTTGGATCAGAGATTCCTTTAAATGATATTGAAAAAAATATTGATAATCCTAAAAAAGATTTATATGCTTTAAAAAGAATTAATCGCTTAAAAAAAATAATTAATTCATTGATAGAATGTGAGGTTTGAATTGAATAAAAAATTAAAAATAATTCTTGCAGGGACTCCTGAATTTGCAGTTCCTGCTTTTGAAGCTATTATTAAAAATTTTGATGTGCAAGCCATTATTTCACAACCAGATAAACAAGCAAATCGTGGATATAAACTAATTGAAACTCCAGTTAAAAAATTAGCACAAAAACACAACATTTTACTTTTTCAGCCTGAAAAAATTTCTCAAATATATGATCAATTGACTATGATTGATTTTGATATTTTACTCACTTGTGCTTTTGGTCAATATATTCCTAGCAATATTTTAAAATTACCTAAAAAAGCAGCGCTAAATATTCATGGTTCTCTATTGCCTAAATATCGAGGAGCAGCTCCAATTCAACATAGTTTATGAAATGGAGATGATAAGACAGGATTAAATTTAATCTACATGACTAGTAAAATGGATGCGGGAAATATTATTAAAGAAATACAATTACAAATTAATGAAATTGATACTAGCAAAAGCATTTTTGACAAACTTTCACTTTTAGCAGGTCAAGTAATTGTTCAATGATTAAATGATTTTAATTCAGGAAATTTCAATGAAATAATTCAGGATGAAAATTTAGTTACTTTGGCACCTAAACTTTTAAAAGAAGACGCTTTTTTAGAATCAACTTTAACAGTTGAACAAGCATTTAATAAAATTAGGGCCTTTAGCACCAATCCTGGAGCATATTTATATGTAAACAACAAGCGTGTGAAAATTTTTTATGCTTTTAAAAACCCAATTAAAAATGCTTTAAAACTTTCTTTTTCAAATGGAAATTTATATGCTAGTGATTATCAATTTGAATCTAAAAAAAGAATCACTTTATCTATTAAATAATTAAAATTACTTGATTAACTTTGCTAATTTAATTTTTTGTTTTTTGCAATAATTTTATATACTTTAACTAAATTAAGATTAAATTATGATTTTAATTGGTAAAGTCAAATTAAAAGAGAGGAAACAAAATGAAAAAAGTTGCAATTAATGGTTTTGGAAGAATTGGTAGATTGTTTTTAAGATCTTTAATTCAAACCAAAAACAAAGATATTAAGGTTGTAGCAGTAAATGATTTAACAGATGCAAAAACACTTGCTCATTTAATTAAATATGATACAGCATTTGGAAAATTACCAGTTGATGTAGTAGCTGAAGAATCAGCTATTATTGTTGATGGAAACAGAATTGAAGTGTATGCTGAAAGAGATCCAAAAATGCTTCCTTGAGGAAAACTTGGAATTGATTTAGTTATTGAATCAACAGGAAGATTTACCAAAAAAGATCTAGCTGCTCAACATATTGAAGCCGGAGCAAAAGCTGTAGTTATTTCAGCACCTGCTGGATCTGATTTAAAAACTGTTGTTTACAATGTAAATCATAACATTATCACTAAAGAAGATACAGTTATTTCAGCTGCTTCATGTACAACCAATTGTCTTGCACCTATTGTTAATGTACTTGTTAAAAATTTTGGTGTTAAAAAAGGATGAATGACTACAGTGCATTCATATACAGGAGATCAAAGACTTCAAGATGCTCCTCATAGTGATTTACGTCGTGCAAGAGCCGCTGCATTAAATATGATTCCAACTTCAACAGGAGCTGCAAAAGCACTTGGTCTTGTAATCCCTGAAGCAGCAGGAATTTTAGATGGATCAGCTATTAGAGTTCCAACCATTACAGGTTCATTGGTTGAACTTGTGGTTGAACTTGATAAACAACCTTCTGTAGAAGAATTGAATGCAACATTTGAAAAAGCCGCAAATGAAAGTTTAAAATATGAAACTGTACCAGTTGTATCATCAGATATTATTGGTTCAAAATACGGTTCAATTTACGATTCAGAATTAACTAAAATTGTAAAATCAAAAGATGGAAAAAATCTATATCATATCTCAGCATGATATGATAATGAAATGTCCTATGTTTCACAACTTGTAAGAACTGTTTCATATTTTGCTAAATTAAAATAATTTAAATATAAAACAACCTTTACCAGGTTGTTTTTATTTATTTTATTTTTTATTATGACATAGTTGAAAGTATTCATAATGAATTTAAAAAAATAATTCAATTTTCACTGTTTTTTAACTTATTTAATCTATCATTAAAAGCTAGAATATTATTTTCTAGAAAAATTTCTTTATTAGAAAAAGAAATTGAATTGTTTTTAATTAAATTTAAAATTTGTTCATTTAAAATATTTTTCTGTTCTTCATTTGATAGTTCAATTCAATTATTTTTTAAATTTTCTTTACAAGCTATCAAAAGAAGATTATCTAATTCATTTGATTTAATCATAAATTGGCTTGAATTAGCAAAAAAGGTTAAATTTTTATCTGATAATTTTGCTTCATGGCAAAAAATATTGTTTTCAATTTTTAATGAATGATCAAGGGTTCAATTAAAATCAAACTCAAATAAAAATAAAATTAATTTTAAATAAGTGATAGCAAATTTGCTTGTTCCAAACTTAAAAAGTTGTGCTTTTAAAATCATTTTAAAAATTAATGCACAGAATTCAAAAATTTTATCTTTTTCAAAATAATTATTTTTTCTAAAAAAATTAGTTAAAAATATTTCATAATTTTGATTATTATTTTTATATTTTAAATTTATAGAATTATTAATTTTGGTTTTTGATAGTTTTGCGATTTTAATTGATTCATCAACTAAAGTTTTAGATAAAAATTTAATTTCTGATTCAGTTAAATTAATCATTTTTCTCCTGTTTAATTATTTTTAAATATTTTATTTACTTATTTGTTTGTTGATAAATTTAGAAAAAATTAAATAAATTGATAAAGGTATCATCAAAGAAAACACAGCACCAGCTGCTTGCACATTTAAAAATGTATTCCCCAAAGGAGTTTGACCTAAATTTTTAAATCATAAAGTAATATTTTGGTCTTTTGTTCCATACATTAAAAAACTAGGTCATAAATAATCATTTCAGACATTAATAACACTAAAAACAACAATTAAAAAATATGACATTTTTAATCTTGGAAAATAAACTAATCTAAACTTGTCATATGAACTTAAATTATCATTTAAAATAACTTGATTTTTTTCTTTTTTTACTTTTTCAATATTTTTAAATAAATAAACAAGTAAAAAGTATGAAAAAATAGTATTAGTAGTTAATGTTAAAGGAAAATAGTTGGCATTTTTTATATCCAATAAATCAATTACTGTTTTAAGTCCTATATATAAACTAAATTCAGGTACAACAGTTGTTAATAAAATTAATGCTAAAATTATTTTTTTTAGTTTTTCAGAAATATTAATTAATACAATTGATATAAATGAATATATTATTATTCGTAAAAAAATCATAGTTAAAATAGCAAAAAAAGTTAGTAAAAGTGATTTTAAAAGATTTGAATTAAAGATTTCTTGATAATTTGTGGGATTAAAAACTCAATATAAAACAGGAAATTTTTTATCGATAAATTCTTGTTTAGATAAAAAAGAAAACAGCAATAAATAGTAAATTGGAAACAATAAAATTAACACTATAATTATGATAATCAAATATTTAGCTAATTCTTTTATTATTTTTGTAAAAAACATTAATTCTCCTTACTCAATAAAAAAATTTTTTAATATTTTTAGGTTTTAACATAAAGAAAATTAAAAGTAAAAATAAAATATAAATAATTGAAATAACACTTGCTGCAGATGCTTTAGCAAAATCTAAATTTATTGATCCATCAAGAGGGATTATTTTACCATATATATAACTTGATAAAGTATGTCCACTAATTCTTTCTAAATTGGCATCAATAATTGCAGGCGGAAATAAAAAAAATGAAAAAATTAAATTAGTTATAAATATTGTTGCTAATGTATGATTTATTTCTTTAAAATAAACAATTTTGATTTTGTCATACAAACTTAAATTATCAATTTTAATATTTTTTTCATAAGTATTGTGTGATCTTTGAATTGAAAAAACAAATAACACAGTATTAAAAGGGATTGATCTTCAAAGTTGAAATATTAAATACAATCAAATAATGTCAATTCTAGGTTCACCAACAAAACTTTTATCACTATTGAAAAAATATTTAAATGCTATATTTTTTTCACCAAATAAATAACTAAATGTAATTCCAATAGCAAAAGAAGACACAAAAAATTGAGAATAAATTGTTGTTATTCAAATATTTTTACTTAATTTTGAACTTAAGGAAAAAATCACTAATGCTAAAAATAAAGATATAACTAATGAGAGTGGAGTTGCAATAAAAAATAATAATGTTGAATTTCGAGTTGCTATTTTAAATTGATTATCATTAAATATGCTTAAAAAGTTTTCAATTCCATGAGTATAGTTAATTTTATCTATAGGAGAGTAAACACGAAAAGATTTATCAATTGTATATAAAAAGGGTAAAAAATTAAATACAATAAAAAACAAAATAAAAATTATTAAAGAAAATCAAAATAATGTTTTTTTATTTTTATTATAAAAAATGTTAAATAGTTTTATTTTATTCATTGTTTAAATAATATCTTTCTTCATTTTTTTTATTAAAAATTAATAATTTTTTTGAATCATAAATTAATTCTACAAAATCACCAATATTTAAATAATCTTCTTTTGAAGTAATTTTTATTATATTATCTTCATTTTTTATTTTTAAATCATACAGTCATAAATCACCTAGTGATTTTTTATCAATAATTTGCCATTTTTTATTATTAGTAGTTTTTACTACATTAAAATCGCTACTTCTTAAGTAGTATCAAAATTTTTCATCTTCTTTCATTAAGTTAATTTCAGGAAATCCAATAAATTTAGCAACAAATAAATTTTTTGGATTTTTATATAAATTTTCACTTTTATCAAATTGTTGTAACTCTCCATTTTTTAAAATTAAAATATAATCACTTATTTTCATAGCATCTAGTTGATCATGAGTGACAATAACAATTGATAAATTGTATAAATTTTTAATTTTTTTTAATCAATTAATTGTTTGTTCTTTAATTTTTGCATCTAATGCTGAAAATGGTTCGTCCATAATAATAATTTTATTTTTTTTAATAATTGATTTAGCAAATGCTACTCTTTGTTTTTCTCCCCCTGACAATTCATGAGGTTTTTTATTAATAATTTTTTCAATTTCTAATTGTTTTGCAATACTTATTAGTTCATTGTTGAACATTTTTTTTAATTTATAATTATGAACAAATCATAAAAGTGTTTTTAAATCATTTATTAAATAAAAAAATAATTTAAACACTAACAATTTTTCATATCAATAAGTTTTCTTATATTTTTTTTCAGATGTATAAGAGGTTAACTTAACAAGCATTTTTGTGATTGTTTTTTGAAAATAAAAATTTTTTTCCAGAAATGTTTTTAAAAATTTAATTTTTTTATTGTATTTTCAACTAAAAGAATTTTTGGCACTTACATAAATATTTTCTTTTGCACTAACACCTTCATATAAACTATGTTGTTGCATAATATAACCAATTTCACTTGGAATAGAACTAACCTCAATTTCACCTTTTTTAGCTTTTAAAAAACCAACTATTAAATTTAATAAAGTTGTTTTCCCACTTCCTGATGGTCCCAGTAAAGTTATGATTTTATTTTTAGGCAAAACTAAATTATCAATTTTCAAATTAATTGAATTTTTGCTATATTTAAAATTTAGTTTTTCTATTTTTACTAAAAAATCATTTTTATTCATATTTTTATAAAGTACTAATAAAAAAATAAAACATTAAAAATCTTTGAAAATGAATTCAAAAATTTTTAATGTCTTGTAAATATTATTTTTTTATTGTATCTAAAATTGTTTTTAATACTTCTTCACCAGTTTTAAATTCTTTAGACTCATTAGTTTTCTTTGTGGCATTAAGTAATGATGCACTTATTGTGCTAACAACTGAAGATGATTTTGTGTCAATTGAATATGTGTTTAGTAATTGATAATTATCACCCATACCTTCTTGATATACAAGAGCTGATTTTAAAGTTATTAGTGCAGCAGTTAAATTGTTAATTCTTTTTTCATATTGAGCTTGTAAGGATAAATCTTTAGTTTCTTTTTTTGCAGCTTCCATTTCTTTAATTCTTGATTGAAATCTAGTTTCAGTGTCAGAACTTAAAAATGCTTTAGTAGGCAAAATATATGAGCTTGTTTCCGCTATATAATCAGCTACTGATCTGCTTTTACCATCAAAATCTTTGTATTTACCTTCAAATAAATAATTTAAAAATCTAATTGTTGAATCATCAGTTTGTTTGTCATTAGTTGTAAGAGCAATTAAATTTGATCCACCTTTTAAATAAGTTTGTCTTGATTCATCTACATTATTTTTTTGAACTTGTGGTATATATAAAATATCATCAATGGTTGCAAATTTTGAGAAAATTGCTTGATCTTTTTTAGCCTCTTCTGTTGGTTGCTTTGTTGTTTCAACTATTTCATTGAATTTTGGAGTGAAAAATGCTTTTGAAACAGGTGATTGAACTGTTTGGTTAATTCCAACTAATGGCGCATAGGCAAAAGCGGTTTTAAATGTTCTAATGTCTCATGATGCTCAATCAGTTGCACCATTTGCTGCATAACGAATATTAAAAAATGCTTGAGTGTTATTATTTTTTTGTTTTAATTCTCCTTCTTCTCCAAATAATTTATATAGTTCTTTAAATTTATCTTGCAATTCTTTATCATCTTTGATGTTATATTTCACAGGAGTATTTTTTGAATTTTCTTCAGTTATTTTATCAACTTCTAATAAATCTTTTCCTGTTTCATTTTTTAAAGCTTTAAAAAATGTATCTTGTTGATAATCAATAGTAAAAATAGCAGCATCACCTTCAGTGTTTTCAAAATCAATGTCTAAGCCATCATAAAAATCTTTAGCAAATTTTAATGTTGTCATGATACCTTTAAAAGTATCATCATTAACTATTAATGATTTATATGATTCTTTTGATTTTGCCTTAATTTTATTTCAAATGCTATTTTCAGGAATTGAAGCTCCTATTGTTGATGCTTCTTTGGCTTTTTTGTAAATTTCTGATTCTTCTGAAACAGTTCCACCACCTGATTTAATTACTTCAAAAATTTTGTACATTAAGTCAAGATTGAATACAAGACCATCAACATCAGTTACATCAAAAGGAATGCTATAAATTTTATTTTCATCTACTCCCAAACCAGCTAATTCATTGTGAGATTTAAGAATTTTTTCATTAAAAATATTTTTATTAATATTAGTTTTTGAAAGATCTAATAAAACATTATAACTATTTGCAATAAAGGCTGCTCCTTGATTAGCTAAAATAAGACTTGGAGCATCTTTTTTATTAGTTTCTAATTGAGCTGCAACTGCTGCTGTTAATTTTGATTCAGAATTATCAACTTTTAATTCTGTACTAAATTGAAGTTGAACTGGCAAAAATTCAACAAAATCACTGTTTTTTTCTTTTTCTTGTTTATTAAACTCTTCCAAATCTTTGTTATATTGTTCAATAATTGGTTGTAAAGATTGCATTAAAGGTCAAATTGTATCTTGTGCTGTAGCAAATTTAACTGTTTTTTTGCTATTTGCACTCTCTGAATTATTACATGCCGAAGCAATACTTGCTGTTGCTAATACAGTTGGCATTGCAAATTTTAATGCTAACTTAAAAAAATTTTTTTTATTAAATTTCATATTTAAATATTAAAATGTAATATTTTTCTCCTCTTTTTTTTTTTTTTTTTAAATAAATTAATAAAACTTTATTTTTACTTTATTTTATTATCTTAAATTTTATTAACTTCATAATTTTAAACTATAAATCATTTTTAATAAAAAAATGGTTGGTATTTTTCCATATATTTTAAACACACTTAAATACTTTTTTATTTTTAAAAAAATGAAAAATAAAAAACATAAGTTTCTAAACTTATGTTTAATATATTTTATGGTGTAGTATCAGGATCTGCTTTTCCAGATTTAATTCAAGTGTTTAAAAGTTCAATTCATTCTTGTTCATTTGAGCACTTTAAATATTGAATTTGATCTCCATCAATTGATAAATTATATTTAGGTGAAATTCCACTTTTAGTGTACTTATAATATCAGTTTTTTACTTTTTGAATATCATCTTTTGCTTCCTGATAATTAACTGGAAAATCAAAAGCTCGAATAATACGTTTGTTAATATTTAAATGTTCAGGATCTAAATAATCACCTTCTTCATCTTTTAAAAATAATGCAACTATTTTATATGATTTGGCATTCATTAAATATGAATAAAGTTGTGCTTGTTTACGATATGAAGGATCAACCTCCTTAAGCCATTTTGGTAGCTTTGTTTCTCCTGCAGTTTTAACTTCAATAACACAATTTAATTTGGGGATAAAACCATCAGGAACACCAGTTAAAACATCATCTTTACCTTCAAAAAAATTATAATTATAATCTTTAGCAATATAATTTTGAATTTCCAAATTAGGAAAAGCTTTTCTAAAAGCATCAAATACTTTTGGTTCAAGAACTTCTCCTGCATGAACATATTTTTTTGAAAGAACTGGCAACTTAATTCTCGCAATATGACAAAAAGCAGCAAATTGAGATTTAAATGGACCTGCTAATAAAACATCACCAACAGTACTTCCTCCGATTTTTTTAAATCCATGAAATTTATTAAATGTTAAAAGTTTTTTATGAAATTCAGGAGCTAGTTTGATAGTTTTATTTGTTTCATCAATAAAATAATCAACATTGTTGTAAAATTTACGAGTTGCCATAAATTAATTTTTTCCTAAAAAATTATCATAAATAATTTTTGCATACATATTAACTTTTTCAAAATTTGCCACTCAATTTTGATCAATTAAAATATTTTCAGGAACAATATGATCAAAGCAAATATTAACTAATTTATCAAAACTAGTTTCAGTTGAATTATCATCAACTCCAACAACAAATTTTTCTGCATCAAAAAACTTTTGAATTCGAATGGCATTAATTTGAACATCATTATTTTCTCCAACAATTTCTTTTAAAGATTTAAGAGAACCCTTAAAATAATCAAGTTCATTTGGAAAACGTAGATCATCAATTAAAAAAAGTGAATTTTTTCCTTCATCTTTAGCTTTTTTAATTAAAAATTTAATACGATCAAGAACTCTTGAACATCAAATATTATGATCAATATTTCTCCCAACTTCTCCCATAGCAATTCAAAGTGGACGTACAATTTCTTTATCATTACCATCTCACTTTAATTCATTTAAAATAGGCTCAGTAATTTGTTTAATTGGTTCAGCAAATGATAAAACATAAATGTTATCCTTGTAGTCTTTTTGTTGAGCTAGTTCATAAATAGCTTTTGAAAGCAATCCTTTTCCACTTCTTCGTTTTCCATTGATTAACATAATTGAGTGTTTAGTTTTTATTTGTTTCATTATTATCCCCTTTATAAATTTAATTTTTTTAATTTTATATCTTTATAAATAAAAGAAACTATTTTTTAATAAAAATTATTATTATTATTATTATTATATTCTGTAAAATAGGTTGATTATTCATTTATTCATTTGTTTTATAAATTTTTTAAACAAATACATTCTTTATTAAAAAAAAATTTTATATTAAGTTAATAAAAAATCAAGTAAATTCATAATAAAAATTACTTGATTTTTAAATTTAATTATTAATTAAAATTCTAAATTCTAGTAAGCCATCTCCAATATTGGTTTGATAAATTTCACTACTTTGAGTAAGTGCAAATTTAGTTTTCATAGCTAACTTAACAATTAAAAAGTTATTTTCTCCA
The DNA here is from genome assembly GCF_000526955.1 of Mycoplasmopsis cricetuli ATCC 35279. GTDB lineage: Bacteria > Bacillota_I > Bacilli_A > Mycoplasmatales > Metamycoplasmataceae > Mycoplasmopsis > Mycoplasmopsis cricetuli. The sequence continues at coordinate 21,064 of NZ_JAHB01000006.1, read as the reverse complement.
AGAATTTGTTTTTGAATATCAATAACCTCAAATTCAAAGGGATCAAAACTATTTGCGCTAATTGGTGGATTAAATTTTTCTTGTTTTTGATTTTCTATAATTCTTTTTAAAAAACTATTTAAATAAATATACTTACCAAGTTCATTATATTTATTTTCTTGATTTAAATTAACTTGTTCAATAATTTCATCTACATTTCTGTTTAAGTTTTCTTTTAATCCAATAAATTTATTAATATTTTGTCAATTAGAATTATTTGGATGAGTTTTCTTAGCAATAAATTCATTTAATGTGTAATAAATATTTTTGTTTAAAGATAAATTTTTGTTGTAATTAAATCCTAATACAAAAAGATTATTAATTTCAAAACTATTATTGGAATCTTTAAAGTTAATAACTAGTTTATAGCGAGCAGCTCCTAAAAGTGGGAAATACAAAGTACTTTGTTGACCAAAAAAGTTAGAAACATCTAGATATTTTGCAAAGTATATGCTTATTTTTGAACTGTCAAAACTTGTTAGGCTTTCATCAATATCAAGAAAATTATTTAAAGTCTGATTTTGTATATCAATATATTTATTAGCAGATCCAAAAGCAGTATCTAAGTTATTTTCAACTAAAATTGTTTCAAAAGCTTGGTCAAACTCATCAGTTTGATAACTTTTTTCTGGATTTGAACTTTGTTTTAATTTAATTAAATTAGCAAATTCTTCAATACGTTGTAAATTAGTTTTATTGTTAAATCAATTTTTTGAGAATAAATTTTCAACTGAAACAGTTTTAATAGAACTAAAATTATTACCACTTTTTAATTTAAAACTAATATTTAAACTTCCATTTAAATCATTTATATCAGAATATTTTATATCTTCAATTGAAATATTTTTATTTCAAATTTCTTTTGAAAGAGTTTCTCCTAGATTACTATTGTAAAATAGCTCTAAACCATTTTTTATTTTTTTAACAACTCCTGAAGCAAATCATTTTTTATTTAACTTAATTTTTTCAATTGATTTTAATAAATTTTCTAATTCATCGGTTGTATAATTTGTTTTATTATCGGAAGGAGTAGAAACTACAATTGCTGATGTAAATTTATAATTTTTTGAAAAAATTAAACTATCAATTAAATAATTTGTATTTTCTTGAAGATTTGCTTTAAACACTAATGTGTTGTCATTTTCTTTTTCAAATAATTGAGTATTAATAATTTTATTTTCATTTAATTGTTTTAGAAAAAGACTTGGTTTTAAGTAATTAAAATAATCTAATTTATCTATGTTTGATAATTTTATTTTTATTAAATATTCAGGATAATTTCCCTGTTCAATTGTAAATGATTGAATTTCTGATTTAATGTTTTCTTTTGCTGGAGTTTCAATTGAAATATTTCCTGTATTATTTTTATCAATAAAAATTTGTTCATTTTTTTCATTACTCTTAATAAAAACCTTACTTAAACTAATGGTATCATTTGAAGGAATATTTTCAATTGTTGTGCTTCATATATTATTAATTTTAGTTTTTATTTCTTTTGTTCATTTTCCACCATTTGAAGATAAAAAAATTGCTTTAATATAATTTATTTGACTATTAGGTACTAATGAATTATCAATTGTTATTTGTGCTTTTATTGAATTATTTTGTAGTGTTAAATTAACATTTTTATATTTAACTGATGGTATTGTTGTATCAATAAAATTTTCTTTGTTTTTTGAAGAAGGTAATATTTCAATGGCATATTTATCAATTAATTCTTCATCTTCATAAAGATCTGATGGAATGTATTCTTCATCAGGAATTATAAATAATTTTTCTATTTTATATTTCTTACCTTCGCTTAGAAAGAATTTTTGTATTTCTTCTTCTTCTTCAATTGTATTGTCTGATTGGATAATTGGAGGTGTTTTTAAATTATTGGTAAAATTTTCTTTTTTATCTGAATCAAATTCTATATAAAAAAACTTGTTATTTTCACTAAGCATAGCTGCTATTCTATAGTCACCAGGGTTTGTAAAATAATTAAAAAGACCTTTTAAATTATTTAATTTCATTTTAAAACTTTTGTTAATAGATTTATCTTCACTATTTTCTTCAACAATTAAATCTTCCTGATCTAGTGAAGAATATGAAATTTTTCCCGCATATTTTTTAGTTTCAAAAGAAACTTTTGATTTTTTATTTGAATTATTTTGACCACTATAAGTATCATCAAAATTAGATAAGTTGTCATTTTTAGGCAATAAAAACTTATCAGGAGAAATTGCAACACCATTTAAATTAAGTTCTTTTAATGTATATTTTTTTAAAAATTTTAAATTAGAAAGATTAAATTCAACAAATTTTTGACCTTCTTGATAATTTAATTCTTCAACTGATAAAATTTTTTCATTTTCATTATTACTATTAATATCTTGTGAATATTTTAAAATAAATTTTTTATAGTTACTATTACCTAAATTATATTTATTAAAAATAAATTTTACTTTTGCAGTACTATCAGTTATACTATCAAATTGAATGTCTGAAATTTCAAAATCATCAGGCTTTTTAGTTTCAGGTTCTAAGGTTTTAAATTGTTTTTGTTCATTAGATAAATTTAAAATCTGATTTCCTATTTTTAAATACTCAATTAAATATTGAGTATTTAAATTTAAATTTTCTATAACAATATTAATTTCATTTAAATTATTCATGGAAATTTCATAAGTTATAACAGTATCTTTAGTGTCATTATTTGAATGGTATTTTAGTTCAAGGATTTGCTTTTCTATTTTTTTTAAATCTATATTTTTTAAAGATTCTAATTTTAAAATAAAGGTTACAATATTTTTATTTTTTTGATTGTTAAATTCTATTTTTGATAAATTAAAAGATTTTAATTTAAAATTAGGTGTTTTATTTTTAAATATATCTAATGTAGATTCATTAGTGTTAGGCTTTGTTTCCTCAATATTTTTTTCTGAACTTGATGTTTTAGTTGTATTTGTTGAATCATTTGATTCATTTTTATTAGGTATTTCTATATTATTATTAGGGTGCTTTGGTTGACTATTTGGTTTTTTTGAGATAGAAAAACTTTCATTTTTTAAATTTAAAATAATTTTATTTTGTGTGTCTTTAATTTCAATTAGTTGATAGTTTCCATTTTCAAAATTAGTTAATGGGATTTTAAAAATCAAAAAATTATTTTTAATAGTTAAGTTAATTTTTTTATTTTGATTTTGATTTTGTGTTTTTAAATTTTTATAAATCAATTGATATGAATTATCTATGTTATAGTAAGTCAAATCCTCAACATGAACCGAAATTTCTAATTGTTCATTTAACTGTGAAATATTTATTTTTTTTGCTGTGTCTTTTATAGGATTATTATTATTATTATTATTATTATTAGATTTTATTCCTAATACAGTTCCAGTTACAATTCCTGTTAAAGTTAAAATTAACCCACTTGTTCCAATAATTAATATTTTTTTATTAAATTTCATATTTTTTAACCTATATATTTAAATAAATTTATTAAAAATAGCTTCAACTTTTTAAGTGAAGCTATTTTTAATTATTTTTGAGAATCAGTTTCTGAAAGAATTAATTCTTTAAATTCTTTAAATAAAGTATCTCAATATTCTTTAATTGAAACAGAATAGAATCAAATTCTATCAATAGGAGTTTTTAAAGTAATAATTAAATCATGTCCTAAAGGTTGAAGTGGAGTTAATACTTGTGGATCAACAATATTAATTCATGCACTAGCAAGAACGTCTTGTTCTTTTCTATCTTTGTCTTCATTATTCACATCAAGTTTATTTAATGCAAGCATATGATATTGTTGTTCTCTTATTTGTTTGAGAAATTCAGGCTTTATTTTATCATTTATGATATTTTCCTCAACTAAATTAATAAATTCTTCACTTTCTTTTTTGAATTGTTGAGCATTATTGATGATAATTTGTTTTCTCATATTTTGCTCAGCATTTTGAAGTAATAAAAGAGCTTCATCATATTTTTTCTTAGAAACTTTGTAACCAGTGTCCATATTTTCAAAATTTTCTAAGAACTCTTTTGCTGTATTATTATCTTTTACTTTTTGTAATTGATTAAATAATTTTTGTGAGTTTGAATAAAGATCTCTGATATCTTTTAGTGAATTTTCTAATTTTTCATTATCAAAATTATCAACAACAAAATATTTACCGTATTCTTGTTTTAACTTTTGACTTGTTTTTTCTCCATCTTTATCACCAAGTCATGTTGTTAAACTACGAGCAGCCTCTTCCATTTTATCAAAATATTTTTTAAAAATATCTTCATACTTATTAAAAATCTCATCAAATCTTATTAAGTTGGTAATAATGAAATATTTTCTCAATTTATCTTTATTTGAAGTTTTAGTTCCATTTTCCTTATTGCTATAGTATGCATATTCAGAAACAGTTTTAAATAATTGAAACTCTTCATCTAAACTTTCTTCATAGGCAACTGTGTTTAATTGATCAAAATAAACATCTAATTTTTCTTTTTGTTCAATAAGAGCTGGAATATTTACATTTGAAAATAAATTATTAAATCTATACATTTTGTATTTTTCAACTTTTTCTTTTGCAAATTTAACTAATTTTTCAAGTAGAGTTTCAGAACCATTTGTTGATGTTGTGGCTGAGACTAAATTATTTTCCTTAATTTGATTTTTTAATCTATTAATATTATATTCAATATTTAAATTATAAATATTTTCAATAGCTTTAACATATTCATCTAATTTTGTTTTTTCTTCTTGTAATTTTGTTCCAAATTTTTCACTTTCAAGGTTAACAAAATTACCATTTTCATCTTTTTTAAGAGCAAAAATTTCTTTCTTTTCTCCTAAATATTTATAAAATTCTTTAACTTTTTCAAAATCTTTTTGTTGTTGATCTTTAGAATATGTATTTATTTTGAAATTTTTATCATTTTGAACATTATCAATTAAATTTTGGAAAATTTTTATTTTTTCTTCAGCATTTGGATCTTTTTGAACTGAATCAATATAATCTTTGTTATTTGCCAATCACTCTTTTTGATCATTATTTAAGTTACTTAAAGCATTTTGTTTTTTAAATTCATTATAAACAACATATAAAATAATATCTAACAATGATTTAAGTTCTTCATTTTTATTTAACTGATATTGTGTTTCTACAAATAGATAATATACAATTTCATAAATGCTAACATGATTTGAATTATTTCCAATTGATTTTTTAATTTCATTTCAATAATTATTAGTATTTTGGTTTTTACTAATAGTTACAAATTCTTCAATTGAATTTAATTTATTAGTTAAAAATGGTGAAGTATTAGGATTATCAAATTCATTTAAATTGGTTAATTTTTTTAATGCATTATTAAATTCTTTTTCATATTCTAAAAAAGTAATAATTTCACTATGTTTATATTCTTCTAATTGCTGAATTTCCAATTTTTTTTGAAGGTTTAAATAACGAAGAAACTTAACAATAGTTGCAATATTTTTTGAAAATTCTTCTTCAGGGGTTATATTTGAAAGAAAATTTCTTAATGGTTCTAGCACTTTTAAAACAATAGGATAGATAGGTCCCTTTTGTTCAACTAAGGTATTAAATCTTTTAACATTATTTTTTTGTTCATCATTTAAAACTTCAAAAGAAGCAACGCTATCGTCTAAAAGTTTTTTAGGTTGTTCACTTTCTAAAATATTTTTATCTAAATTTTGATCATTATTAATTAAATTTTCTTGATTTTGGGTGTTTTCTTTTGTTGCTTGAACCACTGTCTTAGAAGTATCTGTTAATTTTTCTTCATTATAATTTGTTGTAGCCTGAACATTTGTTGATCTTTGAGAATCATTTTTTTGAGTTTCATCATGTTTAGTACCACAACTTGCAGCAATAAAAGATACTGAACTCAAAATAAGTGGAGCTAAAAAGAATTTTTTATTAAATTTCATTATGGAAAATCTCCTTTATATTTGATATTTTTTGTGTAATAATATTTTTTTACATATTATGCTTAAAATTATAAACTATTTTACTTATTATTTGAAGAATAAATTTACAATTTAATTAAGTTTTTTTAAGCTATTTTTATGAGTTTAAAACTATTTTTTATGAGTATGAATTGATAAAATTATAACTGCAAAAATGACTCCAATAAATAAAAATAAAAGAACATAAAATCACTGATTTTTATTCATATGATAATGATAAAATTCAGGAAAAAATTCAACTAATGATGTAAATAAAAAAATTCCTCCAATAAAAGCAAAAATAAATGCTCTTAATTCTCATATATCAGCAACAACTTTACCTGCATAATTTCCAATTAACATAAATGGTAAAAAGAAAAAAAGCCCTAAAAGAGAAATAAAAAATGAATTTTGTTTTGAAAAACCGCTTTCACGTAAACGAAAATAAAAGATTATCTCTTCAGGAATTAAATGTAGTACCAAACTAACAATAAATGCATATGATAGTGATGTTGGTTGTCCATTAATAAGCAAATTAATGTTGTATCCAAGTAAAAGACCTTCTGGAACTCGATGAGTTAAAAGTAAAATTAAAGCAATTATCTTTAATTTAGATTCAACTTTAGTTGTTAAAGTTTCTTTTATTATATTTGAACTATCTTCAGAATTAAAAATATAATCTGGATGTTTATGCACATGAAAATCACCATTTTCATCATTGTGTTCATGTACAAAAACTTGTGTGTGTTTATTGCTGCGAAGTTTTTTATTAATTCGATATGAAATAATATATTTAATTAAAAATGCTGATAAAAGACCAAAAAAGACTCCACCTCCAACAAGTAAAATATTGTAAGCATAAATATAATTTTTAAAATTTTCACTATCAATTGGTACATAAGCAGCAGCATAAACTGAAGATGTTTCAAGAGCTTCTCTCATAAATCCAAAAGTAGACATTATTAAGAAAAAACCTGTAGTAAAAGCATATAAATAAACTTTTGAATGTTTTTCAATTTTCTTTTTAATCAAAGGAAAAATAATTGAAATAACAACTGGAACAAAAAGCAAGAAAGCAAGAAAAATAAAAACTATCAAAAACTGAGCAAAATATGGATTAATCCATAAAAGCATATCTTGATAAATATTTTTGACAAAATTAATCATTATTTTAAAGTAACATTAATGTTGTGATATACATCTTGAACATCATCATCTTCTTTAATTTTTTCAATAAAATCAAGCATTTTTTGTTCTTTTTCTTTTTCATAATCCACATACATATTTGGTAAGTAGGTTACTTCGCATTGAATAAAGTTTTCAATTTGAAAATGTTTTTCAAGAGAAATTTTTAAAGTGCTAAAATGCTCAGGATCAACAGTAATTACAAAAGTTTCTTGAGTATTTTCTATGTTGTCTGCTCCATTTTCAAGTGCAACAAGCATTAATTCTTCTTCATTTATATTATCTTTAACAATTTCAATGATTCCTTTATGATCAAAAGCAAATGGAATTTGTCCTGTTTTTCCTAAAGTCGCATTTTGTTTATTAAAATAGGATTGAATGTTAGATTTAACACGATTGATGTTATCAGATAAAGTAACTACAATAAAAGTTGCTCCCCCTGAAACTGTAGCATTAAAAATAGTTTCAACAAAAGTATTTGTATTTTTTTCACCTTTTGCTTTGGAAATGGCTCTTTCTATGTTGTCTTTTGGCATATTTTTACTTCGAGCTTTAGTAATTGCTAGCTTTAAAGCTGGATTTTTTTCAGGATCAGGTCCTCCAGCACTTGAAGCAGCAACAAATATTTCTTTTGAAAGTTTTTGAAAAATCTTTCCTCTTGCTGCATCTTGAGCTCCTTTACGATGAGCAATGTTTGCTGAATGTGAATGTCCGGCCATTTTTTATCTCCTTTTATTTGATATTTTTAGGTGTGTAAATTTTATCTCGTTTATGTTGAGTTTTCAAATGTAAATTATTAATTTTTTCAATCACTGATGAATCTAAATTTTGTTTGATTACATCAGGACTTTTTAAATGATTTAAATAAAAATCCAAATCTTGATATGAAAATCCCATTTCAAGTTCATCAGTTTGTCCTTCTCAAAGTCCAGCCGAAGGATTCTTATGAATTATTTCAGGAGGAACATTTAACAATGAAGCAATAAATTTAACCTCGCCTTTGGTAAATTGACTAATTGGTAACAAATCAGCTCCCCCATCTCCAAATTTAGTAAAATATCCAACAAAAATTTCATCAGCATTATCAGTTCCAAGCACTAAATAGTTTAATTGTTGCGCTAAAGCATACAATGTAGTCATTCTTAAACGGGGTTTAATATTTGCAAGAGCAAGTGAATTATCAATATCAAGTTCACAACTAATTGCATTAAATGTTTGAGTTAAATCTTTAACTAAAAATTTTGAGTTGCTTGCTTGTTCAAGTTTTGTAATATCATTTAAATCACTTTGAGTCATTTTTATAATTGGCATTACAACTCCTTGAGCGTTTTGAGGAAACACTCGTTTTGCAAGCATATAAACTACTGAAGAATCAATACCTCCACTTATTCCAACAATAAAACCTTTAGCTTTTGCTGCTTTTGCTTTGTTTTTTAAAAATCTTTCAACTATTTTTATATATTTTCAGGCAATTTGTTCATCATAAAAAATTTTACCATTTTGATATGAAGTTATTTTACTCATTTTATTCCTTTTATTTAAATGATTTTATTTTATCATATTTTACTTTTACTTAAAAATTGGTTTAAAAAAAGTGTTTTTACAACACTTTTAGTCAACTTTAGTGATAATAGTTCTTTTAGGTTTTTTATTTAAAAATAGCACATCATAAATATCATCATAATTTTCAACTGGAATATAAATAATTTTTTCTTTAATTTCGGCTGGAATTTTTTGTAAATTACGTTCATTATTTTCAGGAATAAATACATATTTAATTTTTTGTTGATATGCTGCAAATGATTTTTCTCTTAAACCACCAATTTCAAGAACCCTTCCTCGTAATGTTACTTCTCCTGTCATGGCATATTCTGATGAAATAGGCTGATTTTTAATTGCTGATAGAATTGCTGTTGTAAAAGTTACTCCAGCACTTGGACCATCTTTTGGTGTTGCTCCCTCAGGTACATGAATATGCAAAGTATTTTCATCAAAATTAAAATCTTCAATTCCAAATTTTTTAGCATTTGAACGTACATATGAAAGTGAGATCATAGCTGATTCTTGCATTACTTCTTTTAATAAACCAGTTAATTTTAATTTTCCTTTTCCAGGAATAATATTAACTTCAATTTGTAATGTACTTCCACCATATGAAGTATAAGCTAATCCATTAACAACTCCAGCGGTATAAGTTTGAACATGTTTTTTAGTATTAAAAATAATTGGACCTAAAAAGTCAGTTAAAATTTCTTTGGTAATTTCAAATTCTTTAATTGATTGATCAAATTCAGTTTTCATACTAATTTTACGAGCAATTTTATCTAAAACCTTTTTGAGATTTCTCACCCCACTTTCACGTGTATAGTGTGTAATTAAATATTCTAAATTTTCCTCTGAAAGTTTAAATAAATTTTCATTAATATATGATTGTTCAATTACCTTAGGAATTAAATGTTTACGAGCAATTTTAAGTTTTTCAGTTAAAGTATATGCATGAACTTCAATTAATTCAACCCGATCCAGAAGAGCTTCAGGAATTCCTTCATAATAGTTAGCAGTAGCAATAAAAATTACTTTTGATAGATCATATTCATGTTCAAGATAGTGATCTTGAAATTTAGTATTTTGTTCAGGATCAAGCACTTCAAGCATTGCGCTAGCTGGATCACCTTTAATTGAATCAGAAGACATTTTATCAATTTCATCAAGTAAAATAACAGGATTTGAAACTTTAGCTTTTAAAATTGCCTTAATAATTTTTCCAGGCATTGCCCCTACATAGGTTTTACGATGTCCACGAATCTCCGCTTCATCTCTAACACCTCCAAGAGAAACTTTAATAATTTTTCTTCCAAGCGCTTCAGCAATTGCTTTAGTAAGTGAAGTTTTTCCTGTACCAGGAGGACCAATTAAAGTTAAAATTGGAACATTGTTAAATGATTTGAGCTCATTTTCACTATCTTTAAATAAATTCATATCAATTTCAGTTTTTTTATCAACTGAAATACGTTTAGATTCACTTTTGGAAAGAACTCTCTTACCTTTAATTAACACAGCAATATGTTCAATAATTCTTTCTTTAACTTCCTCAAGACCATAATGGTATTTCTCAAGAGTTTCTTGAACAGTTTTAATATCTAATTTTTCTTTTTGAGTTAATCTTCATGGCAATTTTTTCATTAAATCAATATATGTTTTTACAATATTAACTTCAGGAGATGAACTCATCATTTCAGCAATTCGATCACCTTCTTTCTGAATTGAATTTTGAATTCAAATTGGATAACGGTTACTTAATTTATTGTTTTTAATAGTTTTTTGATACTCATCTAAACTTTGTTCTTTATCGACTAATTCTTTTAAAGTTTTGTATCTTTCACGTAACATAAAATCATCTTGTTGTTCATTTAATTTTAATGAAATTTTTCGATTAATTTTACTTTCACTTTCAAATAAAGTTGCCAAGTAATAATGAATTTGTTCCATTAATTCATCATATGATTCTGATGAGAATTCAAATAAAAATTTGTATTTTAAAATATCTTGTAAAATAATTTTATTTGCAAAGTTTAAAAAAGTAAGTTCACGAGCTAGTTGATGTTTTTTTGGATCTGCAAAATAATAATCATTATATTTTTTAATAAATTCTTCAATATCATTTCATGTGGTAATTTTTTTATTTTTACTTGGAATTGATTGCAATAAAAATGAAGTAATTTCACCTTTATTAGTTGAATTTTTTTCAAAAACTGTTTTAAGCAAATCACTAAATGTTTTTTTGTCTTTGTTATCTTTTTTATCTAAAAAATCATATTCATTTTCATCAAAAAATTCAATTTCTCCATAAACTTGCTGAGTTGAAATAATTTTGTTATCATCAGCATCAATTTTTTTGTTTTGAACAATTTTTGCAATTAATTCATTTGTTAGCTCTTTTGGATCATTATTAAATTTGGAAACTTCAAAAGGAGCAATTACTTTATAAATTAAAAGATAATCACTATCTTGTTCAACCACCTGAATAATCTTTACATAAATTCCATTTTTATAAATATCTAAATCTTGATTATCTTTTCCAATTTGGTATTCAGATAAATTATTTTTAGCTTCAGGAAAATTTTCAAAATCCCCAGCTCGATATAAAATAACTAAATTTTCTAATTTATCTTCAAGATTTAATCCTTGTAAATTTTTAATTAAGTTTAATCTATTTGCATTTTCATGATCATGCTCTTTATTTATCAAGAATTCATGTACTGTTCCTGGAAAGGCGACATTTTGCATATCAGTTGTAATGTAATAAAAAGGTGTTATTTTGGTTTTTTTCATATTTCTCCCTTTATTTAATAACAAAATTAATTAATTTATTTGCAATAAAAATTTCTTTAACAATTTTTTTATCTTTAATTCATTTTGCAGCAATTTCTCTTGCTTGATTTATAATTGTATCTTTTTTTAGATCTTTCTCAACAGAAAGTTCAGCTCTAAATTTTCCATTAATGGTAATTGCGTAAGTTATAGTTGATAAAATAAGAGCTTTTTCATCAATTGAAAAATCAGTTAAATTTTTTAGACTAAAAAATTTTTCTGAAAGTTCTCAACAAAAATGTGGAATAAATGGTTCAAGCAAATGTAACAATACATAATACATTTCAGTAATTAATGCACTATCATTGATTGAATCATAAGCATTTAAAGTTTCCATTGTTCATGAAATCAATGTATTGAATGCATATTCATTATCACGATTTTGAAACACTTCATGTTCTTTTTTTAATCCAGTGTAAAGCTTAAATCTTGCTAGTTGTTGCTCTTTGGTTAATTGTTCATGGTTAATTTGTTTTCAATTGCTATTAATATTTATTTCAAAAGAACGTTCTCATAAACGCTTAATAAATTTAAATGATCCATTAATTCCAGCATCACTTCATTCAAGTTCTTTAGTTGGAGGTGCAGCAAATAAAATAAATAACCTTGTTGTATCAGCGCCAAATCTTGCAATCATTTCAGATGGTTCTACTGTATTACCCTTGGATTTAGACATTTTAGTTCCATCTTTTAATACCATTCCTTGAGTTAGTAAATTTTTAAATGGTTCTCTAAATGAAACTAAATTTAAATCAGCTAAAGCCTTGGTAAAGAAACGCGCATAAAGTAAATGTAAAATAGCATGTTCAATTCCACCAATGTATTCATCAACTTGATTTCAATAATTTAAATGAGTGTTATCAAATAGTTTATTTTCACGCATTTGAATTGGAACAGTATAACGCAAAAAGTATCAACTAGATTGAAAGAATGTATCTAAAGTGTCAGTTTCTCGTTTTGCTAAAGAATTACATTTTCAACAAGTGGTGTTAATTCAATTAAGATTTTCATTTAATGGATTTCCTTGACCTGTAAACTTAACATTTTCAGGCAAAAGCACTGGAAGATTTTCTTTTTTTTCAGGGATGGTTCCACATTTTAAACAGTGAATTAAAGGAATTGGAGCACCTCAATATCTTTGACGGGAGATTCCTCAATCACGCAAATTGTACTTAACTTCAATTGGAAAATTTATTTTATTAATTATTAGTTTTTCTTTAGCAATTTTTATGTTGTTTATTTTAACAAAATCTTCAAGATTTCTTTGTTTAACATCAACAAACTGAGCATTTTTATTTGTATTATAGCTAGCAAAATCAGTTACATAAAGATCAAGCTTTGCTTCTGTAGTTGGATTAATTGCATAAAAAGGTAATTTAATAGCAATTTTATTTTCGAAAATTTTATTGGCAATATTGTTATGTATACGATTAATTAGTGAAAGTTCAGCATGAGAAAAATAGTTTTCTTTTTTTAATTTATCAATTAATTCATGTTGATAACTAAAAGCAATAAAATCAGCTTGTTCAATTGTTTTTAAGTTGCTTTCGTATATTATTAGGTTACTTTTTTTATTATTGGTTTGATTAGTTATGGTTAAATTTACTTTAAATTCTTCACTGCGACCAATTCAATTTTTCTGCATAGTTAAAACTTGATTTGGTCAATGTGATTCAAGAGTTTTTAAGTCTTTAACTAATTCATCTGCATATTGAGTGATTTTTAAGTAATAAGTATCCATTTCTTTTTGAACAATTAAGTTATCACAACGTCAACATTTTCCATTTTCAACTTGCTCATTAGCTAAAACAGTATTGTCAAATTCACAAAAATTTAAAACACTTTTTTTCTTATAAATTAAATCTTTTTCTCAAAGTAGAGAAAAAATATATTGTTCTCATTTGGTATATGTTGGATTGGAAGTTATTAATTCATAATCTCAAGCAAATGAAATACCTAGTTTCTGAATTTCTTTATCCATACTTTTAATATTTTCATAAGTTCATGTTCGTGGATGCACTTGATGTTTTATGGCTGCATTTTCAGCAGGTAATCCAAATGCATCTCAACCAAAAGGATGTAAAACATTAAATCCTTTTCTACGATAAAAACGAGCAATAGCATCGCCTATTGAATAATTACGAACATGACCCATATGAATTTTTCCACTTGGATATGGGAACATACTTAAAATATATTTTTTTGGTAAAGAAAAGTTTTTTTGAGGTTCAAATAATTTATTTTCAAATCAGTATTTTTGTCATTTTTTGTCAATGCTCACAAAATCAAAATCTCTGTTCATTTATACCTTTCTTTTAATATGAAATATGATTATATTTTCTACGAAAATTACTAATAAATTTGGTTTTTCAATCAATAATTCAAATTAATGTAATTATAAAAGTATTTACAATTAAATTAATTAAATTAAAAACAATATAAATTGTATATGATCCTAAAAAATAATTGTCAATTCCAAAAAATAAATTTTTAAATGTTTCTGAATATTTTTCAAGCATAACAGTTAATGAAAATGACTCTTTAAAAAAAAGTTTTAAATAAATTAAATTAATTAAAAATGTATTTATAGTTGAAATAATTAAAATTGTAATAGAAATTGCTACAATTATTGAAATTGAGTAAACAATGTAATATTTTAAAAATTTATTTTTACGAGAAATTAGTTCAAGTCAATTTTTACTAATTTTTAAAATCAATGAAAAAACTCCAATTTGAGTTAATATAAAAACACTATGAACAATTAAAATAGCAAATGATCCTAAGTATCTAATATCAATTGAATTTGCATCAGGAAAAACAGGGCCAATTAAAAAATTTAAAAATAAAATAACGAGTCCATATTTTTTTCCAACTAAATAAGTTCCAAATAAAATTGGAATTAAAGAAAAATTAAGTTTTAAAAAACCAAAAATATTAGGAAATGCTTTACCGATTAAATCAAAAAGTAAAGCAAGTGCTAAAATAACCCCCGATAAAGCAATTTTAAAAATTTCATGTTTAGTAGAATTGTTTTTTGCAATTTTCATTATTTAGTTCCAAAAATACGATCACCTGCATCACCTAATCCAGGTTCAATATATCCTTTACTATTTAGTTTTTTATCAAGTGCTGCTAAATAAATTTTAAAATCACTTCCAAAGTTTTTTTCTACGTTAGCAATTCCTTCTTTTACTCCAACTAAGCAAACAAGTTCAATATTAATAAAGTTATCTTTTTGAAGTGCTCTGATAGCATCTACTGCAGAATTACCAGTTGCAAGCATTGGATCAACTACAATAATTTTTGAATCTTTTGGAACTTCAGGAATTTTATAAAAATATTCAACAGGTTCTAAAGTTTCTTCATTGCGATAAATTCCAATATGCCCAATTCTAGCTTGAGGAAGAAGTTGTAAAAGTCCATCAACCATTCCAAGTCCAGCACGTAATATTGGAACAATAACTATTTCTTTATCAAACTTACTTCCAAGGTATTTTTGTCCAAGTGCAGTAGTAATTTGATATTTTTTGGTTTGATAATCACGCATGATTTCATACATCATTAAAGAAGCTATTTCACTTAAATTATTTTTGAATGTTAAATGATCTGTATCTTTTTGACGCATTTTAGTTAATTTAATATCAATAAGGGGATGAGAAATCACTTTTAACATAAACCCTCCATTTTTAATTACATTTATGTAATTATAAACATTTATAAATTAAAAATAAATTGAAAATTAAAATCATTAAAAAAATTTTTTTAACTGAAAAATGCAAAATAAAAGCCCTATTTTAGGACTTATTTTTTATTGGTTAAATTAACATTCAATTGCTTTAACTCAGTTAAAATTTGTTCTTCAATTGTTGGTTTTGGTTCAGGTTTAATTTCTTCAACTACTGGTTTGCGTGATTCAATTAATCTTTTAATTAAATAATAAATAAGTAAGAAAACAAATACAAATAGTGTAACAATAATAAAATACATTAAACTTCCTACAAATTTGCTAATGTTCATTCCATACTTAATAATTTCATCACCTTTTTTATCAAATCCAGAAAGATAGTTAATTAAACCCATTAAAATGTCATTTGCAAATGATGACACTAATGCACTAAATACGCTACCTAAAATAAAGGCAACAGCTAACATAAAAATGTTACCTTTTTTTAGATGCCCTTTAGCATCATAAAAAGCTTTTCTAAAAATTTTTTTCATAGAAACACATTATAACTTATTTTTATACTCTTCAAAGAGAAAATTTATTTCTTTTTGTGTTGGGACTTCTTGAGATGATCTTTTAAACATTTTTTGAAAAAATGTTTGCCTATTTTCTTTAATGTAAGCAATTAGTGATCCTCCATCATTTTTTAAAACATAAGAAATTGAATTTTTATCTAAGATATCAATTGTTATATTTTTAATAGTTCCAGTTCCTTTTCCTGTAATAATTTCAATTTCTGCAATTTTACCATTTTTTAAATCATTAATGATGTGTTCAAGTTTAGGAATTGCTTCTTCAGTAGTTCAACCATGAAAATCAATAACTTTTTTTGACATTTTAAATTATCTCAATTCCAGCTTGTTTCATTAATTGTAATGCAAAATTATGAAATTGTTCACTGTTGTGTTTTTTATTGTTAAAAGTTGCAGTTAATTTTGAATGAACTATAATTGGTTTATCTAGTTGAATTTTATTAAAATATGATTTTAATGTTAGAGCAAATTCTAAAATACAAATATCAGTGCAACAACCAAGAAGTTCAAATGAATCATATTTTAATCAAATGTCACTTTGAAAAAGTTCTCAAAAAGCATTAGTTGTGTTTTTATAAAAAACGTTTGTTTTGGTTACAAATTCATTTAATTCATCAACAATTTTTGCTTCAAAACTACCACTTTGACAATGTAGTGGATATTGTTTCATTTCTAAATCATTACTACTATGTGCATCACAAATAAAAATGATATTTTTCTGATTTTTTAAATATTTTTGCATTGGTGCAATAATTTTTTGAATTGTCTTGCTAGCTAATGGTCCTTCTTTGGTAAAACCATTAATCATATCAATAACAAATGTTAATTTATTTTTCATGTTTCTCTCTTTGACAATTTGGGCAAAAACTAGTTCCTCTTCCATTTGGTTTAAAATCTAATTTAACTTTTTCAATTGCAGCTCTCTTACATTGTAAACAAACTTTTTTTGCTCTTCCATAAACTTTTAGTTTATTTTGAAATGTACCAATCACACCATTAACAGCTCGATAAGTGTGAACTGAACTTCCTCCAAGCATAATGCTTTCATCCATAATTTTTTGAGCATTTTGTAAAATTTCTTTTAATTTTTCAAGCGAAATTAGTTTTGCTTTTGTCATTGGATAAACTTTAGACAAATGCAAACTTTCATCAGCATAAATATTACCAATCCCTAAAATTAATGATTGATCTAACAAAACAGTTTTAATTGATTTGTTTGATTTTGAAAGTTTTTGGTATAACTTTTCAACATCAACAAACCCAGGAAGTTCTGCAAGATTTTTAATTTCACTAATACTTTTGTGTTCATCTTCTTGCTTAACTATTTCAAAACTTCCAAATTTACGTGTATCATTGTAAGCTAAAACTTTTCCATTATTTAAATAAAAATATAAATAATCATGATTGTAATGGTAGTTTTCAAGAATTTTTGGATCTCTTAAATAATATTTGCCTTCCATTCTTAAATGAGAAATAACTCTTTTGTTATTTGATAAATGATAAACTAAAAATTTTCCAGTATTGGAAATATCTTCAATTGTTTCTCCTTTAATAAATTCTTCAAAATTTTTAGCATTAGTATTTTTAATAAATTTTGGATCTCATATTTTTACATTTATAATTTGGGATCCTTTCACTTCAGTTTGAAGTGTTTTTCTAACAATAGTAACTTCTGGATATTCTGGCATAACTATTTAATTATAATTAACTTTTTTAATATTAATTAAAAGTTATAATTTTTAATAAGGAAAATTTGTGATACTAAAAGTAAAAAATATTTCAAAAAAATATATCAGTAACAAACATGCATTTGAACTATCAAATGTTAGTTTTTCATTGCAAAATGGAAAAATTCTTGGTTTAATTGGCAAATCAGGATCAGGGAAAACAACAATTGGAAAAATTATAACTAGATTAATTGATGATTATGAAGGTGAAATAATTATTGATGGAATTACTTATTCAAAGTTAAAACCAACAAAACAAAACTTAAAAAGGTTGCGTCAAAATACACAAATTATTTTTCAAAATCCTATTGATTCATTAAATAATTTTGAGTTAATTTACCAAACACTAAAATTGCCAATTTTAACTTTTAAAACTTATAAATCAAAACTAAACCAAATAAACAATTTTTTGCAAAAAGATACATATCAAGATTTTATTTTTAAAAAAAATGGTTTTTGTTATTTTCTTTTAAATGAATTAGATTTTAATCAATTGAATTTATCATGCAAAATTGATGTTTTAATAAAAAATTTAAATATTTTTAATAAACAAATACAAAATAATCTAAACAATTACTTTAAAATTAATTTTTTAGAAAATTCAAATGAATATCAAACTGAAAAAAAAATAAAAAAATTATTTAAATTAAAAAATAAATTAAAAAAAACTATAATCAAAAAAAAATTTTTAGCAATAACTAAAATTCAAAAAGAAAATTTAAATTTATTAATTAAAGAATACAAAAAATTAAAAACATATATCAAATTAATGAAAACAGAAATGCATTTAAAAGGTATATCAAATTGAGATTTTTGAAAATTTAAATTTCAAAAATATTTATTGTTTCAAAAAATTATTTTAAAAATCAAAAGATATTTTTTGAAACAAATTATTATAGATCAATTAATATCATCTGCGCTTAAAGAAGTTGGATTAAATGAAAATTGAGTAAATCGCTATCCCTTTCAATTTAGCGGAGGACAACAACAACGAATTTCTATAGCCAGAGCACTTCTTGCTAATCCAAAATTGATTATAGCTGATGAACCAATTTCATCGCTTGATATTTCAATTCAAGCACAAATTGTTAATTTGTTAAAAGATTTATGCAATCAAAAAAATATAGCTATTTTATTTATAGCTCATGATTTAAATATGGTTAGATTTATTAGTGATGATGTTATTGTTTTGTATCAAGGACAAATTGTTGAGCAAGGAACTGTGTTTGAAATTTTTGAAAATCCAATCCATCCATATACAAAATCATTGTTGCTTTCTTCATTAACACACACTAATGATTTGAAAAATTTTAATTTTGAAAAAACTCAAAATTCTAAATATATAAAAATTTCTAAAACTCATTTTGTTTTAGATAATTTCAAATAAGGAGATAAATGAAAGAACTAATTGTTTATTTATGATATTTGTTAAAACAAGAAATTAAAACAATGCGATTTTACGTTATTTTTGTTTTTTTTATTTTAGTGTTTTTAATTATGTTTGGTATTTCAAGTTTAAAATATGATTTTAATTCTCACATTCAGTTAATTAATGCTCTTGCAACTTCATTTGCTATTACTTGCTTTTTAGTGCTTTTAATTTGATTTGGAAAACATAGTTTTTTAAAAAGAATTATTAAAACTAAAAATATCAAAAACAATGAAAAAATTAATTTAAATAAAATACAAAAAAATTCAGAAAAAATAAAAAGTGATTGAACTTTTTTCTTTTCTTTTCTTTGAAACGCTATTGCTACAATTATTTGTTTTTTTCTATATTAAATTTAATTTAGCACAATAAAAAAACTTCCTTTAAGCTTTTATATAGCTTTAAAGATAGGGATAAAATATGTAAGATTTTATACTATCAATTTATTTTTTGTAGTTTAAATTTTTTTTAAAATTACAATTCAAGAGAATATGTATATGGAATATCTGTAACATATATAAATTCTGTTAGGTTATAAAGTATAATTAGCTTAACTTTGTATTCACTAGATTCTAAAACATTAAATTTGATATATTCTACATTTCTATTTATATTTTTTTTATTTCATAGATAATATTATTTTTAGAATCTAAAATTTGAATATCAAAATCAATCATTAGTCTTTTAGAATAATTAAAAATCCTTGTTTTATCACAATTAAAATTTATTAAAATCTTGAAATCTTTTTTATTTTATTTTTATTCACTTGTGAATTTTTATCAAAATTACTTAATTAAAAAATGTTAATTATTTTAAAAAAATACCTGCATATATTAAATATCAAGTTAATAAAAATATTTAATTTACTCAAATTTAACTAAAAACAAGAAAATATTTTAACTGAAAAAGTATCCATAGCTAAATTTTTTGTATTCAAAACAAATATTTAAAAAAATATTAGTTATAATATTTAACATACATAAAGAAGGATCATTTTTAATTATGAATAACAATGCTATTGAAATTATCAACTTAACAAAAATTTTTAAAAAAACTAATGCTGGAATTAAAAATTTAAATTTCACTGTGAAAAAGGGAGATTTTCATGCTCTGATTGGAGAAAATGGAGCAGGTAAAACAACAACAATTAAATCCATAATTAATGCCATTATATCTTATAAAGGAGAGATTTTTATTAATGGCCACAATGCAAGAGAAAAATCTATTGCTTCAAAAGTTACATATATTCCTGAAAAAACTAATTTTGAAAAAGATATTAAACTTTGAGATTATTTATACTTTTTTGCTCTTTTAGATGGATTAAAAAGAAAAGAAGCTAAAGAAAAAATCACTCATTACTTAAAATTGTTTGGTTTGTATGATCGAAGAAAAAAAAGACCTTATACTTTTTCATCAGGAGAAAAAAAGAAGGTATTAATTATTGAAGCAATTATTTCAAATTCAGATATTTGAATTTTAGATGAACCTGCAGCTAATTTAGATCCTAAAGCAAGAATTGAACTTTATAAAGTATTAAAAGCAATGAATGAAAATGGTAAAACAATTATTTTAAGTTCGCATATTTTATCTGAACTTGAACGTTATTGCAACTCTCTTACTATTATCAATAAAGGTGTAATAGTTTATACTGGTCCAAAAACCGAATCAATTGAAGAAACTTATAATAAGTACATTGAAAATGATTTAAAAAAATTTGAAGATTTAATTAATATTAAATAAATTTTTTGTCTTAAAATTAAAATACATCATTAAATATAAAAAATGCTGTATTTTTTTTTTTTTTTTTTTAATAAAAAATAAAAAAATATTTTTTCTAATCTAAACAAATTAAAATTTACTATAATTTTTTTTAATGGAAAAAGAAATTAAATGAAATTTATTTAAAAGAGTTTTTTGAAATAATCCAGCATTATTTTGAGTAGGAGAAGATATTATAAAAAATATTCATGAAAAAGAATATTTTAAAAAATGAAATTTAGATTCCAATATTCAAAATATTTTAAATAATTTACATGATGAAGATGAAGATAATTTAAATGAAATTCCTGATTTTGATTTTGGAATCAATACAAATGATTTAAATAATTT
>NZ_JAHB01000005.1 GCF_000526955.1 Mycoplasmopsis cricetuli ATCC 35279 | reverse complement strand
AAAGAACAAATTGAAAACGAATTAAAGAAATTGAAAAGTCAAATAGATAATGAAAAAACATCTAAAGAAAAAATTGAAAATGAGCTAAATAAATTAAAAGAAGAAATGTCTAAAAAGTCTTCTAATCAAAATGATGAAAAATTAGCAAAATACAAAGAAAAAATCGAAAACAAAATAGCAAATTTATTTGAATATCTTGAAATTCATGAATATCTTGAAATTCAAAAAGAATTAGAAGCTATACAAAATGATCTTAAAAAACAAATGAACAATGTAGTTTCAAAAGCTAAAATAAAAGATAAAGTGGTAAAAGTTTTTGAACAATATGAAAAACTAGAAGAAAAAACAAGTGAAATTTTTGAAAACTTAGTTAATGATATCCTTAAAGGTGTTGATGTTAATTCTGATAATTTTAACAATAAATTAGAAGTAATTAAAAAATTATTAGATAAAGAAAATAAATTTGATGAATTAGAAGTAGATCAAACATTGAAAAATATAGATGAAATTCAAAAGCTAAAAGAAAACTTGGATGGTAGAATTTTAGAATTACTAGTCATATCATCTTCTTTATCACTTCCTTATAATCCGCTTATATTTCCTGAAAATCTTTTCAATGAAATAAGAGGAGAAATTGCTAAAGAAAAAGAAAAAGCTGAAAATGAACTTACAAAATTAATTGAATATTTTAAAAACAATAAATATAGCACTATTCAAAAACAAGTTGAAAAATTAAAAAATGAATTTAATCAATATTTAGATCTTGTAGATCAAAAAATGCAATTAAATCAAATAGCAAAAACAATTGTTCAAAATCAAGGAAAAATAAATAAAATTACAGCAGATTTAATAGAAAACTTTTTATTAAAACAAGAAAAGATTAACAATATTAGTTTAGAAGGTTTTGATAATAAAATCAAAAAAATTGAAGAAGAAATGAAAAATCTTGAAAATTTTGATGAACAAAAATTACTTGAAGCTTTTAAAAATATAGATAAAATCACTGAACTAAAAGAATCAATAGATAAACTTAATAAATTAGTAGACAGTTTAGGTGATGCTTCCAACTCAGAAAAACAAACCAAAAAAGAACAGTTATCTAGTGAAAATAATACTCTTGAACAAAAAATTCAAAGTATTTAATATATTTAAAAATTAAAAACTTTAAAATTAGTAAATAATTTATAGAATTTTATTTTTGAAAAATTTCAAACTATTAAACTTAACTAAAAAGTTAATAAAATAAATGATAACACTAAATATTTTGTACAAATTCAAATTTTAAAAATGTTTTAAATTTAAAGACTATCAAATAAATCAATAACAATCAAAACAATTATGTTAAAAAACCTCACAATTAAAAATTTTTTTAATTGTGAGGTTTTTTAAATTAAAAATTACTAAAAACTTGATATTTTTTTCAAAATAAATAATTAAATTAATTGTTAAATTTTTGTTTTTGTTTTTTATTACTATTAATTGCTTGAATAAATAATTTTAATAAATCAAACTGTTATTTAAATTAACAAATTTTTAATTTTAAAATATGTAGGTTCAATAAATATTAATAATTTTTTGTCATTCAATGATAATTGAATTAAATTTAATTTTAAATGTGAAATAAAAGTTAAATTTATTCCAATTACTTCTTTTTTTTTTTTTTTTATTAACATAAAAACACATTAATTCTTTAAAAAGAAAATGTGGAAAGGAAATAGTAAATGAAAAATTCATTAATTAAATTTTTTTTTAAAACAAAAGTAAAATTTCAAGTTTTTGGTGGATTTTTAGCGGCAATGATTATGCCAATTATTGGTATTTTTATTGCGTGAGGATTGGGAACATCTTTTTTTATTCCTACTGGATGACTTCCAAATAAAGACCTTTCAGGCTTTGTTGGAGTTGGAATTATTTACTTAATACCAATTTTAATTGGTTTCTTAGGTGGTAAAAAAATATATGGAACTAGAGGAGCTGTTATTGGAGCCTTAGTTACAGCATCAGTAATAGCTGCTGGACAGTCAAATATTTACAAATCAATTATTTACAATATTGACATTAAAAACACTATGGAATTAGAAAAACAAGGTGGTTCAATAATGATTTTAGGGGCAATGATTTTTGTTCCACTTGCTGCTCTTACTTTAAAACATACTGAAAAATATTGAATTAAATCAATTAAACCTGGATTTGAAATGCTAATTAATAATTTTTATCTAGGAATTTTAGGATTTATTTTAGTGTGTATATCATTTTATAGTTCAACTTACTCTTTATCTTATCTAACTAAAGGTCTTGGAATTTTAGTGAAGTCCATGGAAAAATACAAGTTATACCCAATTTTATCTTTTATAATCGAACCTGCTAAAGTCTTATTTTTAAATAACGCTATCAATCATGGAGTATTTACGCCAATTGGAACAGAAATTGCAAAAGAAACAGGTAAATCAATTTTATTTTTACTTGAAAGTAATCCAGGACCAGGTTTTGGAATATTAATAGCATATATTCTATTTTCAAAAGATAAAACTAGCAAGGCTCAAGCAGGTTCTTCAGGCATTATTCATTTATTTGGTGGAATTCATGAAGTTTATTTTCCATTTATTTTAGCTAAACCAATGCTTATTTTCGCTGCAATTGGAGGTGGAGTTGTTGGAAATTCTATTTTCCAGCTATTTGATGTTGGTGCAGTAGCTCCTGTATCTCCAGGTTCAATTATTGCACAATTTTTACAAGTAGAAAAAACTGGTCTCTCAGTTTCCGGTCTAGTTATTGGAATTGTATCTTCAGCTACTGCAAGTTTATTTATTTCATTTTTAATTTTTAAATTTCAAATATTCAAAAAGTTTATTTATAAACTTCTCAAAAAGGAATATCATGAAAAAGAAATTGACATTAAGCAAGCAATAAATAAAACAACTCAAATGAAAAATGAATCAAAAAATATCTTAAATTCAACAAAAAAAATTGATTATTCGCAAATTTATTTTGTTTGTGATGCTGGCATGGGTTCTTCAGCTATGGCTAATGGAATTTTGAGAAAATTGCTTAAAGAAAATAACTTAAATGAAATTGAAGTAAAGCACAAAAGCATCACTGACATGAATGGAAATGAAAAAGTAGTTGTAATCAATGAAACTTTATACCAACGTGCACTAGAAAAAAATAAAAATGCTAAGTATTTTATTTTAAAAAATTTTTTAGCAAAAGAAGAATATCAAAAAATAATTGAGCAAATTAAAAATGAAAGCAATTAAAGTTGTTCATTTTGGTGCTGGCAATATTGGACGTGGACTAATTGTGCCATTATTTTTTGAAAATGAAATTGATATTGTTTTAGTTGATAAAAATTTAAATTTAGTCAATCAAATAAATCAAAAAAATAAATATAATGTTAAAAATTTATCTGATGAAATTTTATATAAAATTGAAAACATTAAAGCAATTCAAATTGATGAAAATCAATTATTTAATCAACTTGCAGATGCTGATTTTATTACCACTTCAATTGGGTCTAATAATTTAAAATACTTAATTGATAAATTAACAAAACATTTTTTAAATTCCAATAAAAAGCAAACAATTATTTGTTTTGAAAATGGATATAAAATTTCTTCTCAATTTAAAAAAATGTTTAATTCTAAAATTACACAAAACATTAATTTTGTTGATGTAGTGGTTGATAAAATTATTTCAAATCAAAATTTAAATAATAATTTAAATGTTAAAGGTGAAAATTTTTTTGAAGTAGTATTTGACCAAAATAATTGACCAAGCTCTATTGATAAATTAAAAAAATGTATTTATACAGATAATTTAGATGCCTATGTTAATAAAAAACTTATTTTAGTTAATTTGCTCCATTCCTGTTTGGGATATCAAGGTTTTAACAAAAAAATAATTTACACTTATCAAGTACAATCAAATGCTGAAATTATGACTTTAACTAATGACATTTTTAAAAAATTAATTATTGCTTTAAATAAGGAATTTAAAGAGCTAAGTTTACTAGAATTAAACAAATACTATCAAGTTTCATTAAAAAGAATTTTTGATTTAAATTTAAGAGATAACAATGAAAGATTAACTCGAAATCCAATTTTAAAACTTTCTTCAACTGAGAGATTTGCTTTAGCTTATAAATTGTTAAAAAAACATAATTTTTCTGTTAATGATTTATTAAAAATAATAGCTCATGTAATTATTTATAACAATTTAAATGATCAACAGTCACAACAGTTACAAGAATATATCAATGATACAAACAAAATTGAGGAATTTTTAAAAAATAACACTTTATTTGAAAATTTGGATATAAAGTTAATTGTAAAATACATAAAGGAACTAAGACATGAAACACAAAAGTAATTTTACAATTAATGATATTTTTGTAAATCAAAATTTACAAAATAAACAAGATTGTTTAAAAGCTGTTTTTAATTATTTTTTTAAAAATAATGCTGTTACAGAAGAATATTATAATGAAATGATCTTAAGAGATCAAAAAACATCAGTTGCTCTTGGAAATTATTTAGCAATTCCTCATGGTACAGAAAATTCAAAACAATTCATTAAAAATAGTAAATTAGTTATAATGCATTTAAAAGAAACTATTAAATGAGACAATCAAGATGTTAAAATTGTAATTGGTCTTGCTGTGTTTCCTAATGAACAGATAAACTTTATTTCTAAAATTGGAATTGCTTTTTTAGATGAACAAAAAGTTAAACAATTACTTTTTAAAAAAGATATCAAACCTGAAGATATTTATAATTTTTTGATTTAACAATTAAAAATTAAAAAAACAAAATCTTTTATCCTCTACTTTTCAAGTAGTAGTTTTATGAGATTTTGTTTTTTATAATATATTAAGTTGAAAAACCAAATGAAAATTAAATTATATCTATTTGTTTGTTTTATCTTTTAAATTAAATATCTCAGCACCAGCTGCCATATATTGAGCCACATTAGTTAAATTAGGTGGCAAAATAATTTTAGTTGCTTGTCCATTCCCAAGTTTCCCAAGTTCTTCAAGTGAACGAAGAGTTAAAACATTTGAACTAATTTGAACTGAATTAATCAATTCAAGTGCTTTTCTTTGTCCTTCGGCTTCTAAAATTTTAGCTTGTTTAACTCCTTCAGCTTCTAAAATAGCACTTTCTTTGTTAGCTGAAGCATTCAAAATTAAAGCCTGTTTTCTACCTTCAGCTTCTAATATTAATGCCCTTTTTTCTCTTTCTGCACGCATTTGTTTTTCCATTGCTGTTTGAATTTCAAAAGGTGGAATAATATTTTTTAACTCAACACGATGAACCTTAATTCCTCATGAATCACTTGCTGTGTCCAAAATAGAAGTTAATTTTGCATTAACATTATCTCGCGATGTCAATGTTTCATCCAATTCAAGTTCACCAAGCAAGTTTCTTAATGTAGTAGATGATAAAATTTCAATTGCACGAACTGGATTTTCAGCTCCATAAGCATAGAGTTTAGGGTCTGTAATTTGATAGTAAATTACAGTATCAACTTTGATAGTTGCATTGTCTTTTGTAATTACATCTTGCGCTGGAAAATCAAGTACTTTTTCTTTATAATTTTCTCTTAATATCACCCTATCTATAAATGGTATTAAAACGCTAATTCCTGTTTTTAAAGTTTTATGATATTTACCCATTCTTTCAACAATATAAAAATCTGATTGGGATACAATTTTAATTTTACTTGCAACAATAACTATTATTGCGAATAAAATTGAAAAAAGAATTGATAATCCAATAATTAATCCTATCATTTTGACTCCTGTTTATTTTTGAATTCATTTGCTTTTTTAATAATTAAGGTATTGCCTTTAATTTCAACAATTTGCACATACTCTCCAGCTTTAATAATTCCCTCACCATGTTGAGAAAGAGTACGATATTTTTTGTTATCTAAAATAATTTCTCCATAAATTGGATTTTTTAAACCATATTCATAACTATCTTTTAAAAGTTCGGTAGGAGGTGTATATTCCAAATCTTCAACTGGTCCACGAAATTTAGTTTTATTTAATCGTTTTTTAATAAATTTATAACATGATATTTCTAAAATTAAAACACTGACAATAAAAATAGTAATTTCACCAAAAACTAATCCAATTGAATTATCTGAAAAAATTGCTATAAATAAAGGAATAATTGCACTAATACCTACCAAAAAACTTCAAAAACCCGCAGTAAAAAATTCTAAAATTAAAAATGCAACTAAAATGGTGACTCAAATAACAATTAAAACTATTTGTTGAATTTGCATTTATTATAACCTCTTTTTTATTTACTACAATTATATACAATTAGTTAAACTTAAATAATATTAAAATTATATAAACAAATGATTAATTAAAAAAACAGCTTTGTAGCTGTTTTTAAGTAAATTATTCTACAACTGTAGCTTCATCTTCATTTGGTGAAGCATTTTCATTTGATGTTTCTTCATTTGCTTTAGCTTGTGCTGCATAATTTGCAAAATTTTTCATTACATTTTCAACTTCATAAAGTTTAGTTTTTAAAGTTGGAATGTCTTTTTTATTAATTAACTCTTGTAATTCTTTAACTAATTTTTCAGATTCTTCTTTTGCTTTTGCATCTAATTTATCACCTTGTTCTTTATTTGCTTTTTCAATTTGAGAAATTAAAGTTTCAGCACGCACTATAGTTTCAGCTTCTTCTTTACGTTTTGCATCAGCTTCTTTGTTTTCTTCAGCTTCACGAATCATTCTTTGAATTTCATCATCTGTTAGTTTTGAAGAATTTTGAATGGTAATGGTATTTGATTTATTAGTTTTTAAATCTTTAGCTGTTACTGTAGTAATTCCATTAACATCAATTGAAAAAGTAACTTCAATTTGTGGAATTCCAGAAGGAGCTGGTTCAATTCCTCCTAAATTAAATTGTCCAAGTAATTTGTTATCATCTGCCATTTCTCTTTCACCTTGAACTACACGAATAGTAACTTCAGTTTGATTATCAGCTGCAGTTGAAAAAATTTGTGATTTAGTTGCAGGAATAGTAGTATTTCTTGCAATTAATGGTGATGAAATTCCTCCTCTTGTTTCAATTCCAAGAGTAAGAGGAGTTACATCAAGTAAAAGCACTTCTTCAATATCACCAGCAAGAACAGCTCCTTGAATTGCAGCTCCAATTGAAACAACTTCATCTGGATTAATTGAACGGTTTGGTTCTTTGCCTAAAGTACGTTTAACCAAATCTTGCACTGCTGGCATACGTGTACTTCCACCTACAAGAAGCACTTCATGTAATTCCGCTGCTGTTAACCCAGCTTCTTTCATTGCATCTTCAATTGGTTTTCTTGTACGATCTAAAAGATGCGCTGTCATAGCTTCAAATTCACTTCTTTTAAGTTCAAGTTCAACATTAACTGGACCATTTGCTGTTACTGCCAAGAATGGTAAACTAATAGTTGCAACTGATTGTGCAGAAAGATCAATTTTGGCTTTTTCTGCTGTTTCTTTTAAACGAGCCATTGCCATTTTATCTGATTTAGCATCAAAATCATATTTAGTTTTAATTTCCTTGATCATTCAATCAACAATTGCATGATCTCAATCATCTCCTCCTAAATGATTATCTCCGCTAGTTGAAAGCACTTGGAAAGTTCCATTTTCAAGTTCAAGTACAGAAACATCAAAAGTTCCTCCACCAAGATCATAGACTAAAACTTTCATTGATTTATCAGTTTTTTCAAGTCCAAATGCTAAAGCAGCAGCAGTTGGTTCATTAATAATTCTAAGAACATCAAGTCCAGCTATTTGCCCTGCAATTTTAGTTGCTTCACGTTGAGAATTATCAAAATAAGCTGGAACTGTAATAACTGCTTTTTTAATTTTTTGACCAATTTTTGCTTCTGCATAATCTTTTAAATATGAAAGAATCATTGCTGAAACTTCTTCTGGTTTATAATCTTTATTGTTTGCCTTAACAGTTTTATTTGTTCCCATTAAACGTTTAATTGAAACAATAGTATTTGGGTTGGTTTCTACTTGACGTTTTGCAGCATCTCCAACAATAATTTCTTGATTTTTAAATGCAACAACTGATGGGGTTGTTCTTTTTCCATTTGGATTTTCTAAAACAACTGGTTTTTTATTTTCAATAAATGAAACAACTGAATTAGTTGTTCCAAGATCAATTCCTAATACAATTTCTTTTGCCATTTTAACTCCTTTTTAAAATTTTTTATGTAACTAACAATTTAATTATAACACAATTTTTAGCAGTACAATTATTTTATTGCTAAAAATTATTTAACATTTACTTTTACTTGTGCTGGAACCACTACTCGACCATTTAATTTAAAACCAAATTTTGTAACTTGCAAAATTTCTTCATTTTGGTGTTCTTCACTTGTTACTGTCTCGATTACCTCTTGTTCCTCTGAATTAAAAATAGTGCCAATTTCAGGGTTAATAAATTCCACATTGTTATTATTTAAAGCATTCTCAAATTGTTTAATAACTAAATTGAATCCATAGCAGTAATTTTTTACTTGATCAATTTCAGATTTTTCACCTGCTTTAACTGCTAGAAGTAAATTATTTAAAGGTGTAGCAATTTCTTCAAGCATATTTTGAAGCACAAATTTTTTATTTTCCTCTTTTGAGATTTTATATTTTTCTTCTATTTCTAATTTTTTAGCTTCAATTGTTTCATTTGCTTTTTTAGTTGCCTCCAAAATTTTCTCTTTAAATATAAATTCATTTGCAGTTAACTTTAAATTTAATTTATTTATTTCTTCTTGCAATTGTTTATTTTCATTTATTAATTTTTCATTTTCTTGCTTCAAAGTATCCTCTAAAGATTCTTTGGGTTTTTTAGTAATATTTGCATTTTCAATTTTTAATTTGATTGTTTGTCCAGCTCAAGTTTGTTCTAAATGTTCTTTATCTATTTTGATTTCAAAACTATAACTACGTTTGTATTTTTTACCAATCAATAAATCATCTAATTTAATTTTTAAATCATCATCTCCAATAACAATACTTTTAAATCCTGATAATTGTTCGATTATTTGTTCATTTAGAGTTGCTTTAAAATCTCCATTTAAAACATCTCCAATTTGTATTTGTTTTAATTTCATTATTCTCCTTTTTTAATATATTTTTCAAAAACAAATAGTGCTGCTTTCATTTCTTTAAAATCACTATTTTGTGGTCCAACTACTGAAATTTCAGTAGTTCCATTTGAACTTTTGATTCTTTTTGTAATGAAAGCACTACTATCATTGACTAAAATTTTTAAATCATCTTGTTTGTCTAATTGTTCTTCTATTTTTTCTCAAATTGAAAAATTTTCTGCAAAATCAATAATTTCTTTTACTTGTTCTCTTGTTAACTGTTTGCTTAAAATCAATTCATTGCGACCATAAATGTTATTTTTCTTTTTTATATTAAAAATATTTTCAATAAATTGATTAATTACTGCTAGATAATTTGAAATTTGTTCTTTTAAAATTTCTTTTAATTCTAAAGTTTTTTCAACTAAATCTTCAAGTGGAACTCCCACTAAATAATCTTTAAAAACTCTTACAGCAATTTGTAACTCTTTAATTTTAATTTCTTCTTCTTTAATTGAAATTATTTTCGAATGTACCTCCCCATTTGAAAGCACCATAACAGTAGTAGCTGTAAAATTATTAATTGGAACTAAATCAATGCTTTTCAAAATTAAATTTTTGTCAAATTTAGTAGTAATTAAAGTTAGTCCGGTTACATCTGAAATTGTTTCAGCAGCTTGTGAAATAGTAATATTTGCTAGTTGTTTTTTTTCATAAAAAGTTGTTTTTATTTTTTTCTCAAGTATTTTTTGATTTTCATTAGCTTTAGCTATATATTTTGCATAATAACTAAGTCCTTTTGGTGTTGGAATTCGGCCAGCTGATGAATGAGACTTTTTTAGATATTGTTGTTTTTCCAAATCATTCATTAGGTAGCGAATTTTAGCACTAGAATAAGTTATTCCTTTGCTTTTAATTAGTTTGTCGCTACTTACTGGTTGGTTGGTTTCAATATACAATTCAATGGTTGCACTTAAAATATCTTCAAGCTTAATACTAAGATTGCTCATGTTAAAATTTTAGCATAAATTAGCAAAACCATAATTAAATTGCTAAATTTTTTAAACATAAAAGAATTAACGTTTAATAATAAAAATTGAAAAGTAATATAATTATTAAACAATGAGCTTAGCATTTTAATTAAATTTTTCAAATTTTACATTACAAGCAATAACTTAATAACTGTTGTTGTTTTTTGAATGATTTTTTAAAAATATTTAAAAATACTAAAAACATTTTATTTAAACAGATATTTTTTTAATTATTATTACTATTAGTTTAAAAACTTTTTTATGTTAAATTTAGATTAATAAAAAATATTTTTTAATTTTATTATTTTATTTTTGCAAAAGTACTTTTATATATATTTAAAAAATCACTAAATTTAATAAAAAATAGGAGCACCATGCAAAATAAAATTTTCAAATTTAAATGAAATGTTGGAGCTTTATCTTTGTTATCTTTACTTAAAAATTTAATTTTTGGATTTTCATTTTTCTCAACTTATCAAATATTTACTTTAATTTTCAAAAATGAAAAAAACATTAAAGCAATTTTATTATTTTCATTAATTTCATTAATTTTTATTACATTTAATATACTTTTAAAATATTGATATAAAATTAATTACAAAAAAATATTAATAAAAATTAAATTAGAAATTACAAAAGAAACAATTAAAAACATTTCAACAAACACACCTTTTCAAATTTCTCATAAATCTCAAGAAGAAATTCTTTATTATTCTGAGGAAATTCCACAACAAATTTCAAACTATTTTTATGAACCTATTTTTTTGTTAATTGAAGATTGTTTGAAATTTGCTGTATTAATTGGATTACTTTTTTACTTTAATTGAATTTTGGGTCTTATATCAATTTTTATTGGAATTTTATTAATTTTATATTTTAACTTTACTATTTTTAAAATGTCTCAATATGAGTACCAGACAATTGATTTAGAAGAAAATAATCGATACAAAATTGAATTTTTTCTTAAATTACATAACGATTTTTTTTACTTAAATAAAAGTAAAAAATGATTTATAAAATTATTTAAAAAACTAAAAAATAATCATAAAAAAATTCAATTAAGTAATTTAAAATTTTCATGACTTGATTTTTTTAATCAAATCTTTTTGAGTGTTTGTATTGCTATTCCAATTATTTTAATATCTTATTTTATTCATTTTAAACTTTTTAATTTTACTTTTTCAATTTATTTTATTTCATTTATTTTAATTTCTTCTTGATCTAAAATAATTATAGATATTTTTAGAACCTTCCCTGCTTTTAAAATTGCAAAACAAGTTATAAATGAACTTAATGATTTTTATCAAAAAGAAGAAAAATTAAATACTAAATGAAAAATTGATTTTGAAAATTTAACTCTTGAAAATTTATCATTTAAAATTAAAGAAAAAACACTTAAACCACTAAATTTTAAAATTCAAAAAAATGATAAGGTTGCTTTTATAGGTCCTTCTGGAGTTGGAAAAACTCTTTTAACTAATCTAATAACTAAAAACACAGATTTTTCATTTTCAGGAAACATTTATTGAAATAATTTAAATATTAATGAAATTACAAATGAACATATAGTTCACAACATAACTTTAATTGATTCAGAAAATATTGTTTTAGATGATTCAATTAAAAATAATATAACTTTATTTGATGAATCTGTTAATGATCATGTAATTTATTCAATCTTAGAAAAATTAAATTTAAAAGAATTTAAAAATTTAAATTTAAAAGCAAATGTTTTAAGTGAAGGTCAAAAACAAAGACTAAATTTAGCTCGTATTTTAATGAATACAAACAATAAAATTTTAATTTTAGACGAAGCATTTAACAATATTGATGAAAAAACAACAAAACAAATTAGATCCATTTTAATGAAAAAATCAAAGATATATATTGAAATTTCTCATCATTTAAAAAATGATCTTGACAAATTTAATTTAATTGTGGAGTTACAAAGTGAATAAAATAATTTTGAAAAATAAATATTCATGATTTTTAATACTTTTTATTTTATTTTTAAACTGTTTAGTTTTTTTATCAATTTATTTTCAATTACATGCCTTAAAGGTTTTATTTATATTTTCAAATGATTTAATGTCAAAATTTTTAATTTATCAAGGAATTTCATTAATGATTGAAATTTTTTGACAGTCACTATGAGCAATTGTTAATTTGTTAATTAAAAAACAAATAAATATTCTTTTAATTAACAAAAAAGCAGAAATTTTTAAAAAAATAAGTTTTAGTAAACCAAAATATATTAAAAAAGAAAAAATCACTCAATATATATTTAATTTAGAAGTAAATTTAAATTCATATGTTAATTCTTATTTAAACACATATTACAATATTGTCTGAAATGTTGTTATTTTTATTTCATTATTTGTATTTATTATCGTTCTTTCATTTGTATTATCTCCATGGATTTTAATTTTTCTTGCTTTAGTTATTGTATTAGTTTTATTTTTTTATTTTTTTCCTATTTATTCAACTAAAAAAAATAAAGCAAAAAATAAAATTATGCTAGAAAATAAAGAACGTGAAATATCAAGATTTACTAACCTAATTAGTAATTTTAAAAATTTTTATTGAAATAATAAACTTTATAATTTTCAAGCTCAGTCTTCTAAGTCATTTACTAAAATTAATAAATTAAATCTTCAAATGTACCAAAAAAAATATTATTACAATTTTATTGAACAATTAATCAATGCTACAATCAATCAGTTAAGTATTATTTCTATTTCAATAATTACTTTATTAAATCCAATTAATAAACTACTTTTATCTACTTCTGAACATATTTTTAGTGCCATGAAAACAAGTACTCAAGATACAATTGAAAATGTTAAAGAAATAAAAATTATAAATAATTTAAAAAAACAAATTGAGGAGATTAAATTTTCAAACAATGAAACAAATTGAAATTTTGAACCAATAAATGAAATTAAAATAAATAATTTAAATTTGCAGTTTAATGATAGATTAGTTTTTAAAAATTTTAATTATCAATTTAATTTAAATTATAAATATCTAATTGAAGGAAAATCTGGAATTGGCAAATCTAGTTTAGTAAAAATTATTTTAAATGAATTAACTGAAAAAAACTATAAAGGAAATTTATTATTTAACAACAAACAAGTTACTCAAGAAATGTTTTATAACTTATACAGTCAAATTATCTATTTAACTAATGAAGAGTTTGAATATAAATCTTCAGCTAAAGAAGTGCTTACTTTGTATCAAAAAAATATTGACAAAATAAAACTAAAAAAAGCAGCTCAATTAAGTTGTATTGACTTTGATTTAAATCAAGATTTTGATTTATTATCAACTGGACAAAAACAAAGAATAAAAATAGCTCGCTGATTTTATTTTAAACGTCAAATCTTAATTTTGGATGAAGCACTTTCAGGAATTGATCAAAACACTCGTCTTACAATACTAAAAAATGTTGTTAAAAAAAATAATTCAATAGTTATTGTTATTTCACATCATTTAACTAAAACAGAAAAACAATTGTTTGATCAAATTTTAAATCTAAATTCATTAGAAATTAAAAAATCTTAGTATGAGAATATACTAAGATTTTAATAATATTTAAAGCTTATGGCATCTACGACAACGAGCCTCATATTCGTTATCACCTAAAAGATGAAGTTCTTGAGATTTAACCTTTCGATATGACAGAGATGCTTGTTCATAGCACTTCATGCATACTGCTTTTAATTTGGTTACTTCATCAGCTTGAGCTAATAATTCTCGGGTGATAGTAAAACTGCGACCAGCAAAATCCATATCAAGACCTGAAACAATTACTCTAACACCTTTATTAATTAAAATTGTAATTACTTTTAAAATTTCTTCATCAAAAAACTGCACTTCATCAAAAGCAACTGCTTTAATTTCATTGGTTCAACTATCTCAAACTTGATTACTATTTGAAATTGAAATTGCTTTTAAATTAGATCCAGTGCGACTTACAATTATATCATTCCCAAAACGTGTATCAAAACTTGGTTTGTAAACAATAAATTTAACCTGAGCAATTTTTAGTATAGTTAATCTTTTAATTAATTCAGCGCTTTTGCCTGAAAACATTGGTCCAGTAATAATTTCAAGCGAACCTTTAGTATCTTTTCAAAACATCATTATATTTGTGAGTTTAAAAATCTTTCAACTTCTATTTTACAGTCATCTATAACTGCTTCAACTTGTTCAAATGAATTTATAATAGCTCCTGATGCTCTT
Source organism: Mycoplasmopsis cricetuli ATCC 35279 (assembly GCF_000526955.1). Taxonomy (GTDB): domain Bacteria; phylum Bacillota_I; class Bacilli_A; order Mycoplasmatales; family Metamycoplasmataceae; genus Mycoplasmopsis; species Mycoplasmopsis cricetuli. The sequence continues at coordinate 37,998 of NZ_JAHB01000005.1, read as the reverse complement.
TCATGTCCTCCGCCGCCTCATTTAATGGCTACATTTCTCACTATTGGTCCATTTGAACGAAACTCAACCCTAATTTTTCCAGTTTCTTCTTCAGTAAATTGCACTCACAATGGATATCCTTTAATATTGGCGATCAAATTAGGACGAACAGAAGATTGAGGTGTTTTATTAAATTTAATTGTATCTAAGTAACTATTTTGAATATAAGCAACTCCATCACGAGTTTTTAAAGTAGAAAGTAATCAACTTTGAAATTTTAAATCTTCAAGCGAAGTTGCTGCTAAATTTTTATGTATAAAATCAACATTTAAATTATTTTTATATAAATGTGCAACTAACTCTAAAGTTCTTGCACTAGTATTGTTATATAAGAATCTTCCTGAATCAGTGTTAATTCCAAGATATAACAAATTAGCTGCTGCCTCTGTAATAATTCAGTTATTAACAAATGCAATTTCTGTAATCATTTCATCAGCTGCTACATATGAACTATCAACTCAACGAGTTGTATTATCCCCAAGATCATCATCATTTGGATGATGATCAATTCGCACAATTTCAGCAAATAAATTTTCATCAAGTAATTCCCGTGATTCAATTCTTTCTTTAAAATTTGCATCAACAATAACAGCTAATGATTGTTTTAAAATTTTTTTGTTTGGTACTAAATCATGCTTTAAGTTTAAAAATGAAAAAGTATTTTTTGCATCCCCAACACAATATACTTTTTTATCAGGAAAATTCACTTTAATTAATTCAGCTAATCCAAATTGTGATCCTAAACAGTCTCCATCTGGACGAATATGATGAAAAATCACAATTGAATTATACTCAAGTAATTTAGTGGTAACTAATTTTAAAGAACCTATTTGCATATTACTTATTACTTTCATAAGTTTTAATTGCTTGATTTAACTTTTCTAAAACTAATGGGATTTCATTTCATGAATTCAAAGTAATTCCTGCTGCATTATCATGTCCACCACCATTAAATTCATTAGCTACTTTATTAACTAATGGTCCATTTGATCTTAATCTGCCACGAATTTTTCCATCTTCAAGTTGTATAAATAATGCCCAACAAGCATTATCTTCAATATTGGCTAAATCATTAACATAAGTTGCTGCTGTTAAAGAATCCATATTGTATTTTTCAAGCACTTGTGATGTTACCTCAAAGTATAAAACTCTTCCAGATTTTTTAAAATTGCTTAAAATTTCACCTGAAAATTTTATTCCTTTAAATGAACGTTTGGCAAGTTCTTTTAATATTTTTTGCGGATGAAATCCATTTTTCATCAAAAACGCCACTAATTGATGAGTTCTAGCACTAGTATCTGAATAAAAAAATCTTCCCGAATCAGTAACAATGCCTAAATAAATAAACTCAGAAGCTCTTGTAGTTACATTTCACTTGAATTCATGTGCAAGCATTGCAATCATTTCTGCTGCAGCTACATAATGTTCGTCAACTCAAACATAATCATATTCGATATCACTTTCATTTGGATGATGATCAATTCTTAATTTAGCGGTAGTTTTATTTTCATAAAGTAAATTAGCTTGTTCAATTCTATTGCCTGAGGAAGCATCAACTACAATAGCAAGTGAATTGGTGAAATCAATTTTTTCAACTGATGTAAAATTAAAGTTCATAAAATCATAAACTCCAACATTATCTCCAACACAATATACTTTTTTATTTGGATAATTATTTTTAATCAATTCAGCTAATCCAAATTGCGATCCTAAACAGTCTCCATCTGGACGAATATGATGAAAAATAATAATTGAATTATATTTTTCAATGGCTGTTTTGACTATTTGTAAATTTCCTATAATCATTTTTTTCTCCCTTAATTTTTAAATGGATTTTACAGTTATTTAATTTTACTATTTTTTAAACTTTTAATTTTAAAAGACAATAAAAACTCACTATAAAAATGAGCTTTTATTAATTAAAATTGCTATTCTTTTCAAGTAATAACTTCATCTTCCAAAATAATTTTATTTTGATTTTGCAATCTTTCAATTGCTTGGTAAATTAAATCACTTGAAATTGGAGTGATAGTACTAAATCCGCAGTATTTACTAAAGGTAAACATAATTGCATTTAAACTTAAATTTTTCTCTTTCTCTATAAAACTTAATAAAAAGTGTTCAACTTCATTGATATGAATACGAGCAAAATCACGTTTAGTACTATTTTTATTATTTTCTCTAAATTCAATGACTTGATTTTTGATAACAATAAAATTATCAACAATTTCAACTTCATCTTTTTCAGCTAATAAATTTAAAATATCATCATATTCTACTTTTAAAGCATTAGTTAATGTTTTGCGATTAAAAATTTTCGGAATAAATTTCTTTAATTCATCATAATGAATTGGACTTAACTCATTAATTAATTGCAAAACAAAATCAGATTCAGTTTCTGGATGCTTAGATTTAATTTCATCAAATAAATCTGAGTAATTTGGATATGGTGTAAATGAAATATGTTCAATAATTTTTTCTGTAATTTCAACTGGGACATCAATATTTAATGCATCTACTAAATTAGTGGATTTATTTTTAATATTTAATTTACTTAAAATTAATTCATCGATATATTTGGTTAATTTTTCAATTTGTTTAGTTTTATTTTTATATCAATCAGTTGATCACAAACGATAAATATTTCAATTTCGATTTCGAAGAACTTTTTGTCTTAAATCATCTCGATCACGTGCTGAACGAGAAGTTTTATAAGCTGACCCATCACATTCAATACCTAAAATATAATGATTTGGTTTTTTAGGGTGTACTACTGCTATATCTATTTTATAATCTGAAGACCCAATTTTTTTATGAATATTATATCCTAAAGATTTAAGTTCATTATAGACATCATCTTCAAATGGTGATTCAAATTCTGAAAGATATTCCATTGGTTTTTCAAGCATTTTATACTTATCTGCAGCATAGGCGATGTAATTTTTCAAAAATTTAACTCCACGAGCACTTGTTCTTGATAAATCAATATCACTTTCCTTAAATGAAGAAACTACAATAACAGCAGTTTTTGCACGAGTAACGGCAACATTTAATCTACGATAACCATTTTGGTGATTTAATGGACCAAAATTCATCGACATTACTCCCTTAGCATTTGGTCCATATCCAACTGATAAAATAATAATATCTCTTTCATCACCTTGAACTGTTTCAATATTTTTAACAAAAAATTTCTCAATTTCAAAAGCATTAAAAAAATGTTCAAAATCTGATGTTTTTCGTCTTAAGGCATTAATTTTTCGTTCAATTAGATCTCTTTGTTGAGTGTTAAATGTTACAACTCCAATTGTTCGTCGAGTTCCATATTTTTTAATAATATTAACTACTAATTCAACTACTTTATCAGCTTCAACTTCATTAACTGAATCAATAAATTTACCATTAACATATTCATGTGTTACACCTTCAAATTCTCCAATAATTTTAGGGGCTGGAAATGTTACTAAATCATTATAAATTTCTTTGTTTGAAGGTTCAATTAATTCATCAAATTTACTACGATAGTGTCATTTTAATTTGATGGTAGGAAGTACGATATTAGCAACTTCCAAAATAGAATCAAATGCAGTTGTATCTCAATTTGAATTAATAGTATCATCTTCATCTTCATCAAAATGAGCAAAGAAGTCTGTTGGAGGTAGTTGTTCTTTATCCCCAGCAATAATAAATTGTTTTGCTCGTGATAATGCTCCAATTGCGTTTTCTGGCCGAACTTGAGAAGCTTCATCAAAAATAACAATATCAAATTCTAGATTAGAATTTTTCAACAAAGAAGATACAGAAAGTGGAGACATCATTAAGCAAGGTTTTAATTTAGTTATTAAATTTGGAATTTTGTCAAATAAAACTCTAAATGGTAAAATTTTTCTTGATTTGTTAGCTTCAGTTCTTAAAATTGAAACTTCTGAATTAAGACCTTGAATGCTATTGTAATTTGGGATTTTTTCAATAATAGCCATTTCAACTTTTGTTTTAGCCATTGATTGAATAGTAGCTGAAGATTTATTAAATGTTTTTCTAATTGAATCAAGAACTTCCCCATTAAAATCAGGAAATAGCTCATTTTGATATTTATCAATTAAAAGCACATAAAATCTTCTTAAATAAATTCCAAAATAATTATCTTTAATGTTTTCTGCAATTAAAACATCAGCATAAGTTTTTAAATTATTTTTTTCCATTAAATTATATACACGATTAAACTCTAAAATTGTAGTAAGATGCTCTCAATTATTAAAAATTTGTTCTAGTTTTGTATCAAGTTCAGAAAAAGTTAATAATTCAATGTTAAATAAATTTTGATCAAAATCATTTTTTACTTTATCTAGATGTTTTTTAAGTTTTATATATAAAGAATCATATTCATTTGAAAGTTTTTGCATCTTTTCTTTATTTAGCATTGCAAATGAAAATAATTGATAAACAGTATTAATATCTCATTTTAAATAGTAAACAAGTTTTTTAAAAGTATTAAATCAGTCAATTTGTTCATAAGTATTTTTTAAAAAGATAAAATCATCGGTTGGAATTCGATAACTTGTAAGTTTTGCAATGCCTTGCAATTCTTCTTCTAAATCTTGAATTTTTGAAATTGTATTAATTAACTCAACTAATTCAACATAAGAAATTTTCTTTTCAAATTTGTACAAAAGAACTTTTGATTTAATTTTTTTGTATGTAGGTGAAGTAATTCTTTTAAAAAGACTTACATAATTAGCAAGTTCAACACGATATTCTTTAGCAGATATTTTTGTTACTTGTAAATTATAATTTTCTTTAATTGATCTAGAAAGATTTTCAATTTTTTCCTTAATTTCTACCATGCTTTTGTAATGCGAGGTATCTAACTCACTGTTTTTATTATCAAAAATAACTGAGTTAATTGAATTAAGTTTAGTTAAATGTTTAAAAACCTCATTATAAATGCTTGCACTCTTCAAAAAAATATCTTTTTTTACTTTTAATAATGAAAAATCATTTGAAAAATTCATCACTTCATTAATTTTGTTTTTTAGTTCTTTTAGATTTAAAATCATTTTTTCTTTTTCTTCAAGAGAAAGTTCAGTTGCTTTTAATCCATATCAATCATTTTTTGAAATATCAAAATCATTGATATTTAATGCATTATGAAATGAGTCAATTAATTTTCTTCTCCTAATTAATTCTTGTTCAGAAATGTTTTCAACATTTTCAATGTCAAAAATAATGTCAGGTAATTTAGAATACTTAAAGAAAATTCCATATAATTGATAAATATTTTTGTTAATTGGTTGAAAAATGTTTTGAATTGATTTTGGGTAATCTAAAAGTTCTTCATGAGAAGTGTTAAATTTATTTATAGCATCTTGATGAAAATTAGTTTCAATTGAAAGATTGTTTTGACCTTTTTCCAATGTTGAATTTAATTCATCTAAAACAACTTTTTTATCTAATTTAGTATTATGAATTGGTAAAACAAAATCATTTAAACCAATTCTTTTTAAATTATTATAAACAACTTCAAGTGCTGCTTGTTTTTCTGCTACAAAAAGAACTTTTTTTCCTCGTGCAATCGATTCAGTGATGATATTTGTTATTGTTTGTGATTTTCCAGTTCCAGGAGGACCTTGAAGCACAAAGCTTTGACCACTATTGGCTGCTTGAATTGCAATTTCTTGAGATGAATCTGAATCATAAATGTGAAAATATTCATCTGCTTTTACAATTTTGTCAATATCAGCTTCAGTATACTTAATATTTTCAATTGGATGTTCAATTCCTGAGATTAATTGTACAAATTTGTTATCTAATAATTTACTTGTATTTTCTTCAAGATCTTTAACCATATTGATTTTTGAAAATGAAAAAATTCCAAGATCAATATCATCAACAATTTTTCAGCGTTTGTCTCCTAATTTGCTAACTTCATTTAGCACAAAATTTTTATAATCTTTATAAAGGTCAAAATTTGTTTTTTCAGATTTAAATTCATAATTTAAATCAATATTATATTCATTAATTAATTTTTGAACTAATGATTCATTAAGTAAAAATTCATCATCTAAAAAATTAATTTTATAAGGAGATTTATAGGCATCTTTTGAAAGCTCAACTGGAATAAACAAAAGAGGGGCAATTCTTTTTTCATTTAATTCATTATTCTCATATCACTCTAAAAATCCTACAGCAAAATATAGAACATTAATTCCATTTTCTTCTTTAAATAAATTAGAACGTTTCATTAAATTTAATAAATTACGATTTTGAATAGTTTCGTATAAATTTGAAAATAAATAATTTCCTTTATATTTTTTGGTAAAAGCATTAATTAAAGGATTAATTTCATTTTTAAAATAACGTTCTTTTTGTTCTAATTCAATTCCAAATGAAACCCTTTTTCCTCTAACTCTTTTAATGCTTGTTACTTCACCATCTTCATTTTCAACTACTTCTCCAAATAAACTAGCAAATTGTAAATTTTTAAGTCCATATAATTTATTTAGAAAAATCTCAATTCCAGGATAAATAATTTCAACAGTTTGCAATTTAGTTTTACGATAATTAATTGATTGATTTTTCATACTCAAATCAAGTAATCTGTTTTTTCAAATTTCAATGTTTTTTAAAATATTTTTTTTCTTTTTTGTATTCACATTGTCCCTTTATTTTTTTATCTTATAATTTAATATTTTAATTATAAATATAAATATATTTTAAACTATTAAAAACATTAAAAATATGAAATTTTTTAAAATTTTGTACAAAAAAATGCATATAGAAAAATCTACATACATCAAATCTCAAATTAATTTAATATCAAAAAACTTTTTAACTTAAAATTGATCATTTAAGAATTGGAAGTTTAAAACTTTATTTTAAGTAAAAATTTTTTTAAAGATATTTTTAGTTTAAAAAATAATTCATCATATTTTTTAAAAGTTAAAAATGCTTTCCAATTTTAACTCCAACAATAACTCCAATAACTATTCCCAAAAAAATTAAAAATAAAATAAATTTAAAAAGTCATCTTATCATATTTCTCCTAAATATTTTAAATTTAAAAACAAAAACATTATAAATTCACTAAAAAATAAATCAATTTTAAGTGATACTAATTAAAATTTTAAATTATTTATCAAATTTTTTTACTAAATTGTTTCAGCTTTAAAATTTATACAGAAATAGATAATTTTAAAATTAAAATATACTGAGATATACTATTTAAATTTTAAGAAAGTTTTTCTTTAAAAGAATTAGCAGAAAAATAAATAAATTGCTAAATTTAATTTTTTTATTTTTTAATAACTAGTATAATTAGATTAATGATATCCTTAGAAGTAAAATATAAAGAGCGAATTGATAAATACATATCAAACAATAGCCAAATCACTCGAAATGATATAAAAGCTCTTATTGAACAAAGGGCAGTTTTTGTTAATGGCACTAATGTAATTAAGCCTAAATATATTGTTCGTGAAGGGCAATTAATTGAAATTGTCAAATTACTTGATAAAGAAATTAAAATACACCCTCAAAAAATAGATTTAAATATTGTTTATGAAGATGAATATTTATTTGTCATTGACAAACCTTCTGGTCTAATTGTTCATCCAGCTCCTGGTCATTACGATAATACTTTAGTGAATGGATTGTTATATCATTTTAAAAATAATTTATCTAATGAAAATGGATTACTTAGGCCTGGAATTGTACATCGAATTGATAAAGATACCAGTGGATTATTAATAATTGCTAAAAATAATGAAATTCATAAATTATTGGCTGAGGATTTTAAAAAACATCAGATTAATCGTGAATATCTAGCAATTATAGATGGAATTTTAGAAGATAAAAAAATTAAACTTGATTTGCCAATTGGTCGCGATTTAAAAAATAGACAGATGATGACAATTACCAATAATAATTCTAAGCCTGCAATTACATATGTAGAAAATTTAAAAACATTTTACATTGATAAACTTCCTAAATCTCTTGTAAAATGTTCACTTGAAACTGGTAGAACTCACCAAATTAGAGTTCATCTTGCTTATATTAAAAATCCAGTATATGGTGATCCAGTTTATGGAAAAAAAGTTGATGATTTTAATCAAAGGTTACATGCTTATAAATTATCATTTATTCATCCTATTAATAAGCAAAAAATTATTTTATATTCAAAAATACCAAAGCAGTTTGAAATTTGCAACTTTAATTTCGAGCAGCTAAAAGGAGGACAATAATGTTTGGAATGTATGATAGAAGTTTTTTAAAAATAAAAAATGTTAAAGATCTTTGAAAAAAAGAATTGCAGTTTAGAAAATTTATTATTGCAATGATTTTTGTTTTGTCAATTATTTTAATTATTTTTGCAGTAAAAGTAATTTTAACATTTATTTTAAAAAATGACTTTACTCATTTTTTAATAGAATTAGATATTAATGGTAATAAAGTAACCCAAAATGAAGCTAATGGTATTTGATTTAGATCAATTATGCAAGATTTAACTTATTTAATTATTTCACTAGGATTATTAATTTCTTATATTGTAAATATTAAACAAGCTTATAAAATCAAATCTTTTGAAAAAATTTCATTTTTTAGTGTATTTTTTCCTTTTGTTATAATTTTAATTTCTGGATGAGATATTATGAGATATGGTTATTATTTACCTTACTTAAACTTTATTATTTTATCAATTATTAATTTATCATTTAATTTACTAGCCTATATTTTTGTTGTTAATCAAGTTTCTTTAATTCGCAAAGCCTTTGTTGCAGCTTCTCGCTTTGAGGCTCAACAAAAAATATTTAATGAATTATTTAAAAATGCTTCTAATAATTCTCAAGGAAATTCATTTACAAATCCTTTTACTGGATTTCCATTTATGCAACAAAATAATGAAAATGTTCAAAATTCAAATACAAATAATGATAATGTTGATTCAGCTGAAATAGTTGAAACACCTGAAGAAAAAGAGAAAAACAAACAAATTAAAAAACTACTTGATTTACCAAATGAAAAACTATATAAAATGGCAGAGTTAATTGGAATTTATGGATACAAAGAAATGTCTAAAGAAGAACTTGCTGAAAAAATTTATATTTATACACAACAAAATAAAAAATAAGTTTATAAATAAAAAATGTCACTCTTGACATTTTTTATTTTCAATATTGAAAAATAGTGCAATTAAATTGCAAAAAAGAAAAAAAATATGAAATTGCAAGATTTTAATTTAAATTTATCAACTGCAACTAGTTATTTGATAAACAATTAAATTATTTTAAAAAACTGAAAATAATAATAAATGCAAAAGTTGAATTTTCATATTATTCAAATAAACCTAATAATAATTAAAAAATTAATTGATCTTAATAATAAATTTCCAAATATTTTAGTGAATAATTAAAAAATCTAAAAACAATTGTTTTTAGATTTTTTAATTAAATTTAAGATTATTAAATAATTTAAAAGTACAAATATTATTATTAAAAAAACACTATAACCATAAAATTTAAATCATTATTGATATAAAATATTTTTTAAATAAAAAGTTAAAGATTTTTTAATTTTTTGAATATAAATTTATACCATTTTTATAAATTAAAAGTTATCTTTTCTTAAATAATTAAAATATGTGGCTAACATAAATATTAAACTTAAACTAAGCATAAATATTATAATAAAAGTTTTTGTGCTTATTGTTTTTTCTTTATAAACAAAAATTTCATTAACTTCTTTAAACAATTTTTGTTCATTTTCTTTATTGTTTAATAAAATACTAAATTTATGATTATTAATTTCTATTTGATTATTATTATCTAATATCCCCTTAATAAACACTTGTATAAAATTACTTTCTGGATAAACTAAATACAACAATGATAATGTATTTAGAAAAGTTTCATTATCATTTAATAGTTTTAATATTTTTTTATCTTCTAAAAATTTAATTAAAAGGTTTTTTATTTTTGTAAAATCTTTTGTATTGTTAGTTTCTTCATTTAAAATAAATTCATCTCACATTTTTTCATATTCTTCAGTAGTAATTTTTAATTTTTTTGCAAGTTGCTCTTTTAACATAATTGCATTCTTTTTAAATATAGATTTAAATTTTAAATTAAAAAAATATTCAAAAATTTCACTATGAATGATTGTGCTATCTTTTTTAAAACTTAAATAAAAAACTTTATCTTCATCATTTTCTCAATTATCATGATAATTTACAAATGAAATTTTTGCGTTTTTTTCTTCTAAATCAGAACTTAAAAAACTAGAATCAAGAAAATTTCTTTGAGGATAAAATAAAAACTCTTGAGTTGGACTTAAAAATCTAAAAATAAACCTCAATATATAAAGATTATTTCCAAAATTTTGAACTTTAGTTTTTTCTTCTTCTGAAAATGTTTTTCTGTCAATATTATTATCTTCATTTCCAGGAGCAATAATTAATTTTAATTTATCATTTTTATCTTTTATTAAAAATTTTTGCAAACTAATTTCATTATTTTCTTCTTTAATATCAAATCTTTCAAAATTTTCAATATCTCTTTTAAAAGAATTGGCTTTAGTTGGAATTAAACTAGCAAGTGGATTCAGTGCGGAAGATGAAACAAATACACCAGTTAAAATCATTATTGCTGTTTTAAATGATAATTTTGTTTTTAGGAGCATAAAAAATGATCCAAAAAAGAAATAAAAAAGCAAATTTAAAAAAATACTTAAATAATATCAATTTGCATAATTTAAAAGTTTTTCTTTAGCAACTAAAAAAATTATTATTTTTAGTACATACGCAAATAAAGAATAAACAATACCAATACAAATAAAACATAAAAATTTATTTAAAATAAGATTTTTTCTTGTAAATGATCTTGCTATTAGCATAATTTCATTGTTTGAGGTTTTATCTGAATAAAATAATTTTGACACAATTTGTAATGAAAGAAAAATAAATAATAAATCAATCATTGAAATAAGAGAGATTGCAATTATTCCATAATTAAGAATTGATTTATTTCCTTTTGCTTTTAAAATTAAAACAAAAGTGACTGCTCCTACTAAAATTAATAAATGTGAAACTAAAAACAGTATTCAAAAAATTTTTTTACGAAAAATATTTTGTAAGTAAAAATATGAAGCTTGAAAATTATTTAAGGTAAAAATTTTCATGTTTTTTCCTTTCTTTTTTTTATATATTATTAAACTATTTAATTTAAAAATTTACATATAAATTATATCAACATCCCTTTATAAATTACAAATTTAACTAAATACAATAATATATATCAAAAAAAGCAGTAAAACTGCTTTAAATTGAAATTGAATTATAAATCCTGCACTTCTCCACCAGCTGCTTCTATTGCTAATTTAGCTGAAGCTGAAACCGCATGAACTTTAACAATTAATTTTTTAGATAAAGAACCATTTCCAAGGATTTTAATTGGTTTAGTTCTTTTTACTAAATTTTTTGCAAACAAGGATTCAATAGTTACTTGTTCATTATCTTGGAATTTTAACTCTAAATCTTTTAAATTAACAACTTGAAATTCAATGTGATTTACATTGGTAAATCCACGTTTACCAATTCTACGAAATCAAGGAGTTTGACCTCCTTCAAATCCAAGTCTATGCCCTTTACGCTTGTTTTGTCCTGATTGTCCTTTACCAGCTTGTTTTCCTTTTCCTGCAGCATGCCCACGTCCTTTACGATGTTTTTCTTTACGTGAACCTTCAGTGAATTTTAATGTGTGTAATTTAATTGCCATACTAAATTAAATCCTTTACATCTTTATTTCTAATTTCTGCAATTTGTTCAGCTGTTCTAAGTTGTGAAAGAGCTCGTAAAGTCGCTTTAACAATATTAGCTTTAGTACGTGAACCATAAGTTTTTGTTACCATGTCAGTATATCCTGCAAGTTCAATTACAGCACGCACAGCACCTGAAGCAATAAGCCCCTTTCCTTTTGGTGCTGGTTTTAACATTACTTTAGAGGCTAAAAATTTAGCATTAATTTCATGTGGTACTGTTCCATTTACAATAGGAACTTCAATTAAATTATTTTGTCCATCTTTAATGGCTTTTTTAATTGCGTCAGGAACTTCATTTGCTTTACCGTGTCCAAAACCAACACTTCCTTTTTTATTCCCAACTACCACAAAAGCACTAAAACTAAATCTTCTTCCACCTTTAACAACTTTAGTAACTCTAGCAATGTTTACTACTTTTTCAGTAAATTCTGAAACTGGTTGTTCAAAATTACGATTTCTTCTTGGACGATCATCACGATTTGGACGTTTACCATCTCTAGTTTTAGTGTTTCTGAAATTTCTTCTTTCTTCAACTGGGGCTGTTTGAGGTTTATCTTTACGTTGAACTGGACGTTCTAATTTAATTTCGGTTGTTCCAGTAGTCTTTTTTTCTTTCTGGTTTTCCATTAGAATTTAACTCCTTTTTCTCTGACAGCATCAGCAAAAGCTTTTACTCTTCCATGATATAAATATCCTGAACGATCAAAAACAATTTCTTTAATTCCTAGAGCTATAATTTTTTCTCCCATTTGACTTCCAAGTTCTTTAGCATGTAAAATATTTCCTTTGTATTGACCATTCTTAACTAAAGTGCTAACACTAGCTAAAGTATGTGCTTTTTGATCATCAATTAATTGAGCATAAAAATTTTGGTGAGATTTAAATACACTTAAACGTGGTCTGGTTGCATTACCATAAATATCTTTAGTTGCACGAATACGAACATGTTTTGCCTTACGAGCAGCATTTCTTGATAATTTTGCCATAATAATACTTTTCCTTCTAATTATTTAGAAGATGTTTTCCCTTCTTTGCGTCTAAGTTTTTCATCTCTGTATGAAATTCCTTTACCTGAATATACACTTGGTTTTCTTTTAGCTCTAACAATTGCAGCAAAATCTCCAACACTTTGTTTTTCGATTCCAGTAATGATAATTTCAGTTGCTTTTGGCACTGTTACTTTAACATCTTCTGGAACAATTAAAATTTCTTCATGACTTTTACCTACTGAAAGAACTAGCTTATTCTCAGTTAACACAGCCTTGTATCCAACACCTTTTATATCAAGTTCCTTTTTAAATCCTTGTGAAACACCAATAATCATATTGGCAATATGAGCATTAGTAGTTCCATGCAATTGTTTAGTTATTTTTTCTTCATTAGCACGAATAGTTGTTACTTTATCATCTTGAATTGATATGGCAATTTTTGAACTAAATTCTCTTGAAAGAGTTCCAAGTTTTCCTGTAACAGTTACCTTGGTTCCTTCTACAGTAATAGTTGTTCCAGCAGGAATGGTTAAAATACGATTTCCAACACGAGACATACTAATACCTATCAAATGTAGGCAACAATTTCGCCACCAACATTTTCCTTTTTAGCTTCTTTACCAGTCATCAATCCTTTTGAAGTTGAAATAATAACTGTCCCATATCCTGATAAAATTGTAGGAATTTCTGATGATTTAACATATACTTTGAGTCCTGGTTTTGAAACTCTTTTAATTCCAACAATTGCTGATTGTGAACCTTTATATTTTAATGTAACAACTAATTTTTTATGAATTCTTTCGCCAATTATTGCATAACTAACAATATAACCTTGTTCTTGAATTAATTTTAAAATTGCTTCTTTTTTATTTGAGAAAGGAATTTCTACAGTTTTATGTTTTCTTGCATTAGCGTTCTTAATACGAACTATTAAATCTGAAATTGGATCTGTAATAAACATAACTATCAGCTCGCTTTCTTAATACCTGGAATTTTTCCTTCATGAGCAAGGTTTCTAAAACAAATCCGGCATACTTTATATTTTCTTAAAACTGCATGAGGACGCCCACATAATTCACAACGTGTATAGCCACGAGTTGAGAATTTAGGATGACGTTTTGCTTTTTCAATAAGTGCTTTTCTAGCCATTATTTATCTCCTTTTTTCTCAAATGGAATTCCAATTAATTCAAGTAATGATTTTGCTTCCTTATTGGTTTGTGCGGTAGTAACAATAATAACATCAAGTCCTTTGTTGCGTGAGATTTTATCATATTCAATTTCTGGAAAAATAATTTCTTCTTTGATTCCTAAAGAGTAATTCCCTCTTCCATCAAAAGCTTTTGGATTAGCGCCACGAAAATCACGAATCCGAGGCATTGCAACATTGATTAATTTATCTAAAAATTCTCACATACGTTCTCTACGAAGAGTAACTTTACCCCCCATAGGCATTCCTTCACGAAGTTTTCATGAAGCATTTGATTTTCTAGCTTTAGTTTGAAATGGTTTTTGTCCTGTAATAAGCTCAAGTTCTTTTAAAACTGCTTCAATTGCTTTGGAATTTGATACTTCTTTACCAGCGGTCATATTAATGATAACTTTTTCTATTCTTGGAACTTGCATAATTGAAGAGTAATTGAATTTCTCTTTTAAAGTTGGAATGGCTTTTTCTAAATAAATTTTCTTTAACATAGATTTAAATTTCCTTCTTTGTTTTTTTAATTACTCTAACTTTTTTTTCATTTTTATCAATTTTATATCCAAGTTTTGAAAATTGTGCTGGTTTGTCTTTGGTTTCTTTTTTAACAAGATATGCTACATTTGATACATGAATTGGAGCTTCAATATTGGTAATTGTTCCATCTTGATTTTGTTGAGATGGTTTGTTGTGTTTGGTTACTAAATTAAGACCTTTGATAATAAGTGCATTTTTACTGTGAAGTATTTTTTCAACAGAACCGGTTTTACCTTTTTCTTTTCCTGCAATAACTATAACTTCATCGTTTTTCTTAAATTTTATTTTCACAAAAACTCCTTGTTATAACACCTCAGGTGCTAGAGAAACTATTTTTGGATATTTCTCACGAATTTCACGAGCAACAGGTCCAAAAACACGAGTCCCTCTTGGTGTACCATCTTCTTTTAAAAGAACTACAGCATTATCATCAAAACGAATGTATGAACCATTATCTCTAGCAATTCCATAACGTGAACGCACAACAACAGCCTTTACTACTTGTCCTTCTTTAACACCACCATTTGGAATGGCTTTTTTAACTGAACAAACAACAACATCACCAATTTTAGCTGTTTTTTTCTTTGAACCACCCAAAATACGAATTACGCCAATTTCTTTAGCACCAGAATTATCTGCCACATTTGCTTTTGAAAGTTCTATGAGCATTATTTATCTCCTTGAAATGTGGATTGTTTAACTGATAACAACCTAAAACGTTTGGTTTTTGAAAGTGGGCGTGTTTCCATAATAGTTACCACATCACCTAATTTTGCTACATGTTCTTCATCATGAACTGCAAAACGTTTGGTTGATTTAAAACGTTTAGAGTAAAGAGGGTGTTTTTTGTATGTATCAACAGCGACAATAATTGTTTTTAAAGTTTTATGAGCTGAAACAACGGTACCAACTAATGTTTTTCTTGTGTTTCTTTGCATAATTATTTAGCTCCTTTAGCATTTAATGCAGTAAGCACTTTAGCAATATCTTTTTTAATAGCATTAATCTTGTGTGTTTGATCTAAATTACCTGTAATATTTTGAAATCTTAAAGTTCAAAGTTCTGCTTTAAGATCTGTTGAAAGTTGTTGAAGTTCTTCAATTGATTTATTTAACAAATCTTTATATAGCATTAGTTAGTCCCTTCTTGATTTTTAGTAATAATTTTTCATTTAACAGGCAATTTATGTCCAGCAAGTCTTAAAGCATCTCGAGCAATATCTTCAGCAACTCCTGATACTTCAAACATTATAGTATTAATTTTAACAGCAGTGTATCATTTTTCTGGAGCACCTTTTCCTGAACCCATACGTACTCCAATTGGTTTTGAGGTTTTAGCAAAGTGAGGGAAAATCCGAATAATAACTTGCCCTTCACGTCCCATTCTTCTGGTTGCAGCAATACGAGCTGATTCAATTTGACGAGAATCAATTCATGAGCTTGTAATTGCCTGCAATCCAAATTCACCAAAAACAACAGTATTTCCTTTAGTTGCTTTACGTTTATCATGTTTAACTAAAAATGGTTTTCTATATTTAGTTCTTTTTGGTTGAAGCATTATGATCTCCTTCCAAAATTTCGCCAAGTGAAATTCAAACTTTTACTCCAATTGCACCATATGTAGTTCTTGCAGTTGCAGTAGCATAATCAACATTTTGTCTTAAAGTATGAAGTTTCATTTCTCCTTCTGAATATCCTTCAGTACGAGCCATATCAACTCCATTTAAACGTCCTGAAACAGCAGTTTTAATTCCTTTTGCTCCTGAGCGCATTGCATTTTTAATAGCGATTTTTTGAGCTGAACGGAAACTTTCACGATTTTCTAATTTTTGTGCAATCATTTCAGCTAATAATCTTGCATTTAAATCAGGATTTTTAAGTTCAACAACTTGTAAATTAAGATCAAGGTTGCGATCTTTAAGTGATTTTTTTAACTTTAATGTTAATTCTTGGATATTTTTACCTTCAGTACCTAATATTACAGCAGGTTTTGCAGTATAAATTAAAACATTAACTTTATTTTTTTGATTTCTTTTAACATTAATTTTACCAATTTGATATTCACGTACATACTTATCAAAAAATTTGTAAATTTTAGCATCTTGAACTAAATAGTTTCCAAAGTTATCTTTATTGGCAAATCAAAGTGAATTGTGTGCTTTAGTAATTCCATAACGGAATCCATTTGGATTAACCTTTTGTCCCATTAGTTTTTCTCCTGTAAAATAATTGATAAATTAGATGTACGTTTAAAAATTGAATAAGCTCTTCCTTGACTTCTTGGTTGAAATCTCTTTAAAGTTGGACCTTCATTAACATAAACTTCTTTAACATACAAATTTGATGCATTCATTGCATGATTGTTAGTTGCATTTGCGATGGCTGAATTAAGTAATTTTAAGAAAATAGGGGCTGATTTTTTAGGGGTGTTATGTAAAATTGCAAGCGCTGTTTTAATATCCTTTCCTCGGAAAAGATTAGCTACTAATTTAGCTTTTGAAACACTTACTCTTTGTAATTTAACATGTGCGACTGCTTGTTGCATTATTTTTTCTTACCTTTATCTGCACCATGTCCAGAGAATGTTCTTGTTGGTGAAAATTCTCCTAACTTATGCCCTACCATATCATCACTTACATAAACTTCATTAAATACTTTACCATTGTGAACTAAGAAGGTCAATCCAAGAAAATCAGGGAAAATAGTTGAACGTCTAGATCATGTTTTAATAGGTTTTTTTGGAGCTTTACCATCTAAAATTGCTTGAACTTTTTTAAGTAAATGTTCATCTGCAAATGGACCTTTTTTAAGACTACGTGCCATTATTTAGCATCCTTTCTTCTTCTGATTATAAGTTTATTTGAAGATTTTTTAGTTTTTCTTGTTTTAACTCCAAGAGCTTTTTTCCCTCAAGGTGTAAGAGGAGCTTTACGTCCAACAGGTTGCTTTCCTTCTCCTCCTCCATGTGGGTGATCTACAGGGTTCATAACTGAACCACGCACTGTAGGTCTAATCCCTTTGTAACGATTAATTCCAGCTTTTCCAACATTAACAAGTAAATGTTCTTCATTTCCAACAAAACCAATTGTTGCACGACAACGAGCTAAAATACGACGAGTTTCACCTGATTTTAATTTTAAAACAACATATTTTCCATTATCATCTTTTCCAAGAATTTGTGCTGAAGCTCCAGCTGAACGAGCAATAATAGCTCCTCCTCCTGGTTGCATTTCAATATTATGTACAAATGTACCTTCAGGAATATTTGCAAGTGGAAGTGCATTTCCAATTACAATATCAACATTATCTCCTGAAATAACTTCTTGTCCTAATTTAATTCCTTTAGGAGCAATAATATATCTTTTTTCTCCATCTTTGTATGTTAATAAACAAATATTGGCTGATCTATTTGGATCATACTCAATTGTTTTAACAATAGCTGGAATATTATCTTTATTACGTTTAAAATCAATTAAACGATAAAATCTTTTAACACGTCCACCATGATGCCTAACTGTTATCTTACCTTGGTTATTACGTCCTGCATTATTTTTTAAAATCACAAGTAGTGATTTTTCAGGAGCGTGACCTGATAAGTTCTGTTTGAAATCAAGAGTTGACATATTTCTTCTACCATTGGTAGTTGGCTTGTGTTTTTTAATAGCCATTTTATCAAATCTCCTTTGCTTAAAAATAGTTGCGGCTTATTTCTTCTAAGCAATATTTAAAAATTTCCGCGATTACTAAATAAATTGTGTTTTTTAAACTTAAAAATTATTCCCCACCTACTTTTCTATGAGTTGTTTTATTTTTAACAACTTTTTGTGTTGAAGGTGTTTGTTGTTTTTTGTTGGCTAATTTTGCTGCAACACGTTTTTCAATATCTGAAGCTAATGTTTTCTTAGCTTCTTTGTTTGCTTCAGATTTGTTTTTTTCTTCTTTTTCTTTAGCTTCTTCGTTAGGGAATAAATTAATTTCATAACCTGGAGCTAAAGTAATAATAGCTTTTTTATATCTATTAGTAAATCCATGAAAACGTCCAACACTTTTTGGTTTTTTTTCAACTTTAATTGTATTAACTTTTTCAACCTTTACTTTAAAAATAAGTTGAACAACTTGTGCAATTTGATATTTATTTGCGTGATAATCAACTTTAAATGTATACACACCATTACTCATTTGTTGATAAGTTTTTTCTGTTAAAACGGGAGCTTTAATAACATTTGTTAATTCCATTATTTAGCCATCCCTTCTAAAATTTTTAAACTTTTATGTGAGATAATCATCACATCTGCACCAATTAACTCTTCAACACTAAGTGAATTTGCTTTTGATGTTTGAACATTTGATAAATTTTGAGCTGATTTGAAAACTGTTAAATCTTCAGTAACAACCAAAATATGTTTTAGATTATTGATTTTAAAGTTTGTAAGTTTTTCATTAAGTTCTTTAGTTGAAATTTTTTCAAGTTGTAAGTCATCAACCAAAATAGATTTGTCTTTTGCAAGTAATGTAAGTGCTGATATGAAAGCATTATATCTAACTTTTTTGTTAACTTTAAGAGAGTAGTTTTTTTCAGATTGAGGTCCAAATGCCCTACCTCCACCAACTCAAATAGGTGAACGTGTTGAACTATGACGTGCTCTCCCAGTTCCTTTTTGTCTTCATGGTTTTTTCCCTGAACCTGAAACTTCAGCACGATTTTTTACTTGATGAGTACCTTGTCTTCTTGAAGCTCTTTCTGATAAAATTGTGTCAAAAACTGCTTGTTCATAAATTTTTTCACTTGCAAACAATTCTTTAGGTAAAGTTGCATTAAATTGAACTTTAGTTATTTTTTTATCTTTAATTGTAACAACTTTAGAAGAAGTATCTTTAACTTTGGTTTTTTGAGCCATAATTATTTTTCTCCTACTTTTACTTTTGCTTTTTCTTCAGCTTCTTCAATTAATTTTGAAAGTTCTTCTACATTCATCCCAACAGTAACTTCAACATGGTATTTTTTAGCTTTTTCAACTAATTCATTCATAAGTAAAACATCTTTAATGTTAACAAGTGTTGTAGCTTCTTTATTTGGAAGACCTTTAATTGCTTCCTTAATAATAACAAGTGATTTTTTAGGACCTGGAATAGATCCTTTAACTAATAAATAGTTATTTGTTGCGTCAATTTTAATAATTTCTAAGTTTTGAATTGTGGTTTTTACATTTCCTAAATGTCCAGGCATTGTCATACCTTTATAAACACGATTCCCTGAAATATCTCCAAGAGATCCAGTTTGTCTAACAGGCTGACTACCTCCTCCACCACCATGAGATTTAGGACCAATGTGTTGATTGTGTCTTTTAATTGCTCCTGCAAATCCCTTACCTTTTGAAACACCTGTAATATCAACTAATTCTCCAGATTTAAAAATATCAGCTGATATTACTTGTCCATATTCATAACCTGACATGTTACGAATTTCTTTTATGTAGCGCTTAGGTGTTGTATTGGCTTTTATAAATTGTCCAGCATCTGGTTTGTTAACACGAGAAGCCTTTTTATCAAAAGTAGCTAATTGTGTTGCTACATAACCATTTTTTTCAACAGTTAAAACTTTTGATACAACATTTGGTTGAACTTCAACTACAGTGACAGGAATTGAACTTCCTTTATCAGTGTAAATTTGAGTCATTCCAACTTTACGTCCTAAGATTCCTTTCATTTTTTACTCCTTATTTTTTTGGAATTTCAACAAGTTTAATTTGAATTGCAACTCCTTGAGGAATTTCAAGTCTTTTAAGTTTGTCATTAAATTCAGCAGAATTTGATTGTACCACTAAAAGTCTTTGGTGAGTTCTGCTTTCAAATTGTTCACGAGATTTTTTATTAACATGAACTGATCTAAGAATTGTAATTTCATCTCTTTTTGTTGGAAGTGGAATTGGTCCACTTACTTTAGCTTTAACAGTCTTTGCAGTTTCATAAACTTTTTTTGCTGTGCTATCAACTAGAGCATGATCAAATCCTTTAACCTTGATCTGTAATTTATTCATTTGTTGTCTCCTTTGTTCTTTTTTGAACTTAACTAACTATAAAAACCTAATCATCCCTTGACAACTTTTGGACAATTAGCAACCTTATAGATCATTGTTATAGTTGCTTTTCTATTATAGGTATTTTTTTAAAAAACAGAAACAAAAAAATGGGTTTTTTAAAAAATACCCCATTTCTTTGTGTATCATAGTTTTTTTAAAAAAATTAATCTATTATAAAGCTTAATCTACTTGCTAACTGAAAGCCTTTTTTCAATTCACTCAACCAAAACTTCTTCAGGAATATAATTATATCCACGTTCAAAAATTTCATCATTTTGAACTAAAATAAATGTAGGAGAAATAATTACTCTTCATTTATTAAGTGGATTTTTATAAATTCCTGATTCTAAGGCATCAATTTCAAAAAAACGAATGCTTTTAACTAGTTTATATTTTTGTATTAAATTTTTAATTATTGTTCGCATCATTTTACTTTCAACACAATTAGGTGTGCTAAAAAATAAAAAAATAATGTTGTGTTTTTTATTATTGTTTAAAACTTGCTGAACATCTTTTCAAAGAGTTTGTTTCATTTATTTATCACTCCAAATTGGGGAAATTTCATCTCACATTTGTTGATCGTTTACTTTTGCATTTGCTTCAGAGATATCATCTAACTGTGAATTATTTTTTTTAATTTTGTTATTTTGATAAACTAAATTTAAATCAAATTCTGTTGTTTTAAACATATTTTCATTTTTACTATATTTCACATTTAAATTATTGGTGTTATTCAATTTTAATAAATTGTTATCAATTTTAACTTCATTAGTGTTTAATGAATTTAAATTTTCTTTGTAGGTAATTAATTTAATAATTTTTTTAATTTCATTTTTGTTTTTAATTCTATAAAAAATTTCCTTTTCTAATTCTGAAAAAAACAAATGCTGATAAGAAATTTTATAAAATCTTGCAGCTGAAAATAAAAAATCCAAATAAAATAAACTATCAACTGTATCAATTAAAATGGTATTTTTATTGGTAATTTTTTGAATATATTCATTAATTGAAAATTTACGTAATTTAGTAATTGGTTTTTTTAAAAATGATAAAAAATACAATTCCAAAAAAATAAAAACTAAAAGCAAAATTAAAAAAATAACTGGCACTACTGAACTAAAACCAATATAATAGATCATATTAAAACAAAACTCTAATATAAAACCAATATGATTAAATGAAATTTCATCGCTTGACATTAAAGCACTATTTTTTCAAAATCCATTTAAAAATAAATATTTTCCGTTGTGATACTGAAATTCAAAATTTTGATAAGTTTGATTAACAAAATAAACTATTATATGATCAAACAAAGCAAAAGCAATAAAAAAAAGTGCAAGAAATTTTTGTATGGCTATTTTAAAAGTAGTGAAATTAATTTTTTGAGTTTTAACAAATCATGTAATTGCTTTATTATGTAATCATTTTTCACTTAAAAGTAAACCAAATCAAGCTAAAAGAAAAAAAGGAATTACAAAAGCTAAATTTCCTAATGGAATATTAATAAAAAACTTATACAATAAAGTTAATCATTTAACTTTTAAAGTCATTACTAAAATAGTAGTCATAAAAATAAATGCTGCAACAACTAAAATAGCTATTAAAAATCAAATATTTATTTTTTTGAAATTATTTTGTCAATGCATTGGTAATTCTTCAATTAATCTAAGTTTTAAAAATTTAACAAGATCTTTTTTTCTAATATTTGCTTTATATTTATTTTTTTTAAGCATTATTAATTCCTATAATCACCATTGGATCTTTTTCAGTTAATTTATAAATTTTTTTTCGAATAATTTTTCTTAATTTTTCATTAAAATCTTTAAGATTTAAAAATTCATGATTTTCTAAATTATCAATAATGATATTGAAAATAATATCATCTAGATAATCTTTATCACTTTCATCAATTACTCCTACATATTCAATATGCATTTCTGAAGCTATTTTTTGAGTTTTAGAGTTGTATAAAAAATTAATGATAATAACTCCTTCTCTACCAAGAGAATCACGTTCAGAAATAACTTCTGATGAAATATCTCCAATTCCAAATCCATCAATAATTACATCACCAATTTGTGATATTTTTCCATTTTGAGAAAATAATTTATCATCAATAAAATGGGCTATTTTTCCATTTAAGAGCATTAAAGTTTTTGTATGTTTTGAAAGTTGTTTATCTTCATTGATATAATTGGCTACATCAACCAAGTAACGATATAGTCCTTGTGCAGGAATAAAATATTTAGGTCTAAGATGACTAACAAGATTGTAAATATCTTCTTTACTTGGATGATGAACAAAAAAATTACCTTCACTAATATTAAAAATTCTTGGGCTAATTTTAGCAATTTCATCTAAAGTTGCTGCTGCAAGTGATTCAAGTCCATTAATTGGATGAGCCATCATAATCACCGTATCAGTTTTTTTAAGTTTTAAATAAACATCTTTTTTACTTGTTATTCTTACAAATCTTAAAAATAACCTTTCAACTGATCCAGTAACTAAAACAATAACATTTTCATGTTTATTTATCATACGATAATCAATTAATTTTGGTAATTGTAAATCAGGGGAGACTTTAGTGAGTAAATGTAAAAGTTGTCCATAAGTTTTTCCATATGCACAAACAGGACGATTAGTTTTTAAAGCAATATTAAAAATTTCTTGTAACTGAAGCATATCTTCATCATATGCGCCAATTACAATTCTACTATTTGGGTTAGTTTTTAAAATCGCTTCTTCAATATGCTCTGGAAGTCCTAAGCGATCAATTGCTCGACCTGAAAAATTACTTTTCCCAGAATCACAAATAATAGCATTAATTGGTTTTTCACTAAAAAATTCCTTAAGTTCTTGAAAATTTGTTTTTCCATAATATTTTATTTCACCTTCAATAAAATTGAACATAAATAAATAGTTTCCAGTTAAAGTTTCAAAATTATATCCAAGTGAAAATGGAATACTTCAAGCTAATTTAATTGGATGAACAGTCAAACTCTCAAATTTAACAGGTGAATTAATTACTTCAATTTTATAATCACTGGAGTTGATTTTATATTTTTGCAAACGATCAATAATAATAATTTTATTAAAAGCACTAGTGTAAATTTTAATACCTGGAATTTTCATAATTAATCATGGCAAGGCACTAAAACTTTCATTTTTAATATCAGTAATAAAAATTCCTTTAATATGTTTTTTAAATTTTTCTAAATAACTAAAATCCGGAATAATTCCATCAACTCCATTTTGAGTATTAATTGGAACTTTAACTCCGCTATTGATTATAAAAATATCTGAATTGTACTCAAAAACATAACAATTTTTTCCATTTTCATCTTGACCACCAAGAGCAAAAATATTAATTTCTTCCATAGTCCTCCTTAGATATAGATAATATGATTAATTGAAAATAAAGTTCATTAAATTTATTAAATTATAACAAAGAAACTATTTTTTATATTTGCTCTAAAAAATAAAAAAACCTTATGACTAAACATAAGGTTAGATTCAATTTACTTAATTAAATTTAGTAACTAAAACATTATTTTGTAATTTATTTGTATCTTTAATTTGAGCAATTGTAGATGAACTAACTGTTGCCATTGCAGCTGCATTTGCATATTTAAATGAACTTGAATAATCTAAAGTTTGCAAATATTTGGCGCAAAAAATTGATATTAAAGTATCCCCTGCGCCTACAGCTGAAATAACATCAATTGATTCAATTGGATGTGCTTGGTAAAAATGATTGTTTTCATCTAAAAGATATGATCCATCTTTATCAAGTGAAACAATTAAATTTTTAACACCAAGTTGTTTTACTTTTTTCATTGCATAAAGTAAATCAGTTTGATTTTTAATTATTAAATTAAAATTAGTTTCAAGTTCATAACGGTTTGGTTTAATAGCAAATGGTTTATACTTTAAAAATTTTTTTAAATTTGGTGAATCAACATCTAAAGCAAAAAGAATTTTCTTTAAATTTAGAAATTTAATAATTTTCAACATTAATTCCTCAGGTCCACGTCCCATAAGCACACAAAATCATTAGAAGTTAATTCTTTAAGTTCATTAAATAATTGATATTCTTGGCTATTTGAAATAATAGAAATTGGTCCATTTAACTCAAAATTGAAATTATAAGGATTGTTTTGATTGCATTTGAAATTAATTCGTGTTGATTCTTTTGAATTTATATTAACAAAAGAAATTTTTTCTTGTTTAAAAAAATTTTCAAATTTTTTGTAACTTAATTGATCAAAAAAACTAATAGCTTTTGTTTCAAAATTATGTCTAGCAAGAGCTAGTGAAGCATTAATTCCTTTCCCTCCGGGAAACAATTGAGATAAATCATAACGATTAGTTTTATTTAAATTTAATGTTTCACAAGAAAAATAGCAATCAAGCGAAGGAGCTAATGTAATAGTTAAAAATTTCATCAATTAATTGTTTTCATTTACTTTAGATTCTTGTTTAGAATAGTAAATACTTAAAAAATAAGTAACTAACATTTGTACGATTGCACCAACTAAAATAGCTCCAATTCAAAATAAAATTCCAAATCCAATTTGTAAACTCAAATTATCAAATAAATTAGTGCGAGCTAAAAATGATACAAATAATCCACCATGAGGAGCAATTATATTAACTCCAAGTAAAGATGAAATAATTCCTGCAATAGCTCCACCTGCTATATTTGCCGGAATTAAAATTTTAGGTCTTCTTGAAGTGTAAGGAATTGCTCCTTCAGAAATAAATGAAAGTCCAAAAACAATATTTGAAATTTTTCCAGCTTCAATTTCCTCTTTAGTTCACAATTTTCTATGAATAAACATTGACAATGAAATTCCAAGAGGAGGAACCATTCCTGCTGCCATTATTGCTGCCATTGCAATAGAAGAAGTTCCATTTGAAATAGTTAATATTCCAAAAATATAAGCAGCCTTGTTAATTGGACCACCTAAATCAATTGCCATCATTGCTCCCAAAATAAGTCCAAGTAATCATGCTAAATAAGGTTTATCTTGAAAAAGTTGTAAAAATAAAACAAGTCCTAAATTTACAAAAATTAACACAATGTTAACAGCTCAAAATACTAGTGCAATTGTCAAGGTACCAAACAATGGAATAAATAAAATGTTTTTAATCCCTTGAAGAGTCTTTGGAGTTCTTCCAAAAATATATTTTTGAAATACAATAATCATTGCTGCAGCAAAAAAAGCTCCTAAAATTCCTCCAATAAATCCTGATCCTGTTCCTAAAAATTTGCCAGCATCAGCAATTCCAGAATTTTGAATTGCACCAGTTAGAAATCCATAGGTTCCTGAAAGTTGTCCACTAGCAATTGCACCTACAACAAATCCAGGTAAAAGACCTTGTCGTCCTACTAGTGAAAAAGCAATATATGCTGATAAAATAGGAACCATAAGTCCTAAACCAATTTTACCAATATTAAAAATTAAATTTGAAACAGAATGATTAAATCCAAAATTTGCCAAAAAATCTTTTGAATTAATTTCTTGGCCATTGCTAAGACCAATAATGATATCAATAATAAAACCAAGTGCAATTAAAATTCCTCCAAAAACAACAAATGGAAGCATATGTGAAATTCCTGTCATGAGGGATCTATACATTTTTTTACCAAAATTATTAAATCCAATTTCTTCAGATGTGTTTAACTCTAAATTATTTGAATAATTTGATGATTCAATTTTATTTCCTTGATTATTTAAAATTTTTTTAATTTGCTCTTCAGGTTTGTGAATTGCTTTTTGAGTTGAAATTTCTAGTACATTAGAAGAATTAACAAATCGATTTTTTTCAATTTCACGATCAATTGCTAAAATAACTCCTTTAGCTGATTTAATTTCTTCATTTGTTAATGTATTAGTTATTCCATCTGCTCCTTGAGTTTCAACTTTAATATTTAAATTCATTTTTAAAGCTTGTTTTTCCAAGCTTTCTTTAGCTAAATAAGTATGCGCAATTCCAGTTGGGCATGAAGTTACTGCTACAATATCATATGTTGTTTCTAAATTGATTTTAGAATTTTTTGTATTTTTATTTTCATATTTTTCAATTAATTGTAAAAATGAATCCGCATCTAAAACTAAATCTAGTTCTTTTTTGAAATTTTCATTTACAAGTAATTGTGATAATTTAGAAATAACTTTTAAATGTGCGTTTTCTCTTTCGTGATTTGAAAACGCTATTCCAAATACATATTTAACTGGTTGGTTATCAATTGAATTTCAGTTTAAATTATTTACTTTAGCAAAAAGTAAAACTCCTTTTTGCATTAATGAGCTATTTAAATGTGGAATTGCAATTCCTTCTCCAATTCCAGTTGAACTTTGGTTTTCGCGTTCAATAAAAAGTTCGTACAATTGTTTTTGATTTTTTCCATAACCTTTTTTAACTAGTTCATTAGAAAAAAAATTAAGCACATCACTTTTAGACTTAAAAATTTCATTTAAATAAATAGTATCTTTTTCACTAAAAAAATTTTTTAAGTTCATTTAATTTTCCTTTCTTTTACAATAAATATAACTTGTTTTTTTAGTTATAAAAAACAAGTTTAATTGTATTATATATAAAATGCAATAATTTATGGTAAAAATTATAAATATTACTTAATTTTTTAAACAGTTTGAATTTAACTATTAAATGATTTATTTTATTGTTTTTTATTTTTTTAATTTTGCTATAATTGTTTTGCTTATTTATATTAACTATATAATATCTAGATAGAAAGGAATAACATGGCAAGAAGAGACGCTTTAACCGGTAAAGGCCCTCAATCTGGTAACAAACGTTCGCATGCAATGAACGCTTCAAAACGTAAGTTTAATGTAAATTTACAAAAAATTAGAGTTGTTATTGCTGGAGAGAAAAAAACTCTTAGAGTTTCAGCTAAAACTATTAAAACTCTTAAATTAAAAGGTTTAGCATAAATTTATAATAATATTAAAAAATAATAAAAAAACAGTCTGATCAACTGTTTTTTTATTAAATTAAAAATTATTTCTTAAAATAAAATCCAAAAATACCATGATATCTCTGAGCACTAGTTCATAACCTACCATCTTGGTGGGTATCTTTAAAAATAAAGAAATCACAAATATAAGCAATTGCAATTGCACATATAATAATAAATATAATGATTAAAGTTATATAAATAATTCTCCAGATTTTACTTTTTTTAGTTGACACAGCAACTGTTGAAGTTATTACTTGCTCAACTGGTGTGGGTTGCATCATTACAGCTGTTGAATTTGTTTGATTCATAGCTGCCATTTGAGGAGTGTCTTGAACTTGAGGGATCACATGTACAATAGGTGCTTCAACTTTAAGTTCTTGTAAATCTTGCTCAGTAGTTTTTTTGTTAGAAAACCTTGAAACATAAATTCACATACTTAACTTTTTAATTAATTCTTTTCTTGTATGATCATTAAGAATAAACGCTTTTCTTTTTCGAGTATATAATTCTACAATTTCCTTGGTTTCTTTCATCTTTACATCCTTAAATTCATTCTTGATTAAAGTTTTATTATTTTTCACAAAAACAAACTTTTAATAATTATACACTAAAAATATAAATTTTATTCAATTGATTTTTTATCTAAAAGTCAAGCAATTTCTTGTTTGTAAATTGGTCCATTTTCAGTTCATGGAGTTTCCAGAATAATTGGAATATTATCAAAATCAGGATCATAAACAAATTTTTTTAAAGTTTCATATCCAATAAATCCCTGATTAATATTTGCGTGTCTGTCTTTATGGGAATTAAGTTCATTTTTTGAATCATTTAAATGAATTACTTTAACATCTTTTAAAAGATCTAACTCCTTTAGTTTATTTTTGAATAACTGATAGTTTTTTAAATCATATCCAGAATCTCACATGTGACATGTATCAAGACATACAGCTAATCTTGGAGAATTAACTCAACTTAAAACATACTTTATTTGTTCGAAATTAATTCCTATTTCACTTCCTTTACCACTCATAGTTTCAATACAAATAATTACATCTTTAGTTTTACTAATGATATATTTTAAACTATCAACTAGAGTATCAAGTGCTTCTTGAGGTGAGTAAGTAGTATACGCTCCAGGGTGTAATACTAAATATTTTGCTCCTATGTAATTCATTCGCTCTATTTCTTGAATTAAAAAATCACATGAAAAATCTGCTTTTTCAGGGTTAGCAGGATTAACAATGTAAGGAGCATGGACAATAATATCTTCTTTAGGGATATAATTTTGAAATAATTCTTCATATCTTTTAAGCTGATAATGTTCAACATTTACTCGTAATGTAGTTTGTGGAGCTCCTAAATAAATCATCAATGTATTTGCACCATTTGAAAGTGATTCCCCTACTGCACCAACTAAATAACCAGGCTTTTTAAATGAAATATGTGATCCAAGCTTAATCATTTTACTCCTTAATTTGATTTTTATTAATGTGACTTTGTAAATGCTGTAAAAAAGCTCCAGCAATAACTGCAGAAGGAATTGCAATAACAGCAATTCCCATAATTGAGATAATAATTACTAACATTTTAGCAGTAACTGATTGTGCAGAAAAATCTCCATACCCAATTGTTGTTAATGTAATGGTTGTAAAATATAATGAATCTCAAAAATTGGAAACAGCATTGCTTGGTATTTCTGGATAATTAAATCCTAATCATTTTAATTGTTCAATACTATAATGTTGTAGTATATTATAAGTTTTTCCTTGAATATATCCTTTTGCGTTTGGAAATTGTTGTAAAAATTTATTTGTAAATTCTTGTTGTTTTTGATTAAAAAAACTAATTTCTGTATTTCAAATTACTAAAGCAAATAAAAAGATAATCACTAACACAATAAAAAAAACATTAATTAATACCTTTTGTTGCGATTTACAAACTAAAAAAATAATTTTAAAAGGTGCAAATACTTGTAAAACTAAAAATAATCTCAAAATTCTTACTATTGAAAACCCAGTTAAAAAACTTAAAAATTTTTGATTTATTTTTTCTAAATTAACAAATAATCCAATTAAATTAATTGATGCTAGAATACATAAAATTATTACAATTGAATGATATGTTATTAAAAACCTCAATCCAGTTAAATAGCTTTTACTATTTTTTTGATAATGAAATTGATATGTAATTAAGTGTAAAATAAAATCAGCACTAAAAATAAATATAACAGGTATTTGTCCAATTGTTATAATTGTTTTAACTGATAGTGAAACTTCACTTCCAGTAGGTATAAATACATTTGCAAATGAAATTAAACAAGCAAAAATAATTATTGTACTATAAACATATCGTCAAAATTTTATTTCTCTAGTTTCTTTATCTGTAAGCGAACTAATATCATAATTAACTCATACTATTAAGCTAAGTTTTTTTAGTGTTTCTTTTAAAAAATTTTTATTGTTATTTAATTTAAGCATATAACAAATAATATCACATTGAACATTAAAAACTTTGCAAATTAAATTTTAAAATTAATTTAAAATTATTCTTCATGAATTAAAGCAAATTCTTTACTTTCTTTTTGATTCATTTTAGATAATTTAAATCTAGTATTAGCAATGTAGTCATCAATTCTCATGCAATGATGACTAATTCTTTCTAATGAACGTAAAACTAAATCAAAATCAAAACCTTTTTTCAATTGAAGTTTTTGTGATTGTTCATTTTTAAGTCGCTGCAAATTAATCTTCAAGAAATCATGCGATAACGCTTCAATATTGTTATTAATTTTTTTAATCGCTCTACTTTCTTTAATATTATGCTTATCAATTTGAGTGGTTACTTTTTTAATCATCATTCTTAAAAGAGATAATATTTCTCTTGTTTCATTAATTAACTCTGAATCAACATTAAAAAAAAGTTCTTTTTTAGAATTAAAAACTTTTTCAAATTCTTTAATAACTTTCAAACCCAAATTCATAACCTTATCAATTGAGCGAGAAGATAGAATTAAAGAAAGATGAAGTTGTGCTTCTTCTTTTGATAAATTATTAGCGCTAATTTTAACTAAATAATTATAAATATCAGTGCGTGTATTGTCAACAATTCTTTCAAGTTCATTATAACGGTTTAAAATCTTATTATTTCCTGTTTTTAAATAATTTGCAATAATTTGCAATCCCTCTGTAGAAATAATAGATAATGTGTAAATTGCTTTTTTAACTGCTTGAAGCGATAAATAAGTATTTTCTTTAATTAATTCATCAGGTAAAATAATTTCAAATTCTTTATCAATTTTTGATTTACCTTTAACAATAAAATTAACAAATTTTTCTAAATAAGAAATAAGTCAGATAAAAATTGATACTAAAATAATATTAAATAAAAGGTGTCCTACTGAAAGTTGAAATGATTTAATATCTGGATTAGAATCTGGAATAATTAATTTAACAAAATCTGAATATCATGATAATGGATATAAAAATGGAAGTAAGATAAATGATATTGAAAAATTAGTGATGCCCCAAATTATAGCTATTTTTTTTGAATTACTATTATTTGAAGCAAATGATACAATTAATCCAGTAATAGTAGTTCCTACATTAGCCCCAAGCACTAGACCAAGTGCTGAATTAAGTTTGAGTGCACTTTCTCCAGCACTAAATAAAGTCTGATAAAGAGTGACAGTAGCACTTGAAGATTGTAAAATTCCAGTAAATAAAAATGAAATTAAAAAAGCACTTCAAGGATTCTTGCCCATTACTACTAAAATATCTCTAAAAAAATCTTGTTTAATTAATTGTTTAGATTGACTAGATAAAAGTTTTAATGAAAAGAAAATTAAACCAATTGAAAAAATAATCATAAAAATAGTTTGTCATTTAATTTTTTTGGTAATTAAAAATCCAAAAACACCAATAAACAACAATAAAATAAAATACTGTGTAAAACCAACTGAAGGTTCAAGTGCCACAACAATTGAGGTTGTTGCTGTTCCAATATTTGCTCCAAGTAAAAAAGCAATAGCAATTCTTAAATTAATTAATCTTGCTGCAAGTAGGCCCATAATAAGAGCAACTGCTCCATCTGAAGACTGAATCATAGTAGTTACTAACATTCCAATAAGCATAGCGATAAACCTATTTTTACTAATAAATTTCATGATTTTATTAAATTTCACATCACCAATTGTTTTAAGTGATGTTGAAAGTGTTTTTGTTGAATAAATAAAAAGTGCAAGTCCTGCAATCGCAAATAAAATAGTTGTTGCCAAAGATGATCCACTTTGAATTGATGATACTTGATTTTTTGAAAATAGTGATGTTAACATTGTTTACTAAAAATACTAAATTATACTTAGTTTTTTCATCCCTTTTTATTTTTGTTATATTATTAATTTCAATATAAATACAATTATCAAAATAATAATAAAATTAGTTATAACTTCATTATTATAGTAAAAAAATTAAATTTTTTAGTTTAATAAAAATAAAAAAGCTCAAATTATAAAATTACTAAATAATCTTACAATTTGAACTTTTATATTATCTTAAAAATTAAACAAGTTCAATAATAGCCATTCTAGTTGCATCACCTAAACGTCTTGGAAGTTTAATAATTCTTGTATATCCTCCATTGCGTTCAGTATATTTTAATGCCACCTGATCAAATAACACTTTTAATGCGCTTTGATTGTCTTTGTTTTTAATATCACGTAAATATCCAGCAGCTGCTCTACGATTTGCCAATGTAGGATTTTTTGCTTTAGTGATCATTTTTTCAGTGTGTCTTCTTAATTCTTTAGCTCTAGTTAAAGTTGTTTGAATTCTGCCATTAATAATAAGTTCACTTACAAGTGAACGCATTACACCTTTTCTTCATTTTGTGTCACGTGAATAAATTTGTGTTGGATTTGCCATATTACTCATCCCCCTCTTTTAATGAGAAACCATATTCATGTAATTTTTCAATGATTTCTTCAAGCGATTTTTTACCTAAGTTTTTTGTTTGTTCTAATTCTTCATAAGTCATTTTAGCAACTTCGCTTAATTTAGTTTTCTTAATCTTTTTAAGAGCATTAAGTGAACGTACTGATAAATTAATTTGATTGATATCAATTTCAGGTTCTTGAACTACTTCTTCTTGTTTTTGCTCTTCTTTAAAAATATTAACATCAACTTTATCAACTTCTCCAATAACTGAGAAATGTCCAATTAAAATTTCTGCTGCTTGTTTAATTGCTTCTTTAGGAAGTACAGTTCCATCTGTTTTAACAGTAAATTCGAGTTCTTCTTCAATTTGTGATGAAACTGAATTTAATTCTCTAACAAAATAATTAACTTTTTCAACTGGTGAAAAGTTTGAATCAACAGCAATAAATTTACCTTTTTTAATATTTGATTGTAATTGATCTTCAATTCTATTAACTAAAAGTTTATTTTCTTCAAAAGAAGCAAAACCTCTACCTGCTCGAAGAAAAATTTCTAATTTTAAAGCATTTTTAGCTTGAACAGTTGCAATTTCAATGGTTGGATCAACCACTTCAATTTTTGGATGACTTACTACTTTAACTGATTCAGCATGAATTTTTCCAGTTGATTCAACGACAAGTTCTGCTTTAACAATATCATCTTCTGAAAGAATGTCAGGAAGATAATTAAAACGAACTTTTCTTAAATTCATTAGCAAACTTGGTACATCTTCAACAACATCTTTGATAATTTGAAATTCATGTTCAACACCTTCAATTTTTACACAAAAAGGAGCAATTGAAGTAATATTTGATAGCAAAATTCTTCTAAGTGCAACCCCTAATGTGTTTCCAAAACCTCTTTCAAGTGGTTTAATTTGATATGTAGTGTTAAATTCGCTTTCATTATTTGTTGATGTTTTTTGTAGGTACTCTAGTTTTTTCATTTTTTCCATGTTTACCTCAATTTGAAACTATTTTTTAGCGCGTTCACGTTTTAACACACGTTTTGGTGGTCTAGTACCATTATGAGGTACTGGAGTGACATCTTTAATTTCAGTTACTGTAATTCCTGAAACTTCAATTTGTTTTCTTGCTGCATCTTTTCCTGATCCAAGACCTTTAAGTTCAACTTTAACTGATTTTACACCATGCTCTTTTGCACCTTCTGCTGCTGCTGCTGCTGCAAGTCCTGCTGCATAAGGGGTTTTCTTTTTAGTTCCTTTGTATCCAATTGCTCCTGCACTACTTCATGCAATTACATCTCCTTTTTCATCTGAAAAGGTAATAATAGTGTTGTTATTTGTTGAATGAATATGTGCAATAGCTGTTGTGATATTTTTTTTCTTACTTTTACGAGCCATTATTATTTACCTTTCTTTCCAGCTACAGTTTTTCTTGGACCTTTACGAGTACGTGCATTTTTTTGAGTTGATTGTCCACGTACTGGAAGTCCTTTTCTGTGTCTAATTCCACGATAACATTTAATTTCCATTAAACGTTTAATATCTAAAGTAACTTCTCTTCTAAGATCACCTTCAACTTTTAAATTAGCTTCATTTAAATATTTGGTTGCAGCTTCTCTAATTGTAATTAGTTGTTGTTCTGTAAGGTTTTTGACACGTTCATTAACATTAATATTTGCTTTTTCACAAATTTTTTGTGCAGTTGTTTTTCCAATTCCATAAATGTAAGTAAGTGAGATAACTACACGCTTATCATTTGGAATTTCAACATTTAAAATTCTTGCCATTATTTATTTCCTTTCTAACCCTGTCTTTGTTTGTGTTTTGGATTAATACAAATAACACGAATAATACCTTTACGCTTAATAATTTTACAGTCTTTGCACATTGTTTTAACA
This sequence comes from Mycoplasmopsis cricetuli ATCC 35279, assembly GCF_000526955.1. Classification (GTDB taxonomy): domain Bacteria; phylum Bacillota_I; class Bacilli_A; order Mycoplasmatales; family Metamycoplasmataceae; genus Mycoplasmopsis; species Mycoplasmopsis cricetuli. Next base: position 3,522 of record NZ_JAHB01000005.1, on the reverse strand, counting down.
CTTGCTCTAACTTTCATTTGTTATCTCCTTTTATTTGTGACGATATGTAATTCGTCCTTGAGTTAAATCATAAGGACTAACTTCCACATCAACTGTATCGCCTGGTAAAATACGAATGTGATTAACTCTCATTTTACCTGAAATATGAGCTTTAATTGTGATTCCATTTTCTAATTCAACTGAATATAAATCAGATGAATAAGCTTCTTTAACCACAGCTTTAAATTTGATAGCATCTTTTGCCAAATTAAATTCCTTTCGTTAAGACTATTCCACGTCCATTTTTAATTAAAACAGTGTGTTCATAGTGGGATGTGTTGCTTTTGTCACTTGAAACAATTGTTCATCCATCTTTTAACGTTTTGATATGTGGAGTTTGGGTAATCATTGGTTCAATACATATTACCATTCCATCATGAAGTAACATTCCAGTACCTTTTTGTCCATCATTTGGAACATTTGGTTCTTCATGTAGATCTTTTCCAATTCCATGTCCACAAAATTCTTCTGGAGTATAAAAACCCTCTTTTTTGATATAACTTCCAATTGCATGTGAAATATCACCAATACGAGCTCCTTTTTTAATTGCTTTTAGTCCTGCCTTAAAAGCATTTTGAGCTACATCAATTAATTTTTGATTTTCAGGTGAAATATTTCCAACACCCATTGTAAAAGCACTATCTGAGTGATATCCCTTTCATTTGCATCCAAGATCTACACTAAGTAAATCCCCATCTCTAAGTACATAATTACTTGGAATACCATGGATCAATTCATCATTTACAGATATGCAGGCTGTAGCGGGAAAACCATAAAGTCCGAGAAAGGCAGGTATAGCTCCCCTTTTATTTATTTCATTAAAAGCTAATTGATCAATTTCTTTTAATGAAACACCTGGTCTTACAAAGTCATAAATAATTTGCTTGACTTCTGCCAAGATTTGACAACTTTTTGTAATTTTATAAATTTCACTTCTTGTTTTAATTAATGATTTCTTCATATAAAAAAATATACTTTTAAAAAGTATATTCATTTTATCATTTTATTGAATTTTTTCAAGAATTTTTCTAGCTATTACTTCAGGATTATCAACTGAATTTAACTGAATTAAATTTCCTTGTTGTTTATAATACTCAATTAAAGGCTTAGTTTGTTCATTATATAAATTCAATCTTAACTTAATAGCTTGTTCTTCATCATCCTTACGAATAATTAATAAATTATTATCATAATTGCACAAATTAGGAATTTTTGGAGGTTGAAATTTAATGTGATATCCTGTTTTGCATTTAGGACAATATCTTCTTCCACTAAGACGTTCTAAAATAATTTCTTCAGAAGCTTTTAATTCAACTACAACAAAATTTAGATCTTTAAGAGTATTTAAAAATTTAGCTTGTTTAAGAGTTCGTGGATATCCATCTAAAATAAAATTTTGATTTTGAGATTGTAATTGTTCAATAGCATTTTTTACAATTAAATTAGTTATTTCATCAGGAACATATCCACCAGTAGTTACAATTCTTTCAACTTCTTTACCTAAGGGACTTTGATTTGCAATTTCTTCACGAAAAATATTTCCAGTTGAAATGTGTTTTAAAGAACTTAATTTAGTAATCAAATTTGCAACAGTCCCCTTTCCAACACCAGGTTGGCCCATGAAAATTAAATTTTTGTTTATCATAATAATCCTTTTGATTTTTCATTTTCATCATCACTATTAAGATAAATAATTGAATTAAGTTTAGCTTTTGAAAGCTTACTTGATTTATGGCGAGCAAATAGTTGTGCTACTGTTTCAAGTGAGACTGATACTAAAATCATAAGTGAAGTACCACCAAATGAAATACTTGGATTTAAAATACCTGTTAAAATTTGGATAAATTGAAATGAAGCTACAATAACTAAATAAAATGCTGAGAATAAACTCAATCTAAAAACAATTGAAATTAAATAATCTTGAGTTTCTTCTCCAGGTCTAATTCCAGGAATAAAAGTTGAATTTTTAGCAAAATCTTCTGCAATTTTATCAACTCTTGATTGTTGCAATCCCAAAATAATTGAAAACACAAAAGTGATAACAATTAATAAACTAAGACCGATTGGTTGAGTAAATTGCATGTTTAAAAGAATTCAATTCTTTGATGGAGAAGATTCAGGAAGCAAATTAGCAATCATATTCGGAAATGAAAGTACCATCATTGCAAAAATAATTGGCATAATTCCGCCTGGATTGACTTTAATTGGTAATTTACCCATTTCTTTAATATTTTTACTTCTACCAACTCCAATTTGTTGGATTGGAACCAATCTTTCAGCATTATAAACAATTGATAAAACTACAATACATAAAATATAAATTAAAATATAAGTTAAAAAATTAATCACTCCAACTAAAGCTCCACTTGAATTTTTTAAATCTCCTACAAAATAATTAAATGCACTTTGAAATTGAAATGGCAATCTTGCTGAAACTCCAACAAAAATAATTAAACTTGTTCCATTCCCAATTCCTTTATTGGTAATTTGTTCAGAAATAAATAAGGCAAATAATGATGCTGAAGTTAAAATCATTGGCACAATAAATCATTGTAATAAACTAACAGAAAAACCTATATCTTGAACAATTTCAATAAATGGAGTTCTTCCAGTTGTAAGTGAACGCATTAAAAATACCGCTTGTGGATAGGCAATTATAAAAGTTAAGGCTCGAGTTATGATGTTAATTTTTTTTCGACCATGTGGTCCTGATTGAGACATTTTATATATTGGAGGACAAATTCTAGTTTGCAAAATAGTCATAATAAGAGATGCATTAATAAACGGACTAATACCAAGCGCAAACAATGAAAACTGCCTTAAACCTCCTCCTCCAATTAAGTTTAAAGTACTGACAAAAGAATTTTGATCATTAAGTAAATTTGGATTGGTTAATCTAATGAATGGTGCAGTAATAGTGGTACCCACTACAAAAATACCTAAAAGCAAGAAAGTATATAAAATCTTTCTTGTTATCTCTTTTGAATTTCAAAAACTTTTTCAGTTATTTTTAACTGTGTAAAATAACATAGATAAATGATATAAAATATTTTTCATTAAGGGTTTTTTCACCTTTCTAAAATACTTTTTAATTATACAAAAAAAGTCCAAAAATAAATGCTTTTTATTAACTAAAATTGATTATCTTTTTTTTTTTTTTAAAAAAAAAAAAAAAAAGCACCATGTGGTGCTATGCACTTTGAAAACTGAATAGTAAACTAATAATTTATTAAAATGTCTGTTGAATTCATCTTAACTTTTAAACCTATCAATTTATTAGTAATGGTCAGCTGAATGTATTACTACACTTACACTTCCATCCTATCAACCTCGTAGTCTACAAGGAATTTCAAGGGAATACTTATCTTTGAGGAGGCTTCCCACTTAGATGCTTTCAGCGGTTATCCTTTCCGTACTTAGCTACCCAGCTATGCTCCTGGCGGAACAACTGGAACACCAGTGGTACGTCCACTCCGGTCCTCT
>NZ_JAHB01000004.1 GCF_000526955.1 Mycoplasmopsis cricetuli ATCC 35279 | reverse complement strand
ATGCAAAAAATCTTAAAAAATTAGTTACAAAAGATAGTGAAAAAAAAGTTTTTTTATTTTTTAATGATTCAAAAATTGGAATTTCATATAGTGACACAATTATTCAAATTTCAACTACTAATATTAATTATGAATCTATTTGACATATTTTCAATTTTACTCCATCAAGGGTTATTAAATTAGACAAACAAGATTTTTTAAAATTAATTAATAAAGCATTATTTTATAATTCAGAAAAAACAAGAAGACTTCAATTTAGTTTTACTAAATCAGAAGTTAAAATTGTTTATGAAGTAGCTGAAATTGGTATTGGAGAAGCATCTCAAAGTGAAAATTATCAATTAAACGGACCTGAACTTGATATTGATATTGATTTTCAATATATCAAAGATGCAGTTTCATCACTTCAAAATGGTCCTATTAATATTTTGATTAGTGAACATGAAAAATTTTTGCTTTTAGTTTCTGAAAAAACTAATACAAATAGACAAATAATTAGTCCAATAAGAAGGTAAAAATGAAAGTAAAAATTAAAGGTGAATCAATAAAATTAAAACAATTTTTAAAAAAAATAGGTGAAACACCAACTGGAGGTAGTGGTAAATTATTTTTACTTCATAACACAGTAAAAATTAATGGAGTGCCACCTATTGGAGGATCAACTAAAATAAAACCTGGAGATATTGTTTGAGTTAATGATATTTTAATTCAAGTTGTTTCAGATGAAGAATAATAAATCAAGTTTATTTTGATTTATTTTTTTATTAAAAAATGTTTAAAATTAAAATAATATAATATAAAAACCAATTATGAATAAAACTAAGATAAAAGGAACATTTGTTAAACTATTAAAAGGAGGAGTAGCTCAAAACTGAGCACTTTTAATGTTTAAACCAACTGAAAATTCTAAAAATTCACTTGTAATTTATTCACGAAATAATATACCTAATTTATTTGTTCCTTATGAAATTGAAATTAGTGATAATGGTAAATATTCAAATAAAATTTTACACACATATGTTCCAATTATTGTTAAAAAAGAAATTAATTGAGAAGAATATTTAGTTAAACATATTCCTAATATAGGAAAAAATACAGCAAAAAAAATTAATGATAATTTTGGTTGTGAAATTTTTAAATATGTTAATGAATATGAAAAAAATTCAGAAAAATTACTTCAAGTTATAACTGAAAAACAAATAAAAACACTTCAAAAATATTACAATGAAAATAAAGATATTATTAATTCACTCATAATTACAGATCAAAATAACGAAAATGATATACATTTTTTTTATAGTAATAATTTACAAAAATTTTATGAAAAATTACAAACAACTTATAAAAGTAAGAAATCCTTTATCGAATTATTTAAAGAAGAAAATCCTTACAAACTTTATTTTGATTATGATTTTAATTTACAAGAAGTTGATAAATTTGCATTACTTTTAGAATGAGATGTTAATTGTTTAGAGAGATTTCGAGCATTTGTTGATTTTGTTATAAAAGAAGAAGAAAATAATAACTCAACATTGATATTACTTAAAGAAGTAGCAAAAAAAGTTTTTAATTACTTTAATGTTACAAAAGAAGAATTAATTGAAATGTTTAATTTTTTAGTAACACATGAAAAAATTAAAATGTCTCAAATAAATTCTAATTATTATTTAACACGCAAAAAAACTTATGAAAAAGAAAAAGAAATCATTAAATTACTTAAAAAAATTAATAAAAAAAATAGTACTTTAAAATTAAAAATTGAAAATAGTGATTTTGTAAAAAAATTATCTTTTGAGCAAAAAGATGCATTTACTAATTTTTTAAATAACAATATTTCTATAATTTCAGGTGGTCCAGGTACTGGAAAAAGTTTTTTAATTAATTATTTTAATCAATTGTTAAAATTAAATAAATACGAAAATGAAAAAGACTATTTTATAGTAGCTCCAACAGGGCGCGCTAGTACAAATATCTCAATTAAAATAAATGATAGCTGTAGAACAATTCATAGCATGCTTAAAATTGATAAAGATGATAATTTTGTAAGAACTGATGAACAAGAGTTAAATAAAATTAAAATTATTATAATTGATGAATTTTCAATGGTAAATTTAAATATTTTCTACAATTTATTAGTTAGTTGTAAGAATTTAGAAAAATTAATTTTAATTGGGGATGTTGATCAGTTACCAGCAATTGGGCCTGGAAATATTTTAGAGGAATTAATTAAATCGAATTTGATTAAAACTACTTATTTAAATAAGAATTTTCGGTCTGAATTTAAAGAAATCATTGAACATATGAATTCTGTAAAAAATAATATAAAACCAACTTTTAAAAGTAATATTGTTGATTTATATGAAATAAATAAAAATTTATTTTTAGAAAAAATTATAAAAATTTATTTATCTGAAGTTGATAAATTTTCTCTTGATAAAACTATTATTTTAACTCCTTCATATAAAGGTGAATATGGTCTTTACAATATAAACAATAAAATTCAAGAAAAACTAAATTATAATGGTAAGGAAATATTTTCAATCAAAAAAAATAATGTAAATATTTCTTTTAAAATAAATGATCGTGTAATTCAACTAGAAAATAGAATTATTGATGATATTTATAATGGTGATATTGGGTATATTATTGATTGTTTAATTGATAAAAAAACTAAAAAGAAAATTATTAAAGTTGAGTTTAAAAGAGAAAAATTTAGAAAAATTATTGAGTATACTGAATCTGAATTTAGAGATCAAATTAATTTAGCTTATGGAATCACAGTTCACAAATTTCAAGGAAGTGAGATTGAAAGTGTTATTTTTGTAATTAATCCAGATTTTGAATTTATGCTTCGAAAAAAATTAATATATACAGCGATTTCTCGTGCAATTAAACATTTAATTATTGTTACTACTAATGAAGTTAATTATTTGGATGTTTTAATTAAAAATAACTTTCAAAAAGAAAAAATACTAACAAATTTTAAGCTTTTACTAGAAGGAGAAAAATGAAATTAATAGTTGGATTGGGTAATCCTGGAGATTTATATAAATATACAAGACACAATGTTGGATTTTTAGCAATAGATCGAATTTGTGAAAAATTAGAAGTAACATTAAACAAAAATAAATTTAATGGCAATTATATAAAAATCGATGATATCATTTTGGCAAAACCAATGACATATATGAATAATTCAGGAAATTTTATTTTAGCATTAGCTAAATATTATGATATACAAAATGAAGATATTTTAATTATTCAAGATGAAAAAGATTTTCCTTTAGGAAAATCAACAATTAAAATAGGAGGAAGTGGAGGAAGTCATAATGGTGTAAATGATGTGATTCAAAAACTTGGAACTTCTAATTTTAAAAGAATTAAAATAGGAATAAAAACACCTTTTGAAGGTCAACTAAAAGATTTTGTTTTAGGTAAATTTAGTATTGATGAATATAATAAAATCAATTTAGTTTTAGATAAAGTAGCTGATGCATGCATTTCTTACATACACAATGATATTCATGTTATTATGAATAAATTTAATCAAAAAAACAAATAATGAAAATAAACAATAATTTTATTATTGCTGTTAGTGGTGGTCCAGACAGTATGTATTTGCTTAATAAATACAAATATAAAAATCCAGTTGTAGCTTTTGTTAATTATAATCAAAGAAATAATTCATATATTGATGAAATAATTGTAGAAAATTTTTGTTTGAAATATAACTTAATTCTTGAGAAATTAATTCTAAAAAAAGAAGATTACTTTAAGGGAAACTTTCAGAATTGAGCTCGTTTAATTAGGATTGATTTTTTTAAGCAAATTAGTGAAAAATATCACAAAAATATAATTTTAGTTGCACATCACAAAGATGATTTTTTAGAAAGTTGTGTTTATCAAAAAAATAGAAATGCAACTGTCAATTATTGAGGCATAAAGAAAAAAAATATAATTAATAATTTAACTTTTATTCGTCCATTACTTTTTCAAAAGTTTAAAAAAGACATTTTAAATTTTAATATTAAAAATAATGTTAATTTTGCAATTGATTATACTAATGAATTTCCTAAATATGAACGGAATAAAATAAGAATTGATTTAAAAAAATATTCAAAATCATATAAAAATTTTTTAATTTTAAAATTTTTAATAAAAAATTTGTTTTTAAATTATAAGAATAGAAAAATTAATTATTTTTTAAATAGATGATCTAGAAAACAATATAGTCAAGATAGTTTTAATAAAATAAAGTATCAAAAAGAAGTGTTGTATTTATTTTTGATAAAAAAATATCCTCAAGTTAAATTAAATTCTAATAAAATTAATTCAGTTATATCATTTATTTTATCAAAAAATAGAACATCAAAATATTTATTGAAAAATGGTATTTATTTAAAAAAAATAAAAGGAAAATTAATATTTTAAAAAAATAAATAAATCAACTAATGCTTTATAATTAGTGATAGTTTGTTTGTATATTAAAATATAAAGGAGATAAAATATGAATTCAAAAAACAAAAAAAGAATAACTACTGGACTTATTGTTTTAATAATTGTTGGTTTTATTATAGCTTATATTGTTTACAATTTTGCATTTCAGAAAAGTTATACATTTTGAGATATAAATGAATTTAAAAATAAAATAGAAATTGCAAAAACATCTTCAAGTTATTTTAAAGAAATAACTTATAATGAATTCAAAAATACTTTTACAGGAATATTTGTTGAAAATAGTGACAAACAAATTTCTTTTTTAACATATGGTAATATAGGTTCTTTAAAACTTGCAGGAATTTCAGAACCATTTGCTTCACAAGAAATTTTTAAATTAGTTAAAGTTACTGGTGAAGTTATTGGTAAATTTAATTCAGTTCAAACTCCTGAACCAAATATATTTCTTAATATTTTTATAACATTCATTCCATGAATAATAATAATGATTCTTTCATATTTTATTATTAGACCTATATTTAAATCAATGAATGGTCAAATTGGTGGTTATGGAACAGATAAAAATCCAGCACAACTTATTAAATCAGACAAAAAATTTAGTGATATTGCCGGAAATAAAGAACCAATTGAAGAAATTAAAGAAATTGTTGATTACTTAAAAAATCCAAAAAAATATCAAGATGCTGGAGCTAGAATGCCAAGAGGAATTCTTTTAGGAGGTCCTCCAGGAACAGGAAAAACTCTTCTTGCAAAAGCAACAGCAGGAGAAGCTTCTGTACCCTTTTTCTTCGTTTCAGCTTCAAATTTTGTAGAACTTTTTGTTGGTATGGGTGCTAAAAGAGTTAGACAAGTTATTGCTGAAGCAAGAAAAAATTCTCCAGCAATTGTATTCATTGATGAATTAGATGCTATTGGAAGAACACGAGGAAGCGGTATTGGTGGTGGACATGATGAACGTGAGCAAACATTAAATCAATTGCTAGTTGAAATGGATGGAATAAAAGAAAATTCAGGACTTTTATTTGTTGCGGCAACTAATAGAACTGATGTTCTTGATCCAGCATTAACTCGTCCTGGCCGTTTTGATAGAATAATTACCGTTGGACTTCCTGATGTTAAAGAAAGAGAAGATATATTAAAACTTCATGCAAAAGGAAAAAGATTTGATAAAGATATTAACTTTAGTAAATTAGCAAGAAGAACTCCTGGTTTTAGTGGTGCTCAACTTGAAAATGTTATTAATGAAGCTGTATTACTTTCAGTTAGAGAAAATACTAATTTGATAACTTTAGAATTAATTGATGAAGCAATTGATAGAGTTATGTCAGGTCCTGCAAAGAAATCAAGAACTATCACTAAAGAAGAATTAACCTTAGTTGCCTATCATGAAGCAGGACATGCTGTAGTTGGAATTAAAATCCCAGGAGGAAATAAAGTCCAAAAAATTACAATTATTCCTCGTGGAAATGCAGGAGGTTATAATTTAATGCTTCCAGAAAATGAAAAATATAACTATACTAAGCAAGAACTTTTAGCAAATATTGCTAGTTTTATGGGAGGGCGTGCTGCTGAAGAAATTAAATATGGAAGTAAAAATATTACAACTGGTGCAAGCGATGATATTAAAAAAGCCACATCTATAGCAAGAAGAATGGTTGTAGAATTTGGTATGTCTGATTTAGGACCAATTAAATATCATGATGAAGAATCAAATCCATTTTTAGGAAAAACTCTTGCAAATGGAACTACAATTTCAAATCAAATTAACCATGAAATAGATTTAGAAGTTAGAAAAATTATTTTTGAGGCTAAAAAAATAGCAACAAATATAATTAATGAAAATTTAGAATTGTTAGAATTAATTAAAACTCTTTTACTTGAACAAGAAACAATTATTGCAGAAGAAATTGAATATATTGCAAAACATTTAGCTTTACCCCCTAAAAAAACAGAAGAAAATAAGTCTAATGTAAATCAAATTGAATTAGATAAATTGATTGAATTAGTTGAAACAGAAGAAAATAAAGACAATCAAAATATTAAAGAAAAATAATTTTAAATCATATTTGAATATGAAAGGTAAGTGATATGTGAAACTTATTTAAAGAAGTATTTAAATCATTATATAAAAATAAAATTACTTTAACAGGTTTGACTATTTTAATTTTTCTTTCATCTGGTATTTTTACTCTTTTTCATGATATGAGTAAGTCAATGAAAAAACAGTATAAAAGTTACAAACAATTATCAAATGGCCATGATCTAACCGTTGATTTAAATATACCAGTATCAGGAACTCTTTACAATAATGGTTATTTTATCAATGGGCTAAGTCAACTAGAAGGGGGGGCGTATTACGACCAACCCTTAAATTACAACACTAATGATTATTTAATTATTAAAAATATAATTGATATTAGTGCAATTGAAAATGAATATATTAATTTATCAAATTTTATAGACAAAGATTCTAATTTTTCAAATAAATATATTAAAAGATCAGATTTTTTAAGATTTTATAATTTTTTTACTAACAAAAACAATTTTTTTGATGTTTTTGATTTAAATTTTTCAAATTCAAAAAAACATTTAAAAATTAGTAGCGATTATTTTTTTGATACTTTTGAAAAGAAAAATAAAAAATTTATTCGCAATAAAAAAGAAATTATTTTAAATAAAAATGCTATATACAATTTTTCTGAAAATTACAAATTATCAGACATAGTTAATATCAACAAAAATGATTCTGATATTGTTTTTTCGCAGTTATCAAGTTTATTTATTAATTTTAAAACTAATGAGTTAACATTTGATTTTCAAAAAGGTAAAGAATGAGAAAATAAAAATCAAGGATATAAATTAAATTCAGAAGATTTAGCAGAAATTTTGGGCTTGAAACCTTATAAAAATTCTTCTTCTGTTTATACTATTGATGCAAGTAAAAATTCTGCTTTTTTAGAGTTTCCAGAAGATACTAAAAATTTAGAACAATTTTATAAAATAAATTTAAAAAATAATTTTAGTTATTTTGATATTTTTAATGATAAAAGTATAAAAATTTTAGTTAATAGTGATTTTGGTTTTTTAAATAATAAAATTTACAATATCCCTTTAAAGTGAGCAGCAGTAGAACGTGAAGTTACCCATTTTAGAAGAAAATTATATACAACTAGCTATACAAAAGAAAACCAAGACAAATGAACAGGGTCATATAAAACATTTATTCAAAGTGTTTTTTCAAGTAATGATGATAAATTAAGAAAAAAATATTTAAAATTTGCATATTGAGATAGAGAAATTAATCGTTATGTAAAAAAATTTGATGAAAATGGTAATTTAAAAAATGATGAAATATTAATCAGTAGTTTAAATCCAAGTTTAACTTTTGATGAAATTAATAATATTAAACTAAAATTATCATCTCCAGAGCAACAACCAAAAAATGTTAATTTAAAAAAATTTGATTTTCAAAATGAAAAAACAATTGCTCAAATAGAAGGTTTTGAACAAATTGATAAGGAAAATTTTGAAATTATAACTAATAAATCACACAAAGATAAAATTATTAAATCAATTGTTGATAGTGCCTTAAAAATTTCAAAACAATCAATTGTTGATAGTGTAAAAAATATAGTAGGAGAAGAAAATTTAGGATATAGGCAAACAGTTACTGTTGAATCAGTAGATACAGACGGTAAAAAAAATGTTTATAATTTTGTTAATATTGGTGATTCTGATTCAAAAGTTAATAATGTTAAATTAAATGTCGATAAATTGATTAAAGAAGATAATGATAAGACATTAATTTCGGAAGTAACTAAACCAATTGATGAATTTTTTTTAAAAAAACAATTAAATACATTTGTTGCAAAAGAAATTATTTCAAATGCTCGTTCAAATATTTCACCTGTTTCTGAATTTATTATTGTTGATTATGATTATCAAGATGTTATTTTTATCGATAAACAAAATAATTCAGAAACTGAGTTTAAAAATAAAAAAATTTATAAATTAGCTGATTATATTGTTGAAGAAAACAATAAAGATTTAATTAATACTTTTAATGGATATGGAATAACTATTTTAAATAATGAAAAAATTGTACTTTTAAAAGCAATTTTAAATGAAGATAATAAAATAAATTATTGAACTAATGTTGATGATAAAACATATACTAATGGAATTTTTACAATTGATGAGTTCTATGAGTACATGTTAAAATTTAATTGAACATTAAGAACAAAATATATAAATCCAAAAGGATGAGGCCAAATTGACCCTAATTTTCCAAATATAGTTTCAGTACCTTTTGCATACCGATCTCCAAAACTTGATATTTTACAAGAAGCATTGAATCAAAATTCTTTAAATCTAGGATTAGATTATATTGAAAAAACTCTTTATAACTCAGATTTAGTTAAAGAAGAATTTTTATCTAAAGAAAGTATTTATAATTTAATTGATGCTTTTTCAAAAGTTATTATTAGAAATGATTTTGCTCGTGTTTTTTCTTCAGGAAATATTAATTTTATTATTATTCCAAAAATGCTTTTAGATTTAATATATGAGTTAAGTCATAATCAAAAAGGAGATTATTTTACTAAAATTATTATTTCTATTTTAGACAGAATAGAGTTTTTAATTAATCAAAAAATAACTTTAAATGACAAAAAAATATATCTAAAAGATCAAATAGAAAATTTATTTACTTTTATTAATAAGGTTTTTGGAGTTAATCTTTTTTCTACTATTTTACCTGAGACATTAGTTAATATTTCAAATGATCCAATTATTTTTATTAATGCACTAAAAGAACTTGTTTTAAGTTTTGATTTTAGAGGGTTTAGTGAAAGAGTTAGACTATTTTTTGATACTGTATATAATCAAAAAGTTTTAATTGATGGCATTGAAAGAGAAAGAAAATTAAGTTCAATTGAGCTTTCAATTTGACTTTTAGAAAACGCAGATCAAAAATTAATTAAAAAAGCTTTATTTAAAATGATTGATAATTTAGATATTAAATTTATTTTTGATTCACCAAATGGTATTTCTAAATTAATAAAAAATTTCATTCCAGGTTTTGATTTATTAAATAGTGGTATTTTGGAAAAAATAAATGATTCAAATAATAGTCAAGAAAATAAATATGCTAATGTTAAATCAGGATTAAAAACTATTATAGAAAATTTTGATCTCAAAATTTTACTTGAAGAACTAACTAAAAAAGTTTCTGTTGTTTCATTTGACAAAGAAGTTTTTATCAATAATACAGTAACTGGAATATTTGAAAATGTTACTAAACATTATGTTTCAGGTTCAGTTAATAATACCGATATTTTCACAGCTATTATAAAAAGTCTTTTTGGAGTTCCAGGCTTAGATAAAATTTATAAAGATCAAATTGTTAAAATTTTTAATTTATCAAACAAAGGAACATCTTTAAAAATTGAAAATAATAAATTTTTAAATATTCCAGCTTCAGATCCAAATAAACTTGATTTTTTTGATGTTCTAAAATTAGGTTTAAAAAATAATAACATTTCTGATAAAAAAAGCGAAAGCACATTAGTTAAAATTCACACAATAATTAAAAAAATTAAAAAAAATAAAATAACTGATTTTAAAACAATTCCGATTGAATTTCAAGAAGTATTAAATGTATATTTAGATTTTAAAAATGATCAACCAATTGACCTTGAAAAAGTAAATGATTGAGATATTATTTTAAGTAAGTTATCATTTAATACTTCTGAATTATCATATAAAAATGATTTATCAATTGGTTCATTAGCTTATTATTTTGAAAACTTTAATAATAATTACAATGGGAATTTTATTTTTAATATTGTAAGTAATTTATTAAAAGATTTAGTAAAAGTTGAAAATAATAATCAATATGATTATGTATCTAATTCATGAGTTTTATTTAAAAATTGATGAAAAATTTTTGTTGATAATCCAGAGATTTCAGATGATAGAAAAATTGATTTTTTAAATGATTGATTAAAATTAGCAAATCAAAAAGAAATTATAGATTCATTTAATAGTTTTGAATTATTTCAACCAAGCGCTCAAAATATTGCAGCATTTAAAGATACAAACTTTGGAATTTCAAGGTCACTATCAAATCCAAACAAAATGCAGGAATTATTTTTCAAAAAAAATAACAATAATAAATATGTTAATACATTTTTAAAAGAATTATTTAATAAATATCCAGAGTTTGAACCAATTATTAAACAACAGGAATTTATTTGAACTGTTATTTTTTCAGAATTAGCAGCTTCAGATCAATATTTGAAAATCAAAGATAAAAAATTAAATGGTATAGAAATTCCTTACCAAGGAATACATTCAATTATTATTAATAATTTTCTTAATGGATTTTTAAAAAATAAATTAATACATCAATATAAAAATCAATTGAATATTATTTTTTCAGATTATAAATCAATTCCAATTTCAATTTTAGGACTTTCAGATATTTTAATAAATCCTATTTTAATTCCTTTTTATCCTCAAGTTTTAATCTGATATTTAACTAATACTGATGATATTAAATCTGATGTTACAAATAATGCAAACCTAGCCTATTTTGTTCAAAATAAGTTAATTAATTTTGAAGAAATAATTAAAAATCAAAATTCTGAAGAATTAGATAAATTTATTAATAATTTAGTCCAAAAGGAAATTAAAAAACCAATTTTTGAAAGTGATTATGTTTTTCAAATTGCAATTGATGATGATTATTTTTTATGACAGTTTCAAACTGATGAATATAAAAATAACAAATATAGCTTTTTTGGAATTAATTTGTATGATCTTATATGAAGTTCAATTAATTCAATAACTAGTTATAAAGTTGAAAAAGATTTACTTAATTTCAGTCAAATAAGTTCAAATGTAACAAAAGTTAATTATTCATACCTTGCAGCAAATAATAAAAAAATTTATAATGGACAATTACCAACAAACCCAATTTCACTACAAATACTTTTAAATGAAATTGGTGATGAATATGTTGTTAAAGTTAATGGATCTAAATTTTTAATTGTTGGAGAAGATTCAACATATGATTATCTTTATCCAGTAATTGATGAATCGAATTTGCAAGTTGATACTACCAATCAAGCAATTTTGTATGTTAATGATAAGGGATTTTCAAGAATTCAATATGCATATAAAGGAAATTTAGTTAAAGAATATTTAGTTATAAAAGCTCCTGAAGGAACTTCATTAGTTAATTTACAAAATCAAATTGAAACAATTGTGCAAAACATAATTAATGATCCAAACAAAATCAAAAGAACTTATTTATATAATGAAATTGATGGATTTAACCCAGAAAGATCAATTAGAATTTCAGCATTAGAAAGAATTATTAAATCAGTTTCAACAATTTCAATTCAGCTTTCCATTTTCTTATTTATATTAGTTGGAATTTCAATTATTTTTATAATTAAAAGATATGTTTCAAATAGAAATAAATTTATTGGTATTTTAATAGCTCAAGGTTACACACCTCTTCAAATAGCTTTATCAATGACAAGTTTTTCATTTTTTGCCTCTTTAATTGGTGGAATAATTGGATATTTAACTGGATTTTTCAATCAGGCTTTCGGATTAAAAATTATTTCAGCATATTGAACAATACCAATTCAAACTTTAGAATTTTCAGTTATTTCATTTATTTTAACAGTTATTCTTCCAATGATTGGAATGTGTGTTTTAACCATTTTAGTTACATTGCACAGTTTAAGACACAAATCAATTGATTTAATGAGTGGAATTGCTGATTTATCAATTGGAAATTTACAAATGAAGTATCAAAAAATTTTCAAATCAATTAATGTTAAAGGTCGTTTTTCAGCTTCTTTAATTTTTAATAGTTTTTGAAAATTATTAGCATTTGGAATTTCAGTTATTTTGACAAGTATTGCCACTATTTTTCAATTTTCAACTTCTGGAATTTTTGAAAAATCAATTTCTCAAACCTATCAAAATCGTCAATATTCTTACAAAATTGACTTAATTACCCCAACAATAGAAGGTGGAGCAATTTTACCTTTTGATAATAACCTTAAAAATAATTTATATACACCAATTGGAAATATTAGTGAAATTAATCAAGTTCAAAATGATTATTTTCGCCCTGGAATTTCAACTGCAATTAATACAGATGGTAAAAATGGAAATCCAAATGAATTTAATTCACATATTATTACTCAATTTTCAGTTAATTTAAAAATTGATGGAATTATTTCACTTGATCCATGATCTATTGTGTATAATTCTCTTCCTGATTTTCAAAAAGCAAAGATTATTAATCAAAGAAATCAAGTAGCTTTAATGCTTGAAAAAACACAAGAACATGTTGTTTTTGATAAAAATGGTTTACTTGATATTAAAGAAACCGGGAAATCTCGTAAAGACTTTTTTCATTATTTACCAAATAGTGAAAATGTTGCTGAAGGAAAGTTTTTTTATTTAAAATGAAATAATTTTGATGAGCAATATGATCACAAAGTTATTACTACTTCGCAATATCGTGATGAGTATAGAAAATTTTTAATAGAAGCTTATAAAAAAATACCACTCAATTCAAAAATTAATGATTATTATGTATCATTTGGAGGAATTTATTTTAATGAAGAAAATGATGAAACATATACTTATGTTGATTCAATTTATAAAGAAAATTCAATTCGTTTATATGGATATCAAAAAGATAGTAAACTAATTAAAATAATTGATGAAAATGAAGTTAATTTACTGGATCAAATTAATAATGAATTTAATTTTGAATCTAATTTAAATGATCCAATACCATTAATTATCAATAATGTTATTCGTGATAAATATAATCTTAAAATTGGTTCAGTTATAGAAATTCCAATTTTAAATACAACTACTCGTTTTACTGATAAATTAAAATCAATTATAAACAACAAAGAATTTGTACCTACAAATAAAAAATATAAATTTAAAGTAAAAGGAATAAATCCTACTTTTATTAATAATGAGTTAATTATTCCAAAACAAGCAGCAGATATGTTGGTCGGACTTGATAAACTTAATAATAATCCAAAATATGGTGCTTTTAATGGTATTCTTTCAAAAGATAAAATTCCTCAACAACTTTTAAATTCCACTTCTATTTATTCGCTTTCTGGGTATTATGGTATTCTTCAAACATTTGATATTAATTCTCTTAATTTAGTTGAAAAACAAAATATTTATGATGCAATTTTTTCAACTAAATCTTCATCTCCAAATAATTTAATTGAAGGTACTCTTAAATTGTGAGGATGAACTGATGAACAAATTGGTAAATTTATCGATTCAAGTTTTGATTCTAAAAATACAAACTTTAAAGAAATTTTCGATAAATATCGTGATGATCCTACAAATATTATTGAAAAATTTACTAAAGTTTTTGATAATATAACCTATATTCCAACAGCATCAAGTTTAAATTCAAAAGATATTGAAGTTGGGTTTACAACTACAATTGCTCGCACTGTGCAAATCATTGTATCATTTATTACTTTACTTACTTTTATAGTTTCAATGGTTATTTTAATGATTGTTTCAACTATTTTAATTAATGAAAATGAAAAAAATATTGCAATTTGAACCATTTTAGGTTACAACCAAAAAGAAAAAGTAAAAATGTTTTTTGGAATTTACATTCCATTTATAGTTCTTTCGATTTTAGTTTCAATCCCTCTTGCTTATGGAATTATGAAATTCTTTAGTATGTTTTTAACAACTGCAGCTTCAATCGCGATTCCATTAGGACTTTCATTCTTTAGTATTGGAATTACTTTTATAATAATTTTAGGAGTTTTTGCCTTAATTTCAACTATTTTATGACAAGCAATAAATAAAATTAAAGCAATTGACTTACTGAAAGGAAAATAATGTTTTTTAGAAGAAAAAAAGAAAATAATAAAATATCTTCAGAAAAAAATGAAGATATTATTAAGCTAGATGCGAAAAATTCTGAAATTAAAATTACTAAAAAAAATGTTTTTGAAATTTTAGATGCTGATGGAGGTGCTAATAAAATTATTGTTGACAATAAAATTGCAAGGCAGCTTAAAAAAGCAGCAAACACTAAAAGATCAGCTGATGAAAATAAAGAATTAAAAAATTCTGAAAATGCTATTATTGAAGTTCAAAATGTAAGTAAATATTACCTTTCAGGTAATAATGTAACACGTGTTTTAAAAAATATTTCACTAACTATTAATCGAGGAGAGTTTGTTTTAATTTTTGGAAAATCAGGTGGAGGAAAAAGTACTTTACTAAATTTAATTAGCGGACTTGATCGGCCAACCCATGGTAATGTTATTGTTTGTGACACTAATTTACCTTATTTAAGTGATAATAAACTAACTTTATTTAGAAGAGATCATGTTAGTTTTATTTTTCAGAATTATAATTTGCTCCAAAATCTCTCAGGATATGATAATGTAGAAACAGGTTCATATTTACAAAAAAATAAAGACAAAAAAATTAGTATTGATCAATTATTTGAAAAATTTGAGCTAGAAGATGTTAAAAATAAATATCCTTCACAAATGTCAGGAGGTCAACAGCAAAGAATTTCAATTTTAAGAGCATTAGCTAAAAATGCTGAAATTATTTTTGCAGATGAACCAACTGGTGCTTTAGATGATAAAACTTCAGAAATTGTGTTAAGTTATTTATTTGATATTAATAAAGAATACAAAACAACAATTGTTATGGTTACACATGATCCATCAATGGAACCAATTGCTGATAAAATTATTAATGTAGCAGATGGAAAAATAAGTAAAGTAAAAGTTAACAAAAAACCTCTTCATCCAAGTAAAATTAATTGAAATTAATAAAAGCCCAAAAGGGCTTTTTTAATTATTCAAATAAATTCATTTTTGACATTTTTAATTGAGATTGTTTATAATTAGGACAATATTTTTTAACTTCTAAGTAAAATTTTTTACTATGAGAAGGAATAAAATTGTGAACTATTTCATGTGCAATAACACATTTTAATGTTTCATCATCGAAAATATAGAGTTTAAAGTTATAATAAATTTTTTTCTTAGTTAAATAATTTATTCCCCAAGTGCGATCTTTATTATATAAACTAAATTCAGGATTAAAAGTGTCATAAAATAATGCTATTTCTTTTTGAAAAATATTAATTTTATATTTTAATTGTTCTTTAATATAATTGTTAATTTTTAATTCAATTGACTTATAAAAAAGATTAGAATTATTTTCTTTTGTTAATTTATTAATATTAAATAAATTTAAAGTGGTAATTTTTTCTAAATTATTTGAATCAATTAATTCAATAGTTGTAAATTGCATATTAGAATAAATTTGGTAAAAAACTTTTTTATTAAATAAAACAAATGAAGAATTTTTAATATTAAAATAAAGCTCATTTGCACTTAAGTATTTATCAACAACTTTTAAAAGCAAACTATTTTCAATATTAGCATTAGCATATTGACCTAAAACAATAATTATTTGTCCCTTTCTAATTCGAACAGTTGAACTCTTTTGAAAAGGTTTATTATAGACTAAATAAGGAACTGTTTGGTTTTTATAGACAAAAATTTTTTCAACAAAATTATTTTTCATACTTCTATTTTATTTTAATTTTAATTAAAATGTATAATTAAAATTATGAAATTACCTGAAATAATTTTTATTGATTTAGATGGAACATCACTTGATAAGAAGGAAAATAAAAAATATTTTTTTAGTCAAAAAAATGTGGAAATGATTAAAAAAATCAATCAAATTATTCCAATTATAGTGTCAACTGGAAGAGGGAATAACAAACAAACTTGGGAGATTTTAAATCAAATTAATGCCAATAGTTTCATTGCTTGAAATGGGGCTCAAATAATTAAAAATAAGCAAATAATTTATAGTTTTCCAATAAAAAATAACACTATAGAACATTTTTATCAACAAGTTAAATTTACTAAAGGAATTTGAATTTTAAATTCAGATTTTAAAAAAGAAATTTATAGCAATAATTTATTTTTAAGATTTTTTTTAAAAATAATTGGAAAAAAAGTTAAATGTTTTAGTAAATTAAATCTTGAAAAAGATATATATAAAATTATTTTTTGAACTTTATCAAAAAAAAGAGTATTAAATTACCAAAAACAATGAAATAATTTATTTAAAAATACTATAAATATATCTTTGAGTGGGAAAAAAAATAATTTTTTAGAAATAACTTCTTTAGAAGCTTCAAAAGGACAAGCAGAAAAATTATTTTGTTTAAGTGAAGGTATAAATGTAAAAAATGCTATTCATGTTGGTGATTCAATGAATGATGCTTCAACTAAAAATATTGTAGGTAAATTAGTAGCTATGCAAAATGCTTCAGAACTTCTTAAAGACTTAGCAGATGAAGTCATTTTATATAGTTACAAAAATGCAGGACTTGCAAAGTATTTAAAAAAATTTGAAAAAATCGCCAAATAGGCGATTTTAATTATTAATTTAAAACAGTATTTAAAAAATGTTCAATAACTTCTTGTAGGTTTTCAAATCACAATTCTAAATAATTTTTATTTTCTACAAAAACACTTAAAATAACTCTAAAATTATCTTCATCTAAAGCATATGCAATTCCAATTCCATTTTTTTCAACTGGTTCAAATGCAAAATTTTTAAGATATTTATCAACTATACTTGAAGTTGAGATTGGATTTGAAGTAATTGTTTTTCATGCAACAGTATCAAATAAATCAGGTTTTGAAAAAAGATTTTTATTTTCATACCATGCAAGATACATTCCTAACATATGTCTATTAATTCCTTTTCCTTGTTGAGCAAGAACAGTTCGTTTATAATGTTCTTCTTCAATTTTAGTAAAGTATTCTCAAAAGTTTATCATAGCTTGATTTTTATTATTTTTATAAAGTTTAGCAAATTTAACTGAAATATCACTAATTGGACGAACACATTCAGTTCTTCCTCTGAAGAATCTTCTCATATCAACAGCCATATAAGTGTTTTGTATTTTATTGTTTGTTAAATATTGAGCTATTTGAAATCAAAGTTGAATTAATGATTCAGTGTTTTTAATCCCTCTTTGCTTTAAAAAATTTTTGGTTAGGTTGTGATATTTAACTTCAATCATTTGAGTTCTACCTGAAAAACTTCAAAATTGAAAAAAAATATCTTTAAATAATTTTTTATGATTTTTTAAATTTGGGAAACTTAAAAGATTTATTAATTCATTTTCAGATTCACTTTTTTTTCAATTGTGATTTTGAATTTTTGGGGCAATGATATTGACTATGCTGGCAATTAATGAACCATCAACTGTGCTGTGATCTGAAAGAAAAACGGTTTTTTTATTTTTAGTAATTATAACTTGCAAACCTTTTCCATGCCATCTATTAAATTTAGGAGTCATCCATGAATTTCTTAAAGCTTGCACATTGGTTTCAATTGTTATATCATCTAAATTGACTATAAATGCTGAATCTAAAATATCTTGATATGTTTTTGGTGTTAATGATTTAAATTCTTGTAAAAGATTTTCAGAAAGTTCAGGATCAATTGTTGAAGTTAATAAATTTCAATTATAATCTTCATTTCAGTTTGATTTTCAAATTTTTTCAAAAATATTGTTTAAATAAAACAAATTTTTGTTTAATTTTTCAAAATTAAAATTAATTTTGTAAAAAATATTATTTTTTATAACAACAAAAAACGGATTAAATTTATCACTGATATAATAATCATCAATATCTTTTTGTCTAATTCTAGAAGAACTAAACAATGTTTGAAGTTGATCTAATGATCATACTTTTTTGTTCATTTGCACAATATTTAATTTTTTAATTTTGCTTTGATAGTAAATTTGCATTAATTCAAAACAAATGCTTGCACAGTATTGGGAAAGTGATAAATGATTTAATTTAAAATCAATGTAATATGGAGCATTTATTTCAGGACTAACTGGATTTCGAGAAATTAAGTAAGCATATTTAACTCATCAGTTAGCAAGTCAACTAGAATTAGGGTCTGCTGCTTTATTTTCAATAAAATTTTGAATGGTTTTTGAAACTTTAGAATCAAGAAACTTTTTTACTTCATTTTTGGCAATTTGATATTCTTTTTCATTAATTAAGGGTTTAACTCAAACTAAAAATCTTTTTAATACATCTGAAAAATTTTCAGTAGGCAAATTAGGAATAGAGTTAAGATTTTGAAAAAGACTTTTTTGAAGATCTTTATTAAAAAAAGAATTTTTGAAATTAATTATTTTTTTGTCTCTTTGCATAATTACTACTAATTTTTGGATTTATTTTTTTAGATCTTCAATATATTAAAAGTGCAATAATTAAAGCAAAAATAGAATTTATTAAAGTAAAAATAATTCAATAAATTAATGCAGGTTTTTCATATAATATAGAACTAATTTTTCCATCAATAACAGCGAAATTATTTTCAGAAATAAATGCTAAAAAAATTCCAGCTCAAACATCTTTTGAAAATCCTATAATCGAGATAAAACCAACTGCTAAACCAACAAGAGTAGGTTTAATTTTAAGTTCTGCAATAGTGCTTCAATAAATGGAACGACTTGCACCTATGAAAAACATCATAAAACAAATCAAACTAAATGTAATTCATAAAATTGAATTACTTAAACTTTCTTTATTAGAGATTGAAGTATTTTGCAAACTAATAACAGCAAGCAAAATTGAAGAAACAACAATCATAAATCCTGTTAGAAAAATAAGTGTTTTTGAAGTGAATTTAGTTACTCTTTTAGTAAAAATACCAGAAAGAACTCCACCTAATATAGGAATTCCATAAATATAAATTACAGATAAAGTTGGAGTAAGTTTAGAATTAACCCCAAGTGATGCTAAAATTGTGGTACCATAGCTTGAAAATACAGTGTAAGCATTCATTATAAAAAAAATCAAAAAAGCAATTAGTCAAGCATCTGGTGACTTTAGAATTTCAATAGTATCATTTCCTACTTTTTTAAAAAAATCTTTTAATTGTTGTTTTTTGTATTTTTTTAATTCATTAATTGAATTAAATATATGAGTTTCACCTGAAACAGATGAAGTATATTCAATTTTTCCATTGGCTAATTTTTTAGTTCTTTTTTCCCATATTTTTCCAGGTAAAAGAATTAGTGATAAAAAACCAGTAATAAGATAAACAATACCATAAAATAGCAAGCTAAAAAATATTCCTGATGAAGATGTATCAATGATATTTTTATTAGAATTTAGTGGAATTTGTTCTCCAGAAGCATTAAAAACTAAAAATGGACTTGCAACAATAAATATTAATGCCAATCCAACAGAAATATAATTTGCAATCACTTGTAGGGTATATCTTGTTGCTTCTGCTTTTGAATAAAGCTGTGCTTGTTCTTTGTTTGATCCCAAAAGTTTTACACTTTTAATAAATGCAGATCAAAATGTTAATACAGTTGTTAATGAAAAAAACAAATGAATAATTACAAGTTGACTATAATCAACAATACCTTTAAAAGCAACTAGTGAATATCAAAATGTAACAATTCCAGTTCCAAACATTGAAATAGCAAATAAAGTTTTAGTTGGAACTCTATCGGCTAGTCAACCACCTGGAATATATAAAAACAGTGACAACAAGCCATAAGCTGTAAGTAAAAATTGAACTTGTGATTCACTAGCACCAGTTACATTTATAATCTGTATTTTAAATGAATAAATTAAGTATGGAACTAAATAAATAGTCCCACCACCTAATGCAATAACAAAAATAGCAAGTCATTTTCGAATAGGGCTCATTTCATAATAACCTTCTTCTTTGTTAAAAACAAAAGGATTTTTAAATAATTTCATAATAAAACCTCCTTTTTAAATTATATTATTTTCGAAAAAAATTGCAAAAAGCAAAAGTCCAAAATTTGATTTTAGAAATAAAAAAAACAAACTTAAGTTGTTAATTTGAAGTTTGTTTAAAAATATTTACTTAATTTAAATTTACTTTATCAATAAAATCATCTTGAGTGTTAAAATCAATATTTTTATTAATTCAATGTCTACGAATTTGAGAATTATCCCCCATTAATGTGCTCACTCTTCTTTCAGCAAGAGACGCATCTTCAATAGTTGCCTTAATTAAAGTTCTAGTTTCAGGATTCATAGTTGTTTCTCATAACTGTGAAGCATTCATTTCACCTAAGCCTTTATATCTTTGAATTTCATAATTGTTATTTTTAATTTCTAAAATATTTTGCAGTTCATCTTCATCTCAAGCATATTGATATTTTTTGGTGTGTTTGTTGGTTATTTTATATAATGGAGGAAGTGCAATATAAATTTTTCCAGCTTCAATTAAAGGTTTCATAAATCGATAAAAAAAGGTAAGTAGTAAAATTTGAATATGTGCTCCATCAGTATCAGCATCAGTCATAATAATAATTTTGCCATATTGTGATTTTGTTAAATCAAATTCTTTTCCAAAACCAGCACCAATTGTGTTAATGATAGTGTTAATTTCAACATTTTTTAGTATGTCTAATAATTTGGATTTTTCAGAATTAATAACTTTTCCTCGAAGTGGCAAAATTGCTTGAAATTGACGATTACGACCAGTTTTAGCACTCCCACCTGCTGAATCACCTTCAACTAAAAACAATTCTTTTTCATCAGCTTTTTTGCTTGCTGCAGGAGTTAACTTATCACTTAAAATAGTTTTATCTTTAATTAAAATTTTACTTTTTCTTGCTTCAAGTCTACGTTTTCTCTCTTCTTGACGAATTTCATAAGCTCGTTTAATTTTTTCAAGAACTTTTTTAGCAACTTGTTTATTTTCTGCAATCCAAAGTTCAAGATGCTTAGTTACAATTTCTTCAACAATTGATTTTGCATCAGGAGTTCCTAGTTTATCTTTTGTTTGTCCAACAAATTCTAAAATATTTTCAGGAATTTTAAGAGAAATTATTACAGTTAGTCCTTCACGAATATCATCTCCATCAAAACTATTTTTACCTTTTAAAATATTTTCTTTGTTAGCAAATTCATTAAATACTTTGGTAAAAGCAGTTTTAAAACCAGTTTCATGAGTTCCACCATCACGAGTTTTTACATTATTAACAAAACTAACACAAAAATCACTATAAGAATTAGTTCATTGAAAAGCAAAATCAACTTGAATATTTCTTTTTTGATCACTAAAAGTAACTGGCAATGTAATTTGTTCTTTAGAATCATTTAAAAAGTTTAAAAATTCTTTAAGACCATTTTGATATTCATAAACTTCTGAAAAATTACTATTTTCATCAGTTAGATTAATTTTAAGTCCAGAAATTAAAAAACAACTTTCTTTTAGTCGTTCTGAAATAATATCAACATTAAATTTTGCAAATTTGAAAAGTTTATAATTAGGTCAAAATTGCACCAATGTTCCGCTATTTTTAGATTCTCCAATAATTTGAGTGCGTGTAGTGATTTTATCACCTTCAAACTCAGTTAAGTATAATTTTTTATCTCTTGAAACAGTTACACTTAATTTATTTGATAAAGCATTAACAACACTAGATCCTACACCATGCAATCCTCCAGAAGTTTTATAAACACCTTCTTGAAATTTTCCCCCAGCATGCAATTCTGTAAAAACAATTTCAACAGCAGTTTTGCTTTGTCCCTTACCTTTTTCAGTAGGAATTCCTCTTCCATTATCAGCAACAATTACAGAGCCATCTTTTTTTAAAGTTACTGAAATTTCATCAGCAAATCCAGCTAAAGCTTCATCAATTGAGTTATCAATAATTTCTCAAACTAAATGATGTAAACCATTAACATCAGTTCCACCAATATACATTCCAGGGCGTTTACGAACAGCTTCTAGTCCTTTAAGTTGTTGAATATCATTTGCAGTATAGCTTTTTTCTTTCATATATATACTTATTTTACAATGTTATTGTTTTTTTAAACTAAATAAATATAACAATTGTAAATAATAGATAATTTCTAATATAAATATAACTTTGTTATAATCTAAACATGCTAAATATTGTTTTATATCAACCTGAAATTTGTCCAAATACTGGAAATATTATTCGCACTTGTTTTGCACTAAAAGCTAAATTGCACATTATTAAGCCACTTGGTTTTGATTTACACCCAAAATGATTGAAAAGATATGGAGCAGGAAGAATGCTTTCAGATATTGAACATGAAGTTCATGATAATTATCAAGAATTTTTTACTAAGTATAATAATAAAAAAATTTTCTATATCACTAGATATGGACTTAAATTATATAGTGAAGAAAATTTTAAAAATGAATACAATCAAAATCAAGAAATTTGATTAATGTTTGGAAGAGAGTCAACTGGAATTGACAAACATATATTACAAAATAATTTAGATAATTGTTTAAGAATTCCAATGGTTGATGCAATGCGCTCAATTAATTTAGCTAATTGTGTTAGTATAGTTGGTTTTGAAGTGATGCGTCAACTTGAATTTAAAAATTTATCAAAATTTGAAGTTGAAAAAGGGAAATATTTTTTAAAAGATGGAAATTTTAACTAGTAAAAATAATCAAAAAATTAAAGAACTTTTTAAATTAAAACAAAAAAAATATCGTCAAAAAAGTAATACTTTTTTAATTGAAGGTTATAACTTAGTAAAAGAAGCAATTAAAGCAGGAATTGTTTTAAATATTTATGAATCAAGTGATAATCCAAAATATAAAAATTCAATTTTAGTTTCTTATGAAATTATTAAGCATTTATCATTTTCTGAAACTCCTCAAAAAATAGTAGCTCATTGTAAAAATCCAGTTGTTAAAAAGAAAATGGAAAAAATTTTGTTCTTAAATAAAGTACAAGATCCAGGCAATGTAGGAACAATTATTAGATTAGCAAAAGCTTTTGGATTTGATACTGTTGTTACTGAATATTTTGATTTTTTTAACCAAAAAGTCATACGAGCTTCACAAGGTTCGTTGTTTGAAATAAATTTAATAGAAATAAAAAATGATACAAATTTTTTATCTTCTTTAAAAAAACAAGGATTTAAAATATACAGTACAATTTTGGATTTTGAAGCAAAAAAATTAAGTGAAATAATTTTTCCAAAATCAAAATTAATTATTGTTTTAGGGAATGAAGGACATGGAATATCAAATGAAATTATAAAAATTTCAAATGAAAAAGTTTATATTCCGATTGAATTTGAGAGTTTAAATGTTGCCAGCTGCGCAGCAATTTTGTTAAATAAAATTTATAATGGTTAAAGGTATATATGAAAAATTTAAAAGAAATAATTAATTTAATTGAAAATAGTAACTTTCATCTAAGTTTAAAAGGATATAAAAAAGAAGAAGTTGACTTGATGTTAAATCAGATTTTAACTTATACTAAAATACAATTATCATATGCTGAAAATAATGAAAAAATTATCCAAAATTATCAAAAACAAATTGAAGAATTAAAAATTCAAAAAGATATTTTAGTTTTAGAAAATAAACGTTTGCAGAAAGAAAGAAGCAAAAATGAACAAAGATAAAATTTCTAATAATTTTAATTTTACAATTCAGTGATATCCTGGACATATGGCTAAAGGTATGAAAGAAATTAAGGAGTTAGCTAATTTGGCTGACATTTTTATTATTGTATTAGATGCTCGTTGTCCAATTAGTTCATATAATGAAGAATTTGATAAAATTTTTCCCAACAAACCACGTTTATTTATTATGTCTAAAAGTGATTTAATGGATAAAACTAAAAAAGAAATTATTACTAAAAGATTTTCAGATTCTAGTATTTTATGACTTGACCTAAGAAAAAATAATTCTAAAAAAATTATTTTAAATAAAATTAAAAATATTATGCAAGAAAAAATAATTAAAGATAAAAATAAAGGATTATTAAAATCTAGATTTAAATCATTTGTTGTAGGAATACCTAATTGTGGAAAAAGCACTTTGATTAATTTAGTTAGTTCAAAAAGTTCACTAAAAGTTGCTAATTTTCCAGGAGTTACTAAACAAAAACAATGAGTTGTTATTGATGAATTTTATTTTTTAGATACACCTGGGATTTTATTACCAAAATTTGAAAATCAGGAAGTTGCTATAAAACTTGCAACTATTGGTTCAATTAAAGTTGAAAATTTTCCAATAGAAACAATAACTGAAAAAATTTATGCTTTAATTTCAAAATATTATCCTGAAAAAATTTTAAATTTAGGATTAGTACCAGCAGAAAATTCAACTGAAATTTACAATCAATTAATTGAATATGGATTAAAAAATAAAATATTTTCAACCAAAGGAAAAATTGATACAAGTAAAGTTTATAAATTATTTATAAATTGAGCAAAAAATTTAAAAAATGTTACATATGATTAAAATAAAAAATGTGCCAATTCTAAAAGTAAAATAAAAGACTTTAAGATTTGCACATTTTTTATTTATTTATTATTTATCTAATTTAATTTTGAAACTAGGACCAATTGAAGATGATACTGTTAAATTTAAAATGTATGTTCCTTTAACAGCAGCAGGTTTAAGTTTTTTAATTAAGTTAATTAGAGTTTTGGCATTTTCAACTAAATGTTCATTTGGCATGCTTTTTTTACCAATAAGTGAATGAATAACTCCAGTTTTATCAGTACGATAGTTTGCTTTACCTTTTTTAAGTTCTTCAACAGCTTTTTCAGGAGTTGGAGTTACTGTTCCAGTTTTAGGATTTGGCATTAATCCTTTAGGACCTAATTTTTTCCCATATTTACCAAGCAAAGGCATCATTGTAGGATCTGCAACCATCACATCAAAATCAAAATCATCCTCTTTAATTTTTTGTTCAAGAGCAGGACCATCTAAAACAATATCAGCACCAGCCTCTTTAGCTAATTTTTGCTTTTCAACATTATTGGTTGCCACTAAAACTTTAATTGTTTTTCCTGTTCCATATGGAAGTAAAATTGCTCCACGAAGTTGTTGATCTGCTTTACGTACATCTAAATTTAAATTAAATGCAAGATCAATTGAAGAATCAAATTTAGCATATGATGTTTTTTTAGCAAGATCAATTGCTTGTTCTAAGTCATAAGCAATTGTACGATCAAATAAATCACGAGCAGCTTGTAACTTTCTAGAAATTTTTTTGGCCATTTTTCTATTCTCCTTCAACTTCTTCTTGATTTTGATCTTTAACTAATTCAACATTAATACTTTGACCCTTGCTTTGTACTAATTCTTGTGTAGCAGCATTAAGTGATTCTTCTTTTGCTTTTGCAATTGCTTGACTTTTAGCTAATTTTTTTGCTTCAGCTTTAGCTTTAGCAATATCATCTCAACCTTCAATTAAAACACCCATTTGTCTTGCTGTTCCAGCAACAATAGCCATTGCAGCTTCAACATCATCTGTGTTTAAATCAGGTAGTTTATATTCTGCGATTGAACGTAAATCATCTAAATTAATTGTTGCAACAATTTGAGATTTAGACTTAGCAGATCCAGTTTCAATTTTAGCAGCTTGCTTAATTTTATAAGATGCAGGAGCTGTGAAAAGTTTGAATTCAAATGACTTATCTTTATAAACAGTAATTTGAACTGGAACTGGTTCATCTCCTCTATCTCTTGTAGCATCATTAAATGCTCTTGTGAATTCTGGCATATTAACACCAACTCCAGCAAGCGCAGGACCTGGTTTGGCTTTTCCAGCAATGAATTGCAATTTAGCAATTCTTTGAATTTCTTTTGCCATAATTGTATCCTTTCGATATTGTGGTCTAGCGATGTATAGAATCTTCCACTAGTAAAGGCAATAAGATAATTTATTGCTTTTTTATTATAATAAAAAACATTTATTTTATAAATTTTTTATTTAAAAAAAACAACTATGTTAAAAGATTATTTATTTTATCAATATTTTTATAAATTAAATTTTTAAAATTTTAGATTCAAATGGCAAAAGTTGTTCTGAAAGAACAGGGTTAAGTTTAGAAGAAAAAATAACTTCTTTGTTAGAATAATTTAAATATTCATAAGTATTGTTGTTAAAATTATGTAAAATGGCCAAAATTTGATTGTTAATTGAAATTTCAAAAACAATCACTCCTTTTGAATAATTTACTTCAATAAATTTTATTGCCTGATTTATTTGGTTTTCATTATTTAAATTAAAATGTAAATATGTTAATTTAAATTTATTTAATTGAGCAATTAAATTAAAAATGTATTTTTTAATTTTTAAATTATTTAAATTATTCCATTTAATCCCATTGACATAATCAGTTGTTTTATAACTATTTGGATGCACTTTAAAATCATCAGGTTTTAGTTTTAAAAAATCCTTAGATAACATTAATTTACATTTATCAAAATCTTGCCCTGAATTATCACAAGGTTTACTTTGACCTAATTCAGTACCTGCAAGAAATAATTTTCTTCCTTGAGTTGTTGCAAGCATAATTAATGCTTTTCTGTATGATTCAATAATTTGTTCAAAAGTTCAACCAACAGCGTTTGTAATTATTTTATCTCACAAAGTTAAATTATCATGACAAGAAATATACCCTAAATTTGTATCAGAATTTTTAGAAAATAAATCATAAAAATTTTTTGAATAAATAACATTTTTCGGTCAGTTAAATTTTTTTATATTTCCAACTATTGAAGAAATGTATCGTTTAAACTGGTGATAGTTTTTATTTATAATTAAACCTTTTTGTTTTTGATTGTTTTCATTAACAGTGATTGAATCACGAACTGTATCATTAAAATAAGCGAATTGAAAATTATTATCATTGTATCCTTTAATGTAAGTGTTTTTAAATTTTAAATCACTAAAAGGTCAAGCTTCTCCATGTAAAATTAAAGTTGGTTTTATTTTATATAATTCTTTTGCAATATATTCATGAGTTTGCTTATCAAAAAAAGAGGATAAATCAAATCGAAATCCATCAACATCAAAATATAAAATAAAATATTTTAAAACATCAACAATTAATTTTTGAACCATTTTTCTTTCTGTTGCAAGTGGAGGTTGATCTACTGGATATTGCTTAGCATTATCACGAAAGTAATATCCAGGAAAAATATTATTTAAAATATCATTGTGCATCAAGTGATTAAAAACCACATCAATAATTATTCCTATATTATTTTTATGTCCTTGATCAACAAAATTAGAAAATTCATTAATTCGAACAATTGGATTTAGACTATTTTGTGAATAATTTCCATTAAGGGAAAAGTAGTTATGAGGATCATATCCTCAATTGTAGTTAGTATTTTCTTTATTTCCTTTTCCCTTATTTAAAATATTTAACTCAAATTCATTTATAGTATAAGTTGCTTGAATTGGGAGTAATTGTAAGTGAGTAAAATTTAGCTTTTTTAAGTAGGGAAAAATATTGTTTTCTATAGCAGCAGCAAATGTACCTTTTTTGTTTTTAAAATTTTTGTTTGATAAACTAGTAAAATCTCGAATATTAAGCTCATAAATAATAGTTTTATTTTTATTTAAAAAAATATTTTTCAATGGTCTAGGTTTTTTAATTAATTTTTGTCAATTAAAAATATAACCCCTACCTAATTTATCATTTAAAAAGTTAAAAGGAGCCATTGATTTAGCATAAGGATCTAAAGCTACTGTTTTGCTGTTATCTTGATGTTTTATTTCAAATTGATAATATTTTTGGTCATATTCAAAATCAAGAGTTGCACTTCAAATTCCATTTGCAAATTTCATTTTTATGCTTTGAAAGTTATTAGTATTGTAATCTTCAAATATTAACAAATTTACTCCTAAAGCTATAGGCTGTCAAAGTTTAATAACAATTTTTTCTTTTGAATATGTCACACCTAAATCATTTTTTGAATAAAAATATTTTTGATCAATTTTTTTTAAAAAATTTTTACTTAAATTATTTTTTTTCATACTGACAAAAATTTTATATTTTTTAATTTTTATTAAATAAAATACTTGACTTATCAAGTTTTTATAGTTAATTTTTAATACCTTTTTTATAATTTTAATTGTTTATTTAATTTAATTATAGAAAGATAATTTTATGAAAACTATTAAGTTAGAAGAACGCATTATTTATCAAATTTTTCCTCGTTCTTTTATGGATTCAAATAATGATGGAGATGGAGATTTAAATGGTATTACAAGCAAATTATTGTATTTAAAAGATCTTGGAATTAATACAATTTGGCTATGTCCTATTTATAAAACTAATTTTGTTGATGCTGGATATGATGTACTTGATTACAAAAATGTTTGAAAACAATTTGGAACTTTAGAAGATTTTAAAGAACTAACTAGTAAGGCAAAAGAATTAAATATTGATATTGTTATGGATATTGTTTTAAATCATGTTTCAAATGAACATGAGTGATTTAAAAAAGCTTGTCAATCAGCAAAAAATATTGAACATAATTATTTTATTTGAAAAGAAAACCTAACAGATCAGGAAAAACAAGTACAATCAATTTTTGGTGGAAGTGCTTGAGAATTTGTTCCATCAGTAAATAAGTATTATTTTCACTTATTTGCAAAAGAACAAGTTGATTTAAATTGAGCCCATCCAGATACTTTAAATGCAATGGTTGATGTAATTAATTTTTGATACAATCTTGGAGTTAAGGGATTCCGTTTAGATGCAATAAAACATGTATCAAAAAATTTTCATGAACTAAAAAATAATCCAGTTTTTTCATGATGTCAAGGATCAGTTGAATATTTAAAAAAATTTAATGAATTAGCTTTTAAAGATAAAAATGATGCTTTTACTCTAGGGGAAGCAAGCGGAATTTCTTTAGAAGAATTAATTAAATATCGAATTAAAAATAAAGTAGCTGATAATTATTTTAATTTTGCATGATGATGAATTGGATGAGGAACTAAAACAGGGCGAAATGGTTATGATGCAAATTGAGATTACAAGCAATTTGTATATCAACAACAACCTTTTCAAAAAAGTGAATTGATAAAACCACAAATGATTACCAATTTTTTATCAAATCATGACACTTCTAGAAGTATATCTCGTTGAGGAGATGAAGGAATTTTTCATGATCAAGCCGCAAAAACTCAAGCATTATTACTGTTTAGTTTAAAAGGGATTCCTTGCATTTATTATGGAGAAGAAATTGGAATGTTAAATACTCATTTTAATTCCCGCAGTGAATTTCGAGATATTGATAGCTTAAATTCATTTATTAATATGGTTGATAAAGAAAAAATTTATAGTGAAGAAGAACTTTTAATATATTCTAATATTAATTCAAGAGATGCTGGTAGAACTATTATGCAATGGGACAATTCAATTAATAGTGGTTTTAATAAAGGGGCTAAATCTTGAATTAAGTTAGGAAGAATGAAACAAAAAATTAATGTTCAAATTCAAAAACAAAATAAAAATAGTGTTTGACATTTTTACAAAAAATTGATAACTTTTCGAACAAAAACATATCATGATGTTTTGATTTATGGAAGTTCTAATATTGAACTTTTATCAAGTGGAATAATACAAATAACTAGAAAATTTAATGATAAAACCATTTTAGTTTACATTAATATAACAAATAAAGAATTAGATTTTAATCAAAAAATTAAAAATATAATTTTATCTTCATGAAATGATAAAAAAATTTCAAATAAATTTTTAAGACCATATGAATCAATTATGATTTTGAAATAAAGGTGGAACAAGTGGATTATTTAAAATATGATTTAGATAAAAAAACAATTACACAAATTAAATTTGACAAAACAAAAACTGCTAAAACTGAGAGTATATTTGCTTTAGGGAATGGTTATTTAGGAATAAGAAGTGCTGATGAAGAACAAGCTTATTATAATAAAGAAGATTTTTTTGTTAACGGAATTTTTAATAAATCCTCACAATGTGATGTTTCTGAATTAGCTAATTTAGCTGATTTAATGACTACACCAATTGCAATTAATGGAGAAC
This sequence comes from Mycoplasmopsis cricetuli ATCC 35279, assembly GCF_000526955.1. Classification (GTDB taxonomy): domain Bacteria; phylum Bacillota_I; class Bacilli_A; order Mycoplasmatales; family Metamycoplasmataceae; genus Mycoplasmopsis; species Mycoplasmopsis cricetuli. The sequence continues at coordinate 28,334 of NZ_JAHB01000004.1, read as the reverse complement.
AAATTCAACTTACCAGCAAAGATAAGTATCGAAAAACTCTTCATATAAAAGAAGGTATTTTAACTCGTCAATTAGTAATTAAAAGAAAAAATATTAAAGTTGAACTTTATTTTGAAAGATTTGTATCACAAGATGATAAAAATATTTACGCTCAAAATATAAAATTAAAAATTTTACAATTACCAAAAAATGATCAACATATTGAAGTTGAATTTTATCCAACAATTAATGGGCAAGTTACCAATTCAGGATCACAACATTTTGCTGAAGGACAAAAAATAAGACCTACAAATAGATCAATTCAAATGCATCAAAATACAATTTTTTCTGATAAATTTGTAGTTCATAATTTAATTACTGATTTTAAACTCAATAGCAGAAAAATTTCTGAAGATTCTGATAATTATGTTGTTTTTATGCAACGGAGAAAAATTGGATTTAAAATTAAGGTCAAAGCAAAAAAAAGTGATATTTTAGAGTTAACTAAACTCATGTCAGTGCACACTAATATTGATGTGGAAAACACAATTTTAACCAAAAATCAAGTAATTGATATGGCTAATGTAAAGCATCAACAGCTACTCAATAGCAATTATGAAAATTTAAAAACAAATTCAATAAGGGCAATGAAAAATAAAGTTTGAAAACAATTTTATGTTGAAATTATAGGTAATAATAAAAATGTAAAATATGATCGGTTGGCACTTGATTTTTCAATTTTTCATTTAAACTCTTTTGTCCCTAAAGACTCAGTTTTTAAAAATGTTGGAGCAAAAGGGTTGAGTGGAGAAGGATATCAAGGGCACACATATTGAGATACTGAGTTTTTTATTAATCCTAATTATTTATTTACCAATTCAAAAATTGTAAAAAATTTATTAACTTATAGATATTTAGGTATTAATGGGGCGCGAATAAAAGCTCAAGAACAAAAAGAACGCTCAGAAGAAAGTAATCTTGAAGGAGCTCAATTTCCTTGAGAAATGGCTTGGCCTTTTGAAGGAGAAGTATGCCCATACTGAGGACAAGCTGATATTATATCTGGCAAACAAGTTCCAATTGCTTCAAGAAGACAAGAAATTCACGTTTCTTCTGACATTGCATTTGCAATCAATCAGTATTATCAAGTTACAGGTGATGAAGATTTTATGGAAAAAATGGGTTATGAAATGATTATTGATACTGGATATTTTTATGCTAATAGAGCTGAAAAACAAACAAATGGAACTTATGAAATTAAAGATGTAATGGGACCAAATGAATATAAAGGAAATATTGATAATAATGCATACACCAATAAATTGGCTTGATTTAACATTGATTTAGCTGTTAAAACAATACAAAATTTAGAGCAAAATAATTTAAAATTACTTAAACTTATTTATAGTAAAATACCTTATTCAATTAATTTAAAGAAATTAATTCAAGTTAGGGATAATTTAAAACAGCAACTTCCAAATAAAGATTTAATTATCGCTGAGAATGATCAGTTTTTATGTTTGCCTAAAAAAGATATTTCAAAATTTCAATTACTTGGAGATGCTGGTAAAAAATTATTTAATACAATTGAAGGAAATAAATTACTATCAAGTCAATTAGTTAAACAAGCTGATGTTGTATTACTAACTTCTCTTTTTCCACAGTATTATTCAAAAGAAATTAGAGAGGCTAATTTTAATTATTATGAACCAATAACAACTCATGATTCATCACTTTCACCAGCAACTTATGCAATTGAAGCTGTAAGACTTAAAAAAAATGAAAAAGCATATCAGCTTTTTCAATATGGAATTAACATAGATTTAGGGAAAAATATGCATTCTTCAAATAGTGGAATTCATGCAGGAAGTTTAGCTGCTATATGGCAGATGATTGTTTTTGGTTTCGGAGGTCTTACTTGATATGATGATAAATTAGAAATTAATCCAAATTTACCAAAAAAATGAAATGGATTAAATTATAAATTTAATTATTGCAATGGAGAATTTTTGGTTAAAATAACTAAAAAAACTTTAGAAATCAGTTGCCTTAAACAATCAACAAAAGGAATTTGAATAAATCAAAAGGAGTGAAATTTAACTAAGGATTCAATAGTTAAATTTGATATTTAAAATTATGCTTAGAGGATTTATTTTTGACTTAGATGGAGTAATTACTGATACAGCTAATCTTCATTATTTAGCATGAAAAAAAGAACTTGGTAAGTATCAAATTGATTATTCTGCTGAAGAAAATGAGTTATTAAAAGGTCTTTCACGTCAAGACACATTAAAAAAAATTTTAAAATTAAAAAATATATCAAACCAGTTTACTGAAAAAGAAATTAATCAAATATGTGATAATAAAAACAATCAATACAAGCAAATGCTTAAAACTCAACTAAACTCCACATTCATTTTACCTGGAATTGAAAATTTATTAAAAAAATTAAAAAAATTCAAAATTAAAATAGCACTAGCTTCATCTTCACATAATGCAAAATTGATTTTAAAAAAACTAGACTTATTTAAGTATTTTGATTTTATTGTTAATCCAAAAAATGTAAAAAATGGTAAACCAGCTCCCGATATTTTTTTAACAGCAATAAAAGGAATTAATTTAGAACCAAAGGAATGTATAGCAATTGAGGATGCTCCATCAGGAATTGAAGCAATTAATAAAGCTGGAATTTTTTCAATTGCTATATCAAGTCAAAAAAATAAAAATTCTTTTTTAAATGCTAATTTAATTATTAATTTGGCAAGCGAAATAAATTTAAAAGAACTTAAAAAAATTTTTAATAATTAAATTTAAAAAAATATTCTGTTTTGAAAAACAGAATATTTTTTATTAACATATAAAATTTAATATTTTTTTAAAAAATATTAAAACAAAACACTTTAATATTTGTTTAATTTATTTTTTAATTTGTTGAGTATTTCTGTTTGGGAAAGTATCATATTCAGGATTTGGTTCTTTTAATAAGAATATAGCAACCACAGAAATAAGTGAGAAAATAACAAGAAGAGCAATAGCAGCACTTGATGAAACATATTGATTAAACATTGAAAGAATAATTAAAGCAATTGTTCATCCTGCATATCCTAAACCTCAAATAAGTCCAAACTTATATCCAACTTGTTTTGGATTTGATCCTTTGTATTCATGAGGTAAATTTAACATAACTCCTTGAATACCTCATAAACACAATCCCATTAAAAATCCTAAAATGTAGAACAATCATGTATTATTCCCTGTTTTAGGGGTTAATTCATTACTTGGATAAACCATATATCTAAATACTACAAGGGACAATGCGTAAAATAATACTCCTAGAAAAAGAATTGTAGAAATAAATCATCTTCTTTTCAATCTAAATCTTGATCACAATCCTATTGTAAATGAACCAAGAAACATTCCAGCATGAAACAATAAAAAGAAAATTGAAATTATTGGAGTATATACTTTTCTAAGTTCTTTTACATTTTCAGTTATTTCATCAGCAGTTGTCCCTTGAGCGATAGTAGAAAAAATTCAATTTCTACCTACATATGGTATTACAACAGCAATTAATCATGAAATGTATAAAATAGCCCAAAATCAAGTTTCTTTTTGTTTTAATAATGTTGAAATTGATACTTTTGTTTGTGGATTATTTAAAGCTTGTTCTTCTTGTTTTTTAATCACTGAAGGATATATGTCAAATCTTGAACCAAATAGAATAAATCCAATCAATGGAATTAATGTTAATAAATTAATTATTAAAAAAACAGTTTGCCATTTGTCTGAAATTTCTTTTAATATTTCAACTTTTCCAACAAATGGAGCAACAACAACAATGACACCTAATGGATAAAATCAAGGTGAAAATTGTGAAATAGAACTTTTTATTCTAGGTGGGAAAAAAGCAGAAATAATTGGTTGAATTAAAACAATTAAAGTTGTCCCCCCTATTCCTAAAAATGTTCTAAAGACAATAAATGCTCAATAATTTCCTAAATAAGGTCCAGGAAGAGATAAAACCATTAAACCAAGAGCGATTACAGCAGCTCACTTATGTGAAACTTTAACAATTAATCATCCTATTAAAACTGAACCAATTGCTCTTCCAATAGTGATAACTCAGTTAACAGCTTGATTAGTTATTGAACCTGGAGCATCATCTGCATTAGGGAAAAAGTGTTTTAATATTCCAAATCCGGTATTACCTGGCTCACCACTTAACTGTGAAGCAAACAGCCAGTTAATTACAAATAAAAAATAACCAAAAACTAATAAACCTCATAAAATAAATCCATGAGTTATTTTAAGGGGTTTTTCCTTAATATTATTTGGTTTTAAAAAATTAATCATTAAGAAATCCTTTCTTTTTAAAATAAGTATAAAAAATAAAAATTCATATTTTTTAGTTAACTTAAAATTGAAGATTTATAAAATTCTATACTTAGTTAATAATTATACATTATTAAAGTAATATTTTTTATTTAATGAAATTCATTAAGATAAAAAAATTTTATTTTTTAATTATTTTTTTATAATTAAATAATGAAAAATGAATTGCAAATAAAATCTAGCTCTGAATTGAATCTTTCATTTGATTTTGTGATTGAAAAATATTATGAAAGAACAATGGAAATTAAAATAAATAAATTACTAAGGAAACTAGATTATAATCATAGTTTTTTTGATTGATTAATTGAAGATTTAATTCATTTATTGGATAACAATAAATATCAAAGAAGATGAGATTATGGAATTATTTATTTAAGTGGATGAGAAAATCTTAATTTAAGTAAAAAAGATCAAGATGAATTAAAATTACTTTGCAAGAGTGTTACCAATTTTGATTTAATACCTGTGAATTAAAAAATATAATTTATTTTTTGTAAAAGCCAATAAAATCCTTAAGTTTTTGACTTTTGGATTTTTATTTTTTAAAATTTTTTATCTATAAACATGCTTTAAAAATAAATTTTTATAAGACTAAAATTTAAATTATTTTTAATCTTAAAAAAAGTCTTTAATTTTAATACTTTTTATTATTTCATGCTGGAAAAAAATGAAAATTTTTAATTGTTTTAGCAAAAATATAGCATTATAAAGTAAAATATTGTTAGTAATATTTATAAACTAAATTTATAAACTAACCAGTAAAACTTGGTTTTTTATATTACTTTTTAAAAAAACAGAGGAGATTACATGGAATTTAAATTTGTTAAACCAGGACATGTCATGACTAAAAAAGACGAACTTATTCGTTTTATTGACATTGATGGTAATTGAATAGCAGATAAAAATTTTGATCCAAAATTATCAAAAGATGAATTGATAAAAGCTTATAAAACAATGGTTTTATCAAGACAACAAGATACATACATGACTCAACTTCAAAGACAAGGTAGAATGTTAACATTTGCACCTAACTTTGGTGAAGAAGCGCTTCAAGTAGCATCAGCTATGAACTTACAAAAACAAGATTGATTTGTACCCGCATTTAGATCAAATGCAACCATGTTATATATGGGAATGCCACTAAAAAATCAATTATTGTATTGAAATGGAAATGAAAGAGGAAATGTAGTTCCTGAAGGGATTAATTTATTACCAATTAATATTCCAATTGCAACACAATGTTCACATGCAGCAGGAATTGCATATGCATCTAAATTATTGAAACAAAATGCAGTTTCTGTTTCATTTGTTGGTAATGGTGGAACAGCTGAAGGTGAATTTTATGAAGCTTTAAACTTTTCTTCAATTTGAAAATGACCATCAGTTTTTTGTGTTAACAATAATCAATGGTCAATTTCAACACCTGATCACTTAGAAACAGGATCTGAAACTATTGCTGCAAAAGCAGTGGCTGCAGGGATGCCAGGGGTTAGAGTTGATGGAAATGACTTTTTTGCTTCTTATGTTGTAATGAAAGAAGCAATGGAATATGCAAGAACAATTGGACCAGTTTTAGTTGAATTTGTAACATGAAGACAAGGACCACACACAACAAGTGATAACCCTAGAGTTTATAGAACTGAAGAAGTTGAAAAAGAACATGAAAAATGAGAACCATTCCATAGAATGGAAAAATACTTATTTGACCACAAATATTTAACTGAAGAAGAAAAAGATCAAATTTGAGAAAGTGCAATGGAAGAAGTTAAAGAAGCATACAATGAATCATTAAAAGAACTTGATGTTGATATTGAAGAAATTTTTGATCACACATATGCAGTTTTACCAGCAGAATTAGAGGAACAAAAACAAGAAGCTATTGCTTATTTCAAGTCAAAAGGAGCTAAATAATGTCAGATAAAAAAATTGCATTAAATAACATCGGTGCCGTTACAAACGCTCTCGATTTAATGATGGAAAAAGACAAAACAGTTGTTTTTTGGGGAGAAGATGCTGGTTTTGAAGGTGGTGTTTTTAGATCAACAGAAGGTCTTCAAAAGAAACATGGTGTAGAAAGAGTTTTTGATTCACCAATTGCTGAAGCAAGTATTATGGGAGTTGCTATTGGGGCTGCTATTAATGGTTTAAAACCTGTTGTTGAAATGCAATTCCAAGGTTTCGCTTATCCTGCATTCCAACAATTGATGACACACGCTGCAAGATATAGAAACAGAACAAGATCAAGAGTTAATATTCCTCTTGTTTTAAGAATGCCAATGGCTGGTGGAGTTAGAGCTTTAGAACATCACTCAGAGGCAATTGAAGCATTATTTGCTCACATACCAGGTTTAAAAGTAGTAATGCCTTCAACACCTTATGATACAAAAGGTTTGTTGATTGCGGCTATTAATGATCCAGATCCAGTTGTATTTTTAGAACCAAAAAAGATTTACCGTTCATTTAAACAAGAAATTCCAGAGGGAATCTATGAAGTGGAAATTGGTAAAGCAAATGTTTTAGTAGAAGGTACTGACATTACTGTAGTAACTTATGGAGCTCAAGTTCATGAAGCTTTAAAAGCAGTTCAAGAATTAGGTTCAGAAATTAGTGTAGAATTAATTGATTTAAGAACAATTAAACCAATTGATACTGAGACAATTATTGAATCATTCAAAAAAACAGGTAGACTACTTGTAGTTCATGAAGCTGTTAAATCATTTTCTGTAGCAGCAGAAATTATAACTAGAGTAAATGAAAAAGCATTTGATTACATGGCTGCTCCACTTGCTAGATTAACAGGATATGATATTACTGTTCCATTAGCACGTGGTGAAGGATATCATGCTATTACAAGTGAAAAAATTGTTGATAAAATTAAAGAAGTTATGCAATCATAGTTTATTGCAGTTTTTAAATTAAATTAAGTTAAAATTACAATATAATATAAAGTTTGAATAGAATTTTAAAAATATAGTGAAAGGAATATTGAATAAATGTCAAAAATATTAGTAGCTCCAATTGCTAGGGCTATGGCTTTAAAACTAGGTATTGATCTTAGTTTAGTTAAAGGTACAGGACCTCAAGGAAGAATTATGAAAGAAGATGTGGAGGCATTTAAGAATGCACCGCAGTCAGTTTCTACAAACATATCAGTTTCTAATTCTAATGCACAACCAAGTTCAACTACATGCCCACTTAAAAGTGCTCCTGTAGTAAAAGCTTCAAAAAGTTTTAGTGAAGCATTATCAGGAAAAAGAGAAAAAATTGCACCAATTCGTAAAGCAATTGCAAAGGCAATGATTAATTCAAGAGATAATGTTGCTTACTTTAGTTTAGTTAATGAAGTTGATATGACTAAATTATGAAATTTAAGAAAATTAATTTTAGAAGATGTTCAAAAAAATACAGGAGTAAAATTAACTTTTTTACCTTTTATTGCTAAAGCAATTTTACTTGCATTAAAAGATTTTCCAATTTTAGCAGCAAAATATGATGAAAGTTCTAATGAAATAGTATTTCCTTCAACAATTAATTTAGGAATTGCTGTTGATACAGAGGCAGGTTTAATGGTACCAGTTGTTAAAGATGCTTATACTTTATCAATTCCTGATTTAGCACAAGAAATTAACCGTTTAGCATTAGCAGCAAGACAAAAAACTATTAAACCAACTGAAATGCAACAAGGAAGTTTTACTATAACTAATTATGGATCAGTTGGTGCTTTATTTGGAACTCCAGTCATAAATTATCCAGAACTAGCAATTGCTGGAATAGGAACAATAGTTGATAAAGTTTTAATTAAAAATGGTGAATTTGTAGCAGGAAAAGTTATGAATATTACAATCGCAGCTGATCATAGATGAATTGATGGAGCTGATGCAGGTAGATTTTTATCTAGAGTAAAAGAATTGTTAGAAAAACCTGAAATATTAGGAGTTTTATAATATAATGCATAAATTTAAATTCGCTGATATTGGAGAAGGTCTACACGAAGGTGTTGTTGCTGAAATTTATAAAAAAGAAGGTGATGAAGTAAAAGAAGGTGACTCGCTTTTTTCTGTTGAAACAGATAAAGTTACTTCTGATATCCCTTCACCTGCTACTGGAAAAATTGTTAAAGTGCTAATGAATGTTGGTGATACAATTCATGTTGGACAGGAAATTTATTACATTGATGATGGCACAGGTGATACTGATAAAGAATCTCAAGTTCAAGAAAAAACAGAGGAAAAACCTGAAGAAGCTGGTGCTTCTGTTGTAGGTGAAGTTAAAGTATCAAATGAATTATTTGATCTTTCAGCTTTTAAAAGACCAGCTAAAAAACCTGAAACACCTACTGTAAAAATTTCTCATCATACAACTGAAAACAAGTCATTATCTAAAGACCAAGGAAAACAATTTACTGGAAAAATTGAAGAAAAATTTGATGTTATAGTAATTGGTTCAGGTCCTGGGGGATACTTAGCAGCAGAAGAAGCTGGAGGAGCAGGATTAAAAACATTAATTGTTGAAAAAGAATTTTGAGGTGGAGTTTGTTTAAATGTTGGATGTATCCCAACTAAAGCACTATTAAAAACAACTGAAGTTTTTCATTCAATTCAACATGCTCATGAATATGGAATTACGGGGAAAATTGATGTAAAAATTGATTGAACAAAAATGCATGAAAGAAAATCAAAAGTTGTAAACCAACTAACTTCTGGAATTCAAGCATTAATGAGAATGAACAAAGTAAAAACAATTTTTGGTGAAGCTAAGTTTGTCGGATCACATGAAATTGAAGTTGATAATAAAGTTTATCAGGCAAAAAATTTAATTATTGCAACAGGATCAAGTGATCGAGAAATTGGTTTACCAGGATTTGAAGCTGGATATAAAGAAGGTAAATTAATTACTTCCAAACAAGCTATAAACTTAGAAAAACAACCTAAATCTCTTACTATTGTAGGGGGTGGAGTTATTGGAGTTGAATTTGCTCAGGTTTTTGCCTCAGCAGGGACTAAAGTGACTATTATTCAAAATATGCCAACAGTTTTGGCAATGTTGGATAAAGATGTTATTAAACAAGTAACATCTGATTTAAAAGATTTAAATGTAGAAATTATTACTAACGCTAACACTACTAAATTTGAACAGGGAAAAATTTTCTATGAAGTAGATGGAAAAGAAAATTCAATTAAATCTGAATTAACACTTGTATCTGTTGGAAGAGTTCCTTCATCGCTTAATTTAGAACAAGTAGGAATTAAACTTGGAGAAAGAAAAGAATTATTAGTTGATGAATTTTGCCAAACTAATATTGATGGAGTTTATGGAATTGGGGATGTAACAGGCCAAGCAATGTTAGCTCATGTGGCATATCGTCATGCTGTTGTTGCTGTTTCAAACATTTTAAATAAACAGGCAAAATATAATGCAAAAACTGTACCGGCCTGCATTTATACAAGTCCTGAAATTGCTATGGTTGGATTAACAGAAGAGCAAGCTAAAAAAGAAAATAAAGACTTTATTACAGTAAAACACCAGTTTACTTTTATAGGTAAAGCATTAGCAGCTAATGAACCAAAAGGATTTGCTAAATTACTTATTGATAAAGAGTATGGAGAAATTATTGGTTGTCATATTATTGGCGGAACTGCAACTGATTTAATTTCTGAAATTGTTTTAGCAATGGATACTCAAACTTCTGTTTATGAAATTGCTTCTTCAGTTCATCCTCACCCTACTTTTAGTGAAGTTATTTGAGAAGCAGCAAGATCTGCTGTACATCAATTACATAAATTGAAAAAATAAATCTACATATAATTAAAATTTTTCTTATAAACGAAAATGTAGTACTATAATTAATGTTATATTTATAGTATTGCATTTTTTATTTTGAAAGTATTAACAAATAAATTGTAAATATCATAAGGGTTTTAATTAAAAAACTTTGTATAATTTTTATAGTTTTTATTATGTTATTTAAAAATTTTTAATTAATTACACTTTTAACTACAAATGAAAGGAAAAAAATGATAACAGATAAATTGTCAAATCTTGATCGTTACAAAAATATTCATCCTAATTTAGACAAAACTATTGATTGAATAAAAAATAATTCATTAAGCAAAATTCCAAAAGGAAAAACACATTTATATGGAAATGATGTTTTTGTAATTAATGTTGAAATGGATGGTTTTGAAGAAAAGAACGGTTTATATGAAATTCATCATATTTATGCTGATTTACATATTGTTGTTGAACCTGGAGAATTAATTTACTATGCTCAAACAGAAGAATTAAAAGATGTATACAAAGATTATGATCCAGAAATTGAAATGAAGCTTTTCAATATGAATGTAAAAAGAAATAAATTATCTTTAAATAGTGATGAATTTGCATTCTTTTTTCCCTATGAAGCACATGGACCAAAAATAATTGAAAAAAATAGAAAAATGAATAAATTAATTTTTAAAATTAAAATGTAACATTTTTATTTATGTATAGAATCTTACTTAAACTAACAATACTTTTAATGCTAGACTTTTTTGTTTTTTTAGAATAAATAAAAAAACCTTGTTTTTTAAAACAAGGTTTTTATTTTAAATTAAATATTAAGCATAAATTTAAAATTATTATGATTTAACAACATCAATTGAATTTTTAATAACATCAATTGAATTTTTGAATTTGGATTTTTCTTTTTCATTTAATTCAATTTCAAGAATTTTTTCAATCCCATTAGACCCTAAAATTACTGGTACTCCTGCAACAACATCATTAAATCCATACTCACCATTTAGTAGCGCTCCTACTGGTAATACAAGTTTAGAATCTTCTTGAATTGTTCTAACAATTTTAGCTAAACATGCACCAATTCCAAAAAATGTTGCTCTTTTTCTTTCTATGATTTTATAAGCTTTTCTAGAAACCGGGTATTCTACTTCTGCTTCATAGTTATCTGCATTAATTCCAGTTAATTTTTCAAATTTTGAAAATGGCAGTCCAGCAATTTTAAATGATGAAAAGTTAACTAATGAAGAATCACCATGTTCCCCTAAAACAAATGCTTCAATGCTTGATGTTGAAACACCAGTTTTTTGCCCTAATAAAAATCTTAATCTTGAAGTGTCAAGAATTGTTCCTGATCCAATAACTTTTTTAGGATCAAATCCTGTTTCTTTAATGTAAACTCATGTAATAATGTCAACAGGGTTAGAAGCAATGACTGTAATTCCTTTAAAACCATTATCTCTAACATTACGAGCAATGTTTCTCATAATTTCTGCATTTTCTTTAACCATTTCAAGCCTAGTTTCACCTGGTTTTTGTGGTCTTCCTGCAGTTATAATAATAAAATCAGCATCTTTTACATCTTTATAGTCAGCTGCATAAACTTTATATTTTCTTTGTGATGGAAAAATAACATCTTCAAAATCCATAACATTTCCATCTCTTGGATTTTCAAATTGATCAATTAATCCATATTCAGCTGCAAGTCCTTGATTAATACTTGAATAAACAAATGCTGTTCCAACAGCTCCTGCACCAATTAAAATAATTTTTGTTGGTTTCATACAATACATCCTTTATTTTTTAACATTTTTACTTTTATAAATTAAAAAAAAAAAAAAAAAATTCTATTACCAAAAATCTTTTAAATAATCTACATTTTAATTATATTAAAAAAGTAAAAATAATATTTTATTAGTGAAAATAAAATCATAATTTATACCACAAAATTATTTTTAAAATTTTTTTGTTTATTTTTTTAAATAAATTAATAATTTATAATTATTAATATAAATATAATAAAAGGTGTACATGATTAAATTTGGACTAATGGAATATGCTTTAATTGATGAAAATACATCTTCTGAACAAGCATATTATAATTCAATTAAAATAGCAAAAATAGCAGAAAAACTTAATGCTGATTCATTTTGAATTGCTGAGCATCATAATGTTTATGCATTAGGTTCAACCAATCCTTCATTATTAATGTTGGAAATAGCAAATAAAACAAAAAAAATAAAACTGGGTAGTGCAGGAATTATGTTATCACACTATTCACCTTTAAAAGTAGCAGAAGATATTTTTATAATGATGATTTTGAAACCTTCAAGATTTTATTTTGGAATTGGGTCAAATCCAGGAACTGAAATTGTTCAAAAAGAAATGCTAACAGTTTCAAATTATCATGAAAAGTGAATTGAATTATTGCATTATTTAGATATTAAAATCAAAAAAATTAATGCTCCAAAAGCTATTTCGATTCCAAAAACTAAACAAAAAGCAAATTTGTATATGCTTATTTGTTCAGTTGAAGGAGCAAAATTTGCAGCAAATAATAAATTAAATATTATTTATGGATTTTTTTTAAATCATGACTGAAACATATTTGAAAAAGCTTTGGAAACATATCGAAAGATTTGACAAGAAAAATATAAAAATGATCAATATGACATAGCTTTTGCAATTAATGTAGTGGTTGCTAAAACAAAGAAAAAAGCAAATGAATTAATTAAATCATTTAATTTATTTATTTTAGGAAAAAAAGAATTTAATGAATTTAATAATTTTCCAAGTTTAAAACAAGCAAATAGTTATAAATATTCAGAACAAGATTTAGAACAAATTAAACAAAATAAAAATAAAAATATTATTGGAGATACAGAAGAAGTTAAAAAACAAATTTTAGAAATTGCAAAAAAATATCAAATAAATAATTTTATTTGCGCTCAATTATTATCTGATAATAAAAATAGAATAAAAAATATAAAACAAATAGCAAATATATTTAATGAAATTAATACAACAAAAAAGAGGAATAAAAATGAAAAAAATTAAAAATTTTTTAATAGTTGAAAAAGAGGGTGATATTTATACAGTTTATCCTTCAGCTGAATTGCAAGATGATATTGGAACTGCTGGTTTTTTAAAATATGATGATAAATCTTTTTTAAATAAAGATGATTTAATTTTAACCATTGAAGCATCAAAGGCGATTTTATATGTAAGATCTCCTATAAGTGGCAATATTGTGGAAATTAACAAAAAAGCAATCAATAAACCCAATTTATTTAATTCATCTAATGTTAATGAGAATTGAATTGTAAAGCTAAATAATGTTAATTTTGAAGAGTTTGAAGAACTAGAAGATTATTAAATTATGAAAAAAGATTTGCTTAAAATTAAAAAAATAATAGATGAATCTGAAGCAATACTTGTAGGAATTGGTTCGGGAATGACCAATGCTGATAATATAAGTTATTATGGAAAAAGATTTGAAGAAAATTTTGAAGATTTTAAAAATAAATACAAATTTATAGATATGCTTCAAGCTTCATTGTTTGATTATCCGGATTGACTGACATATTGAGCTTTTCATAGCCGTTTTATTTTACTTAATTATTATTTACAAGAACCTTCAAAATCCTTTTTTAACTTAAGAAAGATTTTGAAAGATAAAAATTTTTTTATTATTACAACAAATTCAGATAGTTCACTTGAAAAAACTAATTTCCACATTGATAAATATTTTTATGTACAAGGAAAATATAATCTATTACAATGTTCAAAAAAATGTTCAAATATTACTTATGAAAATAAAAATTTAATTGAAAAAATGGTTAGAGAGCAAAAAAATATGCAAATACCACTTGAATTATTACCAAAATGTACTAAATGTGATTCAGTGCTTGAAGTTAATAAACGCCACTGTTTTATGGGTATGGTAGAAGATGAAAAATTTGTAAGGCAACAAGAAAATTATTCGTCTTTTATTAAAAAAAACAAAAATAAAAAAATTCTTTATTTAGAAATAGGCTGTGGAAATATAACTCCACAATTTATTAAATGAAAATTTTGAGAATATGTAGAAGAAAATAAAAATGCTACATATTTAGTTTTAAATCAAAAACAATATCGTACAAAAAAAGAAATATTAGATCAATCTATTTTTATTTATGATGATATTTCAGTTATTTTAGAAAAATTATCAGATTTATATTAAAAGGTGTTTATGATTGTAGTTGAACCTATTAGAAATGGTAAGTATATTGGGGATGGTGCTTATCACATTGCTCTTCAAGTTTGATTTCTTAATAATTTTGATAAATTAAATTTAAAAGATCAAATTTTAGTATTTCCTTATATTTCAAATCCACATGTTCAAATTGGTTATTTTCAAAATCCAAAAGTTGAAATTAATGAAAAATATTTAGGAAAGATCCCTGTTGTTAGAAGAGACACAGGCGGAGGAGCTATTTTTTTAGACAATAATTCTGCTTGTTTTTGTTTTTTAATTCCTTTGAATAATATTAATAATAATTTAATTGATTATAAAAGTTTTTATGAACCAGCTATTAGTGTTTTAAAAAGTATGGGGGCTGATAAAATAGGACAAACAGGGAAAAATGATTTAACTATTGAAAATAAAAAAGTATCAGGTGCAGCAATTTTGATTGATAAAAATATTTTATATGGTGGATTTTCACTACTGTATGATGTTGATTTTGATATGATGGAATCTGTTTTAAAAATTAATAAAAATAAAATTCAATCAAAAGGAATAAAATCAATTCGTCAAAGAGTAGGAAAACTAAAAGATTATTTTGCTGACGAATATAAAAATTTAACAATTTTTGAGTTTAAGGATATATTTTTGCAAAAATTTCTAAAAATAAATAATTTAGATGAAATAATTAGATATGAATTAACTTCAGAACAGTGACAAGAAATTGATGAGTTGGTTAAGCAAAAGTATAAAAATTATGATTGAGTTTATGGACTTAGTCCTAGATATTCATATAATAGAGAAAAAAGATTTGACACAGGAACTATTAATGTTTCAATTGAAATTGATAAAGGAAAAATTAAACTTATTAAAATCAGTGGTGATTTTTTTGTAAAAGCAAATAAAGATATCACTGTCATAGAAAAAAAAATTAATTGGAACTAAATTATTAAAAGAAGATTTGATTAAGAAGTTAAAAAAAGAAAATTTTTCTGATTTTTTTCTAAAACCAATTGATATAGAAAAATTTGTAGAATTTTTACTAAATTAAAATGCAAAATAATTTTGAAAAACTTTTTAGTCCTTTAAAAATTAAAAACAATTTATTAAAAAATAGATTTGTTTTATCACCAATTACTTTAAATGCATCAAGTAAAAATGGATTTGCGAGTAAAAAAGATATTAATTATGCTTTAAAAAGAGCTCATAGTGCTCCTTTGTCAATAACTAGTGCAGCATATATCAATAAAGAAGCTCAACTTTTTGAATTTGGTTTTTCACTAATGAGTGATAAACATATTGAATCTATGAAAAAGGTTGCTAATGCCATGAAGATAAAAGGTTCAAAAGCAATAGTTCAATTAACTCATTCAGGAAGATTTTCAATAATTTCTCATTTTCGAAATGGATATGTTGTAGGTCCTTCAAAAAGATTTTTTAATTTTCCTAAAGAACATTATGTACAAGAACTATCTATTAAAGATATTAAAAAAATTGTTAAAGATTACGAAAATGCAACTTTAAGGGCTATTAAAGCAGGTTTTGATGGAGTAGAAATTTCCTCAGCTCAAAGATTATTGCTACAAGCATTTTTTTCTAAAAATGAAAATAAACGCAATGATAAATATGGAAGTCAAAATATTAAAAATCGCTCAAGATTAACATTAGAAGTGTTAAGTTCAGTTCAAAAAATTATTAAAAAACATGCCAGCAAAAATTTTATTTTAGGTTTTAGAGCAACTCCTGAAGAAATTTTAGGGCAAGACATCGGATTTACTTTTGATGAATTTTTAAATTTAATTGAAAATATTATCAAAAAAATAAAAATTGATTATTTATCATTAGCGAGCTGAGGAAAAAATATTTATTTAAATAAAGTTAGAACTGAAAGTAAATACAAAAATTGACTTTGAACTAAGGCTGTTAGAGATTATTTTAAAGATAAATTAATTTTAATGATAAATGGTGGAATAAATAGCCCAGAAAAATGCATTGAAGCAATTGAACATGTTGATTTAATTGGATTAAGTTCAGTGTTTATAGCTGATCCAGATTTTGCTTTAAAGATAGAAAAAAAACAATTTGAATCAATTAATTTAAATATTATAAAAAAAGACTTAAATAAATTGTCTATACCAAAAGCAGCTTTTAAAGAAATAGTGCAAATGATGGATTATGGAGCAAGTTTGCCTCAAGAAAGTAGAGATGAATTAAGGAAACTTGAAAATAATTACAAAAATATTAAAAAATAAAAAAAGTAATAAATCACATTTAAATGTAAAAATTTTAGTAATTTGCTTTTTAAGTTGAGTTTATGTTACTAATTTCCCCCTAAAATATGTAGATAAAACTTTAACATTTTTAATATTTTTTTTATTCATTTTAAAAATATTATTTTTTAAAACAATAAAATTAGCAAAATATCCTTTTTTAATAATTCCAACTTTATCATCAATTTTCATATAATTTGCTGTTCCTAAGGTATAAGCTTCAATTGCTTGATAAATTTTAATTCTACTATTTTTATCAGGGTGATTGACAGCTCAATAAATATTTTTTCAGGGGTTTAAATCACACACTTTTCAATCAGTTCCAAAACTTACTTTTATATTTTGATTGAATAATTTTTTAAGTGGAAGTTTTTTAACATTTAAATTTTGTTCTGTGTCAAGTTCTAAAAAACAAGGTTGCAATGATAAGTTAATATTATGTTTTTTTATTAAATTTATTAATTCATCATCTAGTACATCACTGTGTATTAATCCATTTCTATTTTTATTATAAGGATCAGCTTTTATAAAATTATTAACTACAATGTCACTTGTTAAATTACCAATAGAATGAACAACAACAGATAAATTTTTATCATTGATTTTTTTTACAAATTTATAAAAATTATTTTCATCAATAAAAAGATTGTCTTTTTTGTTTAAATGTTTTAAATTAACTGTGTTATTTGAAAATGTTCCATCTGCAAAAACTTTTATAGCTCTAAGTTTGTGGTTGTCTTTTTTGATTTTTAAATTACCTATCTTGTTTAAAAAATCATGTTGTCATTTTTCTTCTGTTAATCATAATTGGTGAGCTATTTCTAAAGAAATTTGATTTTTATTATTAAGTTCTTCAAAAATATTAAAATCATTTTCTCAATTATCATTTCTTAAATCACAAGTAAAAATTCCTGTTATACCTAATTGATTGGCAATTTTTATTCATTTTAAAAAATTATTTTTTTGTTTTTTTATTTGTTCATTTGAAATTAAAACATCAGATTTATAACAAATTTTTTCCTTTAAAAAACCTGTTGGCATGTTGTTTTGATCTAATTCAATATAACTTTTTTCATAAAAAGCATTAGGATAAAAAATATTTAGTCTTTTTAAAGCATGAGTGTTAGCTATAGCAGAATGATATGATTTTTTTCACAAAAAAACTGAAATATTCGGGAAATAATAATCTAGCAATTCTTTTGAAAATCGTTTTTTTTCTTGGAATTGAGTTTCATCTCAATCATACCCAATTAAAACATCATTTTCTTTTACTTGATTTTTTTGATTGAAATCAATTAAAATATTAATTAATTCTTGGTGATTTTTTGCTTTTGATAAATTTACATATGAGTCATATTTTGCGGCAAATAAAAAATGAATATGACTATCCATTAAACCAGGCAGAACAACTTTTCTTTTTAAATCAACTATTTTATTAGGTTTTCTTTCTAAAATTTCCTTTGTTGTACCTACAAAGGTTATTTTTTTATTTTTTACTATGAAAGCTTCTTTGAATTTATTTTTTTCAATTCAAACTTTTCCATTTATGTATCCAACAATCATGTTTAAAATTATACTTTAGTTGTTATATGAATTAATTATTTGCTTAAAAATATTATTAAGATAATTTAAAAGTATAGTTTTTATAGTCTAAAAGATGTGACAAAATATAATAATATGCGACAATCACAGACAAATATGTGACAAATCTATGACAAAATATGATAATATACGACAATCACAGACAAATATGTGACAAATCTATGACAAAATATGATAATATACGACAATCACAGACAAATATGTGACAAATCTGTGACAAAATATGATAATATATGACAAATTCATGACAAACACAGAATAAACATCAAAAAATAATGTTAGAATTATAATAACTAAAATAATTAAATAAAATTAAAATATTATGTAGAAAGTTGACAATTAATGATGATTAAAAATAAAATAAAAATGTATGAAAGCGATGTTTTAGAATTCAAAGAAGATATTTCAAAAGGTTTTAAAGAAGAAATTGTTTCATTTTTAAATACTAAAGGAGGGGTAATTTATTTAGGTGTTAATGATCAAGGTGTAATTTTAAAGGAAAAAGTTAAAAATTATAGAGATTGAGAAAATTTAATTTCAAATTGAATTTCAAATGCATTTTCTCCAGAAATCCAAGATTTAGTAACCTTAGATTTAAGTGAAAAATTTTTTAAAATAATTATAAAAGAAGGGAAAAATAAACCTTATTCTGTTAAAAAAGGAGAAGGGGGTGAATTTAATTTTGGAGGAATTTATATAAGAGTAGGAAGTTCTAAAAGAAAGGCTGGACCAGAAGAAATAAGAAGAATGATTTTATCTAATGTTGCTCATAATTTTGAAGAACAAATATATAAATATAAAAGTTTAACATTTAAATATATTAAGAAAAAATATTTAGATCTAAAAATTAAAAATGAATTTAATCTAAAATCTCTTTCACTTGTTTCGCCTAATGGTGAATATAATAATGCAGCATTTTTAATTAGTGATCAAAATACAATAATTACAAAATTTGCTATTTTTCAAGGAATAGATAAAAATATTTTTAAGGATAAAAAAGAATTTAAAGGGTCAATAATTCAACAAATAGATGAAATTTTAAAATTTTTTTCTTGACACAATAAAATAAAAATTGTTATAACTAAGAATCCAGAAAGAAGCGAGTTTAGTGATTATCCAGAAATAGCTATTCGCGAAGCGATTTTAAATTGTTTTTCACATAGAGATTGAACTTTAAATTCAGAAATAAAAATTGATTTATTTGATGATAGAGTAGAAATATTTTCACCTGGATCAATTCCAGCTGGATTGACTTTGGATAATATTAAACAAGGAGCTATAGCTCAAAGAAATAAAAGTGTTGCAAAAATTTTAAGAGAATTAAAATATATTGAAGATTATGGAACAGGAATTGAAAAAATTTTTAATTCATATAAGGATTTTCCAATTGAACCAAAATATGAAGTCTCTTCAAATTTTGTTAAATTAACTTTAGTTAATAAAAATTATTTTAATGATAAGCAAAATATTTTAAGTGAAAATCAAACAAAATTAAATATCAAACAAAATGATCTAAATAATTTAAAATATAAATTAACTCCAGACAAAAGAAGACAAAAAATAGTTGAATTAATTTCAAAAGATAATAGTATTTCTATTCCGATAATAGCTTCACATTTAAATGTTTCAGAGCGTACAATATTAAGAGATTTTAAAGTTTTAAAAGAAAACAACAAATTGCCATTAAACATAAAATAGTTAAATTTTATACTAAAAATATTTCAGTATTATAATTTTTATGGCAATTTCTATTAACAAAGCTATATTAATATCACAAAAAGAAATAAGTGATAATGAGTTTATTTTAAAATTTTTAACTTCAAAAGGACAAATTAGTTTGTTAGCTCAGGGACTTAAAAAAATAAATTCAAAAAATCGTAACAATTTACTTGAAGGTGCTTTATGTGAAATTGAATATTTTGCTGCAAGACTTATCAATAAAATTGGAAGACTAAAAAAAGTAACTTTAATTGGACAATATGATATTTTTAATGAAAAAACATTCGTGCTTTTAAATCGCATTGTAAAATTATCTAAACAAATTTATTTTCAAAATAGTATTGTAAATTTATACTGGAAAATTATTGACTATTTTAATGATTCACATATACATATTTTTTTGAATTTGTTTTATGTTCATATTTTAAAATATTTTAACTATCAAGTAATTACTAACACATGTGCTAAATGCCATTCTAATAAAAACATAGTTAGTTTTAATTATTTTTACAATGGTTTTTTGTGCAAAAATGAATTAATGCCATTTTATATGTCAAATATTCTCTTGGAGAACATTTATAATTTGTACAATGATGAAATTAAATATTTAAACACTTGTTCAAAATTACACGGACAAATTATTTATTATTTAATCACTAAATTCTGTTTAACTTATAACATTGTAAATTTTTAAATAAACATTTTAAAAACACATCAAAATAAATTGATGTGTTTTTATTTATATTAAGTTTATTTAAGTTTTCCTTTAATTAATTTACCATTTAAAATAACAGCATCAAGATTTAAACTTTTTTTATCAATTAAAACTAAATCTGCTCAATAGTTTGGTTTAATAATTCCCAATTTTTTCATTTGCAATGATCTTGCAGCATTATATGAAGTTAATTTAACAATATCTTTTAAATCTAAATTTAATTTTATTAAATGTTTAAATGAATCATATATAGTAATAGCGCTTCCAGCAATGGTTTCAGTATTTTTTAAAGTTATTTTAAATCCTTTTTTAGTAATTGGAAGGGATCCAGATTCATAGTCTCCATCTGGAGCATATGCTGGTTTAATTGCATCAGAAATACAAATTATTTTTGAAAGATTTTTGTTTTTTAGAGTAAATTCAACTGATGGCTTAGAAATATGCATCAAATCAATAATCACTTCAGTGTATACATCATTTAAAAAAGCAGCTTGTAGTAATCCTGGATTACGTGAATCAATCCCACTCATGGCATTTCACATGTGGCATACTCCTTTAACTTTACTATTAAAATATTGTTGAGCTACTTCAAAAGATACATTTGAATGACCAATAAATGGAGTAATTTTTAAACTTGCCATATGTTCAACAACTTCTAAAGAAACTTGTTTGGGATCAAAACTAATTTTTTTAAGCATGTAATTTGAAGCTTGATGAAGTTGATTGATTTTTTCAATGCTTGCTGCAGTTAAAAATTCACTTTTGTGAGCTCCTTTTTTATCTTCACTAATGAATGGTCCTTCAAGATGAATTCCTAAAATTCTACTTCCATATGAGTTAGCTTTTGAAGTGTTTTCAAGTGCTTGTAAAATTTTTTCTCATGAATCAGTCATTAAAGTGGGCATAACTGCAGTGATACCTTCATGAGCAAGTTCATCAAGAATTTGTTGACATGCTTCAGTGCTATCTTTAAAATCTTTATTTTTAAACCCATGAATATGAGTGTCAATAAAACCTGGAAGTAAATATTTTTTAGAAAATCCAGTTTTTCGAATAATTTTTAAAATTTTTCCATCTTTTATATGAACATCTGCATTGTTAATTATTTCATTATAATTAACAACACTTACATTTTTAATTATCATAACGCCTACTTACTAAATTTTAATACATGTATATTTTATATTTTATTTAGTTTTTAATATAATTTATACTTATTTTTAATTTTTATTTTCAAGAGTTTTTCTTAAATTATTCTTATTTAAAATCAATAAATTTTTAGCTTTCTTTAAAGTTAATTGCTTTTTAATCATTAAAATTGCACAAGAAACATTTTGCCCCCTAAAAATAATATTGCTTCGCTATTTCTAAATTAACATTTGTAATTTTACTAATAATCTTATAAATACGCTAAAAAAGTTTTTCATTAATTGGTTTAACGTCAATTATTAACTGATCAAAAACTTTATTGTTTTTAATTTCGGCAATTATTGAAAGTGTATTTAAAATAATTTTTTGAGAATTAGCACATTTTAAACCAGTTGAATTTTCAATAATTTCATTTCCAGCATCAATTATTAAAATAAAATTAGCATTTTTTCACAAATAGCATTATTTTTATTTGTAATTAAGGCTGTGTAAATTTCATATTTTTCCGCATAGCTAAAAAAACCTGCAACATATTTAGTATTGCCCAGAAGCAGAAAGACCAATCACAATATCATTTTGATTTAAGCTAAATTTTTAGCATCTTCAAACTCTAAATTAAAATCATCTTCATTATGTTCTAAAGAATTTAAAACTGCTTTTTGTTCACCAGTCATTGAATAATTGAATCAATTTTTTCAGTAAAAGTTGAAAAAATATCAAGAGAGTCTAACATAGCAATTCTACCCTAGTTTTTGCTCCAATATAAATTATTTTTCTCTGATTTGAAAATAGTTTTAGCTACTTTGTCACAAAAAATGGTTAATTTTTTCTTTTTTTTCTTTAGATTTAATGATTACATAAACATCAAAAATGGATTTAAAAAATAAACAGCAAGATCTTTTGTTTTTTAATGTAACTAATTCATTCATTATATCCTCATTTTCAAACTTCATTTTAATTATTTATCAAATAAAAACATATTTTTGAATAATTTATTCATTTTTATTAATATCTAAACAAATATTTTGAATAATTTATTCAATAAATATATTTAAAAAATAAAAGAACTATACTATTTTTAAGTAGAAAAACTACTTACAACAAAATTATGAAAGGATAAATAGTGTCATTATTTAGTTTGACTAGCAAAGTAAAAGATACAAGACAATGAATTTACATTGTACTTTGAATTTTATTTTGCATTTTATTAGTTACTGTAGTATTGTTAATTAGTTTATACACCCTTGAAGATATGCCAGCTAAAACAGCAGAACAAGCATATACACAATGAGTATATAAAGCAACTTTAAGATCAAATTTAATTGCATCAATTGTTGTGATATTTGTAGCAGTATTTTTTGCAGCTATTATTTCAACTGTTGTAATAAATGGTTTTGTTATTAAGAAAAACAAAGATACTTTAAATAAAATTCCTTTGAGAAAAGGAGAAAAATAATGTTTAAGCGCATATTAAATCGCATCGGAAAAGTTGGATCAACATTAATGTTTCCTATTGCGGTTTTACCAATTGCAGCAATTTTACTTAGAATTGGAGCTGATATTCCAACTTATACCAATTTTTCTAAATTAGTGCAAAATGTTATCACTCAGTCTGGCGGTATTATTTTTGATAATTTATATTTAATTTTTGCTGTTGCACTAGCATTTGGATTTACTAAGGAAAAACGAGGTGAAGCGGCTTTTGCTGGTTTAATTTCAATGTTTATTGTTGCTCAATTAGTTCCTTTAATTACTGATTCATTTTATTCAAAAGTTAATTTTGGTGCTTTAACTGAAATAAAAGAAGGAAATGTTATTGGATTTAAAGAACTTTTTGGAAGCAAATATAATGCCATACTAGGAGGTAATGTTCTTTCAGGGATTATTATAGGTTCATTTGTTGCATTTATTTATAATCATACAAATAACGTGGAGTTGCCTAAAATTTTAGGTTTTTTCTCAGGTAAAAGATTAATTCCTGCATTAGCAATTGTATTTTCAGTGATTTTTTCAATTGTGTATTCAATTATTTTTCCTTGAATTGCTTATGTTATTTTTATTATTTCTTATAACTTATCAATTGCAACAGCACCAAAAGAAGAAATGACTTTAGGAATAAGATTTACAAGAGCTTCAATTATGGGGGTTTATGGATTTTTAAATAGATTGCTTATTCCTTTTGGATTACATCATATTCCAAATAATATTTTTTGATTTCAATTAGGATCACATGTAAGTGCATCCGATCCAAATAAAATTGTCAATGGAGATATTTTCATTTTCTTAAATGGAGCAGCAAAAGGAAATCCTGGGGGATTATTTCAAGCTGGTTTCTTTCCAATGATGATGTTTGGACTTCCATCTCTTGTAGGAGCATTTGTTTTTACAGCAGAAAATAAAGATCAAAGAAAAAGAGTATTAGCTTTATTTGGTTCTGCAGCTCTTGTTTCATTTATTTCAGGAATTACAGAACCAATTGAATTTGCTTTTTTATATGTATCCCCACTTCTTTATTTTGTGCATGCTCTTTTAACTGGGATTTCAGCCTTTATAACAGGGTTGTTCGGAATTCAATTAGGATTTGGATTTAGTGCTGGATTTATGGATTTTTTAATTAGTATTCCAAAATCACTTGCGATTATTAAACAATCAGGATTTACATCAACTAATGCAGTATTTGCTAATCCCGCTTGAATTTTACCAATTGGAGCAGCAACTGGAATTTCTTATTTTTTCGTTTCAACTTTACTAATTAAAAAATTTAATTTATCAACTCCAGGTAGAGGTGACGGAAAAATTGCAGGATCAAATATAGATGATAATTCAATTACAATTGATAGTGAGACAAATTTCTCAACAAAAGCAAAAGCAATTATTAAAGCATTTGGAGGTTGAGATAATATAGTTGATTTTACCAATTGTTCTACAAGACTTAGATATAAAGTAAAAGATGGTTCCAAAGTAAATGAAAAAGAACTTAAAAATGCCGGAGCATTTGGAGTTATAAAAATTTCAGATAATTACTTTCATGCAATTTTTGGAGTTGAAGCTGAATCATTGAACAATCAGATCAATTCACATAAAGGTGAAAAGTTATAAATTTGGTTAAAAAAAGCAAATATTACTTTTGCTTTTTTGTTTTAAAATAAAATTTTATAATAAAAATTATGAACAATAAAATATCAATTATTGAAAATTGTTACTTAAAAAAAATAAAAAATACTAATACAAATAAAAAAATTTTAAATTTTATTGAAAATGAAACAAGTGAATTTTTGAAACTAAACACAATTTCATTGAGTAAAAAACTTAGTTTAAGTCAACCAACCATTTCAAGATTTTCTTGAAATCTAGGTTTTAATTCACTCGGTGAACTACAAATTTATGTAGCCAAACGTGAAACTCAATTAATTGAAAATAATTTAAATATAAATGAAAAAGATTCACTTACATTAAATGAAATTATCCATAATACTAAAACTCACTACTTAGTAGCAATTGAAAAAACAATTAAAAGTCTTTTAAATTCCAATTCAATTATAAATTATATTAATACAATTTTAAAGTATCAAAAGTTAAATGTATTTTTAGGTATTGGAGAATCATTTTTAGTTGCAAAATATCTTGCAACTAATATTCGTAAAATTGGATTTAATGCTGTTTTTTTAGAAAGTATTCATGATTTTTATTCTTTTAGTAGTTTGCTTAAAGAAAAAATGCATATTACAGTAATTTCTCGAAGTTGTGAAACTCTTGAAATTAAAAATATCATTGATTATATGAATAAAAATCATATTTCTTATTCACTTTGAACTAAAAATAACAAAGTTTTTAAGCATGATTCAAATTTAAATATTTTACTTTTAAATTCGATTGATCAAAGATATCGAATTGGATCAATAGGATCTAAAATTTCTGCATTTATTTTAGCTGATATTGTTTTTTCTTATTTGGCTAATCGTGTGGATAAAAATAAAGTTATTTTTAATAATATAAACAAAAGTATTAAAGAATGAAATAGTTTACTCCCGAATTTAGAAAAAGAAAAAAAATAAAAAAATATCAAGTATTTTTATCTTGATATTTTTTTATTTTAAAAGAAGAGAAGCTGCATCTTTATCAACAATTATAGTTACATTTGGATGAGTTTGTAAAAAACTAGCTGGACATTCTGAGGTAATTGGTCCTTCAATCATATTTTTAATGGCATTAGCTTTAGATTTACCAAAAGCAATTAAAATAATTTTTTTTGACTGTAAAATAGTTGCAATTCCCATTGATAATGCTGTTAATGGTATATCATTTGGATTTTTAAAGTATATGTTATTACTTTTAATTGTGCTTTCAGTTAGTTTGACTTCTCGAGTGCGATCAGTAATTAAAGAACCAGGCTCGTTAAATGCTATATGTCCATTTGTGCCAATTCCAAGAATGGTTAAATCAATTCCACCATGTTTTTTGATTAAATTTTCATAATCGTTAGCATTTATTATTAAATCTCCTTTGTTATTTGGAAAATTAATATTGTCAGGTTTAACATTAATATGTGAAAATAAATTGTGTTGCATGAAATAATAATATGAACATGGATGTGTTTTATCAAGTCCTACATATTCATCTAAATTAAAAGTAATTATATTTTCAAAATTCAATCCTTGTTTGTATTTTTGTATTAATTTTTTGTAAGTTTCAATTGGAGAAGATCCAGTAGCAAAACAAATTTTAGAATCTGGTTTAGTTTGAATTTGATTTTCAATTAAATCAGCACAAACATTAGCAAGTTCACCTGAAGTGTCAACTTTAATAATTTTCATTTTAAAATCCCTATATTTTTATAATTAATAGTTTAATTATAAAATAATTAGTTTTAAATTAAAAAAATAAATAATAAAATTAAAACATTCAATAATTCTTAATTTAGTTTTTATTTGTGAGTTGTTATTTATTAAGAATTTTAGCTACTTTTTGTTTGTATTTATTCATGTTAACTTTTTCAACTAGCAAGTGATCAATTTTTCATTCTTTTAATAGTTTATAAGTTTTTTGAACTATTTTATCATCATAAAGTTGTGCTTTATGATGTGTATCAGATTCAAGTAAAATTTTAACTTTGCGCTCTCTAACAATTTCTCAAAATTCAGGCATTGGATATTTATTACGATAAGAATTACCGATTTTTCGAGGTCCTTTTCAAAATCCATTAATATTAAAACCAATTGGAAAATCTAATTCAAGAGCTAAATCACAAATTTTATAAGCAAGTTCAGCACAATCTTGATCCCATTTTTCATATGATTTCATGTAAAAATCTGGATGTACAGCATATAAAAATAATCCAGTTCGCATTCCTTCATTTAAAGCATTTCAATATCTTTGAAGTTCTTTTTTATTGGTACATTTAGTATTGTAATTGTTTTCAGGATCAAGATTATCTACGGCATGAATTCCCAAAATTAAATAATCAACATCTTCTCTTTTAAGAAGTGATTCATATCATTTTTTTTGAGTTGGAAAATATTCACTTTCAAATCCTGTGTAAATTTTTAAATTAGGATTGTTTTTGTAAATTTCTTTTTGTTCTTTAACCAATTGAATATATGATTCCATTTGATCATGTCTCATTCTGGATGGGTCTTTTAAATCCAATTCTCCAGGATATGGAATATGATCTGAAATTCCAATTTCTTTGTAATTTAAACTTACATAATGTTCAACTAATTCAGAAACAGTTGTATCAGAGTGATTGCAGTAATAGGTGTGATTGTGATAATCATATTTCATTTCAAACCTCCTTTTGATATTAAATTAATTTAAATTTCTGATAGAAAAATTTTTATAGTCATTAAAATACAAACAAGTCCACATAGGAAAAAAATTAGTGGTAATTTTTTGATAAAAGTTCAATAAATTTGCCTTAAATATTTTTCATTTTCATTAATTTGATAGTTAATATTTTTTTTCTTGCGATAAAAATAAATAATTAAGGATATGGCAAATAAAACAAATCCTAATGCAATAAATACAATGGCAAAAACAAATTTATTCATTATTTATTCTTAATGTTATTGATAATGCGAGCATATACCATTGCTTTTGCACCAAATACTGATTGAACTTGATCATTTGTTTCTACAATTCCAGCAGCACCTAAATTTTTAATAGCATCTTTTTTAACTTTTTCTTTATCAAGAACAGAAATGCGAAGTCTTGAAATGCAAGCGCCAACTTCAGTGATATTTTCAAATCCACCATAAAAATTAATCAATTGAATACTTTTTTGAATATCTTCAGGTTTTTCATGTTTGATATTTTCATCAGTTACAATTTTGCTGTATTCAATTTGATCTTGAATTAATTTTTCTTTTTTGTTAATAAAATCTTTTTTGGTAAATAATTTAAACTCAATATTATCACGGCCTGGAGTTTTTAAGTTTAATTTTCAAATTAATAAATAAAATACAATTAAATATTCAAGAAAGAAAATTGGTCCAAGTACTCAAAGCATTCA
>NZ_JAHB01000003.1 GCF_000526955.1 Mycoplasmopsis cricetuli ATCC 35279 | reverse complement strand
CTGGTTTTAGTTATCGAGGGGCTAAATTAGAAGATATTAAAATTATAAAAAGTATTTGCGGTGATAAACTTTTAATTAAAGCAGCCGGAGGAATTAGTACCATTGAAGATTTAATTGCAATGCATCAAGCTGGAGCAACTCGATTTGGAACAAGTCGTTCAATTGCTATTGTTACCGGAAAACATTCTTCAAAGAATGATTATTAAAAAAAAAAAAAAAAACAGGATTTTATCCTGATTTTTTTTTAAATATTTTTCGTAATTTAAGGATTAAACTTTTTCCAACAAAAACTATGTTAAGCAAATAATTTAAAGCTGCAATTATTAGAATAACTATTGTATCGGCTGTAAAAAAAATTCAAATTAAATTTTTATTTTCAATGCGAGGAATTCATGTGATTGTGATAACAACTCCAATTAAAAACATTAGTATTTGATGTGTTGTTAGTTTAGAAATTTTAAATACTATCATAAATATACTAATAATAGTTCAAAATAAAATTGTTAAACATGTAAAAATCATTTGTCATTGTGGAGAGTAGTTTTTAGGTTTAATTCCTACAATGTTTGGAGCCAAGATAAAAAGAATTAATAAATTTATAAATAATATAGAGTATATCAATACTTTACTAAATTTTGCTAACTTAGAATTATTCATAATTGTTTTTTAATTGAGTTATGTAATTGATAAACTCATCAAAAGTGATTGTAACTGTTTCATCAGTTCCATATTTTCGATAAGAAATTAAATTTTCAGAAGATTCTTTTTCCCCTAAAATTAACTGAAATTTAGATTTAGACATTTGTGCTTCACGAATTTTTTTATTCAATCGTTCATCTCGAGAATCTAATTTACTTCGAAATCCCAACTCATACAATTTATTGTTAATTTTGCTTGCATATTCAAAATTTTCATTTAAATTAACTGGAATAACAGTAATTTGCTTAGGAGCAAGTCAAAATGGTAAAATACCTTTAGTTTGTTCAAGCAATATTGCACAAAAACGTTCATAGGTCCCAATTAGACCACGGTGAATTAAAATTGGAGTTTCTTCTTCTCCCATACTATTTGTAAAAGTTATTTTAAAACGTTCAGGTAATAGAAAATCAAGTTGTAATGTTGATACTGTAATTTCATGACCTAAAGCAGTAAATATTTGCACATCCATTTTTGGTCCATAAAAAGCTGCTTCACCGATTTTTTCTTCATATTTTACACCAAGCTCATTAAGTACTTTACGAAGTTGTTCTTCAGCTTGCTCTCACATATGATCATTATCATAATATTTTTCTTTATTATTTTTATCACGAAGTGACAGAGAAATATAATCAATTTTAATTTTAAAAATTTCAAGTGTTTCTTTAATTAATTGGTACATATATTTAAATTCACTTGCAATTTGGTCTTTACGCACAAATAAATGTCCTTCAGTTAATAACATAGTTCTAACTCGTTCAAGACCAGTTAATGCTCCTGATTTTTCATAACGGTATAATTGAGATTGTTCTGAATAACGAATTGGTAAGTCACGGTAACTACGTTTTTCTGAATTGTAGCAAATAATGTGATGTGGACAGGTCATAGGTCTTGGATAAAGTTTTTCGTTTTCAGCTTGAATAGGTTTAAACATATCATTTTGATAATGTTGTAAATGTCCAGAAGTTAAATAAAGATTTTCCTCTCCAAAATGTGGAGTTAAAACTTCTGTCATATGATATTTACGATCCATTTTTAAAATTAAGTTTTTAATTTCATTATGTATGTACATTCCATCTTCAAGCCAAATTGGGAAACCTTGCCCTGAAAGTGAATTAAATGTAAAAAGTTTCATTTCTTTTCCAATTTTACGATGATCACGTTCTTTACGATCTTTTAAAATTTCTAAATAATTGTTGAGTTTTTCTTTAGTTTCTCAACTAGTTCCATAAATTCTAGTTAATTGAATATTATCTGAATTACCTCGTCAATAAGCACCAGCTAAAAATAAAAGTTTAAAGTTTTTTATGTGTTTTGTAGTTTCTTCATGACCACCTGCACATAAATCAACAAAAATAGTTTCATTATTTAAAGGATCAATTAAAGCATAAAAGGTAATATCTTTACCTGCTGCTTTTAGTTCATTGTATAATTCTTGTTTGTATGGTTTGTTTTTAAAAGAATATTGATCAAAAGAAACCTGTTTCATAACTAAATTTCTTGAAGCAAATTTTTTCATTAATTTTTCAATTTTGTTTAAATCATGATCACTTATTGGATTTTCAAATTCAAAATCATAATAAAATCCTTCATCAGTTGCAGGGCCAAACCCTAGTTTAGTATTTGGGTATAAATATTCAACCGCCGCTCCTAAAAGGTGACTTGTTGTATGATTTAAATTTTTATTTGCTTTCATTTTTTTCCTCATATAGTCCAATTTTACTTTGAATTCTATAAATTGTTTCTTTTGCAATTGTTGCAGCATTTTTCTTGCCTTTAAAAACAACTTTATCAACTTGTGTTAAAGCTTGTTTGTAGTTTGCTTGAATTTTAATCAATAAATCCTTTACCACTTGGGCTACTTCTTCTTTGAAATTTTTGTAATTGTAGTCTTTAAAATAATCTTCAGCTTGCTTAATTGAAATTTCTTTTAACGAAGCATAAATAGTTAATAAATTTACTACGCCAGGCTTATTTTCAGAAATATATATTTTTTCTTCAGAATCAGTTAAAGCTTTAAGAATTTTTTTATAAGCTAAATTAGGGTCTTCTAACAAGTAAATAACTCCTTTGTCATCTTTATTGCTTTTTGACATTTTAATTTCAGGATTGGTAAGTGATTTAATTTTTGCTCCAAATTGTGGAATAATGGCTTTTGGAATTGTTAAATTAATATTATATTTACGATTTAGTCTTTCAGCAATATTACGAGTTAACTCAATATGTTGTATTTGATCTTCTCCAACAGGAACAAAATTTGCATTATAAAGTAAAATATCAGCGGCCATCAACACTGGATACATTAGTAAGTTACTTGGTATTTTAATGGTTTTATTTCCTTGAACTAATGTTTTTGCTTTATCTTTATATTGGGTCATTCTTTCAAGTTCCCCAATTGTAGTTTCAGAATTGCAAATTCACATTAATTGTGAGTGTTCTAAAATTGAAGATTGATAAAAAATATTAGCCTTGTTAGGATCAAGCCCACAAGCTAAATAAATAGCAACAGTTGATTCGCGTTCATTTTTTAATTGACTTGGAATTACACTTCCAGTTGTAAGAGCGTGTAAATCTGCAACAAAAAAATATGATTGATAGCTATCTTGTAATTTAATAAAATTTTGAATTGCACCAATGTAATTACCTAAAGTTAACTGGCCAGTTGGTTTAATACCACTAACTAATCTTTTCATATCACCTCTTTGTGTTAAAAGTATTATTTGATTATTCTTCTAAATTATAAATTATAAAAAACGAGTTTAAAAATAAAAAATTTATAAGTAATTTATTTTTATTTTAGTTAGAAAATATAAAAATAACTATAATTTATTTATGAATCATTTATAGGAAGGTGAAAAATGAAAAAAGTTTTATTTTTAGAAGGAAATTTAAATACAATTGAAAATTCTTATTCTTCACAAATGCTTAGAAATTTTTATAAACAATATAAAATAGCACACCCACAAGATGAAGTTGAATTTATTAATTTAAATGACACTGAGTTCAATCAAGTCTTTTTATTAGCAGAAAATATGTCAAATTATTGAACAAAAATCAATTCAGATAAGTGAATTGACAAACTTAAATCAATTGATAAATTAGTTATTTCATGCCAAATGGTTAATTTTGGTCCAACTGCAATTGTAAAAAATTTTATTGATGGGATTGCAGTTGCAAACAAAACATTTAGTTACAAATATTCCAAAAAAGGAGATGCTAAAGGTCTTTTAGATCATCTATCAGTTATGGTAATTGCTTCTCAAGGGGCTCCACGTGATTGATACTTATGAGGAAGCCATATTGAATGACTTAAGGGAACTTGAAAATTTTTAGGAGCTAAAAAGGTTGAAACAATAGAAATTACAGGAACTAAAATAGCACCAATTAACGCCATGACTGCATCAGAATATGCTGATTCAAAAACAAATGAATTATTTGAAATTGCTAAAAAATTTTAATAAATTATAAAATACCACATACTTTTTGTAAAAAGTATGTGGTGTTTTTTTATTTTTATTTACTCTAAGTTATCCAAAAACATTTGAAGTGCTTTAAAATCAATTTGTTCATGAATACTTTGATGCATTTGTTTGTAAATAATTTTATTTTCTTTATCAAGTACAATAACAGCTCTAGCAGCTAAGAAAAGATCATCAATTAACAATCCAAGTGATTTTGTTACTGATCTATCCTTGTAATCACTGTACATTTGTACATTTTGAACATTGTGTTTTTCTACATAAACTTTAAGAGTTGTAGGTAAGTCAACTGAAATTGAAATAAATTTAAATTTTGGGTAATTTTTAGCAATTTCATCAGTTTGTGAAATTTGTAAGTCACATACACTAGTATCAATTGCTGGGAAAAAAGATAAAATTGTGTATTTACCTTCATTTTGGTACTCTTTCTGATCAAATGTTCCAGCTAAAACAGATTTGATTTGAACTTTTTTTCCAATTTCCATTGGAGTGCCTATAAGGTCATATTCTTTTTGAGAAAAAATTACTTTTTTCATATATTTAAATTCCTTTTTAAAACATTTTTACTTTTAAAAATTATAAAATATTTTTTTAAATATAATAACTACTTTTAGCTTATTTATTTCATTTTATTAATATTAAAAAACTTTTTTAAAAAACAAAGAATTTTTTATTCAAGCAAATCAATGTAAAATATTTTTTAAAAAAATGTCTAAAGTGTTTATTAAACAAAATTTTTATAATTATTCAATTAATTATGAGTAAGTTTATTTATTCTCAAGTTACATTATTAAAATCATTTATAGATAATAAGAATATATTTGTTATTTTTTAAAATAAACTATATGTTTAGTTTTAAAATTTTAATACCAGCATATTTTGAAAAATATTATTTTTTAAATCAAATTATATTTTGAATTGTTATTATCATTATAACATTAAGGTAATTAATGTTTTAATAAAACTAAAAATAGTTAAATTAGTTTAATGTAGATTTTTAACAAAATTTTTCTCATATTTTTTTTCAATAATATTAATAATAATATTTAAATTATTTAATTGATTAAATTTATATTTTTTGTATAGATAAAAAATACTTTTAGAATAAATTTTTTCATTTTTATTAAAATAATTTTTTCTAAAAGAAAATAGTTTTTTTAAGTAAACTGAACTTAATATTTAAACCAAAAAATCAATTAATTATATCCATTTATAATTTAAGCATTATTTTTTGATTTTAATTTTGATTTATGATTTTTTTTATTAAATTTTTGCAAATCCAAAACTTTATTTACACTTATGTGATAATTCCATTTAAAAAGTGTTAAAATTGTAATTATTTTAGGTACTAGAAAGGAAAAAAATGAAAATAAAAAATTTTTTATTAACTATTGTTCCTGTTGCAACTGTTATGTCAATATTTGGTATTAGTTCATTGGCTTATTTAAGTAAAAATAATCAAACAACAAATTTGCAAGGTAATATTATTGAAAAACAAACTAATTTTTTGCAATTAACAAACAAAGAGAATTCAAATTTAAATAAAAAATCAGAGCATTCAAATAATGAAAAAATAGATAAAGAAAATGAAATTACTCAATTAAATATTGATGATTTAATTAAAGAAGTTAAACTTAAATTAAGTAAATTAAGACTTTATCACCCATTATATGATGACCAAGCTTACAAAGATTATTTTGAGTTAATCAAAAAAGATTATGCAATTTATTTTCTTAGTGATTCATATAGTTTAGATGAATTTGAAACAGAAATTAATGCAATTTTAGAAAAATATTTAAATATTTATGATTTAGTTAAAAAAATGAATAAAATTGATAAATCCAAATCTGAAAGTGAAAAAGAAATTGCAAAAAGTGATTTTATTAAATTTGCACAAGAAATCAAGGCAAATGATAAAGATTTTTTTGCAGTAAATGATTTAAAAATTCAAAATGATCAATTTATTGATAAATTATTGAAAAAATATCACAGTAGTGAAACAAAAATTTTAGAAATTAAAAAATTAATGGAAGATTTTTCAAATCAACTAAATAAAAATGTTTTCAATAAAACAAACTCTTCACCCTATAAAGAAGCATTAGATTATGAAAAAACAAATTTAAACAATAAAATTTTTAAAGATAGTTTTGAAAATGTTAAACTTTACTTAATAGGAAAATTACCACTTAGATTTACAGAAAAAGATATTAAAATTTGATCTGAAAATCAAAATTTAGGAAAACCAGTATTGGAATATGTTTTTAATGTCTTGCTAAAAAATGAATCCACTAAAGAATCATTAAAAATAATTTTAAAGTATTTAAAAAATTTATCTGAAGTTAATTTATTAAACGAAGAACAAATACAATTTTTAAACAAATTATATGCAGAAAAATTGCTAAATAATGCATTAAAACTTAAACAAAATATAAGAAAATCTACAAGTTTTGATTTACCTAATTTTGGATCATCAAAACCAAAAAAACAACTTCCTAAAAAATCATTTGAAGTGTAAAATTAAGTAGTAAAATTTATTTTTATTAAATCAATAAAAACTAGTATAATTTGAATATTAAAAATTATTTATAAATTATAAAATAAACCCAAAATTCAATAGTAAAAGCATTAGTAGTGTTTTTATGATAATATTTAAAAGGAGAAAAAATGCGTACAAAAAATAAATTAATCTTAGGTGCGTCATCATTATCACTCATTCCTTTACCATTAATTGCTACACTTTCATGTTCAAATGAAAGAACACCAGAAGAAAATTTAGCAATTCTTAATGCAAATGCAGCATTGGTGCAAATTTCTGTTTATGATAAGGATTCAGGTCATAATGTAGAGCATATTAGAACTAATATTTCTGATGTTTATTCTTCATATGTAAGTAGCATTGATGATGTTAAGTTTCATGGTTTTGATGCTAAAAAATATGAAGTCTCAGATTTATCTTTTGAAAATTTAAATACTAAAACTATTGTTAAATTTAAACTAAAAGATATTAAAACTAATCTAGTTAGTGATGGAAGAACTTATACTATCAGTGGATTTAGAAAAAATCCTCAATATGAAATTGCTTTAACTGATGATCAAAAAAGAAATGTTGAAATGTTTAAAAATGAAATGGCTATAGAATCAAAAACAAATATTTCAGCCAAAGAAAATGAATTTAAAGAATTAGTAAAACATGTTAGTTCAATTAAAGATTACAATGAAGATCAATTTAATAAAGACATTTCAAATTACAAAGACTACATAGATTTTTTACAAAAAAATTTCGAAAATGAAAATTATAAGTTGGATTTTAATGTTGATTCTTATGGTGAATATCTTGATCATAAAGTAAATGAATTCGAAGAAAAATACCCTAATTATAATGAAAGTTTAAGAAGATTATTAACTTTAAAGGATTTTGCATTTCTTTCAGATCCAAAAGCAAATGGATTAGAAAATAATGAATTAGCAATATATATTGATTTATTTAAAAATAAAGTAAAATCAAATTTTGAAAATCCATATTTTAAGAAAAATGAGAAACTTATTAATAAATATGAAGAAAAAATTAACAATATTCTTAAACAAGTAATTACATTAGAAAAAAATCTTATTCCAACAGAAGATAATCCATTAACAGAACAAGCAAAAACAATTTTAGATAAATATGATAGATATGATTTAGATGACAAGAACAAAATTAAATTTGTTGTTTTAAGTCTGCTTAACAATCAAGATGGAGGGAATAAATTAATAAGTGATCTTGAATCTGAATTAAAAGATTTAGAACAAAAAGATTTGAAAATAAATCTTAATGATCAACAAAAAAGAAGCGCTGATAAATTTAAAGAATTAATTAAATATGTTCAAGATAAATTGGCTCATTCTCCTCACAATAAAAATGCAAAAATTTCTAATGATGAATTTCTTCCATATAGAGATGAAGCATATTCAAAAAATGAAGTTTTAGAAAAAGAAAATGAATTTTGAGAAGCTTTAAAGCCTGAACTTGGGAATGAAATTAATAAATGATATAAAATAGAACAATTTAATGAAGATTTAAAAACTGTTGATAAATTTACTCAATTTTTACAAGATCAAGAAGATAAAATTTTTGATGGTAAAACTCATAGTCCTTGGGATTTTGAAGTTAAAAATTTAGCAGATTATGTTAAATTCAATGTTGATAGTTTTGATTTAAAATATCCTAAATATCATGAGGCTATTGTTAGATTAAATTCATTAAAAGCTAATAAATTTATTGAAAAAAATGAAGCAATATATGATATTGAAAATCTTGAAGAGCTATCCAATCAAATTATCAAATATTATGAAGAAGTAGTTTCAAATCCATTACTTAGATATAAAAAATATGAAAATGAAAATGCAACAGATGAATTAAAAACAATAACATATAGAGAAGATTTTGGAAAAAATAATTTATTAAATGATACTCCTCTTTTATGAGATATAGATTTAAAAGAACTTAATTTAAATAATTTAGGTATTTTTGTTCTGACAAAAAATTATATTGAAGATTTGATTTTATCAACTAAACCAGAAACAAAAGAATCTAAAATTGAACAATTGAAATTTATTTATGATGACTATGGTATTAATCCAGAATATGTTAAAAAACCTACAGAATTCATTTTATATAATTACAATGTTAAACTTGCTGAAGGATTGTTAAAAACTCTTAGTGAATATGATAAAGTTTTAGATTATAGATTAACTAATAAACACTATGAAAATGCCGAAAAAATGGCTAATTGAATAATTCATGCAACTGTTGAATTACCAAAATTAAGAAATATTGAAATTACTGAAAATAATTTTGATCAGTTTAACAATCAAGAAAAAACATACTGAGAAAAATTTGATTTAAGTAAATACCCAATTTATGATTCTAACAATGAATTATTTAAAAAAGATTTAGATTTTTACACTGACTTTATTAAATTCTTACAAAATGAAACAAAACGTGTTGATATTGATTTTGCTAAATCAGCAAAAGAAAACGAAAATTTGGATGTTAAAACAAAACTTACAAATATTTATGAATATTATGAAGCAAATGTTGATTTATTTGCAATTAGATTTAAAACATTTAAAGAAGCTCTAGGTAGATTAAATGGCCTTGAAGCATATAATTGAATTTCAGAACAACCAGAAAAAATAACACAAGAAGCAATTGATAATCTTTATGAAGAACAAAGTTCAAAGGCATCAAATCTTTTCTTTAAGGATATTTCAGCTGAAGCAAAAAACATGAAATTAAATTTCTTAAGTGAAAAATTCAGAGATTATAAATCTTTAGTTTCTATTTATACTGAAAAATACACTGAAGCATGAGATGAATTTAATAAATATCACATCCTTAATTTTAACAAAGATGATGCTAAATTATTTGCTATCAGAGAAAAGTTTATTGATCAATTAAATCATACTTTTAATGAAGGTGATGAAAAATTACATGATAGATATTTTCAATATAAATGATTGACCAATCTTAATAAAATTTTCGAAGATCTTAAAAAAGAATTTGGAAATATTCCAGTAGCTGAAAAAGATCACAATGCAATTGAAAGTGTAAAAAAACAACTTGAAGAATTTGATCCTTCTAGAAAAGATTCAGATATTGAATTTATTAAAAATAAAGTTACTATAATGCTTTCAAGAGGTGAAGGTAAAAAAACAGAATACACACTTGAAAAATTTTTAGGTGAAAATTATTCTGAAACAAAAGAAATTAAAGGTGATTTAGGAACAGTTGCTAAATTCTATAATTACTTATCTAATCTTAAAGAAAAAAAAGTTGATGAATTAAAAGAACAATTAGATAAAAATGCTAAAAATGATGCAGTAAAAGAATATAGTCTTGAACAATATGTTGATGCTAATTTAGGATCATATGAATTAATCTTTGAAGAATATATTAAAGCAATGACTAATATTTCTTCATATGTAGCAGAAAGCTTTATTGAAAAAGAAAACTTAAATGTTAGTGATATTAAGGATAATGAAATAAAATTTTATATTTTCAAATATGTGATTGAGTTTTATGAATTTGCTCTTGAAAATAAAGAATTTATAGAAAATGCGTCAAATAATGAAATTGTTGATGAATTACTTCAAATGTCTGAAAACTTAGTTCAAATGTCTGAATCTAATTGAGAAACAACAGATGATGCTTCAAAAGTGTTTAATTTCAATAAATTAAAAAGAGATTATTTTATTGGTTTACCAAATAATTCAATAGGTGATGCAAACTTTATTCGTCTAGAAGAGTTATCAAAGTTTATTTTAAAACTTAAAGCTTTTAAAGCTAAATTTGATCTATATAAAGAAAATATTTTAATTGATAAATATAAAGAAAATGCTAAATTATTAGTTAAGAGTTTAACTGATGATAAATACATTTATGATGATTTAGAAAAAGTTAAAAAAGATCTTTTAGATATTAATAAAGAATTCATTCATGATGATCATGAAGCAGATAAAGAAAATAATATTGATAAACATAGTTACACTGAAAATATGTTAGAGCAGGATGTTGAATTAATTATTGATTTTTATGAAAAAGCTAAAATTCTTAAAAATTCACTTGAAAAAGTAGTTGCTGAATCATCAGGCAGAGGATATGTAAAAGCTATTGATTTTTACATAACAACTTATTTAATCGCACAAGTTCAATATGAAAGAGCACTTGAAAGAATTAGAAAAAACAAACTTGATCTTTACAAACTAAATGCAAAAGAATTAAATGAAACTGAAAAAGTTAATAGATTTGATACTAAAGTTCAAGAAAATTCTAATAGTGCAAGAACTTCATACTTTTCAGCTCGTTCAACTCAAACTTCATTGTTAACTTTATTTAGATTAGATAAAGATAATAAAAAAGATTCAAGCATAACAAAAGATGAAGTTGATAAAAAGATTAGAGAATTATTAAAAGATAAAACTTATGTTGATGCTAATGGTAAAACATTAACTTCAGGTGAAAGACATGCATATGAACCTGAAGCTATTAATCAAGAATTAAGACAATTCATAAGCAATATTAAACAAGTAAAAGAACACTTGCCTTCAACAGCAGAAACTAAATCAGAATAAATATTTTAGTACAAAAAATCGCATAAGCGATTTTTTTTGATTTCAAAATTTTATTTATTTAATTTTTAATACTTATAGTTTTTTAAAAATAAATAAAAAAATAAATTATTTTATATAATTTAAGATATATATAAATAGAAAGGATTACCTTGAGAAATAAAAACAAAATAATTCTATCAATTATATCGCTTGTTGCTTTTTTAATCTTTTTTATTTTATTGTTATTGCCAATTTTAATAAAACAAAATAATACTTTTATTTTAGCAGCATTAATTTTTGGAATTATTTCTGTACTTGTGATTGAATTTTTAATTTTATATTTTATTTTAATTCGTTTTATTAAGTCACGAGAATTAATTGAAAAATCTTTTAATGTTTTTGTTGAGGATATTATGAGTAACAATAACATAGGGATTATTATTTATGATACTGTTCAAGAAATTGCTTGATCTAGTTCTTTTATTAAGAATAAATTTAAAAGCAATTTTATTGGATGAAAAATTGAAGATTTTTTTAAAATATTTGAAAAAAAATTAAATAAATCATTTAATTTAAATCAAACAAAAATTGAGTTTAAAGATGACGATAATTTTTATGAAGCTCAATTTTGGAGTTCATCAAATGCAATTGTAATTAGAGATATTTCAACTGAATATTTATTTAAAAATGAAGCACAAGAGCAAAAATCAGTTATAGGAGAAGTTGAAATTGATAATTTTCAACTTTACCAGTCAATTCTTTCTGAAGAAGAAATTTTTAGAATTAATAAAATTGTTATTGATATTATTGATGAATATGTTAAAAAATACAATATTATTTATAGACAATATACAAATGGCAAATTTATTATTTTAACTAATGAACAAACTTTAGAAAAATTGAAACAAGAAAAATTTGAACATTTTTTTAATATAAATGACAAAGGCGCAATCGGAATTAACAAAATTTCACTATCAATTGGTTTTGCAAGTGGATGAAGTTCTCTTCAAACACAATTAGAGCAAGCTAAAAAAGCTTTATTACAATCTCACAGTCGTGGAGGAGATCAAGTTGTTGTATTTTCAAATATTGAAAAGCCAATTTATTTTGGTTCTTATTCAGAAATTATTCCAGATAATAGTCGTACTAAAATTAAACAAATTACTTTACAGATTAAAGACAAGCTTCAAAACAAAGATATTGAACGGGTAATAATTTATGGGCATTCAATTGCTGATTTAGATTCAATTGGAGCTAGTTATGGATTATATGAAATAGCCAAGTCTTTTGGTAAAGAAGCCTATATTGGCGGGGTTACTTTTGATAGCACAGCTTTAACTATGATGTATGATATTAAAAAACAAGTAGAAGAAGCATATTCTATTAAAAACATGCAAACTTTGTCTAAATTAACTAATAATAAAACTATGGTTATTTTTGTTGATAATTCAGATGTTAGTCGAACTGATAATCCAAATGCATTGATTAACACAGATAGAAATAATGTTTTTGTTCTTGATCATCATAGAGTGGCCAAAAGCATTGATTATTGCCCTAGAATTAATGCTTATATTGATACAATTGCTTCATCGGCTTCAGAAATTGTAACAGAGGTTATTTCATTTATGGATGGTGAAATAAAAATAAGTGAACTAGCAGCGCAATTGTTATTAAATGGTATTTATTTAGATACTAATCAATTTTCAAAATCAGTTTCTCAAAAAACTTTTGTAGCAGCAGGTTATTTAGAATCAAAAGGTGCAAAAAGTTCTGAAGCTACTGAAATTTTAAAAATTGATGAAAAAACACAAAAAAAAGTAGAAAAATTACTTGAAAATTTAATCGAGATAAAACCAGGGTATTTTCTTTCATATTCAAATATTGTAGCTTCAAATGATACTATTTCAATTGCTGCTAATGAAGTATTAAAAATTAAAGGCAGAATTGCTTCCTTTGTTGTAGCACGACTTCAAAGTAAAAAAGAAAATATTTATAAATTAAGTGCTCGAGGTATTAACACTAATGTTCAAATCATTTGTGAATCAGTTGGTGGTGGAGGACATTTTGGCGTCGCAGCAGCTGTATCAAATGAAGATTTAGATACCTTTGTTGATAATATAAAACATGCAATTATAATGACAGGAGATAGAGATGAAAGTAATTTTAATTAAAGACTGCAAAGATGGTCAAGCAAACACAATTATTGAAGTATCAAATGGTTATGGTACAAATTATTTAATTAAAAATGGTTATGGGCTTCCATATAATGAAAGAACTGCAAAATCATTAGAAAGAAAATTACAAGAAATTTCAGCTAATGAACATCAAACTCGTTCAGAATATATTCAACTTAAAAATAAACTTGAAGAAATAACATTGCATTTTAATTTAACTGCAACAATTGATAAAAATCACAATTTAAATGTGCACAAAAGTGTTTCAACTAAGGATGTTGTTGAAGAAATTAGAAAAAAGGGATTTAGTTTACCAAAACACTCTTTAGAAAAAATTCATTTTATTTCTGAAGGAACCCATGAAGTTATTGTCAAATTATATAAGGATATCACCGCTACTATTAGAGTGGAGATAAAATTAGATGTCCATAAATAATCAATTTAATAATTTACTAGTTGAAATTAAAACTTTTTTAAATCCAAATACCAAATATAAAAATGACAACATTGAAAAAAGTGTGCTTGCTGCAATGTTTGAGGATGAAGAACTTCAACAAAGAGGTTGTCAGTATTTAAAAAGTAATGATTTTTTTATCAAAGAAAATCAACAAGTATTTAATTATATTTTGCTTTTAAAAAAAACAGTTGGAAGTGTAATTCCGCACTTTTCTTATTCAGATTTAATTGCTAATTTAACTAAAATTGCAGATAAATTAGAATTTAATCATGTAAATGAGGCAACTATTTCATATATATATGCTGAATCATTTAATCCAACATTATTTTTAAGCAATGTTGAACAATTAATTGACTTAACTAAAATGCGTAATTTGGAAGCTTTTTATACTTTTGAACTTTCAAGATTACAAAAAAATAATGAAAATAATTTTTTATGAAGTGATGCTTATTATAACATTCAGAACTTTTTAGAAGAAAATGGTCAAAATTCAATTAATAGTAGCAGTTTTATGCATTTAAAGGATAGTGCCAATGAATTGCTTAAAAGTATTGATGAAAAATTTATTGGTGAAATCAATGATAATGAAACAAAAACTAAATTTCATGCAGTTGATTATTATGTTAATTCATTTAAACCTGGACAATTAATTATTCTTGCAGCACGTCCTGGAATTGGGAAAACTGCCTTTGCTTTAAATATTGCTCGAAATATAGCTTTAGAAAATATAGAAAATCAAGTTAATACCATTAACTCGTTATCACAAAATAAAAAAAATCGAAATGTGGCTTTTATTTCACTGGAAATGCCTGGAAGCGAATTGACTTCAAGATTTTTATCAACACATTCACAGATTGAG
This sequence comes from Mycoplasmopsis cricetuli ATCC 35279, assembly GCF_000526955.1. Taxonomy (GTDB): domain Bacteria; phylum Bacillota_I; class Bacilli_A; order Mycoplasmatales; family Metamycoplasmataceae; genus Mycoplasmopsis; species Mycoplasmopsis cricetuli. The sequence continues at coordinate 45,587 of NZ_JAHB01000003.1, read as the reverse complement.
TTAGATAAAATCCAAAATCCAAAAATTTTAAGAGATATGGAATTATCAAAATTGCATGCTAGTACTATTCAATTTAATGAAATGAATGTTTATTTTGATGATGTTCCTACAAGTAATATTGATGAGATTAGTTGAAAAATTCGTAAATTAAATAAGGATTTAAACTACAATCTTAATTTAGTTATTGTTGATTACTTGCAATTAATAGCTGCTTCTAAAAATGTTACAGGAAATCGCCAAAATGAAGTTTCAAGTATTTCAAGACAGCTTAAAACTCTTGCGCTTGAATTGAAAATTCCAATTTTAGCACTTTCACAACTTTCTCGTTCAGTTGAACATCGTGAGAATAAAACTCCACAATTAAGTGATTTACGTGAATCTGGAGCAATTGAACAAGATGCTGATATTGTTATTTTTTTAAGCAAATATAATGATTCAAAAAATAATAATATAGATAACGAGTATAATACTATTGTTACTGTAGCAAAAAATAGAAATGGTCAAATTGGACAATCAAAAATGTTTTATGAAGGAAAAATCGTTAGTTTTAACGATGTTAAAAAGAAATATTAAAAGGATAAAATGAACCCTATATCGAAGAATAATTTTTTTCAAAAGGATTTTTAAATTATGAGTAGTTGAGTGATAACTATTATTTTTATTTTTGTGATTTTACTTTTTGTTTTAAGTAGTATTTTTAGTGGATCTGAAACTGCATATAGCACTATTTCAGCTGCCAAATTAAATGATATGATTGAAAAAAAAGCACACAATTCAGTTCTTATTAAAAAACAAAAAAGTAAATTTAATCAAGTTTTAAGCACAATCCTAATAGGAAATAACATTGTTAATGTTGGCTCATCAGTTTTGACTTCTTATTTGATTGGTATTTTCTTTGCAAATTCAGGTAATAATTTTTTACCTACAATTATTTCATTGGTTGTAGTTACCCCTATTTTGGTTATTTTTGGAGAAATTGTTCCGAAATTAATTGCTAAATCTCACTCAGAAAAGTATTTACAAATTTTTTCACCTTTTATTGAATTTATGTATTGAATATTATACATTTTCACCTTACCTGTAAGTAAATTAGGAAAAGAAGTATTGATTACCAACACAGAAGATGATTTAAAGAAAATTATCAATTTAGCTCAAAATGAAGGAGTATTACAAACTGGGGAAAGTATTTTAACAAAAAATGCTCTTGATTTAAATTCAACTAAAGTTCAGCAACATTATATTCGCTTAAAAGATGTTACATTTCTTGATTATCGTGATAATATTTCCAAAGCACATCAACTTTTTAAAGAAACTAATTATTCAAGAATTCCAGTAGTGAAAAATGATAATTTAATTGGAATGATTATTTTAAAAGATATTTTTTGACTTAAACGTGGAAAAATTATTAATTATATGCAAACAGTTCCGTTTGTTTCATCTAATTCAAATCTTTCATCTGCACTTGATAAAATGAGACAAGCTCGAGCTCAGATGGCTTTTGTAGTTGAAAATAACTCATCAACTAAAGTAATTGGAATTATTACAATTGAAGATATTATTGAAGAAATTGTTGGTGAAATTTACGATGAACATGATAATGATGAAAAAATTTATGAATTGTCACTTGAAAAATCTCAAGTACAATCAGATCTTTATATTTATGATATTTTTAAACAGTTAGAAATTGAACTTTCACTTTTAGATGAACAAGAACAAGAATTAACCTTAGAACAGTATTTACTGCATAAAACAGGTGATAAAAAACTATATAAAAAAACAACTTTTGTTTTAGCAGAGAAGTATCAATTTAAAATAATTTCACTTCCTAAAAACAAAAAAGAAAATGCTATTATTGAAATCACTAAATTATAGAGACTTTTTTTAATAAATATGACTATTTTTGAGTAAAATTAAAATAAAAAAAATAAGGAGCGAAAATGAAAGAAAAAATAAAAAAGAAACTTAAAAAATTTTTTAAGGAATCAACAGAGACTTCGCTTCCTTCTGATTATTTTGTTGAACTTCGCAAAAAAGAAATTGCCCGTATCATTGAAAACACATATACTTCTGATGGAAAAATTAAACCAGAATTAACCTTAAAAGAAATTCAAGATAAACAACTAAAAAATAAAAAAGAATTTTATTGAAAACTGGCATATATTGCATTAGTGGTAGGATTAATTATTTTACTTATTTTAGCTGCATATTTAATAGGTGAGGCTGCTGCATAGTATGGATATTATTACTTTCATTATTATCATTATTATTTTAATTTTAGTTTTGTGCATTCTTTATTTACTAATGTTTGAAAGAATCAAAGAATTGATTTTAAAAAGGATTATTAAAAATAAATATCGTTCATTAGGAAAATCAAGTCAAATTAGATTGCTTTATGAGTTGTACGAAGCAGTTTATCATTTTTCAAAAAACAAAATAGGCGCATTAATTACTATTGAAAACAATGAAAACTTAGATTCATTAAGAACAGATGGTATCATTTTAAATTCTAATATTTCAAGTTCACTATTAATTGCAATTTTTAACAAAGAAAGTCCTATTCATGATGGTGCAGTTTTAATTCGTGATAACAAAATTTATTATGCAGCAACTTTTTATAAAATTACTCGTAAAAGTGTTGACAATAATTTAGGTTCACGTCATAGAGCAGCGCTTGGAATTTCTGAACAATCTGATTCAATTACAATTGTTGTATCTGAAGAAAATGGTTCAATTCGAATTGTCAAATCAGGAGTGATTCATAAAGTTAAAATTGAAGATTTTAGAGATGAATTAGGTAAATATTTAAAAGGTTAATTAAGTAAAGAAAGAAAAATTTATTTATGAAACAAACAAATAACTCTGAATTACATAATGACTGAAAAAATCAAATTGAGATTGAATTAATAAAACTTATCAATCAAAAAAATATTAGTGCCTTGCGTAATTTTGTTCAAGAGTATCCAATGGCTGATATTGCAGCAGGAACTGAAGTTTTAAATCCAAGTGAACAACTTTATTTGCTGAGAATTTTAAAAACTTCTGATGCAGCTGAACTGTTTTCATATTTAGCTGAAGATATTCAATATAATTTAGTGTATAGTTTAACTGAACAAACAGAAAGTTGTGGAATCAATGTTTTAAAAGAGTTGCAAACTGATGAACTAGCTGATGTTTTAGAAGACTTACCAGCTAATTTAACTCGCAAAATTTTAAATGCAACTGATAAAGAAAAACGTGAAAAAGTTAATTCTATTTTAGCTTATGAAGATTCACAAGTTGGAAGCATTATGTCAGTTGATATCTCAACAGTTATTAATACTTGAACTTGCAAAATGGCTTTATTAAAAATTAAAAGTGATTATCGCAATAAATTAGAATTAACACATAATATTTATGTAACTGATAAAAATGGACTTTTAATTGGAAACACTACTTTAGAAGAAATAGTTTTTTCAGATGATGAAGATATCATTGAAAATATTTCATCACCAGTTAGAGCAATATACACTTCTGATTCAAAAGAATTAGCTTCACTTATATTTGCCGAGCAAGATCGTTCTACCTTACCAGTAATTAATCATGATAATTTCTTAATTGGAATGATTACTTCTGATGATGTAATTGATGTCATTCAAGAAGCAGCCACTGAAGATATTTATAAAATGAGTGGAATTAATCCTGAATTAGTAGAAGAAAATTATTTAAAAACTAGTGTTAAATCAATTGTTAAGTCTCGAATTTTTTGACTTTTAGTGCTTATGCTTTCAGCTACTTTAAGTCAATTTGTTATTCAACAATTTACTGATATAAGTGAGACATTTATTAATAACACTCTTACAATTAGCATTCCAACAGCTATTATTGTTGGATTGATTCCAGTTATTTCTGGATCAGCAGGGAATGCTGGATCGCAAAGTTCAACAACTATTACTCGAGCTGCTGCACTTGGTGAAATTGCTCGCAAGGATATTTCTAGAGCAATTTGAAAAGAAATTAAAGTAGCAGCAATTGTTGGTTTGTTCATGTTTTTGTTTAATATTATTAGACTATATATTTATTTTGCTATTTTTAGAGATTATCATGTTTCATGAGCAGGATATACATTTGTAATTGTTGGTAGTTCTATTTCACTTTTTTTAGTTGTAGTTTTTGCTAAATTTTTAGGAACTATTATTCCAATTATTGCAATTCGTTTAAAAAAAGATCCAGCTGTTATGTCAGCTCCAATTTTAACTACTCTTTCAGATGCTTTATCAACTTTGATTTTTTTTGCTATTAATATTGGAATGCTTTATTTAGGAGTAAAACTTGGTTCAATACCTACAACTGAATTATCCAACGGAGCTGAAATTGGAAATTATTTAAAAGAAGTTATCAGTGAAATTAATTTTTAGTTTTGATGATTTTTTAAGTTTTAAATTAAAGGAATAAATATGAAAATTGCTAATATTGAAAAAATTAAATTAATTGCAGAATCATTGCAAGATGCTCAAAAAGAAGTTCGTGAATTAAAAAGAGAATTAAATAATTTAGTTAAAAATACTGAAGTGGAAATTAACGAACCCCTTGCAAATGGAGGAAGAATCATTTATAAAAGGGTAACTCCAAAACCAACTTTTAATTATCGACAATATAGTGTTTTTTTGCACACAAAAATTCAAAAATCAACTTTGACTGAACAAGAATTAAATGATATCATGAAAGAATTTACTGAACAAAAAGCTGACAAATGAAAATTAAAAATTGAAAAATAATTGATAATTATTTAAAGGAGAAATATGAATTTTCTTAGTGGAAATAATCTTTTTGTGTATATTATTTTAGGAGCTTTAGTTTTAGCTGTTTTAGGATTTGTAATTTGACAGAACATAAACAATAAATTAAAAAAACGCAAGCAAAAAAGAGAATCAGATGCTTTTGAAAATGATTCACGTGAATATGTAAATTATTTAATTGTAGAAATTAACGAAATTATTAATTTAACTAAACATGAGCTTAATAATTTTCAAGTAAGTATAGGATCTGTTAAAATGAGTGATATTAATTTATCAGCAAATGCATTGTTAAATGATATTGTTCAACGAGATAAATTCAAGCGATATGTTTTGTCAAATCCAAATTATAGTGATTTTGTATTAAAAATTTCAGCACTTAAAGATGCTAAAGCCAATTTATGAGAAAATAAATTTGAATATTTAATTGACTACTTTAAGGATAAGTTAAAAACTATTGAAGTGGATTTATCTTCAGAAAAAGTTAAACAGGAAATTGAATATGTGCAAAATAGTTATAATTTTCAAATAAATAATCGAATTGAAATGAGAAAGAAAAATGAAATTAAATAAAGAATTTTTACAAAAGAATAAAATCCCTAATTTATTAACTATTTTTCGCATTATAATGGCTTTATTATCAATTGTGATACTGACAGTTTTTTATATTTTGCAAAAAAATAATTTTTATTTATCATCATTAATAGATAGTGAATCTAAATCAATAAGAATTTATTTTTTATATATATTTTTATTTATTTTTATCATTGCAATGATTAGTGATTTTTTAGATGGTTATTTAGCTCGCAAATGAAATGTTATCTCAAATTTTGGAAAATTATGAGATCCTTTAGCTGATAAAATGATTACTTTGGTAGCTCTAATTTTTTTAACAACTGAAAAATTTTACTTACTCCCTATTGTGGCAATTATTTTAATTCGTGATTTAATTGTTGATGGATCCCGAACATTACTTGTGAGTAAAAATATTGATATTGCAGCATCAAAACTTGGAAAGATAAAAACTTTTTATATTTCAATTGTTATTATTTGCACTTTAATTAGTTCAATTATTTTAGATAGTACATCATTTAACAATTACTATGTTGATTTAAGTTACTTTATTTTAAATAATATTTTACTTTCAGTTGGAGCTATTATTAGTGTTATTTCAGGATATCAGTATGTTAAATTTGCAATCCCATATATTAAATAAAATTTATTTTCTAGTTTATTTTTTATTCAAAATTTTATAATGAAAAAACTAAAAACTTTAACATTATTATTTGTTAGTGGATTTATTTTTTGTTATCTACCTTTAGTTGGGATATCATGTATAAATTTCAATAAATATACTTTTCAAAATAAATTTAAAGAATTTGAACAGTATATTGAAAATTTAAAAACAAAAGTTTTAAAACAAAAATATGAATCATTAACATATTTATATTATTCATTAAATTCTATTTATGAAGAAATGAAGAAATTCAATAATTTATCTTCATTTGAAATACCAGAAAATGATTATATTTTTACAACAGCAGCACTTGAAACTAATCTCACTGTTGCAAGAGAAATTGAAACCAATATTTTAAAGAAAAAATGAGAACCCACTTCAAAGGAGGCTCTAGCTGGTTATTATTTAGTTTGAAATAAAAAACATGGGAATGCATGAATTTTAAGTAATTTTAAAAATAATTTTTTTGAAATATACAATAAAATTAATTCTCTTAAAAAAGAAAATTTTCAATCAATTGAAAATTTTTCCAAATTAAAAGAAATAATTGAAAATTTTAAAAGTTATTATCAAAAAGTTGAAAATCTTTTTGAAGAAATTATGAATACATTTTTTACTACCAAAGTTTTTAATTCAATTTTAGAATTAGATATTTACTATAATTTTTTTCTAGAATTAAACAAAAAAGAAGAAATGTACAACAAAATATCTAATTTATCAAATCTAAAAATAAAAGATGAGATTGATAAATTATACAAACAAATTGATTTAATTGATCAGTCTGATTATTTTGAAATATTCAATCAAGCAATTGAAAAATATTTACATGATTTTAAAAATACAAATTAATTATTTTTTGTATAAAAAACAAGGATGCTGATGCATCTTTTTTTATTTTAACTAAATCTAATTTTGTTTTTAAACATTTATATAAATATATTAAAAAAGTGGAAACTTTTTGCAAAATTATTATTTTTTTTAATATTTAACTAAAATATAAACATTAAAACTATTAAAAAGGAGGCAGATGAGAAAATTTGCAAGAACAGTTTTAGGGGACATTGACCCCAGTGAGTTAGGGATAACTGATTGTCATGATCATTTAATTAAAAATTATGGCCCTGAGGCACATGAACATCCTGATTTTGTTATGATGTCAGTTGATGCCGCTGTTAAAGAAATGAATGAATACATTTTAAAAGGTGGAAAAACTTTGGTTACTATGGATCCACCTAATGTGGGCAGAGATGTATACAAAACATTAGAAATTGCTGAAAAACTTAGAGGAAAAGCTAACATTATTATGGCAACTGGGTTTCACAAAGCAGCTTTCTATGATAAAGGTGCTTCATGACTTTCGCTTGCTCCAATTGATGATATTGTTAAAATGATTGTAGCTGAAATTGAAGAAGGAATGGATGAATTAAATTATTCAGGTCCTGTTGTTAAACGTTCAAAATCAAAAGCTGGAATTATTAAAGCTGGAACTGGATATGCAGCAATTGATAGACTTGAATTAAAATCACTTGAAATTGCAGCTCGCTCAAGTATTGAAACTGGAGCACCAATTTTAGTGCACACACAACTTGGAACCATGGCTTATGAAGCAGCGCAACATTTAATTGATTTTGGTGCAAATCCAAGAAAAATACAACTTTCACATTTAAATAAAAATCCTGATAAATATTACTATGAAAAAATTATCAAGGATTTAGGAGTAACTCTTTGTTTTGATGGACCAGATCGTGTTAAATACTACACTGATGCTACTTTAGCTGAAAATATTAAGTATTTAGTCGATAAAGGATATCAAAAACATATAACTTTATCTCTTGATGCCGGAAGAATTCTTTACCAAAGACATTACGGAATTGAAAAAGGAAAACAAACTTTTGGTCTTGGTTATTTATTTGATCGTTTTTTACCACTTCTTAAACAAGTTGGAATTAATGAACAAGCAATTGAAGATATTTTAATTAATAACCCAAGAGAAATTTTAACTTTTGATGAAAAAAGAACTTTTGATTTATCAAAAGTCAATCCTCGTGTTTTAGAACTTAAAGAGGTTTTAAAAGTTAAATAATTTATTTTTTTACAAAATGAAAGGCAGATAATGCAATCACTGTTTAAAAAAGAATCAAGAAAAAGAATGCTTTTTGCTTGACTTGGATTTCTTTTAGCTAATTTGATAATTATTTTAGTTACTGTATTAGTTAAAATTGCAAATCCAGGAAATAACATTGCGCCTTGAAGTTCAAAAGCCTTTAGTGCAGCATTTTTTTTCTTAATTAAAGTTGTTTACTTAGACAACTTTCTTAGACAGACACCTCTTCTTTTAGGATCTTTAACTTTAGTTGGATATCTTTCAATTGGAAGAGGAGTCAAAGATTCAATTATTGGCGCATTAAAAACCATTATTGGATTTATTTTACTCCAAATTGGAGCAGGTACATTAGTTGGAATGGCAAAACCAGTATTTGAAAACATAAAAGAAATTGGTGGTTCAAATGTTGTTCCTCTTGATCCTTATTTTTCTCTAGCAAATGCAAATGAATTTTTAGGATCAAAAAACTTACTTTTCTTAGGTAATGATTTAACATCACTTATGTCATTTGCTTTACTTGTTGGATTTATTGTGAATATTATTTTAGTGTTACTTAAAAAAATAACCAATGTAAATTCAATTATGGTAACAGGGCATGTTATGTTGCAACAAGCAGCAGTTGTAACAACTATTTTTTATATTCTTTTATTTAGGGGGGGGATCTTACAAACAGCTGGAGAACAAATTGGATTAGTTTTAATTTCAGGACTTTTCCTTGGAGTTTATTGAGGTGTTGCTTCTTCATCAACTTTAAAAGCAACTAATTTAGTAACTCAAGATGCCGGATTTGCTGTTGGGCATCAACAAATGTTTGCTATTGCAACCACTTATAAATTAGGGCGTTTCTTTGGTACAAAAGAAGATTCTGCTGAAAATAAAAAACTTCCTTCATACTTAAAAATTTTTGAAGATAATATTTTTACTCAAACAATTATTATTTTGTTTTTATTTTTAGTGCTATTTATAATTTTAATTATTAATAGCAAAGGTGGAATTTTAAATGAAACATATACTGGATTCAAACCTGAAAATCTTAAAGTTTGAAATAGTGTATTTGGTGGTTCTAACTTCTTATTTATAATTTTAGGTGGATCACTTAGAATTGTTGCTTCATTGATTGCAATCATAACAGGAGTTAGAATGTTTATTACTGAACTTCAACAATCATTCCATGGTATTAGTGAAAAAATTATTCCAAACTCAGTAGTTGCAGTTGATGTTGCTGCTGTGTATGGATTTTCAATTAATTCAGTAACTTATGGATTTCTTTCAGGAGTTATTGGACAATTTTTAGCAGTTGGCCTTGTAATTGGACTTTCATTAATTCCAGAACAAAACTTTATATCAATTACTATTCCATTGTTTATTACTTTATTTTTTAACTCAGGATCACTAGGAGTATATGCAAATGCTTCAGGAGGATTTAGAGCAGCTTTACTTTTACCAGGAATAATTGGATTTGCAGAAGTTTTAATTGTATCAATTGCACTTAGATTAGTTTCAAATGCAACCCCTTCAGCAATTCCTGAAGAAATTGCAAAGGTTAATAGCGCTGAAATTGCAAGATTGACAACTACAATTAAAGATTCAAATAATAAAGTAACATTTGAAGCTCTTAATGTAATCAACCCAGTTGCAACTGGATACATTGGAATGGCTGATTGAACCTTGTTCTTTGGTGTATTAATGATTATTTCATCATTTAATTCAATTTTTGCTTGAATTGTTATTGTAGTTTCAATTATTGCAATGCTAGCAATTGGACAAATTATTGACACAGGAATTCAAACTAAAAAGACTTTTTTACAAAGTTTATTTAAATTAAATCCTACCTTAAAACAATAAACAAAAATTATATTTTGTAAAGGAAAAATATGAATGGACCTTTAAAAATTGTTGCTGCTTGCGGCAATGGTATGGGAACTTCAATGATTATTAAATTGAAAGTTCAAAAAATATGTAAAGAATTAAATATTGATGCTTCAGTTGAAGCGCTTTCAATGGGTCAATCAAAGGGAATGACTAATAGTGTTGATATTATCATTTCTTCAAAACATTTATCAAGCGAATTTAATCATCAACAAAAAGCAAAAATTGTGGGTGTTACTAATTTAATGGATGAAAATGAAATTAGAAATGCTCTCAAAGAAGCTTTAGGATTGTAAAAATGAAAATTAATTTACTTGATATTTTAAAAAAATATAAAACAATTAATTTGCAACAAAGTGCAAAAAATTGAGAAGAAGCTGTTTATTTATCAATTAAACCATTAATTGATAAAAATTTAGTTGAACCTCGTTATTATGATGCAGTAATTAATTCCACCAAAGAACATGGTCCATATTATATTATTGCTGATAATTTAGCAATGCCACATGCACAAAGTGATGCTGGAGTATTAGAAAATTCATTTTCACTTGTAACTTTAACTAAACCTGTATATTTTGAAAATGATCCACGACCAGTTCGAGTGTTAATTGCTCTTGCTGCAACAAGCGCTGATGTTCATACTTCTGAAGCTCTACCACAAATTATTGCTGTGTTTGAAAATCCAGAAGTTGTAAATAAAATTGCTCTTGCTGCAAAAAAAGAAGAAGTAATTGATATTATTGAAAAAATTGACTTTCAAAAATATTTAACTTAAAATTTAAATTTAAAAAGGAGGATTATGAGATTACCTTTATTACAAATAGCCTTAGATAACTTAACAATAGAGCAAGCAATCAAAGATGCACAAAAAGCAAGAAAATATATTGATGTAATTGAAGTTGGAACTATTTTATTAGCTTCAGAAGGTAAAAAAGCAATTTCAGAATTAAAAAAAGCTTTTCCTGAAAAAATTATTGTTGCTGATGGAAAAATTGCTGATGCAGGAAAAATATTTGGAAAAATGTTTTTTGATAATGGTGCTGATTATATTACAGCTATTTGTGCTGGTGAAATTGCTACTATGAAGGATTTAGTTGATTTGGCTAAAACTTATGGTCCTGATAAAGAAATTCAAGTAGAAATGACTTCTAATTTCACTTGAGAACAAGTACAAGCTTGAAAACAAGCAGGAGTAACTCAAGTTGTTTGACATAGAGCAAGAGATGCTCAAGCTGTAGGAGTTACTTGAGGACAAAAAGATATTGATGTTGTTTCTAAATTAGCAAATTTAGGATTTAAAGTAACAGTTACTGGTGGAGTTTCTGTTGAAGATATTAAACTTTTCAAAAATATTCCAATCTATATTTTTATTGCTGGGAGATCAATTAGAGATGCTGCAAACCCAGAATTGGCAGCAAAAGAATTTCAAAATGAATTTAAAAAATACTGAACCTAAATCATCTCGCTTTGTTGGAATTTATGAAAAAGCTTTAAATAATAAATTTTCATGAGAACAAAAAATTGATATTGCAAAAGCAGCTGGTTTTGATTTTATTGAGTTTAGTGTTGATGAATCAGATTTTCGTTTAGAACGTTTAAATTGATCAAATGAACAAATTAATCAATTAAAAAAAATATTAATTGAAAAAGATTTTTATTTCAATTCAATGTGTTTAAGTGCACATCGCAAATATCCTTTTGGGTCACATGATCCTAAGATTAGAGCTAAAGCTTTAGAAATTATGGAAAAAGCTTTAATACTTGCTAAAAAATTAGGAATACGTTTAATTCAAATAGCAGCTTATGATGTTTATTATGAAAAAGCAAATTCTATAACACGAAAAAATTTTATTTTAGGAATGAAAAAATGTGCATTTCTTGCACAAAAGTATAATATTACTTTAGCCTTTGAAACAATGGATACTACATTTGCTGGAACTATTAGTAAGTGTTTAACTTTTTTAAACGAAATTAATATGCCAAATTTTTATATTTATCCAGATATTGGAAATTTAAATCAATTTACCAAAGATATTGAAAATGAAATTATGTTAGGGAAAAATAAAATTGTGGCTTTTCATTTTAAAGATACAACGCCAACAAAATTTAAAGAAGTTCCCTGAGGTGAAGGAACTGTTGATTTTGTGAAAACTTTAAAAGCAATTAAACAAATTAATTTCCAAGGACCAATTTTAATTGAAATGTGATCTAAAAATCATTTAGATGAAACAAATGAACAAAATATTGCTAAATTACAAAAAGCAATGCAATTTTACAAAGATCAATGAAAGAGAGCCAAAGGTGAATAATCAGGAAATTAAAAAGCTAAAAGAATCTGTTTATGAAGCTAATATGTTACTCTATAAATATAAATTAGCAATTCATACTTGAGGAAATGTTTCAGGAATTACTAAAGATCGTAAATATATGGTTATTAAGCCAAGCGGTGTAAGTTATGAAACTATGAAACCTGATGATATGGTTGTTGTTGATATGAATAACAATATTATTAATTCGCAATTAAATCCATCAAGTGACACACCAACTCACACATTAATTTACAAACAAAATAAAAACATTCAAGGAATTGTACACACTCATTCACCATTTGCTGTTGGATGGGCACAAGCAGGAAAATCAATACCATGTTTTGGAACTACTCATGCTGATAATTTTTATGGATCAATTCCATGCACTCGTGAATTAACAGATCAAGAAATTAATACAGAATATGAACACAATACAGGACTTGTAATTATTGAACATTTCACTAAAAACAACATTAGTTTTGAATCAAGTTTGGCAACTTTGGTTAAAGAACATGGGCCATTTGTTTGATCAACAAAAAATCCAATTGATGCAGTTAATTTGGCTTTAACTTTAGAAGAAATTGCCAAAATGGCACTGTATACTATTACTATAGATCCAAATAAAACTCAAGCAAATCAAACACTTCAAGACAAACACCATTTTCGTAAACATGGACCAAATGCTTACTATGGACAAAAAACTAGATAATTTAGAAAATAAAATTGACAATCTTTTTTTTGACTTAGATGGAACTTTGTTGCAAAGTGATAAAACCATTTCCAAAGAAACATTAATTGCACTTGAGAAATTAAAAAAACAAAATAAAAAAATTTCTATTGTTACTGGAAGACCTTATTATTTTGCAAAAGAAGAAGCAGAATTACTTGATATTGATTTTCCAATTGTGGCATGTAATGGTTCAATTGTTTTTGATTTTAAACAAAACCAAGTTATTTTTGCCAATCCAATTGATGTTCAAACAACTAAAATGATTTTTGATATTTTAATTAAATATAATATTACATTTTTAATTTATACAACAGAACAAATGATTGGTTTTACTCGTGAAAATCATATCCCAAGATGATTTAATTGACTTAAAAATACTCTTGCAAGTAAAAAACCCAGACACCGTTTTAAAATTGATTTTTTTAGCACAAACAAAGCTGAAAAATTTGACATTGAAAAACACCAAATTATTAAATTTTTGCTAATTAAAGAAGATTGCACTTCAGAACAAATTACATTAGTTAAAAACAAATTACAATTTTTTAAAAATATTTATTTATTACAATCACAAAGTAATGTTATCGATGTGATGCCAAAAAATTGTTCAAAAGGTAATGCTTTACAATGATTGGCGAAAAATTATCATTTTAGTTTAGAAAATACCATTGTATTTGGTGATGAGTACAATGATGTATCTATGTTTCAAGTTGCTAGATATTCAGTTGCAATGGGTCAGAGTGCAATTGATATTAAAAAATATAGCACTTTTGAAACTTTATCAAACAATGAAAATGGAATAGCTAATTTTATTAACTTAAATTTACTAAAACAATAAAATGAAATACAAAAAAACAATTAAAACAATTAAAATTAATCAAACTAGCAATGGGTATTGATTAATTCCAAAAATGCTAAACATTTTCAGTTATAAAATTTCTAATTTTGTTATTAAACATACTGCTACATTAGATGATATGATTGAAAAAAATAATTTTACTGATCAAGAAATAATTTTTTCATTCAATGGTGATCATCATTTTAAAAAATTTAATGAGTTAATGAAAAAAAGAAAAATTCAATTTTATTTAGATGAATTTAAAATTGTAAAAATGTCTAAAAATGATACTTTTGAATTTGAATTAAATGAAAATATTAAAATAGTTTGAGATTACCAGGGTATTTTAGCTATTTATCAAGGAAAAATTCCATTTTTTAGTCTAAATTGATATCAAGAATTTTATTTAGAAAATCTTAAACATAATCCTACAATTAAGCAAATTTTAATTTACTGAACCAAAAAAGGTTATCAAATAAAATAACTTTTTAAATTTTAATAACTAAACACACTTTTGTGTGTTTTGTTTTTTATATTCATTAATTTACTAAATAAAATCAAATTAGATTTAAAATAAGTTAAATTTTTTAAAATAAATTTATATAATTATTTTGCTAGTTGTGCTATAATTACTTAGCAAGCAGAAATAAATAAAAAAACTTTTTAATTTTTTAAAAAGCTATATAATAACTATGCACTAATTTAAATTGGTTTTGTGCATATGGAGAAGTAGCTCAGCTTGGCAGAGCGCTACGTTTGGGACGTAGTGGTCGCAGGTTCAAATCCTGTCTTCTTCACCATTTTTTTGGGGGGTTAGCTCATTTGGCTAGAGCGCCTGCCTTGCACGCAGGAGGTGGTGGGTTCGAATCCCATACTCTCCACCATTATGGCACTGTAGCTCAGTTGGTTAGAGCATCCGGTTCATACCCGGAAGGTCAAGAGTTCGAATCTCTTCGGTGCTACCAAATATGTCAACAGTTCTTATGGACCTATAGCTCAATGGTTAGAGCAACCGGCTCATAACCGGTTGGTTACAGGTTCGAGTCCTGTTGGGTCCACCATGTGGGTGATTACCCAAGTCTGGCTGAAGGGACTAGTCTTGAAAACTAGCAGGGGCTTCACGGCCCGCGGGGGTTCAAATCCCTCATCACCCGCCAAATTTAAGTGTTCTTTTGATTTTAATTATAGCGGAGTGGAGCAGTTGGCAGCTCGTCGGGCTCATAACCCGAAGGTCACAGGTTCAAGTCCTGTCTCCGCAACCAATGGTCCAGTGGTAAAGTGGTTTAATACGCCTCCCTGTCACGGAGGAGAACGCGGGTTCGATCCCCGTCTGGACCGCCATTATGGCCCTGTAGCTCAGTTGGTAGAGCAACAGATTGAAGCTCTGTGTGTCGCTGGTTCGATTCCTGCCGGGGCCACCATAAAAACATTCTTTTTTGCTTACTATTAAAACCAGTAATTAAAAAAGAGTGTTTTTTCTTTTTATTAGTATAATTTAAAAAATATTTTAATTTAGGAATCAAAATGTATAAATTACTGAGGAATTTAACTATTTTAACAACTATGATTAGTCCATTATTTTTTCTTTCATGTTCTCAAAAAAAACAAGAATTTAAATTACAAAAACAAATACATGAAGCAGTTAATAATGCTAGTTATGATCAAATTAAACCTTTAATATATTTTCCATTTCAAAATAGTTCTCGAAAAGATTTTACTGGAGAAGCTCTTGATTGTATGAATTTTATAAAGGGAAACAGTTTTGTAGATAAAAATAATAATCAATACAACTCAGTAATAACAGGAGTTTTTCAATATCCACTTCAAAATAGCATAGAAATTAACACTGTTTGAACAATTGATGGAATTACTAATGAGAATGTTAAATACCCAAAGAAATTTATTTTTTCTGGATTTAAGAGAATTCTTCCTAATCATCAACATTATGTAAAAACAAATCAAAAACAAAGTTCTGAAGAATGTTTAAAAAAATACAATGGAGAGTAAAATGATAGATTATAAAAAAACCTTAAAAATGCCACAAACCGACTTTGAAATGCGGGCTAATTTAACTATTAAAGAACCAAAATATCATGATTTATGAATTAAAAAACAGGTTTATAAAAAACTTTTACAGCGCAATAAAACAAATGTTCCATTTATAGTACATGATGGACCTCCATATGCTAATGGTGATTTACACATTGGACATGCTCTAAATAAAATTTTAAAAGATATTGTAGTTCGTTATAAATCAATGAGTGGGTTTTATTCTCCATTTGTTGCAGGATGAGATACTCATGGACTTCCAATTGAGCATAAAATGTTAACTGATTCAAACTTAACAATGGACCAAATTTCAAAAATTGATTTAAGAAAAAAGGCAGCCAATTATGCACTTGAACAAGTTCAAAAACAAAAAGATCAATTTAAATTATTAAATTTATTAACTGACTTTGAACAAATTTATGTTACTTTAGATAGTAATTATGAAGCGGCTCAATTAAAACTTTTTAAAAAAATGGTTTTAGATGGATTGGTATATAAGGGACTTAAACCTGTTTATTGATCTCCTTCATCACAAAGTGCACTTGCTGAAGCTGAAGTTGAATATAAAAATATTATCTCTCCATCAATTTATGTATCACTTAAGGTGACTGATTCTAATTTTAAAAAAGTTAATGTTGGAGATAATTTAATTATTTGAACCACTACTCCATGAACATTACTTGCGAATGCTGCAGTTGCTTTAGGTGAAAACATTGAATATGTTAAAGTTAAAGTAAATGAAAATTACTATATTGTGGCTTCATCACTTTTAAATAGTATTGTTGAAATTTTAAAATGAGAAAATCATATTATTGTTGAAAGTTTTTTAGGTAAAGAATTAATTGAAGTGTTTTACTTAACTCCAATTTTAAAGCAACAAGCTCCAGTGGTTTATGGACATCATGTAACTGTTGAAAGCGGTACAGGACTTGTTCATATTGCTCCTTTGTTTGGAGAGGATGATTTTCAAATTGGGAAAAAATATCATTTAAATATGATTATGCATATTTCAGATCAAGGTTATATTGAGAAAACTAATACTGAATTTGATGGAATGTTTTATGATGATGCAAATAAAAAAATTTCAGAATTTTTAGGAGAAAATTTGCTTTCTTTTAGTCGCTTAAAACATTCATATCCTCATGACTGGAGAACTAATAAGCCAATTATTTTTAGAGGGACTCCACAATGGTTTGTTTCAATTGATAAAATAAAAAACACAATTTTAAATCAAATTGAAAATGCTATTACAACTTATCCAAGTTGAGGAAAAAAACGTCTATATGATATGATTGAAAATCGTTATGATTGAACTATTTCTCGTCAAAGATCTTGAGGGGTTCCAATTATAATTTTTTACAATCAATTTGGTGAACCAGTTATTGAAGAAGAAATTTTTGATCATGTAATTGAATTAATTAAGCAAAAAGGAAGTGATATTTGATTTGAATGAGAAACTGATCAACTTCTTCCTAAAAATCATCAAAACAAAGGTTATACAAGAGAAATGGATATCATGGATGTCTGATTTGATTCAGGAGTTTCTTCCATTGCAGTAGATATTGACAATATTAAACCTCCTTATGATTTATACTTAGAAGGAAGTGATCAATATCGTGGGTGATTTAATTCATCAATGATTAATGCAGTTGCATGAAATAAACAAACACCATTTAAAAATTTAGTGTCACATGGATTTGTTTTAGATGGAAAAAATCAAAAAATGTCTAAGTCAAAAGGTAATACTATTACACCTTCTGAAATTGTTTCAAATTATGGTGCTGAAATATTAAGACTTTGAGTGGCAAATAGCGAATACTCAAATGATATATCAATTTCAAAAGAAATTTTAAATCAAAACAGTGAAATTTATCGTAAATTAAGAAACACAATTCGTTTTTTACTTGCTAATATTAAAGACTATAAATTTAACTCAGAACAAATTTTTGAAGGAATTCATCTATATATTAATGAACAACTTAAACAAATTAAAAATAAAGTGCTTGAAGCTTATGATGAATATAAGTTTATTAATGTTGTTAAAATTATTAACAATTATGTTGTAGAAATTTCAAGTTTTTATCTTTCAATTATTAAAGATATTCTTTATACAAAAAAAGAAAATGATCCTGAAAGATTGATGATTTTAAATAATCTTTATCAAATTGCTGAGTTTTTACTTGTTTCCTTAAGTCCTATTTTACCTGTTACAACTGAAGAAGCTTATTCATATTTTGAAAAAGAAAATAAAGAAGAATCAATTGTTCTAGAGAGATTTTATAAAAGTGAAAACAATATAAATGAAGAAATATTTACTAAATTTAAAGAATTTTTTGTTTTAAGAGAAAAAGTTAATTTACTAATTGAACAAGCAATTCAATCACAACAAGTAAAGCGATCAAATGAATTAAAATTGTATTTAGATAATCCTTCTGATTTTATAAAAAGTTTAAATTTAAAAAATTTATTTTCAGTTGGTGATATTGAGTTTTCAGATCAATTTAAAGTAGAAAAATTTGTTTCAGAAAAATGTTTGAGATGTTGAAATCATTTTTATGTTAATCAAATAAATGAAAATCTTTGCCAAGTGTGTTATCAAATTGTAAAGGAAATGAATTTTGAAGATGAAAAATAAAGAATTTGAAGAACGAATTTATAATTGAATATTTAACTTAAAACAACATTTAATTAAAAATAAAAAAGAAATTTTTATTCGTTTTAGTGTATTTATTTTAATTTTTACCACTATTTTATTAATTGATCAACTAACAAAAACTTTTATTTTCAATCATGGAGATATTTTTAAATTAGATGCAAATGAAAAAGTTCCCATTATATATGAAGGTAATGAAATAAAAATTAAAGCAGAAGAAATTTTTCCAATAAATAAAAGTGATTGAATTGATTGAAAAATTATTGGTTTTAGAAGTATTTGGCATGGAGGAGTAACAATAGGAAATATTCCTTTATGAATTGTTAGAATTATTTCTATCATTGTAGTTCTTTTTTCATTTTCAGCGACTTTTTTTATGAAAAAAACAAATTGATTTTTAATTGTTTTACTTGCACTTGTAGCTGCAGGATCTTCAGGAAATGAATTAGATCGGATTTTATTTAAAGGTCATGTTAAAGACATATTTTATTTTCCATTTACAAAAAATTCTAGATTTTTAGATGGAACATTTAATTTTGCTGATGTAGTCATTATAACTGGAATTATTTTATTAATTGTTTATTTTGTAATTTCTTTTGTAAAAGAAACAAAACAAGAAAATAGAGAAAAAAAAGAGCAAGAGTTTGAAGAAAAAATTCTTATTGCTGAATTAAAGTCACACGATCAAAAATTGAAAATAATTAATACTAATAAAAAAATAGCTCGTCGTTCTAGTAAATTACAAAAATCAAGAAGAGCTTGAAAAATTATTAGTAAAAATAAAAAATAAAGTCATAAAAACTACTTTAATTTTAAATTGAAAATTTAAGTACTTCACTATAATTTATATTTTTATAGAGAAGTACTTTTTATATATGTATATATAAACAATTATAAAATTTTTTACCATTTTAAATGGTATTGAAATATTTAAATTATTATCTATTGTTTGCAATAATAGTAGAATTTTTAAACCAGTTAAAATTGTTTTTCTTGAGTTTATTAGTTAAAGTAATTTTTAAATATTTTAAAAGCAAGTTTTTCATTAATTTGTCAAAGTTTTTATTTTAATAGAATATAAATTCTATTGTTCTCAATTTCAATTGATACACTTTTTAGTATTAAGATTTCATTGTATTTTTTTTATTTTTTATGATTATTTTAATTTTAAATTTAAAAAATTCAAAATTAACAAATAGCTAATTAAAATTATTATTTTTTTTAAATATTTTTTTATAATTATTTTCATATTAAAATAATCTTATTTTAATTAAACATTTTTAATTAATTTAAAGGAAAAAATAAATGTTAATTAATCAAACACAAAATGATTTAAATAATTCAAAAGAAAATGAAAAAAAAATAAAAAATTTATCAAAAACACAAGAAATTCATTTAGATCAAAGTAAAATAAATAAAGATATTACAAAAGAATTAGAAATTTTAAAATACAGAATGGGTAGTTTTTTTATCCATAATAAAAAAGCTAATTTTAGTTGAAAAGAATTAGTCCAAACATATTACTGAAAAGTTATTTTTGTTATAATTTCAGCTTTTGTGTTTAATTTTTCAATTCAAATTTTTTTGTCTCGAGGTGAAACAATTCCTTCAGGATGAACTGGAATTCCAACTTTATTGCAAATACTGTTCAATGAAATTCGCCCTTATTTTGCTTTGATATATTTAGCAGTAAATCTACCATTATTTTTAATTTTTTGAAAGAAAATTAAAAAAAGTTTTCTAATTTTAACTTTTATTTTTATGATTAGTCAGATTGTTGCTAATTTAATTTTTACTTATGAACCTATTTTTGAATTTATCACTTCATCAATTAATTTAGTTCCTTTTTCTAATGAAGAAATTGAAAAATTAAAGGAAAAGCAAAATTTTAATTCTTACAAAGATATTATTGATTCAGCTAAAGAATTGTGAAATGAAGAAGGAAAAACATGACCATTTTTTGTATATTGTGCAATTGGTGCTTTTTTTGTTGGAATTGCAATATCAATTTCCTGAAAAGCAGGTGGTTCAACTGGTGGAACTGATATTATTGCTTATTACTTTGTTACTAAGTCAAAAAAATCTATTGGATCAATTTTGTCAATTTTTAGTTTTATTTCAGCTACCATTTTTTTAATTATTTGAGGGGTAGTTGCTCCAAATAAAGGAATAGGATTGTTTGAGTATAAAAATTTGGCAGTTAAAGCTTCAAATAGTCAAATTTTTATTGGAGTGCGTGAAATTTCAACTTATTTATATATATTAATTAGTACTTTGGTTGTGTCAATTATTTATCCTAAGTATAAAAAAATGAAAATGACAATTGTTACTAAAGATATTACCAAAGTTTTAGCTTATTTTAAATTAATTGAATATTGACATGGATATAGAATTGAAACATACAAATCAGGTTTTACAGGAAAACGTGGATATAAAATTGAAACAGTAGTTTTGCTTCTTGAAACTAAAAATTTAGTTTATGATTTAAAAACTTTATCTTCAGATATTTGAATTTCTCTTTCACCAGTTTCAAATATTGTTGGTTCATTTAATACCAAATTTGTCGATCAGTAAAAGGAATTTAAATTTTTTAAAAAATAAATATAAGCTTTTTATGTTTATATTTTTTTTCTTTTATTTTTAAATTTTTTTTATTTCAATTATGAAAGGAGAAATATGAAAATTAGTAATTTAGAATTAGTAAAATCAGAGCAGTTGCAATATTTTCAACCAGGTTTTGCCATTTCATCATTGCTTGTGGCAATTCCTGCATTAATTAATGTTATTGCACCTATTGTTGGATTGATTAAATCAACACTTTCAGTAAGTGGAGAAATTAAAGATAAAAATTCAACTTTTAAATGAGATAATTCAAAAGTAGCTGATAGTAAGACATCTTTAAATTTAAATAAATATATAAGTTTTTAATTAAATTAAAAAAGTTGTGTATAATAAAAAAGTTACTCTTTAGTAACCGTTCTAAAAAGGTTTTTTTAAGTACTTTATGTCACCTTCCAGACGAGCCAACTTCGGAGGTATTGCATGCTTGCAATTATCGAAACAGGTGGTAAACAATTATTAGTTAAGGAAGACCAAACTATCTTCATTGAAAAAATTGAAGGTGAAGAAGGTTCTACTGTAACATTTGACAAAGTGTTACTTGTGAATGGAAAAATTGGGCAACCTTATGTTAAAAATGCTTTAGTATCAGGTATTATCGAAAAACAAGGAAAATCAAAAAAAATTATTGTATATCGTCACAATGCAAAATCAACTCACAAAAGAAAACTAGGTCACCGTCAGCCATATACTCGTATTAAAATTACTTCAATTCAAGGATAAGGTCTAGAAAATGGCAAAAACAAAAGCTGGTGGTTCCACTAAGAACGGCCGTGATAGTCATAGTAAGAGATTAGGTGCTAAATTAGGTGATGGTCAATTTGCAACAGCTGGTTCAATTATTTATCGTCAAAGAGGAACAAAAATTTTTCCTGGATTAAATGTTGGACGTGGTGGTGACGATACATTATTTACCAAAATTGATGGATATGTAAAATATGAAAGCAAAAGAAACAGAAAATTTGTTTCAGTTTACCCAGAAAAACAAAACTAAAAATTAACTTTAGTTATAAAAAACACTAAAAATATTTTTAGTGTTTTTTATTTTCAAGAAATACTTTCGCTAATATAAGTTATTAAGCGTGCTCCACTTTTAATTAATTCATTGTTATAATTAAACAAATTTTTTCCTGGAAAACAACTTATTTCTTTTCCTAAATTTAAAAAGCAAGAAACTAGATGATCCACTTTAGAATTTTTTTTGGCAGAAAAAATAATTAGTTGATCACTTAAAGCAGCAGCAAAGTAATTTGATTGCTTAAAATGTTGAATTTTTGCATGTTGTTTAATTGGATATAATGAAACATATAATTCATTTTCAGAAATTTTTTTATTTGCAATAAAATCTAAGCCTGATTTTCAAATATAAATAATTTTTCCCCCTTTGTTTTTAAATTTTTTAACCAATTCTTTTTCAGACAAAAAATAATTAGTTACTAATGTGCAATTTTTGGTAATTTTTTCAATATTGTCATTTCAGTAATTATCATTTTCTTCTTCTGAAACAAAATAAATTTTGTTTAATTCATTTAATAATTTTATATTTCCTTTTGCAAAAAATCCAAGAATTGGATTTTCTATTTTAGTGAAACTTATTGGGAAATTTGAATCATAAAAATCAATAAATTCTATTTTATTTAATGTGTAGAGTTCTTTTGTTTTTATAATTTCTTTTTCTATGTCTTTTTTAAAAATTTTCATTGATTTAAAAATATCTTGAGTGTTATTTTTAAATTTATCAACAAAATATAACAAAATATCATTCATTTTTTACCTCTAATTAATAATATTTTTTTTAATCATTTGTTAAAAAAAAATTAATTTAAACATTTATAGATTCAAATAATAATTTAAAGCAATTTTAAATAAAATAAAAAGTGATACAATAAGTAAGTTATCAGTTATTGAATAATCTTTAAAGTTTAATAATATAGTAGAAAATGGAAAAATTAAAATGAATAATCATTCTTTAAAAACAAATAAAAATATTTTAAATAAATTATTTTCTTTTTTTAAAATATTACCCTCACAAAGAAACGAAGCTTTAAGACCAGTTAATGGAAAAACATGAATTATTAATGGATTTAGTGAATTTTTAGGAACATTCATTTTATCATTTGCTCTTGCAGGATTAAGTATTTACATTAATAAAAGTGTTGTTGAACACTATTTTCTTTCAAAAGTGTTTTTAGGTTTATTTTCTGGATTTGGTGTTGTTGGCGTGTGTATGTTTATTTTTTTAAGATGAAGTTGTGATTTAAATCCAATTATTAGCATTACTAAATATTTAAAAGGAATGCATAATGGATGATATGTTTCATATAAAATTTTTATTCAAATTTTAGCTGGAATATTAGCTGGAATAATTGTATATTTAATTGGAATAAAAACATCAGGTCAAACTCAAGATGGTTACACTTTAGCTAATGCACCAGTTGATGCAATTAATTCAACAGAAACATTATTTAAAATTTTGAATCTTAATCAAATAGGTAAGTTATATGTTGGAGGAACAGTTATTTTTTGTGGAGAATTAATTATGTCAATGATATTGTTATTTTCAATATTTTCTTCAACTATTAAAGATAAATATCGTGATGTTGTAACTTTATTTATAATTTCAATGGCATTTTGAGTTGGGATTTTAAGTGGTTCTGCTGCTATTAATCCAGTTAGAGGATTAGCTCAACAATTACCAACACTATTTGTTGGGAATTATTCTTCTGAATTTATGGTAAGTGTCACAGTTGCTACTTTAGCTATGATATTAGGTAATTTGTTATCAACAGTAATTTATGTTTTTATGCAGGGTTTTAATGAATATTTTTTTAACCCAATGCTACATAAAATTATTTTTTGGAAAAATAATTCAAAATCTGCATTTATTACAGATCAAGAGTATAAACAATTTTTAAATTCAAAGGAAAAAAACAAATAAATTTTATATTAAAAAAATAAAGAGAAGGTATCCCTTCTTTTTGTTTTTAAATTTAAAGTATAATTAAAAAACAAAGGAAGATTTTAAATGGATAATAACACTATTTTAGAGATTAAAAAAAATGGTTCAAATTCTGTTACATTAACTATTGTTTCAATTGTATTGATAAGTTTATTTATTGTTGTTACAATAGTTTTTTTTACTTATAAAAAAATTATAAATAAAACCAAACAAACTGAGGGTTTTCAGTTTGAAAAAAATGTTAATACAAAGTTAAAAAGTGAACTAGTTAACACATCTTTTGATCACTTGGAAGGTGGGATTTACTCATATAATTCTAAAATGTATGAAGTTGATGGAATTTTAATTAGTCATTCAATTATTGTAGTTTTAGAATATAAATCTTTTCATGGGACAATAACAGGTGATGGTGCAAATGAGTATGTTTTTGTTAGTTTTAAAAAAAGAAAAAAAATGAAATTTAAAAATCCAATTTTGCAAAATGAAAAACATTTACATAACATTTGAAAATCCTTAGGAAAAAAGGTCCCAATCGCTTCATTAATTGTTTTTCCAGATGATTTAAAAATTAACTTTAAAAATGTTGAAAGTCATGTAATATTAACCAATTTAAAAAAATTAAAAGAAAAAATTCAAATCCTTGAACAAGCTTCTCAAAGCCAAATTCCTGAATTTAATAAAAATGAAGTAATTAATTTACTTAAAATTTTAAAAATATCAACTATTAAAGAACAAAGAAAATTTAATGAATTAATAAATAAAAAGGAAAAATATGAACGAAAATAATATAGTAATTGAAAATGTTGCAAATGAATTGCAAATTACAAAACAACAAGTTAATATAGTTTTAAATATGCTTTCTAATGGTGATACCGTTCCATTTATTTCTCGCTATCGAAAAGATGTTACTGGCGGACTTTCTGATGAGCAAATTTACAAAATTGAAGATTTATTTAATTACCAAAATGAATTACAGAAGCGAAAAGAAAGTATTTTAAAAATTTTAAAAGAAAAAAATCTTTTAACTGAGATAATTAAAAAAAATATTTTGCAATGTAAAACAAAAAGTGAACTAGAAGCCATTTATCAACCATACAAAGAAGGAAAAATTACTAAAGCAGCTGAAGCAATTGCACTTGGTCTTGAACCGCTTGCTCAAAAAGTTTTTAAAAATAAAAATTCAAATTTTGATTTTTTTTCTGAAGCTCAACAATATCTAAATGAAAATGTCCCAACTGTAGAATTTGCTAAAGAACAAATTAATTATATTTTAGCTCAATATTTTTCACAAGATTTAGAATTAAGAGAAAAAACAAAGCAAAAGATTTTAAATTATGGCATGATTGTTACTAATAAAACAAAAAATGCTAATGATTCCTTGAAAACCTTTAAAAATTATTATGATTACAAAATTTTAATTAAATACATTAAAAATCACAATGTTATGGCCATTAATCGTGGAGTTAATTTAAAAATTTTAAAACTTAATTTTGAATACAAAAAAGAATTTATAGTTAGTGATTTTCTTTGAAAATATGATCGTAAAAAAATCAATCATGAATTATTTATTAATGCAATTGAAGATGCTTTAAAACGTCTTATTTTACCAAGTATTGAGAGAGAAATTTTTAATGATTTATTTGCAGCAGCAGAAGAAAAATCAATTATTTTATTTTCTAATTTAATTGAAAAAATGCTAAATGGTCCAGCAGTTTCAGGACATAATATCATTGCAATTGATCCAGCTTTTGCTAATGGTTGCAAATTAGCAGTTCTTGATGAGCAGGGAAAATTATTAGATAAAGTGTTTAAAGTTTATCCTCCATTTGCTAGTAAATTTACTTCTGAAAAAAATAGTGATTTAGCATCAAAAATAACTTTAAATTTAATTGAAAAACATAAAGTTTCAATTATTGTAATTGGTAATGGAACTGCATCAAGAGAAACTGAAAAATTTATCAGTGATTTAATTCAAGAACATCAATTAAGTGTTAAATATGCTATTGTTTCAGAAGTTGGTGCTAGTGTTTATTCAACAAGTGATTCAGCTCGCAAGGAATTTCCTAATTTAGATGAACAACAAAGAAGTGCAATTAATATTGGAAGAAAATATTTAGATCCACTTAATGAGTTGGTAAAAATTGATCCTAAATCTTTGGGAGTTGGTCAATATCAACATGATGTAAATCAAAAAGAACTTCAAAAATATCTTGACTTTAAAGTTCAAAAAGTAGTTTCAGAAATTGGAGTTGACTTAAATGCAGCCACAAAAGAGATTTTAACTTACATTCCGGGATTAACTGAAAAACATGCTCAAAATATTTTAGACTATAAAAATTTGCATGGTAGTTTTAATAATCGTAATGAAGTAAAAAAAGTTAAAGGAATTGGTCCTAAAACATTCGAACAAGCAATAGGTTTTTTAAGAATTTTTTCTTCAAATGAATATTTGGATAAAACCTTTATTCATCCTGAATCATATATTTTAGCAAAAAACATTATCAAAGATTACAACATTGTGCCAACTGAAGAAGGTATTGATATTTCAAATTTAAAAACTAGTGATCTTGCACAAAAATACAATCAAAGTGAGTTTCAAATTGATTTAATTTTAAATGCTTTAAACTCACCAACAAAATTAATTCGCAATCAAAAAGATGGATTTGTTTTAAAAGATAGCATTACTAATGATGAAGATTTGCAAAAAGGACAACAATTACAAGGAACAATACAAAATGTTACTGATTTTGGAATTTTTCTTTATATTGGAGTGAAAAATTCTTTATTTATTCATAGTTCTAAACTAAACTTGCAAGTTAATGAAAATCCAGGTGATTTATATTGACCTGGAATGATTGTTGATTGTGTTATTGAATCAATTGACTTAGAAAATAAAAAAATTTCAGGAGCACTTGTTAGATAAACAAGTGTTTTTCTTTATTAAGAAAGTAATAAAAAAATAGTTTATAATTAAAAAACTTATGAAATTATTAGATTTTAAAACAACTGAAATGCGAATTGCCCAAAGGGCTTTAAAAGAAATTAATAAACTTGAAAAATATGTTGAAAAATTAACTGATCAACAACTCCAAGAACAAACTTCTCGTTTTCGTCAGATGTTAAAAGATGGTTATTCACTTGAATACATTCGTAATGAAGTTTTTGCAGTAGCTCGTGAAGCAACTCGAAGAATTTTAAAAAAACGCCCTTATGATGTGCAGATTTTAGGAGGAATACTTCTTGATTTAGGTTCAGTAGCTGAAATGAAAACTGGAGAGGGAAAAACAATTACTTCAATTGCTCCTGTTTACTTGAATGCCCTTCCAGGTAAGGGGGCTATTGTTTCAACAGTTAATGAATATTTAAGTGAACGTGATGCCACTGAAATGGGAGAAGTGTTTAATTTTTTAGGATTAACTGTTGGAATTAATAAAGCTCAAATGAATCCAGATGAAAAACGTAAAGCATATGCAGCTGATATTACCTATTCAGTTCATTCAGAACTTGGATTTGATTATTTAAGAGATAATATGGTTGAAAGCATGGAAGAAAAAGTTCAACGTGGTTTGAATTTTTGCTTAGTTGATGAGGTTGATTCAATTTTAATTGATGAGGCAAAAACTCCTTTGATTATTTCAGGAGGTGAACAACAAGATTCAGCTGTTTATTTTGCCGCAGATCAATTTGTGCGCACTTTAACTCGTGATGATTATTTAATTGATGAAGAATCAAAAGCAATTACTTTAACACATTCTGGAATCACTAAAGCTAATAACTTTTTTAAAGTAAATAATATTTATTTAATTGAAAATTCTGAACAAGTTCATTTAATTCAAAATGCTTTAAGAGCACATAAAATTATGAAAAATAATGTTGAGTATATTGTTAGAGATGGCAAAATTGAATTAGTTGATGGTTTTACTGGTCGGATTATGGAAGGAAGAAGTTATTCTGAAGGATTACACCAAGCAATTCAAGCAAAAGAAATGGTTGAAGTTGAACCTGAAACTCAAACTTTAGCTACAGTTACTTATCAAAATTTCTTTAGAATGTTTGCTAAATTATGTGGAATGTCAGGAACTGCTAAAACTGAAGAACAAGAATTTATAGACATTTATAACATGAGAGTTAATGTCGTGCCAACTAATATGCCAATTGCTAGAATTGATGAACCAGATGCAATTTTTGCCTCATCTGAAGATAAATGACAAGCTGTGACTAAAAAAATTCATGAGTTATATGAAAAAGGGCAACCTGTTTTAGTTGGAACTGCACAAATTGAAGATTCAGAAGAGCTACACAAACATCTTTTAAGAGCAGCTATTCCTCATACTGTTTTAAATGCTAAACAAAATGCTTCTGAAGCTGAAATTATATCTAAAGCTGGTCAAGTTAAATCAGTTACAATTGCAACAAATATGGCAGGACGTGGAACTGATATTAAACCTTCAAAAGAAGCGCTTGATCTTGGTGGTCTTTATGTTATTGGAACTGATAAAGCTGAATCAAGAAGAATTGATAATCAATTAAAAGGTCGTTCAGGTCGTCAAGGTGATATTGGAACTAGTAAATTTTATATTTCAATTGATGATCCTCTTATGCAAAGATTTGCCAATTATGAAAGTTTTAAGGAAGCTTATAGTGATTCAAAAGGCCAAGAAATCACTAATAAAAATCTTCGTTTTGCTTTCAATCATGCTCAGAAGAAAATTGAAGGATTTAATTATGATTCAAGGAAATCAGTTTTAAATTATGATGATGTTATTCGTCAACAAAGAGATTTAATTTATTCGCAGCGTGATTTAATTTTAGCTTCTAAAAATACTGAGTTTATTATTAAAAAAATGATTAAACATACTACAAATTCAATTGTTAATTTTCCAGCTTATAAAAACAAAAACTTTTACAATTATGCTGAATTAGTTAATTTTTTAAATCAAAATGTAGGAAAATTAATTGCATTTGAATTTTCTTTAGAAGAAATTAGTAAAATTTTTGAAAAAGATTTACCTAATTATGTTTCAAATGTAGTTATTCAAGCTTTTGAAAAATGAAAAGAAAATGCAATTAATTACACTTCAGAAGAAGAAGTGCATCTTTTAGAAAAGCAAATTATTTTATCAATTTTAGATCAAAAATGGAAACGCCATATTAATCGAATGGAAAAATTGCGTTCAAATATTAATTTAGTTCAATATTCACAAAAAAACCCATATCAAATTTACACTCAAGAAGGAACTAAAATGTTTGAAGATATGATTGAAAATATTGCATTTGATGTAATGTTAAAAATTTTTTCAAATCGAATTGGAGCGCGCTCATTAATTACAAAAGAGATGCAAAATGATCCAATTTTTAAAGAAATTTTACAAAGTATGAATTTAGGAATTGAACACACTCCTTCAGAAAGAGAAGCCGAAATTGTTTCACTTTACAAAATTATAAAAGAAAAAATGTCTGAAATTTCAACTTCATTAGATAATTTAAGATCTAATATTTCATCTTCAAATTCAATTGAAAAAAATTTAGAAAATGATAGTATAAAAGAAAATAATTTAAATGAAAAGTTAAATAATAATAATAATAATTAATATTTTTAATATTAAAATATAGTATAATTGTCAATGAGCCGACATCGAGTTTTAAAACTTGTGTCAAATAGTCTGTTTAACAGACTTTTTTTATTTTTTTAAAATTTTTGCTAAAAAATAAATAAAAAAATTGTATTTTTTGATTTTTTTATTAAAATTTATTTCTATGAAAGAAAAAATTAATTTAAAATTGCTTTTTCAAGATAAAAAAAATGCAGCAATGTTTATTGGTGGAATTTGTATTTTAGTTACAGTGTTATCTTTTATTTTAACTGACATAATTACTTATGATCATAGTGAGACATTAAAGAAAAGTGAACCAACTTTTAAATTAATTTTTAAAAGTATTAGCACTGTTATTTATTTTACATATTTATCAAATTTATTTTTAGGATCAGCTATGCTTGGCAGTGCAATAGCTCAAAATAGAAAATCTAGAGAAGCATATTTTATTTCAGTGCTTTTAATTACAATTACATTTTTAATTTACTGAAGTTTAATTGCTTTTCAAACAAATTGAAAACAAGTTTATAATGCAACCACTTCACTTATTACACATTGCATTGTCCCTATTTTTGGATTTGTTATGTTATTTTTAATACGTAAAGATATTACAGTTACTAAAAATAGTTTATTTATTTCATCAGGAATTGTTTTTACATACTTTTTCTTTGCTTTAATTATTTATTTTGCTACTTATGGAAATTTTAAAGGGATTGAAAGGGGATATGTAATTTATAGCTTTTTAGATTTTAAATTTCCATTTTATTATAAAGGTGGCAATTTAATTGTGGTTATTCTTTTAGATCTTTTAGCTTTTTTAATTGGAGCAACAGTTCCAGTAGGATTGTTTTATTTTTGATTGTTCGTTACCAAAATAAAATATCAAAAAAGCAAATGTATTTTGAAAAGGTTTTCAAGAAAAAAAATTAAATAAATTTAAAACATGAATGTGATTTTTTCTAACATTCATGTTTTTTATTAATAGTTATAAAATAAAAAGTTATTTTTGATAAAATAAAATAATTAAAATTAACAAATAGTTGATAAATAATTTAGATTTTAATTTTTAAAAACAATAAGGAACATAATTATGATTGAAGTGCAAAATTTAAGTAAAGTATTTAGTGATAAAAAACTTTTTGAAGGAGTAAATTTAAAATTCACTGAAGGTAACACTTATGGTATTATTGGAGCAAATGGAGCTGGTAAATCAACATTTTTAAAAATTTTAGCTGGTGAAATAGAACAAACAAGTGGAAATATTTTAATTGAAAAAAATAAACGAATTTCAGTTCTTTCACAAAATCATAATGCTTATGATGATCTGGTGGTAACAGAAGTTGTAATAATGGGAAACACTGCATTGTATCAAGTTAAGGAAGAAAAAGA
Organism: Mycoplasmopsis cricetuli ATCC 35279; assembly: GCF_000526955.1. Taxonomy (GTDB): domain Bacteria; phylum Bacillota_I; class Bacilli_A; order Mycoplasmatales; family Metamycoplasmataceae; genus Mycoplasmopsis; species Mycoplasmopsis cricetuli. Next base: position 14,468 of record NZ_JAHB01000003.1, on the reverse strand, counting down.
TGCTATTTATTCCAATCCTGAAGCTAGTATGCAAGATTATGAACGAGCAGCTGAACTTGAAGAAAAATTTGGAGAACTAGGCGGATGAACTGCTGAAAATGATGCTCAAGAACTTCTATCAAATTTAAACATTCCATCTGATAAGTGAAATTCTTTAATGAAAGATTTAACAGCTAATCAAAAAATTAAAGTATTACTTGCTAAAGCGTTATTTGGAAATCCAGATATTTTAATTATGGATGAACCAACCAACCATTTGGATTTAAAAAGCATCAAATGACTTGAAAATTTTTTAATTGATTACAATAATGTTGTAATTGTTGTTTCACATGATAGTGATTTTCTTGATTCAATTTGCACCCACATAGTCGATATTGATTTTAATGAAGCTAAAATTTATACAGGAAATTATTCATTTTGAAAGCAATCTTCAGAATTAGCTCGTGAAATGATGAAGCAATCAAATCTTAAAAAAGAAGCACAAATTGAAAAATTAAAAGATTTTATTGCTCGTTTTAGCGCAAATGCTTCTAAATCTCGTCAAGCAACATCACGAAAAAAATCATTAGAAAAAATTAAGTTAGATGAAATTAAACCTTCTAATCGTAAATATCCTTTTGTACGTTGAGAGATGAATCGTGATCATGGAAAGCAAATTTTAACTGTTGAAAATTTAACTTATATAAATGAAAATGGAGAAACACTATTTGAAAATTTATCTTTTGTTTTAAAACCAGGAGAAAAAATGGTTGTTATCGGAGAAGATGATATTGCTAAAACAAAACTTCTTTCAATTTTAGCTGGGGAAATAAAACCAACTTCAGGAACAGTTCAATGAGGACAAACCATTAAAACATGTTATTTTCCAAATGATAATTTAAAATATTTTAATTCAGATTTAAATATTTTAGAGTGAATTTCACAATGACCACTTGAAAATATAAATGAAGTTAATAAAGATGTTTCAGATTCAAGAATGCGTGGTTTTTTAGGTAGAATGCTTTTTTCAAATGATTCTGTATTTAAAAAAGTTAAAGTTACTAGTGGAGGAGAAAAAGCAAGACTAATGTTTTCTAGAATGATGCTTTTAGAAAGTAATTTTATTATTTTAGATCAACCTTTAGATCATTTGGATGCAGAAAGTATTGATTCAGTTATTGAAGGAGTAAAAAACTATAAAGGTGGAGCTATTTTTACAACCTATAATCGAGCATTTGTTAATGAGTGTGCAGATGTTATTTTAGAGTTGAAAAATTCTCAAGAAAGTTACTTATTTAGAGGTACTTTAGAAGAATATGAAAAAGCAATGGGGTATTAGTGCATCGTTTTTTTGTTACAGAAAAAAAAGATAATGCTTTTTTGCTCGATCAAAAAATTTTAAAACATATAAGAGTTTTAAAACTAGAAAACAAAGAAATTATTTGTGTTTATCAAAATAAATTTTATGTTTGTATTCCTGAAAAAAATAAAGCATCAATTGTTAAACAGTTGCATGAAAATCATGAATATAATTTTGAAGTTATTTTAGCAATGTCAATAATTAAATTAGATCATTTTGAATGACTTTTACAAAAAGCAACAGAACTTGGGGTTACAAAAATCATTCCAATGATAACTAAACATTGCAACAGTGATTTAGTTAAATTTAAATTTGAACGTAAAATTGAGCGTTTTAAAACTATTTTACAAAATGCTGCTGAACAATCATTTAGAAATACAGTTCCAATTTTAGATAAACCTCAAACTTTTCAACAAGTGATTAATTTAGAAATTAAAAACAAAATTCTAGCACATGAAAAAATAAATTCAAATGAAAAATTTAATAAAAAAATTAATAGTGATGTTTTATTTTTGATTGGCCCAGAAGGTGGTTTTAGTGATGATGAAATAATTCAAGCGTTAGATCAAAAGTTTAAAATTATTTCACTTGGAAGTAGAATTTTAAGAGCAGAAACAGCAGCAATTTATTTACTTTGTCAGCTTGAAATGAATGCAAATTAAACTTAAAAAATAATTTAATAGATTTTTTGTTTGTGTTATAATTAAAAAGCAATTTATCTATCTAAATAAATTTTTAAAATTAAATTAAAATTAACGTAGGAGGATCGCATGAGACAAACAACAATTATTAATAGAGCAAATGCTAATAAAAAGTGATATATTGTTGATGCTGAAGGTCAAGTTTTAGGACGTTTAGCCGCTTTTGTTGCATCTGTTTTAAGAGGAAAAACCAAACCAACTTTTACCCCAAATGCTGATATGGGAGACAATGTTATTATCATTAATGCTGAAAAAGCAATTTTAACTGCTAAAAAAGAAGATAATAAAGTTTATTATTCACATTCTGGATATCCAGGTGGATTAAAAAGCATTACCGCAGCTAAATTAAGAGCAAAAAAACCTATTGCATTAGTTCAAAAAGCAGTTTTTGGAATGTTGCCTCATACCAAATTAGGTAATCAACAACGTCGTAATGTTTTTATTTATGCAGGAGTTGAACATAAACATCAAGCACAACAACCAGAAAGATTAGAGGTTAGATAATTATGGTTAAAGATAAAGAATTATTGTATCGTGGATTAGGAAGAAGAAAATCTTCAGTAGCACGTGTTATTATTAAACCTGGGAATGGTGATTTTGTAATTAACAAAAGAAATGCTAGGGAATATTTGACTTCAGATATTTATCTTCAAGATGCAAATCAACCTTTTGTTTTAACAGAGACAATGGGTCAGTTTGATGTTTCAGTTAATGTTGCAGGTGGTGGATTAAGTGGACAAGCTGGGGCAATTAGATTGGGAATTGCTCGTGCATTATTAGCAGCAAGTGATGATTATCGTCCTGTGTTAAAAAAATTTGGAATGCTTACAAGAGATGCTCGTGCAAAAGAACGTAAAAAACCTGGTCTTAGAAAAGCGCGTCGTGCAAGACAGTTCTCAAAACGTTAATTTTATTAATAATTTTTTCCATTCCTTTTATCATTTTTGATATAATAGGAATGCAATTTGCGAGCGTAGCTCAGCTGGTTAGAGCACACGACTGATAATCGTGAGGTCGATGGTTCAAGTCCATTCGTTCGCACCATTTCATTTTATATGTCCAATGAAAAACAAGAAATAAACTTGTTTTTTTTATTCTTTGTTTTTAAATAAATTACCTTATAATATAGAGTATAAAATATTAATGTTAAATTTAAAATTTAAACTGATGTTTAAATGATTTATTTTTAAATAAATTAAAAACTTTTCTAAAGAGGAATTTATGAAAAAAATTAAAAATGTATTATTAATTTTAGCTCCTTTAGCTCCAATTATAACCACTTCAGCTTTTTTTGCAAATCAAGTAAATATTAACAAAGATGGTGAAGTAACAGGGGATTCTGGTACAACAGATGCACCAGCACCAGCACAACCAACTGAAGTTGATTCAACAACAAATGCAACAACTTTTACTTATCCAACAAATATTTTGCCATTTATTGGAACTGAAGATGAAATTAGATTTCAATATACTGATGTTGTAAAACTATTAGAAGATAGTTCAAAGAGAAAAGAAATTGAAGAAAAAATTAAAGAATATTTTAAAATTGAAAAACTTATTGAATTTAAAAATTATGTTTTAAAAACAGTTGATTATTTGGAATTAAGAGCTAAAAAAAATACTGCAAAATCATTAGATGAAAAACAAAATAATAATTCTAAAGAAAAAACAGAAGAAGAAAATGTTGAATTATTTTTATCAAAAGCACAAGTAGTTGAACTTAAGGAAAAAATTAATAACATTGATGTTACACAAGTAACAGATGGACCTAAAAAAGAAGAATTAAGAGATAAATTAATTAAGGAATTTTTTAGTGCTCTAGATTTTTCTCTTTCAATGTACAAAATTTATGATTTTACTACAAGTTTAATTGATCCAACAGTTGAATTAGAGAAAAATATTGAATTAGAAAAAAATATCCAATTAATTTTTTCAAAATATTATACAAATAAGTATGATATTGCAGAATATAATGATCCTAATTTTAAAACCATTCAAGATGTTAGAGATGTTCAAGAAAATAATGTATATAGTAAAAATAGGTTAGAACCTTTATTAGATCTTTTTATTAAAGAATTAACAACAAAATCTAAAGATGATTCAGATCATAAAATTAAAACAGTTGAACATTCTAAAAAAATATTAAATGAATTTAGAAGAATCTTTAATTTTGATATAGCTTCAATTTTAGATGTTATTCTTAATGGAAATGTTGATAAAGTGGATTCAAATAATAATGTAGAAAAAACAATTGTATCAACTCCAATTGAATCTTATTATAAGTCAGTTCAAAACAAAGCAAGTGAAGAACTATCAGGAGATAAATGAAAAATTTCTTCTGAAACCAGAGAAGCTATTTATGAAATTGTAAAAAATGTTGAAAATTCTGTAAATTTATCTAAAACAGTAGCAGAATTTTTAACTAAAAATGTAGCAAGTACAGTTGAAGCAAATGTTAATGCTTACATTAATAATGAAGCACTTAAAAAAGATGATAGAGATGCTTTAAAAGCTTTATTTAATGATGTTAAATCATTTATAATGCAAAGTGAAGATGTTAAGTTAGGTCAAGATTCTGTTTTAAAATATGAAGAAGTTAAAACTAAATTAGATTCATTTATTAGTGAATATCCAAAAATTAATGATACAACAACAAAAATCACTCCTTTTGTTGGAATTGTTGATAGTAACGAACACTTAACTGAAAAACAAAAACAAATTTTTTATAATAAGGCAAATAAAACAATTGCCAATGATTACAATCAGTCAAATGTTGATTCTTTTGAAAAAGAGCTTAAAGATTTAAATGAAGCAATGAAACTTTTAAAGGGTAATTTAAATAAATATAAAGATCAATTAAATAATTTTAAAGATTTAACTGATCAAAAAGGTTATGAAGGATTACCAAAAAATACTAAACAAAAAATAAGTGAAGTTCTAGAAAAAGCTGAAGCACTTGTAGTTAGTGATTCAACAAATGTAGAAGAGATTACAAAAACAGCTCATAATTTAGCAAGAGAATATTCATTATTTGTTCAGTATACAGATAGTAATAATTCAACTGTTAAAAATAATTTAGAAGATCCAAAGCGTACATATTATGAATATATTTTATTTGGAGCTCTTACATCAGTATTTATTATTGCTGGATTATTTGTTTATTTATTTAAAAAAAATAAAACTAAAAAATAAATAGTAAAAAAATAAAAATTCACTTAGTGTGAATTTTTTTGTTGATCAATTTTATTTAATTTATTGATTGCTTTATTAACTGTATCATATGCATTTGATCTTGTTGTGACAAGAATCTGTGCAACTTCAGCATATGATAAATCTTTATGAAAATACAATTCAAATGCTTGTTGTTGAGATTTAGTAAGTAAAAATCCATATTTTTGATATAAAATTGTGTATTTGCAAATATTTTCAAGTGATTTTTTACTTTCTTTATTCATTGATTAGGTCCTTGGTCATTTGATAAATAAACATTTCTAAATCAAATTCTTGTAAATCATCTAATTTTTCTCCAAGACCTAAGTATTTGACATTTAAATCATACTCATCTTTAATAGATAAAACAATTCCGCCTTTAGAAGTTCCATCCATTTTTGTTAAAATAATTCCAGTCAAATTAGCCACTTCTTTAAAAGCTTTAGCTTGATTTAAACCATTTTGCCCAGTAGTTGCATCAAGAACAAGTAATGATTCATGAGGTGCTGATGGCTCAAATCTTTTAATTATTGACACCATTTTGTTTAATTCATTCATTAAATTAATTTTATTTTGCAATCTTCCTGCAGTATCAATTATTAGTAAATCATATTGTTCATTTTTTGCTTTTTCCATTGCTTTAAATACAACAGAACTAGGATCAGCTCCTTCTTTATCTGGTTTGACAATATCAACACCAATTCGATTTGCTCAAATTTCAAGTTGATTTACAGCGCCAGCTCTAAAAGTATCACCTGCAGCAATCAAGACTCTTTTGTTTTTTTGTTTAAATTTGTGAGCTATTTTTGCAATTGAAGTTGTTTTTCCACTACCGTTAACACCAACAAAAATAAATACATTTAAACGATTATCAATAAAACTTAAATTAGTATTAATAAATGATTTATTAGTGTAAATAACAAACATTTGATCTGCAACTATTTCTCCAATTAATTTTGGATCGCTAATATTATTGGTTTTAACTTCACGTTTTATTTTTTCAATAATTAAATAAACAAGTGAAGAATTAATGTCAGACATGATTAACAACTCTTCTAATTCATCAAAAAAATCTTCATCAATTTGATTGTATTTATTTTGTAGTTCAAGTATTTTTTTTCCAAAATTACTAGCATTTGAAAGACCGGTTTCATAGCGAGCTAATTTACCTGATTTTTCAAGTTGATCAAGTTGTTTTTGATCAAGCATTTGTTGTTTTTGTTCAATTGTTTCATTTTTATTTGAAAAAATTTTTTTAACTAAATTTTTAAAAAATCCCATACAATTATTTTACCATTTTTATTTTCAAAATTTTGCTTGTAAAATAAAGAAACTATCAACTTTTTAATTTTTAAAAAAATTAAAAATAATATAATAAAAACATACTAAACTTAAAGGCGGAAAGTTGAAAAAAAAGGTTATTATTGGAATGAGTGGAGGAGTGGACTCATCAGTTGCTGCTTATTTACTTAAAAAACAAGGTTATGAAGTTGAAGGCCTTTTTATGCGTAATTGAGATAGTATTTTAAATAATGATGTTTTAGGCAATCATGATATTTCACAAAATATTTGTCCCCAAGAAAAAGATTATCAGGATGCTATGAAAGTAGCTAAGGAACTAAATATTAAATTACATCGAATTGATTTTGTTAAAGAATACTGAAATTATGTTTTTGAAAATTTTATTGAAGAGTACAAAAAAGGCAGAACACCAAACCCAGATATTTTATGTAATAAATACATTAAATTTAATGAATTTGCCAAATATGCCTTTGGTCAATTAAATGCTGATTTTATTGCAATGGGTCATTACGCTAAAGTTGAAAATGGTTATTTATATCGAGCCAAAGATCAAAACAAAGATCAAACATATTTTTTAGCTCAATTAAAAAAAGAACAACTTGATAAAGTCATTATGCCTCTTGCGGAATTAACTAAAGATCAAATTCGAACCATAGCATTAGAACTTAACCTAGCAACTGCAACTAAAAAAGATTCAACCGGAATTTGTTTTATTGGAGAGCGTAACTTTACTCAATTTTTACAAAATTATATTCCAGCTCAAGATGGAGATATCATTGATATTACAACAAATCAAAAAATTGGTGAACATATTGGGTGTTTTTATTATACCATTGGACAGCGAAAAGGACTGAATTTAGGTGGGATGAAAGAACCATATTTTGTCTGTGGCCATGATGTTAAAAAGAACATTTTGTTTGTTGCTCCTTTATCACAACCTCAATGACTTGAGTCAGATAGTTTAATCGCAAGTAATTTAAATTTTAACAATTTAAACTACAATCCTGATAATTTAACAGCAAAATTTAGATATCGTCAAAAAGATATTAAAGTAACTATTAAATTGCTTGAAAATAATTTTATTCAAGTTTTTTATCCTCAAAAATCCCAAGCAGTCACTCCTGGACAACAAATAGTTTTTTATGATGGAGATAAATGTATTGGCGGAGCAATTATTGAGGAATTATTTATAAATAACAAAAAAATTACATATATTTAGATATTTAGAGGTTTTAAATGAAATCAAGTGAAATTCGAAAAAAATGACTAGAATTTTTTCAATCTAAGGATCATTTAGTTGTTCCTTCTCAAAGTTTAATTCCTGATAATGATCCTTCACTTTTGTGAATTAATAGTGGAGTTGCCACTTTAAAGGATTATTTTTCAGGTAAAAAAAACCCACCTTCAAAACGTTTAACTAATTCGCAAAAAGCAATTCGAACAAATGATATTGAAAATGTTGGTATCACTGCAAGACATCATACTTTTTTTGAAATGCTTGGAAATTTTTCAATTGGAGATTATTTTAAAAAAGAAGCAATTGCTTTTGCTGTTGAATTTTTACTTGATGTTCTTAAAATTCCAAAAGAAAAATTATATTTTACTTATTTTCACAAAGATTTAGAAACCAAAAATGAATGACTATCACATGGATTTAAAGAAAAGCAATTAATTCCTGGAACAGAAAAAACTAATTTTTGAGAAGTTGGTTCAGGACCATGTGGACCTAATACTGAAATTTTTTATGATCGAGGCGAAAAATATGATCATCGTGGTTCAGAATTAATTGAACAAGATATTGAAAATGACCGTTTTATTGAAATTTGAAATATTGTTTTTTCAACTTATAATTCAGATGGAGAGGGTAACTATACAGAATTAAAACAAAAAAATATTGATACTGGTGCTGGTTTTGAACGAATTGTTTCAATTATGCAAGATGCACCAACTAATTTTGATACTGATTTATTTTTACCTATTATCAAATCAATTGAACAATACAGTCCATTTAAATATCAAGTTGAAAATTATTTTATTAAAAATAAAGAACAAAATAAAATAAATAGTTATTTTAAAGTTATTGCAGATCATATGCGAACTGTAGTTAATGCTATTGGAGATGGAGCAAAACCTTCAAATATTGGAAGAGGATACATTTTAAGACGCTTAATTCGCCGTTCTGTGCATAAGTTAATGCAACTACAAAGTAATAAAAAATTGATTTTAAACAAATTAACAACAGTCATTGTTAATACTTTGCCATATAAATATAATATAAAAAAAATTGAACAAATTATTTTAGAAGAAGAAGTTTTATTTTCAAAAACAATTGAAAGTGGAAGATTATTGCTTGAAAATTATATTAATGACAAAGTAAAAATTTTTCCTGGAGATATTGCTTTTAAATTATTTGAAACTTATGGTTTTCCAATTGAATTAACTGAAGAAATTTTAAATGAAAAAAATATAATTCTTGACAAACAAGGCTACGAACAAGCAAGATTAAAACATATTGAAGTTTCAAAGAAAGATAAAATTAGTGGAATGGACAAAGTTATTAACTCGCTTGCTTTAATTGATAAAAAAATAGATCAATTTATTGGATATGATTTTGAAGAAAGTAATAGTTGTATATTAAAATTATTTGATTCAGAAAGTGAAGTTGATTTTATTGATGGAATTGGATATTTAATTTTAGATCAAACCCCATTTTATGCAACTAGTGGTGGACAAAAACATGATCGCGGATATATTTTACAAAATAATAATAAAATTAATATTTTAAATGTTTTTAAAGATAAATGAGGAAATCACATTCATAAAATTCAAGGTAAAATTCAAAAACAATTACCAGTACAATGTTTTGTTGATAAAACTATTAGATTAGGTCTTAAACGTAATCATTCAGGAACCCATTTGTTATTTTGTGCACTTCGTAATGTTTTAGGCAATCACATACAACAATTAAGTAGTGATAACAATGAGGAAAGATTAACTTTTGATTTTCCAGCAGAAAATAAACCAACTGATGAACAAATTTTGCAAATTGAAAACTTAGTGAAAAATTATATTTTACAAAATTCAAATCGTCATTATTTGATAACTACTACTAGTGAAGCTAAAAAAATGAATGCAATTATGACTCTTGAAGAAGCTGAGTACATGGATCCTAAAAATATTAGAATTGTTCACTTTGAAGGAATTACTGCTGATTTATGTGGTGGAACACACCTTGAAAATTCATCTATGCTTGAAAATTTTAAAATTGTTTCAGTTGAGAAAAAAGCTGCTGGAGTTTTTAGAATTAAAGCTATTTCATCCAATTTAACTGTTAAAAAATACTTAGAGCAAAAATGTAAAGAATATTTTGAAGATTTACAAAAAGCAATTGACAAAAATAAAAAAATAATGAGTGAATATCAATTTCAAATCAACTTGCCCAATGATTTAGAAGAGCAAATAAAATATTTAAAGCAAGTTCTTGAAAAAGTTAAACAGGATAATAAAATTTTACTTAAAAAGTCTACACAAGTATCTGAAATTGATTACAATCAAATTACAGTTGATTTAATTAATAATTTTAGTGTTATTGTTACTTTGTTACCAATTCAAGCAATTAAAGTAGTTGCAAGTTCAATTCGTGAAAAATTTCCAAACACAATTGTGATAGGTTACACTGAAAATAATATGCTTGTTGTAGCAAGCAAAATTTATAATTCAAATCAAATAATTCAAAAATTGTTTGAACATTTTCAAGGAAAAGGTGGTGGAAATAATCTTTTAGCAATGGGTAAATGCAATCAAAAACTAAGCAAAAATTTAATAGTTGAAATATTTCAAAAAATATCATGAGAAAATTAGCATTTGATCTTGGAACAAAAACATGTGGATTTGCAATTACTGATGAAAACGAAATTATTGCTTTAACACTTGATAATTTTTTTTACACTGAAGGAAATTTCAATCAAATTTTAGAAAAAGTTCAATTGTATTTAAATGATTACAATATTGATGGTTTTGTTTTAGGATATCCATTAAAAATTAGTGGTCAAAAAAGCGAACGAACACTAATGGTTGAACAATTTAAAAAAAAACTTAGCAATTTTTTTCCTGAAATTCCAATTTTATTAATCAATGAACAGTATTCTACTAAAAAAGCTCATGAAATAATGTTAAGTGCTGGATTGAATAAAAAAAAGCGAAAATCATTTAAAGATAAACTTGCAGCACAAATAATTTTGCAAGATTATTTAGATTACTATAAAGATAAATGAGGTAAATAATGGTTTGATGAAAAATAATATTGGTAGTATCAGCTTTTGTATTTGTACTTATTGCAATAATAGTTAATGTTTGAATTCGTTTAAAAATTAAAAAAATTAAACAAAAGTATATCAATCAAGATCAAGAAAAAACTTACTTAGATTTACAGAAACTTCGCAATGATTTAGGGCAGTTACCATTTGCAGCTAAAGAATGAATTAAAAATAAATACAAACCTTATGATATTGAGGCAGTTATTAATACTATTTATACCAATCAATTTAAATCAATTTTAATTATTGATCAAAGTGATTGATTTTTGAGTGCAACAGTTTCAGCTAAAAGCAAGCAAAAAATTTATTTTTTAGAAAATCAATTAAATATTGAAAAACTTAATGAGCTTCAAAAAAAATTTATAAATGATTATAGTGAAATAAATTTGCAACCTTATCAGGACCAAAATTTGGATTTTTTAGTGGTTTTTAAAAATGAAATCCCTTTAGTTGAAAATTTTCAAAGATATTATAAAAATTTAACAGATAATTCAATGATGATGATTTTAATTGAAGACTATTCAAATAAAGAATTAAAAAACTTTGTTAAATTTTTAAAAACTAACAATATCATTTATGAAATTTCATATGTTGAAAGTAAATTTTTGTATATTGCTAAAAAATCAAATTAGAAATTGTATAATTAAAAAACAATTAGGAGTTTTATGAAAAACAAAAACAATAATGTAAGTGAAAAAATTTATTTAGCCAAAGAAACACTTGAAAAATATCAAAAAGAATATGAATATTTAGTTAATGTTGAACGTCCTGCAGTTCAACTTGCTTTAAAAGAAGCTCGAGCTCAGGGAGATCTTTCAGAAAACGCTGAATATGATGCAGCAAGAGAAAAACAAGGAATTGTCGAAGGAAGAATTAATGAGCTTGAATTAATTTTAGATCGTGTTGAAATTATTGAAAATGATTCAACTGGACTTATTGGAATTGGAACTACAGTTACACTTAAATTTCTTGAAACTAATGAAATTAAAAATATTACCATTATGGGTACACATGATGTTAATCCATTTGAGGATAAAATTTCAAACAAAAGTCCGTTAGCAATAGCTATTATGGGAAAAAAAGTTGGAGATGTAGTTGAAGTTGATGTTCAACAGAAATCAAATGTTGAAATCATTACAGTAATGCAACAAAAATAAGTATATTTTAATTCAACATACTTTTAAAAAAGGATGATAATATGATAATTGGAATTTCAGGAATGATTAGCAGTGGTAAAAGCACGCTTTCAAAAAAATTAAATCAATATTTTAAAAATTCTTTGCTTTTAAATGAATATGAAGATAATGATATTGTATTTAACACTTATTTGCAATGGTTTTATGAACAAAAACCAAACATTGACATTAGTTTTCAAGTTTATGTAGTTGAAAATCATACTGCAAAAGTAGCTCAAATTATTCAAAAATTTGATCAATTAAAATTAAATAAACAAAATGATATTATTTTTCTTGATCGCTTTAGCGCTGAACATTATGTATTTGCTCAAGTGAATTTAAAAAAATTACCTCAAAAATCATTCAATGCTTATAAAGCTTTATTTACTGAATTAGTTAGCAATGAAAATCTTCCTGAATTTACTATTTTTCTTGATGTGAGTTTTGAAAATTTTCAAAAAAGACTTTTTAACCGTGGTCGATCAGTTGAAATTGAAAATTATGAAAAAAACAAACAATATTTTGAACAACTTTATAAAATTTATAAACAAACTTTTGTTAAAGTTGCAAAAAAATATAAAATAGAATATGTAATTGTTGATACTAATAATAAAACTGAAGAACAAGTATTTCAGGAAGTTAAACATATAATTGAAAAATATAAATTAAATAAATAAAAAAATCGTTAGTGTTTAAGTTAAGGGGTTGTTTTGATTTTGAGAAACCAAAGCTCCAAAAAAATTATACAACAAAAAATAAGACTTTTTTCATTTCAAAGTCAATCTTTATTTTTCTCATGTTAATAATCATTCAAGACAAATTAAAATAATTTTCTTAACCTTACCTTTTTCCTGCCTCTCGCTTGCGCACAGGTTAAAACAGGAAAAGAAAATAAGACAACTGTTAAGCACAGTATACTTTTTTCTAAAACATCATTATATACATAATAATGAAAAGTTCTTAACTTTTCTTAACAAGTTTTTTAATTAATTTTAAAGTTCATAACTTCAATGTTATGTCTATTTTTGAAAAAAATAAAATAAAAAAATTTAAAAAATAAGTTTTAAAAATTTAAACAAGAAAAAAATTCCTTTGTTTTCCATATTCATTTTAATTAAATTTTTAAAAGAATTAATACCATAAGTTGTATTTTTTAGTTGTTTTTTCTTAATATAATGTGAAATGATTGCCTCAGTTCTTGATCCAATGTCAAATTTTTATTAAAATTTGTCAGTGCTATTTTGTTATTTAATAAATATTTTTTGAACAGTTTTAACTCTTTAAATTTACTTTTTGGAAAGTTAATTTCAGGGTGATTATTTAATTTATTAAAAATATTTTCAAGCAAAATTAAATCCTTTTTATATTCATTTTGATAGATTAAATTTAATACAGTTTTTTCTAGTGTTTTATTATTTTGATCTAAAAATGATTTAAAAAATTTCTTATTTTTAGTATTACTTTTGCTAAATCCTACAAGAGAAAAAACATATTTTTTAATATGAAATTTATTTAAAATATAAGTTGCATTTAATGTTTTGGCGATTGATTTTATAAATCTTGCTCCATTTCCATAAATCACAATTTTGCTATAATTATTTTCATAAATTTTATAAATAATTTTTGATATTTTTTTAGTTAATTTAGATATTTCTAACTTCTTTTTATTTGTTTCACTTATGCTTAAAATTAATGTTTTATGAATTAAATTATTATTTTTATCTTTACCTAAATGAAGCATTAAAGTTCTACTACAATGCTTTTTATTTTTGCCATTTTTTGTTATTAAATTTGAATATGTATCATCAATTTCTAAATAAATGATTTTATTTTTAGTTAAAATTTTTGTTTCATTTAAATGTTCTTTTTGATTTAAGTTTTTATTCAAAATAAGACTAATTGAAGAAATTGAAATTGCTTTTTTGAAGCTTTAGATATTTCTCTAAATGATTTTCCACTCATAATTTCTTCTAAAATTTATTTATGTAAATCATTGGTAATTTGCTTTTTCGGACTAAAATCATCCAAAGGATTTTTAAAATACTTGATCTTTTTTTCTCCAAATTAATTCTTTTCAACATATTTTATTTTGATTATTTTAAAAGATTCATAAACAATTTTAATAGTTCTTTTTTTATAATCCTTAACTATTCATTTTTGTTCTTTTCTTTGTTTTGAGTTTTTAAAATTAATTTTATTTTGTCAATGCTTTTTCAAAAATTCTTGATTTTTTTTTTTTTTTTTTTTTTTTTACCATTGGCTTTTCTTTTCTTTTTTCTTTTTTTTTGTTATCAAAGATTTTATTAAATCTTTAAAATTAAAGTAACAAATTACACAAATCTTGATAACTAAATTCGCACTAAATTTAGTTTAAAGTAAAACAAAAAAACTAAATTTAGTATTTTATTAGACAGTAATTTACATT
>NZ_JAHB01000002.1 GCF_000526955.1 Mycoplasmopsis cricetuli ATCC 35279 | reverse complement strand
AAAAATTAAATTTCTAAAAAAAAAAAAAAAAAAAAAACATTTTTTCAACTTCAAAATTGACAGTTTATTATAAAAAATTAAGAAATTTTTAATTAAATTTTATTAATTATTAATTTAATATAATTTAACAAATATTAAACAACATTTAATAACTAATAATAACTAAGGATTTTATGAATAAAAAAATTAAACAATATAGTAAATACAATCACATTCCAAAAAAATATCGTTTTGATTTGGATGATATTTTACAAGGAAAAACAATTGAGCAATTAATTGATGAATACAAAATTATCTTTCAAAAAAGAATTATTATAAAAGACTCAAAATACAATTCAATTGAAAATTACTTAGAAGATATTAAACTTCATGAAAAATTAACTTTACTTGAATATAAAATTCATAATTATATTTCAAATCATATTTCAACTAATGTAGTTGACCCTAAGTTCAATAAATTGTCTCAAGAATTTAATTTTTTAAATCAACAATTAAGTGATCAATTTGGTTCTGAAATAAATCGTTTTGAATTGCATATTGAAAAGATTAAACTTTGAAAAGAAAATACAAAATTAAAATCATACAAACATCACATAGAAAATGATATTTTAGAATTAAAGCACAAATTAAGTAATGAAATTGAAGAATATGCTCAGCAAGAAGCATTTGGATCTCCTTCACTTACTAAAATTTTTTCAATTTTAACAAATAGTGAACTTGATTATGGAACAATTGTAAGTTCAAAAGGTAAAAAATATCCTTTAAATCCAACTAACAGAATTAAATTTATGCAATCAAATGATTCACAATTAAGAAAGCAAGCTTACAAAAATTATATTCAAGCTTTTTTAAAACATAAAGAATCTCTTGCTAATATTTTATATCAGCATTTTAAAACATTAACTGTACATGCTAAATTGCGCCATTATGATTCAACAGTACAAATGCTTACCTATAACGATAAAGTTTCAGATCAGATTTTACAAAAATTATATTCACAAGTATCAGTTCAAAAAAATATATTATTAAAATATAAAAAATTTCGTGCTAAGTTTTATAAAATTAAATTTAATGAAAAATATAACAATTGAGATTCTAAACGCAAATTAGTTAATGTAAAAAGTGAATATTCAATTGAAGAAGCTAAAAAAATAGTTCAAAAAGCTTTAGCTCCTTTTGGTAAAGAATATATTGAACAAATTAACAAAGCTTTAACTGAAAATTGAATTGATTTTTTGCCAGCAAATTCCAAAAGAAGTGGCGCTTACTCAATTGGAAGTTCTTATGGAATCGATAAAAAATATATTTTAATGAATTTTAAAGGGGACTTAGATAGTGTTGAAACTTTAGCGCATGAACTTGGACATTCAATGCACTCATACTTTTCAGATACAAGACAAGATTTAATTAATAGTAATTATCCAATTTTTCTTGCAGAAATTGCATCTATTTATAATGAATTAATGTTATTTGATTATCTATTAGAAAATTCAAATAATATTAAACTAAAATTTCAGATTTTAGAAAATATGATTGATGGTTTTGTAGGAACTGTGCTTCGTCAAGTAGAATGATCCAATTATGAATATGAACTCTATAAAGCAATTGAACAAGGAACTGCCGCGCCTAGCTTTGAATCTTTAAGTAAAATTTATTATCAAAATAGTTTGAAATATTCATTAAACAAAAATAAAAAATACTCACAAGAAAACACTTTTGCTAGTATTTATGTACCTCACTTTTATTATGATTTTTATGTGTACAAATATGCCATTGGTCAATTGAGTGCAAACTATTTTTTTGCTAAATATAAACTTGAAGGTGTTGCTGTTTTAAATGAATATATTGATAATTTTTTAAGTGCTGGTTGTAGTGATGATCCAATTAATATTTTGAAAAAATCTGGAATTGATTTGGAAAGTGATCAATTTTATAATCTTGGATTTAAATATTTAAAAAATCTAATTGATCAATATGTTGACTTAGGAAAACAAATTTTTAAAATAAAAAAATAGTATTTCACAAAATTTACAAATAAAATTAAATAAAAAGAGTGTAAAACTCTTTTTTTATTGTTGTTTTTGTCATTTTTTTATTGCTGCTGCTACTTTTTTTGAAACTACTTGACTTAATTCCTCAAAAGATGCATTATAAATTTTTGAATAACTTTGAAAATGAGCAATTAATTTTTTTTCACTTTCTACTCCAACTCCTTTGATTTGAGTTAATTTTAATTCAAATGAAGAATTACGATAAATTTTGTTGAAATAACTTTTAGCATATTCATCAACTTTAATTTGCATGTAACTTAACAAGTTGTAAAGATTTTGGTTTGTAATTTCAATTTCAGATCCATCTTTTAAAACAATTGCTCTTGTTTTATGATGATCATTTTTTACTAATCCTATTAAATTTATTTGTTCATAATTAAATTGTTTATGATTTGCTAATGCTTTTCTAAAAGCGCTGATTTGCGCTTTAGAACCATCTACAATAAACAAATCTGAAAAATCTGGATGAGCAAAAAATTCTTTATTAATAGTTAAATAAGTATCAACAGTATAAAACATATATTCTGAATCTGAATGTTTGCCATGTTTTAATGAATCAATATTTTCTAATCTAAATTTTCGATTTAATGCTGGAACTTCAACACCATTTGCAAAAGCCATTCCAACACCAGTAATAAATGAATTGTTTAAATTAGAATTATCAAAAATATAAATCATTCGAGGAATTTTTTTTAACCTTAAAAGAATTTTCAATTGTTCTAATGCTAACATTTTTTGTTCTTTTTGCTCTTGAATTAAAGTAAATTTATTTTTAATTGCTTCATCATTATTGATATTTGCAAGATCAATTAAATTTTTTAGTTCTCCTTTTTTAGGAAAAATTATTTTGTTTACAAATAAATTTTCAAGTTCAACATTTTCATATTGATTGTCTAAAATAATATTTTTAACTGGTTCATTTTTTTTATAATATTCTTCAAACATTGTATCAATATTTTTGCCCAAATGACCTAAATCTCAAAAGAAAAAATACTGATGTGAAGTTTGAATTCCAAAACGATAACATACCAAAAAAACATGAACAATGTCATTTTTAATTTTTACTGAAAAAATATCAATGCTTTTTAAATTTGAAATTTCAGAAACTTGTTTTTCTTTCATTTCTTGAAGCAACTTGATTGAATCTTGATATTCTTTTGCAATTTCAAAATTCAGTTGCATTGCCGCTTGATCTCGTTTGTGTTCTAGTTGTTCAATAAAATTTTTATTTTTAAGTTTAAGTACATCAATTATTTGTTGATATGTAGTTTCAAGTAAATTGTTATCTCATTTAACAATTGGTAATCCATCTTTGTATAAAAATAATCTTTGTAAAATCTTTACAAGTTCACGTCGTTTGTATTTTGCAGTAATTGGACCATAATAAAAAACATTTTTATGTTTATGATTAATTTTATGAACAGTATTAATTCCTAATTTATTTGTAAGCAAAATTTTTATGTAACTATAATTTTTATCATCCAAAAGTAAAATATTATATTTTGGTTTATACTTTTCAATGTAATTTTTTTCAAGTAACAAAGCATCTTTTTCATTTTTACAAACAACAAAATCAATGTCTGCAATTTTTTCAACCATTTTGTAGGTTTTATATGAATTAACACCACCTTTTAAATATTGATTTACTCGATTGCGCAAATTAACAGCTTTTCCAACATAAATAACTTGCTCGTTTTGATCTTTTCAAAGATACACTCCAGGTTTTTGAGGAATTGTTTTTAATTTTGTTGTTAATTTATCATTGTTAACTAAATTCATATATAAATTATAATATAGTTAAATCTTGTTTTAAATAGTTGTTTATTTTATTGTAAAAAATGAAAAAGCAAATAACTTTTTCATTTTTTAATTTATTCAAAATAACTCTTTTTAATTGGAAATTCTTTTAACATACCAATTACTTTGTTTTTAAGTCTATTTAACTTAATTTCTGCAATTTTACTGCTTTGTGAAAGTTCGACATAATTACGTAAAGTAAAATCAATAATATCACAAAGTTCTTCTCATTTAGTAAATCCTCTGCTTGTCATAGCTGCAGTGCCAAGACGAATTCCACTTGAAATAAATGGGGATAAAGTATCAAATGGAATTGAATTTTTATTAATAGTTATATTAATTTTTTCTAAAATAGTTTCAGCTTGTTTTCCAGTAATATTATAAGTTTTGTGTACATTTATTAAAAATAAATGATTATCAGTTCCTCCTGAAATTAAAATTGCTCCTTTTTGTTTAAAAGCTTTTGCAAATTTTTTAGCATTAGCTACAACTTCTTCTCCATATTTTTTAAATTGTGGATCAAGTGCTTCATGAAAAGCTACTGCTTTTCCAGCAATTGCATGAAATAATGGACCTCCTTGATATCCAGGAAAAACTCAACTATTAACTTTTTTTGCAATTTCTTCGTTGTTAGTCATAATAATTCCACCACGAGCACCACGAAGAGTTTTATGAGTTGTTGATGTGATAATATCAGCATATTTAACTGGTGAAGGATGTACTTTAGCTGCAATCAATCCAGCAATATGTGCAATATCAGCTAATAATTTAGCACCACATTTATCTGCTATTTCACGAAAACGTTTAAAATTAATTTTTCTTGGATAAGCTGAATACCCGCAAATAATTAAATCTGGTTTTTCTTTAATAGCTTGTTCTTCGATTGCATCATAATCTAAATATCCATCTGGGCCAACATCATAAGTGATTGAGTTGTAAAAAATTCCACTAAAAGAAATTTTGTATCCATGAGTTAAATGACCTCCGGAAGACAAGCTAAGTCCCATAATTTTTCCCTTTTCAGGTACAACTGAAGCAATTGCAGCAGCATTTGCAACTGAACCAGAATATGGTTGAACATTTGCATATTTAACATTAAAAATTTTTTGCAAACGTTCAATAGCTAAACTCTCCACAATATCAACATTTTCACAACTACCATAATATCTGCGTCCAGGATAACCTTCTCCATATTTGTTTGTTAAAACACTTCCTTGAGCCTTTAAAACATCTTCTGAAACATAATTTTCTGAGGCAATTAACTCTACATGATCATTTTGACGTTTTAGTTCATTATTAATTGCATTTTGCACTAATGTATCGTGTAATTTAATTTTTTTATACATACTTTACCTATATTTATTTTATTTATTATAAATGTTAACCAATTTTTCTATTTCTTTATTATTTGCACTAATTCTCAAAGTAATAAATTTAGTATTGGTCTTTAAATTATGAAAACTATCAATTTGTTTAATTTGAAAAATTTCAGCCTGAGTGTGTAATAAGTTTACTTGTTTTTGAATATGTTCATGAAGTTTGAGTTCAAATGTCAAATCAAGTATTTTTAAAGGTTCTAAATTAACCAAAGAAAATTTTAAAATATTTGTTTTGTCTTTAATATGCATAAATTCTGCATAGTAAGCATCTGTTGTATCAAATTGTGGATGTAATTTTCCAATTCAACCAATCATTTTATTTTGATACATAATTTTAGCTGAAACATTTGGATGAATTTGATCATTATTGTTAAAAGGAACAAATTGAACTTCAAGAGCAAGTAAATCTAAGATATCCTTGCTAAATATTTCAAAACTCTTAGTAGTACTTGCAAATCCTACCACTAAAATATTATCATTAATCATTCCTGATTCAAAAATATCAATATCAGTTAACTTTCGTTTTTGATTGTATTCAATAACTTCCTGAAGTGAACTCACAATTGAATTTCGTATCATTTCTCTTTCTTTAGAAACAAAAGTTACTAAAGGAATACTTTCTTTAAATTCAAAAGGATTAAAAGCAGATTTAGTTTTTGAAACTAAAGTAAAAGTTTTTACTTCATCATATCCTTTAAAGGAACATAAAGTTTTGAAATTATTTATTTCATTAATAACAATTGGATTATTTTTAATTGATTTTTCTTTAAAGTTATCATATGAATAAAATCGAAAAATTTCTTCAATAATATCAGGAAAAATTTCAATATCATAGCGGTAATTAGGAATTAAAATAGAATTTTCGATAAACTCAAAATCTAATCTCTCAAGTTGCTTAATAGCTAATTTAAACTGATCTATATTATTTGTACCTGCATAAAGTTTTAACATTGAAAAATCAAAATTAATCGCTTTTTTAGGGAGCTTTTCTTGTTTTCCTATTACTGATGAATAAAGTAAACCATTGCAATTATTTTGTAAAAATTCTATTCCTCTGTGTGCTATTTCTTGTGAAATTGGACGTGATCCTTGCATCCCTGAATTGGAAAGCATTTTGATTTCTTTATTGTTATGACGAATTGCAGCACTATTAAATACTCCAACTTCAAAAACAAATGTATTGCTATCTAAATCAACTTTGGTTTGTTCAAGACCCATAGTGCAAGCAAGTGAAATTGCTTTTTCTTCATCAAAAATAGTAAGAACATTATTTAATTCAACTTCTTTGTTTCCTAAAATAGTTGTTTGTCCTGAAAAATAATCACAATATAAATTGTTTTTTATTTTTTGACGATCATAAACATGTGCTGGAGCTCCTGTTTCAATTAAACATAAATTAGTTAAATTTACCGCTCAATTAAAATTTGTATCAATTTGATGTTTTGCAAGAAGCATTTTTTCTTCTAAAGTGGTTTCTTTTACTCCTTTAACTTCAAAAAACATTAGTTCTTGTGCTTTATTTGCAGTTGATGTAATTTTTGTTTGTAAATTTGGAATAATATTAAGTTTAGGAAATTCAACTTTACAACCATAATAAGCTCCCAACTCCTTAGCAATAGTGTAGTAACTATTGGCATCATTACGATTGGTTGTTGGGGAAATTTCAACTATTAAATCATCAAGACCTAATTTAACAATAGGATCCTCATTTAATAAAGCAAAGTTTTCAGGCAATACTAATATTTCATCTTTATTAGTTAACAATGAATAATTGTATCCAATTTCACTTCATGATGCTAACATTCCTTGTGAAGGATAGCCTTGCAAAGTAACTGAAGCAAAAACCTGTTCTCCACGACTGGCACCTTCAGGAAAACAAATTGTCAAATCTCCTTGTTTTAAAACTTTACTTTTAGTTTGAATAGTAATTTTTTGATCAGCTAATTGTAGTTCAACTACATCAAGTTTTGGAGCATTAGGATTATCATAAACTTTTAATACTTTTGCAAATTTTAATCCCTTAACATTTGAAAAAGCACTCACTGATTCAACTTCAAAACCTAAGTTATTTAAGTCTTGTTCAACTGAAGAAGTTAAAGATATGTCTGGAAGATATTTATTTAAATGTTTAATTGATAAAATCATTATTCTCCTTGTTTTAATTCCCAATTAATTTCAGTTTCATTTAATGAATTTAAAATAATATTGGTCTTTTTAAAAATATTTGAACCCAAAAATCCTTTATTTGCTGAAAATGGACTTGGATGAGAAGTTTTTAAATAGTATTTTGGTTTTATTGAAAATGAATTAACAAAATTTTGCACTTCTTTACCTAAAGCAATTACAATCACATTGGGATTAATTTGTAAAATTAATTCACATACTACTTTAGTAAATTGATCTCAACCAATATGTCTATGTGCAAGTGCTTTACCAGCTAAAGTAGTTAAATAAATGTTTAACAATAAAACTTTTTGCTTTGCTCAACCTGAAAGATCATTAGTTTGCAATTTAATGTTAGGATACTCATTTTTAAGTTCTTTAAAAATATTTTGCAAACTTTGAGGTGTTAACTTGGACTTTGTAGAAAATGCAAGTCCGTCAGCTACTCCTAATTTATAGTATGGATCTTGTCCCAATAAAAGCACTTTTGTTTCATGCATTTGAAAAAAATCAAAAGCTCTAAACATATCAGTTTGAAAAGGAACAATATTATTAAACTGATCTTGTTTTAAAAAATTAAGTAGTTTTTCAAAATATGGTTTTTTTCCTTCTGAAACTAAAATTTTTAAAAAACTATCTTTCATATCTAAATTGTTTAACAATTCTTAAATCATTTTTGTATAAATCTCTAATATCAGCAAAACCATATTTAATCATTGTTACCCTTTCAATTCCAATACCAGCTGCAAAACCATTAAAATTCGAACTAAATCCAGACATTTTTAAAACATTAGGATGAAGCATTCCAGCTCCTAAAATTTCAATTCATCGATTTTGATAAAAAACATCAACTTCAACACTAGGTTCAGTAAATGGAAAATAAGAAGGTCGTAAACGAATTTTAATTTGTTCTTCAAGAACATATGAAAGCAGTGATTTTAGAGTTCAAATTAAGTTAGGAAAACTCACTTGCCCAACTGAAACAAAATCAACTTGACTGAATTGATGTGAGTGAGTTGCATCGTCTTCATCATTTCGATAAACTTTTCCAATTGCAAAAGTTGACACTTCTTTATTGCTATATTTTTCAAGTACAGTTGCAGTTACTCCAGTGTTGTGGGTTCTAAGCAAAGTTTTTGAATTGATATACAAAGAATCATGCATTGCGCGAGCTGGATGATTTTCTGGAATATTTAAACGTTCAAAATTGTACAAATCAGACACAATTTCTCCAGATGATTGTTCATAATAACCATGAGTGTAAAATCAAGTTCGAAATCTATTTTCAACAAGAGAAATTGGACTAAGTGACCCACTTTTAGACATAGGTTTGGTTACATCCACAAATTCATTGCTAAGTTTTTGTTCAATTTGGATTTTTTTTAACTTAATTTCTGCTTGTTCAAAAAAATTTTGATATGTTTTTTTTAATTGATGAATTTGCATTCCTAATTGTTTTTTTTGTTCGGCAGAAACTTTTTTAATTTGTTGTTGCAACAAATCAATTTCACCATTAGATCCATAAATTAAACTTTTACATTTTTTGAGATCTTCTAAATTGTTAATATCATCTAGTGTAAACTTCATAGTTATCTCCTTTGTTTTATATTATGCCAATAAGATGACAGTTTTTGTTCATAATCACTTGATCCAAATTCAAAAAATTTGTGATTTAATATTTCTTTTGGTAAATAATCTTGATTTACTCAATTGTCTTTAAAATCATGTGGATATAAGTACCCAATTCCATCTCCTAATTTAACAGCTGATGCATAATGAGCATCTTTTAAGTGTTTTGGAATATTATAAATTTTACCATTTTGAATGATGTTTAAACTATTATTTAAAGCTTTATAAACTGAATTTGACTTAGGTGAGAGTGCTAGCTCAATTAATGCATAAGTAAGTGGCAGTAATCCTTCAGGAGATCCCAAACGTTCATAGGCTTCAATTGCTGTTTTAACCTTTAAAGCAAGAGTAGGAGAAGCCAGTCCAACATCTTCATAAGTTGCAGCTAACATTCGACGAAACAATCCATCAAAATCTCCACTTTGAATAATTAAATGCCCATAATAAAGAGTGGCATTTACATCACTTCCTCTAATTGATTTATGCAAAGCTGAAAGATTATTATAATGAGAACTGCCATTACGGTCTGAATAAAATTTAATATTTGGAATGATAATTTTTAAATCTTGTTCATTGACTTGTTTATCTGCACTTTTTAAAAGTGAAAGCATTTGTAAATTATTTAAAGCTGTTCGATAATCACCTGCACTCATTTGAGCTAATTTTTCTAATAATTTTTTAGTAATTTTTAAATCTGGAAAATATTTTTGAATGTTTTTTTCAAGACCAAAGATAATTTCAGTTTCGGTTAATTTATTAATTTGTAAAATTTGCATGCGACTTCTTAGAGCTGGATTAACCTTAAAATATGGATTTTCAGTAGTTGTTGCATATAAAATGATTTTGTCATATTCTAAATAAGGAAGTAAAATATCTTGTTTGTCTTTGTTTAAACGATGTATTTCATCAATAATGATAATTTGTTTGCTATTTAAAATATCCAATAACTGTTTTTTTAAATCAGTAGCTGCATTAAAAAAACCATAACTTAATTTTAAATCATTAGCAAGTGCAATTGCAATTGAACTTTTTCCTGTCCCGCTTTCACCAAATAATAAAAAACTAGTTGTTATTTGTTTTTTAACAACTTCTTTTAAAAGTATTTTAATATGCTCTTGTCCAACAATATCATCAAGAGTTTGTGGGCGAATTAAATTAGCTAAATTTTTCATTATTATAATTAATGTTTTAATTATAACTTTTTTATAAAAATAAAAAAGGGAAGGCATCCCTTTTTATGTTATTCAATATTAAGAGCTTTCATGGGCATGTTTAATAATTTGATCATAGTTATATTTTAAATACATAAAATTATGAGCAAAAGCATATGGCTTGGAATCTTTCAAACTTCCTAAACTTCCATACTTTAAACTGGCGATTTTAAAAAATTTGTCTGTATCTTCTTTTGCATTTTCAGTTTCTGTTATATATTTACCATTTAAAATATCAAAAACATATGATTTAAAAAAATTATTTTTAATAGCATAATCAACTGTATAAAGTAACATTGAAATTTTAATAACTATTGGTCCAAATTTAGTTAAATCATTTGTAACTGAATTGTCAAAATCTCAAACTTTAGTTTTAGAATCAAATGGAGCTATTTTTTCTTTGAAAAATTTTTTTTGTATGTCTTTTCTTAATTTAATAAGTTTGTTTTTAGTTGCTCTTTCAAAACTACTTAATTGATCATCATTTTCAAAATTTTCAGGGACTTCTTCTGGAATTTTTATTTCAATAAATTTTCCTAATTCTTTACCTTTTATTCGAGTTATTATTGGAATTTCATTTTTATTTGGAATATAATTTTCATAAGGAGATTTAGTTTGTCAAAATCTTTTTAATATTTTTAAACTATCATTGTCATTAATTGATTCAGTAAAATTAAGTTTTACTTTTGCTAAATCATTTAACAATTGTTTTTCAATATTAAGTTGATTGGATTTAATATCATTTTTATCTTTATCATTAATTTGATTATCGATTTGTTCTTTTTTATTTGTTGAATTATCTGCGCTTGTTTTTTCATCAACAGATTCTTTTATTTGAGCTGCAGACTGATTAGGAGTTTTATTTGAGGGGGTGTTTTCTTTTGAAATTTCACATCCAGCTGCACTAACAGTGCTCATAACTGAAGTTATCAAAAATAATCTCATCCACTTGTACTTATGCATTTTAATAAATTCCCTTTTTTCAATTTTCAATTTCATTATGAGTACCAAGTACATAATGATCATCATTTATTTTAATTCATTGTGGTTGTACATCTTTGCTGTAATTGTGCATTTTTGGGTCATACACATATCCAACTAAACTTCCCTGAGTTGATTCAATTGAAGGAACAGCATCAAGAAGTGATTTAGTGTATGGATGTAATGAGTTTTTCATAATTTCTTCTGTTTTTCCAATTTCAAGCAAAGTACCTTTGTTCATAACTGCAATTCGATCAGAAATGTATTCAACCATTCTTAAATCATGAGCAATAAATAAAATTGTTAAATCAAATTTTTCCTTTAATTCATTGAAAATATTAACAACTTGTGCTTGAATTGATACATCCAGAGCTGAAATTGGTTCATCAGCTACAAGTAATTGAGGACGTAATACAACCGCTCTTGAAATCCCAATTCTTTGTTGTTGACCTCCTGAAAATTCAAGTGGATAACGACGTAAAACTGATTCATCAAGTCCAACACTTTTTAAAATTTCTTTAACTAAAATTTTCTTGCATTTATTTTCAGATAAACTAGCTTGCTCATTACGATAAACAATTGAATTGATCAAATAATCATAAGCTTTTGTTTCTTTTGGATGTTGTTCAAGCAATTGTTTTAAACTAACATATAATGTATCATATCCATTTTTATCATCAATAGCAATGTCTGAATTATACTTATTAAACAATTTTTTAGTAAAAACACTTTTTTTTGCTTGTGAAGAAATTAGTGCAAAAGTTTCCTTTAAAGTAACCTGATCAATATTATATAAATGAATTTCACGAGCATTTTTGGTGTTTTCAAGCCCTTCAGAAACAACTGCTTCAACATTAATGTGTGGATTAAGTGAATTAGCAGGATCTTGAAAAATCATTTGAACTTTATTTACTAAAAAATTATCAATACGTTTATATTCTTCTAATTTTTTACCAAACTTAAAACCTCGTTTAAGTTTTTTTGGTAAAGTCTCTTCAAGTAATTTAATTTCTCCAAATGAATATGGAATTAAACCTACTAATGCTTTTCCAGTAGTTGACTTTCCTGAACCTGATTCTCCAACAAGACCTAAAACTTCACCTTTGTAAATATTTAAATTTAAATCTTTAATTGCCTTAAAAGCTTTAGAACCTGTGCCATAAGTAACATCAACATTACGAATTTTTACCAAAATATCTTCATTATGTTTTGGAGTAAGCATATCTTCAGTTCCATCAACTAGATAACGCAATTCAGTTTTTGGAAATCCAAAAATATTTTTGGATTTATTTAAAATAAATTTTTTGCCTTGATCATCAGTTCCAAATAAAGAATTTTGTTCATCTAAAATAAAATTTTTACTTGGAATTTCTTTTTTACTAGTTAATTTCATTATTTATTATTTGAAAACTCCTCTCATAATTTTTTAATTAATTTTGGTGGCTGATATTTAGGAGCTCTTTTATCAAGTAGTGAAGATTTAACTTTATGAGTTTCTGAAACATAATAAAAATCAGGTTCTTGCACAAAATCAATATCTAAAGCATAATCATTTCTAACAGCAAAAGCATCTCCTACAATGTTGTTAAGTGAGGAAGGAACACTCCCTCTAATAGTAGCAAGTCTGCTTCCATGATTAACATCAGGCATTGAAGAAATGAGCCCTCAAGTATAAGGATGTTGTGGGTTTTTCAAAATTTCTCGAGTAGTTCCCTCCTCAATGATTTGCCCAGCATACATAATTGAAATATAATCACTAATTGAAGCAACTACTCCTAAATCATGAGTGATGAAAACAATTGATAATTTAAGTTCTTTTTGCAAATCCTTAATAACATCAAGCACTAATGCTTGCACTGTTGGATCAAGAGCTGTAGTTGGCTCATCCATAACTAAAATTTTAGGTTCAAGAGCAACAATGGATGCAATAACAACCCGTTGAATCATTCCACCTGACATTTCATGTGGATAAAGTTTCATTACTGCTTCAGGATCTGAAATTTTAGTTTTTCTTAAAAAATTAACTGCACGTTCATAAGCTTCTTTTTTAGTTTTAACAATTTTATTAATTAACATCCCTTCCATAATCTGAGGTCCAACTTTCATAGTTGGATTTAAAGTGGACATTGGATTTTGAAACACAGCTGAAACAACTCTACCACGATAACGGGAATTTTCTCAATCTCGAAATGTAAAATTTTCAACATGATTGTTATATAACTTAATTTGTCCTGAATCAATGACGGCATTTTCTCCAGTAAGTCCATATAAAAGTGATGTAAGCACACTTTTACCTGAACCAGATTCACCAATTATTGAATGTACTTTTCCTTCATAAATTTCAATTGAAGGACCACGCAAAACTTTATTTTTTTCGCCAGGACGTGCTGGATTGGTAAAACTTAAATGAATATCATTAATTTCAGCTGAAATTCTTAATTTAGTGCCATCTGAAAATTCTTTGTATTTAACATTTTTATAAAAATTTTCTCAATCAAATTTAAAAAATTTATTTTGTTTAAAAGTTTTAAATGGATGAATAATTTTATTGAAATGTTTTTTAACTGAATTTAAACTAGAAGTTAAATGTTGATGGTATTTTGATTTATTAGTTTGAGAATCTTTTTTTTCAAATTTCATATCTAACTCCTATCTTTGTCTTCTTAATGAATCTTGAACACTAGCACCAATTAACTGAACACTAGTTGTAATTAAAATCAATGTAGATGAAGGAATAAACACATAACGCGCATAACTTGGGAATGATTTTTGTCCTTCAGAAATTAAATTTCCTAAAGTTGCAGTATTTTCAATGTTAAGTCCAATAAATGCAAGTGAAGTTTCAGCTAAAATAACACCTGGAATAGTAAACACTAATTGAGTGATTAAAATTGGTAAAATAACTGGAACATAATTTTTAAGAATTTTTATAGTTGGAGTTCCTAGAACTCTTGATGCATCAACTCATTCAAAATTTTTTGCTCTTTTTACTTGAGCTCTAATTTGATTGGCCATTCCTATTCATGAAGTAAATGATAATGAAAAAACAATAACTCAAAAACTCGGACTAACAACAATGGTCATTAAAATTAAAATTAAAATAGTTGGGATCACTGAAATAATTTTAATCAATCATGTCATTACTCTATCAAAACGTTCAAATTGACCCATCATAATTCCAATTGCAACTCCAATAAGAACCTCAATAAAAGTAGTGCAAACTGCAAGAGCAATTGAATAACGAAGTCCTCATCAAAGACGAGCTCATAAATCACGTCCTTGTTCATCAGTTCCAAAAAAATGATAAACTCCATTTGAATCAGTTTGATTTAATTGTAAATATTTGTTACTAATATTGATCTCGTTTGGATTTTGTGTAAAAAAAGGAATAAATAAAGCAAGTGCTATTAAAATTATTAAAATTCAAAATCCAAATACACCACCAGTGTTTTTCGCAAAACGATTAGCAAATTCTTTAAATGGCTTAATTTCGTTTCCTAAATGTTGAGTTGAAGCAAAATCAAATGTTTTTCCAATCATTTTTCAAGCTTGATAATTAAGAGGTTGTAAAATTGGATTTGGAGCTAAATCTTTTGTTTCATTATTGCTTGAACCAAGTTCTTGATTTTGACGTAATTTAGCAATTTTGGATGCAGTAGCCTTTTTTACTTTATCAAAAAATTTAGCCATTATTTACCTCTCCTTCTAATTCTTGGGTCAATTGCTTCATATAAAATATCACGAGTTGCATATGATAAAATAGTTAACATTGCAAAAATGATAATTAAAAATAAAATAACATTGTAATCTTTACTTTGAATTGCTTGTAGCAAAGTTGCTCCTGAACCAGAAATTAAGAAAATTTGTTCAATAAAAATGCTTCCTAAAAATGATCCAAAAATAACAGCGGGGAAAAAAGTTGCAATTGGAAATAAAGATGGTTTAAGTGCATGCTTTCAGACAAAACGATTTTTAGTTAGTCCTTTAAGATAAGCAAATTTAGCATGTACTGAATTTAATTCTCGATTCAATTCTGTTCGTATGTATTTGATATATACAATAATACTTCCAAGTGAAAGAGCAAATCCAGGTAAAATATAACTAACAATATTTTTTGAATCAAAAATATATGGAATTCCAATTGAGCGTCCAATAAACACAAGTAAAAGTGCAAAAATAATTGATGGCACTGATGAAAAAATTGATACTAAAACAGTTGAAACATTATCAATTAGTTTTCCTGGATTTTTTCCAACTCAAATTCCAAGTGGAATTCCAATTGAAATAGTTAGAAAAACACTAAAAATTCCAATAGTAAATGATTTTAAAAATCTCTGTCCAATTCAATCAGATATTGGAGTACCTGGAAAAAGTGATAAAGAAATTCCAAAATCTAGTCTAAACAATCCAGCCATATATTTTAAGTACCGTTGAAACAATGGTAAGTCAAGACCATATTTACTTTCAATTACTTTTCTTGCGGTCTCATCAAGTCCTGCTGTTAAAGAATTGGAGCCAGGAATGGCATTAATAAGTAAAAATGTTATGCTAGTAACAATAAAACCTATGATAAAAAATTCTACAACAATTCTAAGAATTCTAAAAATACCTTGTAAAAGAGGAGAATCAATTTTGGTTAATTTTTGAAATATAGTTAAATCAGTTAATCTTTTACTTGAAAAATTAACTTCATTTGAACTAACATGTAAAACTTTTTGTGTTTTTAAATCTTGTAGTTTCTCTTTCATAAACTATATTCCTCTCTGTCTTGGTAATCCTGGTTTAGGTGGATTAGTTACATCATAAGCATATTGCAATGAAAATCTAAATAAACTTGCTACTCCACCAATTTTAGTAATTTCTCAGTTGGTATCAACTTCCATAAGGGGAATAACTGGAGCTGCATCTCTTACAATTTTTTCATATAAAGTTATCAATAAATAGATTTTTTTAGTGTCATTTCATCCATTTGCAAATTCTTCATCGGTAAAATTACCTGAAAAAAATCTATCAAGCCTTTTTGAATAATCAGAAAGTGACTCTACATTTGTTTGATTAGTTTTTGAATTTACTTTATCATAAGTGATATAACTTAATTCAAAAAACTTTCTTCAATAATTTAACTCTCTTAAATGAAAATCAAATAAAATAGATTTTTCTTTGTTAGAATCTCCATTTTTGTGTAATGCACTTCATGCGATTTTTTTCATTTGATTAATATCTGAAAGATTTAATATGCTTTCAACTAATTGTTTTTTATAATCTTTTGATAAGTTATTCAAACTATTAATCACTAAATTAAAATAAGTTCTTGCTTCAACTTCAAAAGCAAATGGAGAAGTAATTACATCAAGTCTTAAAGCTGTATTTTTTGTTAAAAGAGCTAATTTATCAAATGTGTTTAATTGATATTCTTGACCAGTATATGGATTAAAAGGTTTAATGTGTTCATTTAAAACAATATCTTGAGTTTGAAGTTGTCCATTTGAGTCATTAAATTGAGTTTTAAAGGTAAAATTATTAATTAAATTATTACTTGTAGATTGTTTTAAGTAAAAATAAACATATTCATCAAATAAACGCTTAATTCTTGAAATTTTTAAATTAGTTTTTTCTTTTTTAATTAGAATGTACTCAAATAAATTGGCTAAAAAATTTTTGCTTTCAATTAACTCGGTAATTAAATTATTTGAATTTTGTTCTTTTAATGCATCATTAATTGCAGTTTCTAAATCTTTATATATCTTATTAAAAACAAATGGAATTTCTAAATCTTGTTTAATTTTTACAATCTCTTCCTTGATTAAATTATTTTGATTCATAATTTTATTTAAAAAATCAATGTAGTCTTTTAGAACTAGTTCACGGGTTATGTTAATTTCAGGATTACTTTTTTGCAATTGATTTAAAAATAAATCTGAAGCATAATTTGAATAAGTTCATGAACCAACTGGATTGTTTTTAAATCCAATTTGTTTTTTAACTAATGAATCAATTTCATCATTTTTGAAAAATGAAGCTATGTAATCATGAGCTGAATTTCCACCAATACGATCAAAATTTTGATAAATAATGTCATAGTTTCCTTCTTCTGCAAAAGCTGCAAAAGTATTTTCGGGTAAACTTTTAACTTCAATTTCAACAAAACCATTTGAACTTTTTTTAATAATTTCTTGTAAATAAAGTCCAGCTTTTCTTTGTTCATCAGAAGAGTTATTTAAAAATTTTAAACTAACTGATTTTAATTTTGGATGCTTTGCTTTAAATCGTTCTAAATAAAATTTGGCAGTATCTTTATCAAAAGCTAAATCACTACGATTGGTATTTTCAAATTTGTATGATTTTGATAAATGAACAGCAAAATTATAATTTTGTAAAGGAAATTGTTTATCATTTTCAGTTTTAGTTTTAGCACTATCAAAAAAGTTTTCTAAAGGAATTCCTTCTTCAGTTCGATATTGTCCAAATGAAGTTCAAGTATTAACTGGAAATGAAAAATCTCAGCCAACTACTTTTAACAAATCCTCTCGATTTATTGAATAATAAATAAAGTTTCTTAAATCCTGATCTTGAACATAGCTATTAGCTGCTTTTTCATTATCCAAGTTAAAAGCATAAGCAATGGTTCCATATCCAGAATTTTTATTTAATTGTTCTTTATAAACTGGGTCTGATCAGTAAGCGATAATTCTATTTGCTGGTATATATGTTTGTGAAATATACCCATCTTCATAAAAAGCAGAATTAATTGTTTTATCAGTTGAAAAATAAATTTTAATTTTTTCTGATATGGTATTTGAAGCATCATAATAATCTTTATTTTTGGTCAATAAAATAAATCCATTAGGTCCAAGTACAACATCTTCATTTGGATCGTTAATTTTAAAAGCTCCGGTAGTTAAAAATTCTGATGGTTTTGAACCATATTTATCAATTCCTCCAGCTTCAGTTTCAATATACCTTCTATTAACTGGATATAAACTATCAACAATTTGTGAGAGTAAAAAACCAAGACCAGGTGTTTTGTTTGAATCAAAAATTAGAGTAAAACCATATTTATCTTTTGAAATAGTGTTAATTTCAGGTTCTAATTTTTCAGTAAAACTTTGATATGGATTAGCATACTGGTTTTTTACTAATGTAATAGTTATTTCCTGATTTTGTTCATTTAAATATTTAAATTCTTGAGTTTCAGCATTAATATCAAAACTAGGATTTAAATTTAAATTATTTGCAATTAAGCTATTATCATAATCTAAAAAAAGTTGCCCAGTATAAAAACCTACTTTAAGTGCAGCTTGTTTAATTTTTTCAACTTCCAATTTATCAATTGGTTCTTTTTGTTTATTAAAAACCTCAGATTTTCATGGATTATCATTTGGATCTTGAATTCAATTATTTGTTTTTACATCTTTAATATATCTACGTCTACCTCATGGATTGCTATATTGTTTGTTAAATTTTTTACTGTACTCTTTTTGTGCATCCACAAATTCTTCAGCACCACGAATTCCTCATTTAATTATTTGATCTAATTTTTGAGATGCTGTATTAATATCAAGAATGTATTCAATATAATCACGTAAATCTTGAGCTGAAACAACATCACCATTTGATCAAAGATTATCTCCTTCATTTGTAAAACCAGTAACACTAAGATATTTATTTGGATTTTTTGGACTAGAAATAAAATACATTGATGAACTTTTTGTAACATCAGAGCCAGTTGGTTTTCCTAGTCCTCCTAAAGTCCCAAAATCACTAAGTGGATAAAAACTTCCATTTAAATTTCCATATCCATCATTTTGCTTAAAATTTTCAACATTTTCTTTAAAAATTTGATCAAAATTATCACTAGCGGATCTCCCTGAATCTACTTTAGCAAAATTAAAGCTATTAACTTTTATAACTGATTTTAAAGTGTCAGTTGGACCAGATTTAACAAAAGCTTCAACAAGTGAAGGTATAATACGATCCATTGATTTAAAACGAACATAATTTAAATTATTAATTGGTTCAGTTACTAGTCCAAAATCATATTTTTTTTGAATACTAGTGTTTGCTGGAATATTAGTGCTTGCGTTTGTTCTTGTTTTTGTCTCACAACTTGCACTAATTACACTAATAGGTAATAGTAAAACTGGACTTGAAAATAGTAATGTTTTTTTTATAAATAATTTTCTTTTCATAAATCCTCTTTTTTATCCTGTTACATTAAATTGGTAATCAATTAAAATCACAGGTTTGTCTTCATTAGTTTTTGAAGCATTTATTTTAATTGGAGACTGTTGTGGATCTTTTCCATTTTCAGCTAATTGTGGTTTATCACCAAGTGTAAACAATGTATGCCCATGTTTATCATTAATAGTTTTTCTGTTTTCATCAACAAATTCAATAGTATATTCATGAGTAGGCTTTAACAATGTATTTCTATATTTTGCCATTAATGCATAATCACTAATTCATGAAACAAATCCTTCTTGTTCTAATGTTATTTTAGAATTTGGATCAAGCTGATTTTTTAAATAGAAAATATTATTGGTTTTATTGATGTTAACTGGAAGGAATTTTTCTTCTTTTGTTTTTAAATCAATAAATTTAAGTTCTTTAATTTTATTTGCATATTCTTTTGGAACAAAACCATACATTGCAACTGCATCTAATTTTTCATTTCTATAAATTCCTGAAATAGTTCTACTTCCAACTCCATAATTATAAAGTTGTGAAACAAAATAAGCTCTTGGATGATTGGTAATTTTTTCTCCATTAAAATCAAGTAAACGAATTTTTTCATCAATTCGAGCTTCTCCAGTTATTGGATCATATAAATTCATACCAATATGTTCTTTTTGTCATCTATCTTTAAAGTATCCATTTGATTTGGTATTAAATACTCCAAGATATGATGAATTTAATGTATTAGTTGCAAAACTTGTTTGTTTTAAATCTAAGTTAAATTCTTTTAAAAGATCTATTAGTTTATTTTGTCTTTCATTTATTAATTCAATTTTTTTTGAATTTAAATCTGCTAATTTTTTAGCATACTCTTCCTGAGTTAAATTTAAATCTTCTAGTTTTTTAGCTTTAAATTCACTAACTTCATTATCTATTTTTTCAAGTTTTTCAAAATATTCACCACTAATTTCACTACGTTTTTGATAATATTTATCAGAATCCTTAGTCATAAATGATAAATAAAGTGTTGAATCATTAATACTTTTAAGATTGTTAATTTTATTTAATCAAATTCCAAGCTTTGTTGCATCAACAATATAATCAAGACCAGTATTTGCTTCATTTACATTATTTAAATATGATGGTAAATTTCCTAAATTTTTAGTTTCAGGAATATAAGTAGTTTGAACAAAATCTCTAGTTAAAGTTTCTGAGATATTAAAAATATAATCAGTGAATTTATCATTTAAAAGTGGTTCAGTTCTAGTAAGAAAATAAGATAAAGCATCAGAAGTAGGTTCTCCGTTTGTAAACTCACCTGTGTAAACTTGTGAATATGTCTCAATATTTGAACCATTAAAAACAAAGATCTTTCCAAAAAGTAATTGTAAATCATTAAATCTTAAATTTTTAAAAGCTTTATTTTTGTCATCTTCACTACCATTTTTAAAAGTTACAATTTTTTCAATTATTTCTTTAATGTTTACAATAATATCTTCAATGGTAAATTTTTCTTCAGAAGTTTTAAGCGAAATATCCTCAACATAGTTATCATAAAATGAATTATTTGCAAGATCAACACCATAGTCTTTAGAAAAAATAGCTGAGTTTTTTTCAAGATCATAAACTACATTAAAATCTTTGACCATTAAAAATAAATCAGATTTTAAAAATCTTTTAATAATTTCATTTGCAAGATTTTGTTCACTTGCAATAATATTTGCAAGTTCTTTATTATCCTTTTCTTCTTTTAAAAGTACCTCTTTAAATTTTTCTAAACTAAATTTGGTCTTAACATAATCTAAATCTCAATTATAAAAAACATTTGTACCATTTAATATTTTTGTTGCTTTAGAATAATCAATTGAACCAAATTCAATCATTTTTTCAAGATTATCAAAAACAGGTGATATTTTACTTGAATTATTAAATTTAACTTCAACTGCTACATTATCAGAAAAAGCCTGATTTAATTTTGTTTGATTTAATGTTAAATATGATGTTGAAAATAAATTATATCCAACTTTATAATTCGGAAATTCTTTTGGAGATTCTAGATTTTTAAAAAAATCTGGAATTTCAACTACTTTATTATTTTCATCAATTACAAAAAAGTAAACTCCTGAATCATTAATTTTTGAATTTTTAAATGGATTAAAAGTAAAACCAAAACCATTTCTTAAAGGTACAACAGGTGAATTTTGGAATTTAGCTTCAACTGGTTTTGAAGATTCTGAATTAAAAAATGAAGAAACTTGATCATTAAATTGTGATTGTCATGCATCAGCTTTAAAACCTCTTCTGCTTTTTGTAAATGGAATAACATAAGAACTTGTGATTTTATTTTCAGTTGTAAATGCTAAAGTTTTTCCATAGTATCTAGTTTCAGAACGTATTCCAAAGTATGAGGGGTTTTGAACAGAACCTAAAGAACCAAATTGAGTTGAATTGAAAAATAATAAATTATTAAAATTCTTCAAATCATTTGATACCACATAATAGTAGTTTGATTTTCTTAGGGCATTAGGATTTCTAGAAAAATATTCATTAAATGGCACTCCATTTAAATTAGAAGCTCCTAACATAAATTCATTTTCATCTTCACGATAAATTAATGACTCATATAAATCAACAAATGGTAAAGTAGCATTATTAAGAGTTTTTCAATTAAATTTTCTTTTTCCATCAACCGAACTTGATTGATTGTTTCAACCTGATTCTGTAAAGCTAAATTTATATAAACTAAGAATGCTATTTGAAATATTTTCGGCTTTTTTATTTACATAAGCTAATTCTTGAGCTGTAAGAGGAGTATTTAATTCAACATTAATAACAGGTGAACCATCTTTATTGAAAATATTAATTTTTGTAATAACAATTTGACCATTTTCATTTTGCGCTGTTTCAAATACTGAAACTTTAGGTGTGCTAGATTTTGGATCAAGTTTAATTGGGTTACCCATACCATCTTTTAGTTGTTCTAATAATTCATTTAAAGTAACTGTTTTAAATTCTTTATTTTCATTATTTTTAAAAATAACTTTTCCAGTTCCATTTATAAATGGATTTAAAGTTCCTGAAGCATAATCAAAAGAATTGGCAATGTATAAATCTCCAACATCCACTTTTCTTAATTTGGCTGCTTCTTTTAACCCTTCATCAGTTTGAATGAATCTTCTTCTTTCATTTTTAACAGTGTTAAGAACATTTTTTGAATGTGATCCTCAAATATCTTCGTATGATTCTCATTCAACACCTGAACCATCATTTTTATTATAACCAAACTGAGTAAAAGTACCAACATCAGTTAAATTTCCTAAAGCATCAGTTCTTCTTACTTCAAGTCCAGTACGAGCCTTTAAGTAATTAACAAGAGCTGTATATGAATAAAAAGAACTATCAGTAGCTCCAGCTCTAACATTTAATCCACCAACTAAAACAGCATTATTTGGTGAGTCAAGAGCTTGAGATTTTTCTAAAGTATAATGATGTCCATATTCATGAGCTCCAACATATTTTAGAAAATCAGTTGAAATTCCTTCATAATTTTCTATACTTGAAGAAAGTAATAATGGCAATCCAATTCGATCATCTGGAGTTAAACCATAATATTCTCCATCAGCAATTTTGTATTGATAAACTCCATTTTCATCAATAGTTTTTTCAATGTGTGGTCCAATTTGTTTTTTAATTAAGTATGGATACTTGTCAGTTACTGTTTCAATTAAACCATCATAAGCATCAATAAAAATTTGATATTTTCTAGTATC
This sequence comes from Mycoplasmopsis cricetuli ATCC 35279, assembly GCF_000526955.1. Taxonomy (GTDB): domain Bacteria; phylum Bacillota_I; class Bacilli_A; order Mycoplasmatales; family Metamycoplasmataceae; genus Mycoplasmopsis; species Mycoplasmopsis cricetuli. The sequence continues at coordinate 47,700 of NZ_JAHB01000002.1, read as the reverse complement.
AAGACCTGTTAATTTATTTCCTTTTTCATCTTTAGCAGTAAGTGATTCTGGAGTTGCTGAAAGAGTTGTTGGAACACCTGCGCCTAAATAACCTAATGCATGTTTAAATGATCTAAAACGTTTTCCAAATTCAACTTTTTTTGCAATATTTTCATTAAGATCTTTAATATCAAATGTAAAAGTAATTTTATCATCTAAATTAATATCTTTTTTAGCTGTAACAAATAAAGTTTTGTCCTTTACTTGAAATTTATCAATTGTATATTTAATTAAATTTTTTGAATCAAAATTTTTAATACTATCTTGAGCTTCAATTTTATTTTGATAAAATGTTTGTATTTTATCTTCACTGTATAAATAAATATCACGATTTAAATATTCATTAATATCATAAAAATCAAGGAAATTTAAAATACTTTCTTTAACTAACTTTTCTAAAAACAATTCAGAATAACGTTGTCCAGCATTAGAAGTAGAATCATAAAGATTGATTCTATATGAATTGTTTTCACCTTTGAGCATTAAAAGTAAATTTGTTGCTTTTTTGTTTTGTTCACCTAAAGTAGTAACATCAGAAATAGTAAAAGTTTGTAAATCACTATATTTATAATCTTTAAAAGAATTTCCAAATGATTTAATTAATTTTTTAAATTCTTCTTCTTTTATATTTTCAGGGAAAATTAAATTTTTTGCTAATGAAGTATTATTAATTACTTGATCTGTACCTGGTGTTATATGTGTTTGAGTCATTAAAAGTTTTTCATGCAATGCCATTGAATCAATAGTATATTTTTCAATTTCAGGTTTATATTTTGGATCGATAATTGCTTTAACTTTTTTTCCTTGGAGTTTAATTGGAAAAGCGATATTTTTAAATGGTCTTAATTGTCCATAGTGATATTTTTTTTCTCCAGGCACCTTTGCGTGATCAAATGAACTTAGATTTTTTAAAATACTAATTTGATCAATATTATTTAAAAAATAATCAGCTTTATCCTTTGAAACATTTTGTTGAAAAAGTTTATAAGTTAATGAATCTGGAGCGTTTCCTTCTCCTCTAATAGAACTAAAAATTGGCATTGAACCAAAAAAGGCGTCAGGAAAAAATTTAATTTCACTAGATTCTTTATGCAATGTTGAATGACTACCTAAAGTAATAGCATTACCATTTCTTTCAACTCCAGGAACAATTCTAAAACTACTTAAAGTTAAAAGATCTGGTCCTCATGCCACATTGCTAATAAATCATTTAGTAAATTCAAGAAAATGTTCAGGTTTAACAGCTAAAACATACTCATTATAAAAACTAAATGAACCATAAGTAATTTCTTGAATAAAACTTTCTGAATAGCGATCATAATATGCCTTAAAAAAATCATCAAATGACATCTTATTTTCAGGTTCATTAACAAATCAATATTCAGATGCATCATCACTCATTTGAGCAACAGTTTGTTTTTTTAAAGGATCAACAATTTTAATAATTGGCTTGAGTTTTCCTTCAACTGTAAAAATTGCACTAAAATCATTCTTAAGTTCTTCTGGTTTAACGCTAGAATGAATTCCTAATACCTCATCTGAATTATTAGCATATGCTATCATACTTCCAATGGTAATACCTGAACCAATTAATATTGTTCCTATTGCTAAAGCAGATTTTTGTAATAGTGATAATTTTAATTTCTTTTTCATGTTAAATAATCACCTTTCTTTTGTGTTTTTAGCGGTCAATTAAAATATTTATTTTAATTGTACCATTTTTATGTTTTAAAATAATTAAAGATAATCTATCTTTATAATTATTTTTTACTTAAAAAATTTTTTTTAAGTAATTTTTATATTTTTTTATTACTTTGTTGTTATGAAAAAATTACATTGAAATTTGAAAAAAAATCTATTTTATGGATTTATTTTTATATGTCTAACAAGTGCAGTTGGTTCTGTTGTTTTTTTATATTTTAATAAAAAATCTAATATGACACTAAAACCTAATTTACCTGAAAAACCTGAATTTTCTCCTAAATTCAAAAATGATTCAAATGAATTTTTTCAATTAAAAAATCAAATAATAGTTTTTGAAAAATTTGTAAAAAATGAATTAAAAAATGTGCAAGAAATTCAAATTTATTATGACAAAAATAACATTCAAACAGTTGTATCAAATTTATTTTATAATAATGAAATTTTTAAAACAATTGGAAGTAATAAATTACTAAATTATTACTTTTGAGAGAAAGTTTTAAATTATAATTTTAATATCTTAAGTAGTTTTAATGATCAAGAAATTGAACAAGCAAAAATTATTATAAAATCTTATCAAATTCAATTTAACTATTTTTTAAATTGATATTCTAAAAAATTAATTTTTTTTAATAAATATTTTAAAAATCTTCATTTTCAAAATTTAATTGATAAATTTAATGAAATTAACAAAATTTTTCAAATAAATGATTTTAATTTTTGAAAATCATTAAACTTACAGCAAAATGAGCAATGATATTTAAATTTTTGAGAAACACTGTTAAAAATAAAATATTTGGATATTTTTGAAATACACACTCATAAAAGTTTTTTAAATTTTATTAATTTTAAAAAAGATAATTTATTAACAATGAATAATTTTATTAAAAAAAATAATCTAGAACTTATAAAAATTAATTTTGATAATTTATCTAATGAAAATTTAATATATTTAAAAAATACCTTAACTAAAATTGATAATTTAAAAGCAAATTTTGAAAAAAATATAAAAAATTTTTTACAAAATCAAATTAGTTATATGCAATTAATTTTTCAAATTGATACTTTTAATTCACAAATTAACTTTTTAGATAAAATTCAAAAAGATGAATTTAATTTTTTAAAAAATCTTGGCATTTCAAATCAAAAACAAGAAAAAATTACTATTTTAATTAATGATTTAAAAAATGAAATTATTAATAATAAAAATATTTTTTTAAATAAAAACAAATATTTATTTAAAAAATATGAGCAACATTTACAAAAATATAAATTTTCATGGTAGTTTTTTGCATTTTTATAATCTATAAATTAAATGTTTTTAATTTGTTTTTCAATATTTAAAATATTTTCTCTTTATTTAATCTATTGTATTTAACAACTGCTAAATTTTAATATTTAGGACCATCCTTGTTATTTAACTTTTGACATAAAACACTTAATAATACACCTATATTAAAAACTAAAATGGATAAAATGGTTACTTTTTTAATCATTATTTTCCTTTTTAAAAATTTTTAAATAAAAAACACACAAACAAAACTCTTTTTAAAAGAATTGTTTATGTGCTTCAAACTTATTTTTACTATCCTAGCTTTGCAGCTGCTGCAACTTCTTCGGCAAAATTGGAAGTGGCTTTTTCTATCCCTTCTCCTACTTCAAATCTAATTGCCTTAACAAGAGTTAACTTATTGTTTGCAAGATATTTTTCTACTGATACTCCATCATCCATTACAAAAGGCTGGTATGATAGAACAAATTCAGACAGTTGTTTATTGAATCAACCTTCCTGAATTTTTTCTTGAATATTTAAAGGTTTTGAATCAAAACCTGCAGGTTTTTCAAAATTATTTTTAATTTCCTGAACTCTTTCAGATGGAATATCTGAAAGAAGAGTATATTCTGGATTCATAGCTGAAACATGCATTGCCACATTTCTAGCTACATCAGCATTTTCACCATTTACAACTACAATAGCTGCAACTTGGTTGTTTGTGTGTACATAAACTCCTAGAGTTTCATTATTTTTAGCCTCAATTGAAACAAAACGTCTTAAAGAAATTTTTTCTCCAATAACTGCTGTTGCTTCAGTTAAAGCTTCTTCAATTGTTTGTCCATTATTTAGCCTATAAGATAATGCTTCATCTAAATTTTTAATATTGCTATTAAAAATAGTTGGTGTAATTTCATTAATTAATTTAATAAATTTATCATTTTTAACTACAAAATCAGTTTCTGAGTTAATTTCAACTAAAATGGCCTTCTTGCCATTTGACATTGCAGTAACAACACCTTCAGCTGCAATGCGGCCAGCTTTTTTAGCTGCCTTCACAATTCCATTTTCTTTTAACCAATCAATAGCTGCATTAATATCGTAATTTGTAGCTTCTAAAGCTTTCTTAACATCAACTAAAGCAGAATTAGTTCTTGCTCTTAATTCTTTAATTTTTTCTAATTTTGAATCAGCCATAATTTGTTTTCCTTTGTTTAATTAAATATTTTAATTATTGTTGTTGTTAGTTTGAATTGTGGTTTGGTTTTGAACAATTTCTGTTCTTTTTGATTGAAATTCTGGTAAAATAATCTTTTCATCTGGTTGATATGCAAATAATTGCTCTTTACCTTGAGCTTTTGCAATAGCATCAGCTAAAATTGTAATTAAAAGTGTAATTGATTTTGCTGAATCATCATTAGCTGGGATTCCAAAATCCACACTTTCTGGATCAGCATTCGAATCAAGAAGTGAAATAACCTTAATTTTTTTGCTTCTTGCTTCTTTTACAGCAATTGCATCATCAATTGGATCTGCAACAATCATAATCTCAGGAAGTCTTTTCATATTCTTAATTCCATCAAGATTTTTATGTAATTTTTCAAGTTCTTTTTCAAAAACCAATGCTTCTTTTTTGGTATATCCTTTAAATCCATTAGCTTTCTTTTCTTCTAATTCATTCATTCTTCTTACACGCGACATGATTGTACGATTGTTGGTTAATGTTCCACCAAGTCATCTTTCTGATACATAATGTGCCCCAACTCTTAATGCAGCTTCTTTAATTACATTTTTTGCTTGTTTTTTTGTTCCAACAAAAATAAATGTAGCATTTTTTGTAACTGCTTTATTAATAAGTGAATATGCAAATTCCAAATATTTTTGAGTTTTGGTTAAATCAATAATATGAGATCCTTTATTTTTCTTATTAGGAACAAGAAAATCTTTCATTTTTGGATTTCAATCTTTTGCTTTGTGGCCAAAATAAGCACCAGCTTCTAGTAATTTATCTTTTGAAACAATTGGAGTTATTGATTTGAGTGGTTTTTCAACTACTTTTTTAGTTTTTACTTCTTTATTACTTTCCATTTTTTCCTTTAGTTTGTTTTGCGATTAATAACTTTTTCTAACACCTAGCACTCAAATTATCAGAGCACACCCAAGTGAATCCAAAGTTACCCAAATAAAATTAAATTTTAATGTTTTAATGTTATATTAAATATAAAACCTAATATTTATTTTAACACAAAAAAACAAAAAAATTTTTTTTATCTTAATATTTTAAATAATTTTTTAATACTTATATATTAAAATATCTAATATATCTAAATTAAAATATCTAATATATCTAAATTAAAATATCTAATATATCTAAAAAATAAAAATTCCTATACATTAAAAAGTTAAGATAATTGAAAATTAACTATTTGTTTATTTTTTTAAATCCCATACGTAATAAATTATATGTAATAGCAAGATATATTAAATACAAAATAATAAGTGAACTAAAAAATAAAGCTACATTAGTTAAAGCAGAGTATTTTCTAAATTCTGTAAGTGATAAAATTAAACTTGGTATAAAACTAAAAATAAATGCAAAAATAAAGTGAACTTTAGGGTATTTATTTTTAAAAAATCTTCTTTTCATAACTTAATACAACAAAATTTAATGGTTCTAAAATTTTAAAATCAAATTTTTTGTTTTGATAATTGCTAAATTTAATTTTATAGTTAAAATTCAAATTTAAAAAGCTGCTTATTTTTTGGTTTTGTTGAGATAAATTAAATAAAAATAATAATTTGTTTTGCTTAAATTTACGAGTAAAAACAAATAAATTATTTGAAGATTGTATAAATTTAATATCACCATTAGTTAATACTGAATTGTTTTTTCTTAATAAAATTATTTTTTGATAAAAACTAAATACAGAATTAGGATCATTTATTTGAGATTCCAAATTTATTTTAGAATAATTTTTATTCACTTTAATTCAAGGAATATGTTTAGAAAAACCTGCGTAAACTTGATTGTTTCATTGAAAAGGAGTTCGAGAATTATCTCTGCTTATTTTTGATAGTATTTTTAAAACTGTTTTTTCTGACTGTTTTTTAATTTGAAAATGATAAAAATTAGTAGATTCAACATCTTGATATTTTTTAATATTTTGAAAATCTCCATTGGTCATTCCAATTTCTTCTCCTTGAAAAACATAAGGAACACCAACTAATGAAAATATTAAACCTGCAAATAATGTTGATGATTGATATCAATATTTTTTAACATTTCCAAAACGCGAATTAATTCTTGGTTGATCATGATTGTTTAAAAACAATGCCATGGTACTATTATTTGCCAAAAAATGTTCTTGTCAATTAATTAAAATATTTTTAAATTCTTTTTTACTTCATCTTTTAAGATTTCATTTTTGTTCATTTTTGTAATCAACTTTTAAATGATGAAAATTAAAAACCATTGATAGTTCATCTAAATTTGAATTAGAATATTGCAAAGCATTTTTAATACTAGTTGATGAAAGTTCACCCACAGTAATTGAATTTGATAATTTTCCAAATGTATTTTGATTTAATTGCTTAATAAAATTGTGCACTTCAGGTCCATCAGTATAGAATTCTCTTCCATCACTTTGTTCTAAATTGCAATCAATAAATTGTTTTGGTTTTGAAATTAAATTAATAACATCAAAACGAAAACATTCAATTCCTAAATTGATTCAATAATTAACAATTTTAAAAATTTCACTTTTTACTTTAGGGTTGTTTCAATTTAAATCAGCCTGAGTTTTATCAAATAAAGCCAAATTTCATTTGTCAATTTCAGGATTATATTTTCATGCTGGGCCTCCAAATTTAGATTTTCAATTTGTTGGAGGATTATTGTTTATATTGTCTTTGAAAAAATAAAATTCTTGGTATTTTTTATTACCTTTTAAGGCTTTTTGAAATCACTTGTGATAAATTGAACTATGATTTAACACCATATCTAACATAATTTGAATATTGTGCTGTTTAGCTATTGCAATTAATTCTTTAAGATCATCTAAAGTGCCAAAAAGTGGATCAATTTCATAATAATCACTAATATCATAAAAATTATCATAACGAGGTGATTTAAAAATTGGTGTTATTCATAATACATCAACACCAAGTTTTACAAAATAATCAATTTTTGAAATAATTCCTTTTAAATCTCCAAAACCGTCATTGTTACTATCTTTGAATGATTGCGGATAAATTTGATAAATTATTTTATTTTTTAAATTTAACATAATTAAATTGGTTTTTTAGTAATTTCTTTGTTAAATAATTTAATTTTTGACAAAAAATAAGTAAATAGACCTGCAAGAACAATTGTAGCAATTGCAGCAACTGCAAATCATAAAAATCCAGTTCCAGGAAGAGTATAAACTCCACTAACTTTTGATTGTGTTTGAATTGATAAAATTCCAAACACTCCTCCTGAGCCAATTCCATTTGAGGTTACTCCAAAAATAGTTAAAAGCAAAGCTCCAACACTAGAAGCTAAAATAGCTCCGATAAATGGAAATATTTTTTTTAAGTTAATTCCATACATTGCTGGTTCTGTTACTCCAAGTCAACATGAAATAAAAGCTGGAAGCCCAAGCTCTTTTGTTTTTTTATCTTTATTGTTCATAATCACAAAAGCAAGTACTGCTGCTCCTTGAGAAATATTTGAAATAGCTAAAATAGGAAATACAAAACTTCCATTTAGTTGTGCTGTATTTTGAATCATTAAAGCATTAAGTCCATGATGTAACCCCGTTACTACAAGTGGAGCATAAATTAATCCAAATATTGGAGCGAAAATATATTTAGCAATTGAATTGGTGAGTCCTCATTTAACTGCTTCACTAATTCCATATCCAATAATATAACCAAATGGTCCAATAATTAGCATTGCAAGTGAATAACTAATCAAAATAGTTACAAGTGGAACTAGAATTTGTTTTATAAGATTTGGTGTAAATTTATTTAAATAACGCTCAATAAGAGCACCAACAAAAGCAACCCCCAATGCTGGAATCACTTGAGCTGTGTATCCAATTTTAAATGGATAAATTCAATTTCCAAATTTGAAAGTATCATTTTTAGTAATTCAGTTAAAAATTCACAAACTATTTTCAGCTGAGTTACCACTTAAAAGATACAGATTTGGTAATTCAACAAGCAAAGTTAGTCCAACAATAATTCCTAAAATTGGTGAGGATCCCATTTTTTTAAAAACAGAATAACAAATTCCAACTGGTAAATATCAAAAGATAGCTGCAGCTGGAATTCATAAAAATGAGTTTAATCCATTAAAAAAAGAAATATTATTAGCAATAACATATCCATTTCAGTTGGTTTCTAAAATATTTCTAAATCCTAAAATTAAACCTCCAGCAACAAGAGCTGGAATAATTGGAATAAAAATTTCTGAAAAATGAGTAAATATCTTTTCATATCATTTTAGATTTTGCATTGAGTTTTTTTTCAATTGCATTTTATCTTTAACTTGAATTGATTCGAAACTAGGATGTTGCTTTAAAATATTAAAATATTCAGCTACATCAGTTCCAATAATAATATGGAATTGACCTTGAGTGAAAAAAGTGCCTTTAACTTTAGATAATGATTCCAAATTGGGGATATTAACAAGTTTGTTATCTTTAAGAACCAAACGAAATCTACTAATGCAATGTGTTGCAGATTTAATATTTTCAAATCCACCAATGTTTTCTATAATAACATCAACAATTTCTTTGTTAGTTAATTTTTTTTCCATTGTTTTCCTTTCATTTTATAAAAAATGCAATTTTTCAAAAAGTTAAATTGCCCCTGAATTATAAAAAAAAAAAAAAAAAAAAAAAAAAAAAAAAAAAAAAAAAAAAAAAAAAAAAAAAAAAAAAAAAAAAAAAAAGCAAGTTTGTGGAATAAACTTTCATACTTCATAGTAATTTACTAATTTAAGAACACAACAAGTAATTTAATTGAAATTTTTTTGTACTAATTATTTTATTTTATACTTCATTTATGCTATAATAATTTTCGAAAATTAGCATACAGAAAATGGTAGCTTGACGGCTGTGACCATTGCCAACCTACTTAAATTAGGTGGATAGTTAGGGAAATAATCCAACATGCTTATTCTTATTATATTTCCTAATATCTTAGCTAATTTTAATAATAAAAATAATTAGAAAGCGAGATATTCATATGAAAAAATTATTTACAAGTGAATCAGTAGGTCGAGGTCATCCAGATAAGATTTGCGATCAAATTTCTGATGCAATTTTAGATTCATATTTAACATTTGATCCAAATGCTAAAGTAGCAATTGAAACATTGGCTTCTGGAAATATGATTGTCATTGCTGGTGAAGTAAAAACTCAAAATGATTCAATTCATTTAGATACAATTGATATTGCTAAAAATATTTTAAGTGAGCTTGGTTATTATTCTTATAAAACCAGTATTGTTGTTGATATTAAAGAACAGTCAAATGATATCAGTCAAGGAGTTGAACTTGGTAAAACAAATGGGGAAAAACTAGGAGCTGGTGATCAAGGAATTATGTTTGGTTATGCTACCAATGAAACTCCCCAATTTATGCCACTTGCTATTGTATTAGCTCATGAAATTGTTAAAACTGCTGATAAATTAAGAGAAACTGGTGAATTTAAATATGCTAAAGCTGACATGAAATCACAAGTAACTTTAGATTACACTAATCCTGAAAATATTTTTATTGATACAATTTTATTTAGCATTCAACATTCACCTGAATATAAAAAAGATATTTTTGAACAATTTATCAAAGATAAAATAATTCAAACTGTTGTAAATAAATATAATTTATCCTTTCCTCAAAAATTACTAATCAACCCAACTGGTAATTTTGTTATTGGAGGCCCAGCTAGTGATACAGGATTAACTGGAAGAAAAATAATTGTAGACACTTATGGAGGAGCATCAAGACATGGTGGTGGAGCTTTTTCGGGAAAAGATCCAACTAAAGTAGATCGCTCTGCAGCTTATGCAGCTCGATGAATTGCAAAAAATATTGTAGCAGCTAAATTAGCTGATAAAATAGAAATTCAAATTGCTTATTCTATTGGAATTGCTGAACCTGTTTCAATAATGGTTGAAACATTTAATACAAATAAAATTCCAAATGCATTAATTGAAGAAATTATTGAAAATATTTTTGATTTAACTCCCAAAGGAATTATTGATGCTCTAGAATTAAGAAGACCAATTTATTCTAAAACTTCATATTATGGTCATTTTGGACGAACTGATTTTGAATTTAGCTGAGAAAAACTCAGCAAAGTTAATGAGATTTTAGATTATGTAAAGAAACACAACATAAAAATAAAATTTTAAAATAAAAACTTCAAACTAATTAACATTTGAAGTTTTTTTATTTTTTTATTTAATTCTATCTGAAGCCCCTAAATATCCTTTTTGAAGACTTTCTAAAAGAACTCTTGTTTTAGTTTTTGCTGAATGTCTATCTTTAGGAGCACTTGTTCTATAATAAATATAAGCTAAAACTTGATCATCATAATAATTATAATTATAAGTATTTGAACTTTGATTACCTGTTACAAAGGTATCCAAACTTGAATAGCCCTTTCAACTAGAATATGTACCTATAACTGTCATGTTTCTAGAATATTTATTAACTAAAAAAGGTTTAAAAATTTTAGAATTAAAATACTGTTTTCATGATTCATTTAATCCTCTTTGCACATAAGCTTGAACTGAATCATATGTAGCATTTCAATAAACATTAATTGGGAAATCTTTAACTCCACTTAAATCATATAAAATTCATAGAATAAGAGTGTTTAAACGATATAAGGCCTTATAAGCAGGATTTGATTTAAAGTGTGTTGTGTTTCAATTTCCTTTTACTGCTTGTTTAAACATTTGTGAATAAATAGGTGAAATTATACTTTTGATTAATTCTGTAATTTCATCTTTTAAACCAAATATACTTGAATCAAATTTAACAGTTGGATTAAGTTTTTGATTTCAATAATAATCTGCTGGATTTTGTCCACCATTAGGACTAACTTGTTTTCCGGTTAAATTTAATGATAACATTTCATCTAGCAATTTATAAATTCCAGTAACCTTATTTAAAGATGAACTTTCAAATAATTGATTAATAAATTTTACATAATTATCTGAACCAATTTGAGCTGAAATTGAGCTAAAAAATCCTTTGCTTTGAAAAATTTTAGAAGTTAAAATATTTACTCGATCATCACTTAATAAAGGAGATAAAGCTGCTGCAAAAATTGCTTTATTAAGCGCTTTTTCCGGATGAGTTACTCTAGTAAAGTCAATTTCCTTGATATTTTTAAATAAGTTATTTAAAATAGTGTCAAATTCATTATTTTTGGAAAGTACAATACCTTTTAAAGCGCCTTGAGCTACTCTATACATCAATTCTAAATCTGATTTAGTATTTAATTCAAAACCACTATTTATTAAGGTTTGATGTAAAATAGCCCCAACTCCTTTTCCTAATGAAGGTTTATTCATAGCAGCATCTTTAAATCAAATTGATAATTTTGACTTAATTTCATGTTCATTTGTATTTTTAAAAAGATAATTAATTGCAGCTGATCAACTATTAAGTTTTTTGTACTCATTACCATTATCAATGAAATTGTTAACAACAATTTTTATAATATCTTTAATTTCACTTGCACTAACAATATCAACAATCATTTCTTCAATAGTTGCACCATCATATTCAACAATTGTTTTTCCAATGCCCAGTTTTTGTAAAATGATTTTAAGTTTTTCTTTGTTGTTTGTAAATGCATTCAAAATAGAAGAGATACTATCTTTAAACACTTGTTTGTTATTTGCAATTAATTCATCAGAAATAATTTTTTTTGCAAACAGATATTCAGTAGGTGATATTTTTTCAAAAAGCATTGGCATTATTTTTTGAGCAATATTTCAAATATTAACATTTGGATCTTTAAATAAATCAACAATTACATCAAGCACTTGATCTAAAACACCAATTCGATCAGTAAAGTTAAATAAGTCACTTGAAAGTAATTCAATTAGTTTATTAATATTTGAATCATTTGAAATTCCAAGATATTCAAAGAATTTAGTTAATGCTTTTTTGATTGCAGTTTGTGATTCAGTTGATGAGAAAATTTCTTTTAATAATTCTTTTAATTCATTTTTAAAAGTTTGAGCATTAGCTTCAACATTAAAATATGCTCTAAACAATCCTAAAACTTCAGTTGAATTTTGTAAGATATTTGGATTATCAATTATATAATCTATAAAATTTTTAGTGATATTAATGGTATGTTCAGAATTAATTGCTTTATTTGCAACATCAATTAAAACACTTTTACTAAATAAATTATTTTCAATTCAAGCTTGTGAATCTGGACTGATTTTGTTTCAAATCACTTCGCCTAAATTTATTTTAGTTTTAACAGTTTTTAAAACATTTAAAATAAATTGTTTTAAATCTTTTTTATTATTATTAATCAATTCTGAATTTCCTAAAATTTTAAAGATTTTTAAAATATTAGTTTCTAAATTAGTTTCATTAAAAATGCTGCTAAATTGTTTTGTAATTGTATCAAATAGTAAATTAAAGTTACCTTTATAGCCTTCTTTGCTCAAAATATCAATTATTTGATCAAGAAGCGCTTCTTTAAAATTAAATTCTTGTTCAAATTTATCAATTATAACTAAAAGTTGTTCAAAAAGTTGAGTTGGATTATCAATATTTTCTAAAATAGATTTTCATGAACTCTTTTGAATAGCATTAGTTGCAATTTTGGCTGCAAAAGTTTTCAGAGTATTATTTTTTAATACATCAGATGCAGTTGTGATTATGTTAGTTTTTAATTGATTTGTAAAAGTGCTATTGCTAAAAATATTTTTTACAAAATCATTGTAATCTGCTGAATTATTTGCAATTGTTTTGGCATTATCTAAAATACCTTCAATAGATTGATTTACTGTTGTTGCAAATGAATTAATTCCAAATAATGTTGAGATAGCTTGTGCTGTTTCATTTGCACTAACACCTAACTGAGTTAATTTGGATTCTAATTTTAAATCTGTAATTATTTTTTCAACTTTATCAGAACGATTTCCAAAAGTAAAAACAAGTGCTTTAACAAATTCTTTATAGTTTTGTTTTTCTTTTGTTAAATAATCAGACTCAAGTAATGATTTAATTAATTCAAAATGATTGTTTTTAATAATTTCAAGAATTTTATTTGGAACTAAACTAATAAACTCATCAATTGAATCACTAGTTTTTAAAACTTCAAAAATTTTGTTGTAAATAGATTCATAAATATTTGCTTTTTTAAGCAGCGGTATTAAATTCTTTAAAGTTGTACTCATAAACATTTTTTTATCAACATTATTTAAAATAACATTGTATTCTAATAATTTTTCATTAAAAATTTTAGTTATTGAATTAACAATTGCCTCCTCATTGATTAACTTTTCAATCAATGAAGAGAAATTTGTTTTTAAAACATCTAAATTATTTTCAGTTTTTAAAACAGATCAAATTAATTTTTTAACATCATTAACATCAATTAATCAATTTGTGTTATTGATTAAATTTGGAATTAATTGAGAAAAAATATTATTAATTTCTTGATATTTAAAAACATTTGTGATTAATTGAGTCAAATCCTGTTTTGCAATATATTTAAAAAGATTATTTTGTAAGTCTATTTTATCAATTTCATGATTGATAAAATTTGCTATAACTCCTTGTTTATTTAATCCATTAACTAATTGAACTAAAGTTTTAATTAATCCATTTTTGTTTGTATTAACAAAATCCAAAGCAAGTATTTTATCAGCAAATTCTTTTGGATTATTTGTAATTTTATCTTTTAGTAGTTCTTTTAATTTTTCTCCAATTTGTTTTAAATTTTCAATTGGATTTTGTTTAAATTCTTCTTTTTTAAGAACATCAAAAATAAGATCAATTGCTGGATTTAATATATCTATGGTATTGATAAAATCATTGATATTGTTTGCAAAAGTGGTAATAAATAAATTAATTTCAGTATCTTCTACATCTACTTCATAATTTTTTAAAGTTGTTTTAATAAAACTTAATAAGATATCCTTAACTTCTTGAGTGTTAAGTAATTGTTTTATCAATTCTTGAATATTTGTCTTTAAAGTATCTAAATCAATTACTTCAAGAACTTTTTGAGCAATATCCTTGTAGGATGTTACTGCATTAAATTTAGTAATATTTTCAACAATAGTTTTAAATGATTTACTTAAAATTTCCTTAAAGTTTTGATTTGAATGAACAAACTTAATCAAATTTGTAAATGAATCAATTGGAATATATTTTTCTAATTGATTGGTATTTTCAGTGCCAATTAAATTAATGACTAAATTAGCAAATTCATCAGATGGAATGTTACTAATTACATTATTGATAATTGTTAAAATATCATCTTTATTTTTAGTAAACAAATTAGAAGTTGAAAGATTTCTCACAAGTGTTGCAATTTTTGTTTCTGTATCATTTGATAGTTCATCTTTAATTGCACTAAAAATCGAACTTACAAGTGAAGAAATACCATTAAAATTAACACCATTTTCTTTTAGATAATTAACAAAAGCACTAAAAACAATATTGTTGATGCCAAGCTCTGAATCAAAAATATCATAAACACTTAAAATTCCATCAACTAAACTATTTTTATCAGTAACACCAGTAAAAATTTTCTCTAAATCAGGTTCATTTAAAAAATTAGTAATAATATTTGATAATGTTTGTCTAGTTATTGAATCTTTTAAAATAAGATTTAAAATTGCAATAGCATCAGGTTTAATTGAAGAAATAAAATTAGAGTTTGAAACAATAATTTTTATTAAATCATCATATGAATTTGCTGCTTTAAATTCATCAATATTATCAATTAAAAACTCAATTATATTCTTAGATAGTTTTTTTATTTCATCAGATTTTAAAACTTTTAAAATTAGTGTATTAACATTTTCTTCTGTTGTTTTAATTGAATTTGCAATTTTTTCTAATGGAATTAACTTAACAATTTTTTCAACATTTTCATCAATATAATATTTATCAAATAAAAACTTAATAATTGATTTTAATTCATTTTTATTTGATGTACTTCAAAGTTCTGAATTAAGTATAGCCTTAATTGATTTAAAATCACTTAAATTTAATTTATTAATAAAATCTTTTGTTAAAGATTTAAATAAATCAGTGAAATTATCATATTTTTTAATTTCTACAGCTAAAGTATCAATTAACAATGAAAAAACACTTTGAGATGGATCTTTATCATTAAAATTAATAATTAAATTTTGCAATCCTAATGCTAAATTATCACTAACATCAGTTGTGTATCCTTGATCTTTCAATCATTTATCTAACCCTTTTTGAATTAACTTAAAAGTTGAATTGTGATTTATTATTTTAATAAATAAATTGTTTAATTCATTTTTATTAATAGTTAAAATATCTGAATTTTTAAGAATGTGATATAGTAATGCTTCTTTGTCATTAATTTTATCTTTTAATTGAGAAGCATTTTCAACAAGATAATCAATTAATGTATTTGTAATTGGTTCTAAGTTATCAATAGTTAAAAGTGATTTAGTTACATCTTTTAATCCTTGTTTATCAAAATACTCAAGCACATTTGTATTTAAATTATCAATAGCACTTTCTATTAATTTATATCCTGAGCCATTTTCAATTAATTTTCTTAAAGCGAATTTAGTTATGATTTTAATAAAATTTTTATTATTAACTCATATTTTTGATGTAATTATTTTGTCAATAAATTCAATATTATTTTCTTTAAATTTAGTCTTGATTGATTCTAAAATTGGATCTAAAATTTTTTCAAATTCATTTAAAGGATTATCTGAAGTGCCAATTTTTGAAAGTGATAAAGTAAAATTATCAATAATTGAATCGTAAACACCTAAATCTTTAACTAATTGAATAATATTATCAACTACATCTGAAATAAATTGTTCTCTACCTTCATTTGAAAGTTCAGGATATTCCAACTGAACAATTTTTTCAATAAGTGCTTTAATGATGATTTTAATTCTATCATCTGAATTAATTAAATCAATCAATGATTTAATTGCTTTTTTTCCTTTGGTTGAAAAATCAAATTGTTTGACAATTGCTTTAATTAAATCATTGTAATTATTAATCTTTTCAAATTCATGTGTGCTGTTCATAAAATTATTTATTCCATCAAGAATAAATTCTTTTAAATCTTGATTTTTTAAAATTTCATAAATTAAATATTTTTGATCATCAATTGAAATATATTCATTAATTTTATCTTGAATATTTTTAGGAATAAAGTTTCAAATTTTATCAATAACACTGCTATCAGTTGATAGTTTATTGTAAATATTTTCAATGATTTTATTAAGTTTATCACTATTATCTTTAATTAAATGAGTGTTAATTAATTTAATTAATTTAATAATATTATTTTCAGCATTTTCGCCTTTAAATAAAGAGGAAATTCTATCTAAAATTTTTGGAGTTAAATCTGATAACCTCACAGCTAAATCATCATTAGCAAAATCTAATATACCTTCAAATACTTTATTAATAAGATTAAAATTATCATTTAGTTCATTAGTTAACTTGAAAAATTTAGTAAATAATTGCTCAGATTGATTTACATTTTCTAAAATTCAAGAAAAATCACTATCTTTAATTGCTTTATTTGTAATATGACCAAGTAATTTTTGAATAGTTTCATTTGCTAAAAATGATTTTAATAAAGTAGTGATTTCATTTTTAATTGAACTAATAAAATTGCTATTTTTTAAAATTTTATATGCAAATTCTTCATATGAATTAGCTTGTGATAAATTAGTGGCATTTTGAATAATAAATGAAGTTATTTTTTTTATTAAATTTATAGCATTATCTGTTTTTAATGTATTTTTAAATAAAGCATTTAAATTATCTATATCTGTTGTTTCTAAATTATAAATTTTCAAAATTTCACTTAAATTAAATTGATCAATTAATTTATCAAGTAGATCTTTTTTAGCTAATTGTTCAACAAAACTAGTTAAAATTTTCTCAAAAATCTCACTATCTTGATTAAATAATTCACTAGTTAAAAGATATTTTAAAATATTAAAATCATTAAAATCAAATGAATTTGTAAGAACTTCAGGAAGTTTTTTAATAAATTTATCTAAATCTTTTTCGCTAATAATTAAAGAAATTACATTGTCAATAATTTTATCTGTTAAATTTAAATTTTCTAAATAAGGTACAAGTGAATTAATTAAATGTGATCCGACTGTTTTTATATCTTGTTCTTCAAATGTAAATCCTTGATCTTGTGTAAATTTATAAAGAGCTTTCCCTGCTGTATTGTACAATTTGTCATTTTCAAATAATTTATAAAAAATTTCTTTTAATGGTTCTTTTAATTTTTCAATATATGAATTAAAATTATCAAGATTTAAAATTGAATTAACAAAATCCTTAGCACTATTTAAATGATTAATTCAATCTTGATTATCAATTAGTAAGTCAAAAGTATCAAATAAAATTGCTTTAAAATTTTCATTATCAGTTAATTCAATTAATAAATCAGTAATTTCATTGGCATCAACATAATTTGATGTTGGCTCTTCTAATAAAATTGTTGAAATATTAGAATTAATAATATTTGCCAAAATTCCAGATTTTTGTAATACATTATAAACAACTTTTATCAAATCTTTTAATGCTTGTTTATTATCTTTAATTCAAGATAAATTAAAAATCTTCTCTAAAAAATCCTTTGGATTATTTTTGATTTTATCAGTTAATGTTTTAAATAATTGGTCAGGAATTGTTTGCAAAACAGAGAAAGGATCAACACTAGTTGAAGCTTCATTTAACTTAACAAACAAAGCATCAACAATAGGGCCAAACAAATCTAAAGTGTCAATAGTTTCCTTTATGTTATTTGAAATATCTTCGATAAATTTTTGGTTATGATTAAGTGTTGGATCTAATTCAAGTTTTTTATATAAATTAATAAAAATATTTTTAATTAATATTTTAAATTCATCAAGTTCTAAAAGTGAATTGATCAATTCTTTTGTTGGATTTTTAATTTGATCAAAATTAATTGCATTAATTAATTTTCCTAAAAGATCATTAAATGATTTTGCATTTTTTAGTTGATCAACATTATCAACAACATCATAAAAAATTGATTTTAAAATAGTTTTGGTATTATCTAATTTAACTATTAAATTAACAAAATTTTCAAATTGATTAGTATCAAATGATAAATCAATAATTTCTTTAGTTTCTCCTGATAAAAATTTATACAATAATTTTCCAATATTTAATGTTTCTAATTTATCAACAATATTGCTAAATAAATTTTTAAAGTAATCTTTATTATCATTTATTAAATTTGAATTGGTAAATTCATTAATTAATTCAATTATTTTTTGATCACCTAAGTGTGAAAAATCAAAGGTTAATTCAATAGAATTTTGAAATGCTTTAAATATTGAATCAAATAAATTATCTAGTCCTTTAACATAAATATTATCTAAAAAACTATTACTAAAATTTTCTATAAATTGATTGATTAATTCATTTGAACTAAATAAAGTAAACAATTGTGAAACAACTTTATTTGTTTGATCTTCAGTTAAATTTTTATCCAATTTAGCTTTAACTAAATATTTGTGTAATGAAGTACTAGAAACTTGAATAACAACTTTGTTATTCATAATTGACTTAATTAAACCAATAAAATTTGGTTTTAATTGTTGAATGTAATCTTTTTCAATAATTGCTTTATTTAACAGATCCGCATAACTAGTTGAATTTGATAATTCATCAGTCTGATCAATTAAACTAACTAAAATTGTTTTAATTATATTAATAAAATCATCATTACTAATAATTTCCTTAATAAATTCTTTTGCTTCTTGGTCTTCAATTTTTAAAGGTTTAAGTAAATTAATAAGTTTTAAATCATCAATTAAAAGGTCCTTTTGTTTGCTTTGTTGAATTTGATTAATTAAACTTAAAAGGATTTCTTTTAAATTTTCTCTATCATTTGTAAATAAATTTGTTTTTAAAAGTAAATTTACAACTTCTGAACTCTCTTTGATGTTTAAATTATCAACTAATTGTTTTTCAAAAGTTTTTATAAAATCACTAAAAGTATTTATATTTTCTAGAGTTCCAAATAATGATTTTAAAATATTTTCTTTAATAATTGGATTTTTTCACAATTCTTTCAATGAAATTTGAATTGATGGAATAATGGCTTTAAGTTTATCATTATCAAGTGTAATTTCATATTTTTGTAAAATATAATTAATTGATTTAAGTGTAGTTTTTTCTAAATTGATATTATTTAAAATTTCAATAATTAAATTGTCAATTAATGGTTTAAAGGTAGTTTTAAATTCTGGATCATTAACAAGATAAATTCCAAGTTGATCAAAATTATTTATAGATGAATCTCATTTTGTTTTAGTGATAGCAAAAATTAAAACATGTTCAATTAAATTGCTAGTTGAATCTAAATTTAAGAAAACTTTAATATTATTTTTAATTTCAGTTAAATCCAAATAATTTTCAATTAATTCTGGTGCTAAAAATTGTTTGATTAATTTTGAAATTAAATCATCTGCCAAATCCTGTTTAATTAAATGTCTATAAAGTCTATGAATTAACTTTGCAAAAACTTCTTTATTTTCACTATTTTTTAAAAATTGAAGATCAAAAATACCTTTAATAAAATTAAATGGATCATTGGTTGCTTTTTTAATGATTGTATCAATTAAAATGATTGGTACTTCTTTTAATTTTTCAAAAGAGTTTTCACTTTGTTGAGCTTCTTTTAATTTACTAAAAACAGCATCTATTAATTGATCATTAATTCCTATGTAATTGACTAAATCTTTAAAACTAGATGCAAAATCATTAATAAACATTGCATTTTTACTATCAAGTGGATCTAAAGTAACATTTTTAAATAGTTCGCTAAGAGCATCAACTAAAATTGGTTGAATTTCGGTTGAATTTACAATTGAATTTAAAATATCTTGAACTTTTGTTTTAATTGAATCTAAATCGATTGAATTTAGAACTTTTTTAATTAAATCTTCTCAAGTATTGAAACTAGAATAATCTTTAGAATTATTAACAATATTTTCAATTACTTCAATAATTGTTTCTTTTGTTTTATCAAGTTTTAAAACAAAATCAAGAAGTTTTTCAAAATTATTAATACCAATAGTTAAATTAATTTGATTTGTAGTTGTACTATTTAAAGTATTAACAATTAAATTTGAAATTTTGATATTGTCTGAATTTAAAATATTTTTAATTAATTGTAAAATAAAATTTTTATTTTTTTGCAAAACATTTGAATCGAAAATTAATTTAGCAATATCAATTAATTTTTCATTACTATTGTCAAAATTTAAAAAATCATAAAAAGAATTTTGAAATGATTTAAAAAATGAATCCTTAATATTTTCATTTGAATTAATAGATAAATTATTAAAAATTCCAGTAATAAAATGTCTTAAAATACCTTTTTCAATTAATGACTTCTTAGTTAAATCTATAACATCATTAGTGAAATTATTGGTTGATTCAAAAGTAATGTTAGTATCTAATTTATTTTCTTTTAAAATTTCATAAAGAATATTTGAAACAATATTTTTAATTTCAGGATTTTCCAATAAATTAGCAATAATATTTGAAATGCTATTTGATACTTTATTGAAATCTGAAGCATTCTTCATGAATGCAACAATAATATCTGAATAGTTTTCAACATTTTCGAAATTTTCTGAATGATCTACAAAAATATTAGCAAGTAAATCTAAAATGTTTTTAAAATCTTCCATTTCAAATAATTTATTTAAAATATCACTTATTGATTTTTTATTTGAAGATAAATTAGCAAATTTAACTATTTCGTTTGTTAATAAATTAACAAAATAATTCTTATACTTTACCAAACCTCTTCTTAAAAGTGAAGATAAAAATTGTTTTAACTCATCTTTATTATTTTTAAGGAATTTAGATTTTGCAATAACACCAATAAATTTCGAAATATTTTTTTCAGTTAAAAATGTTTCTGAAATAATTGAAGGTAAATTGCTTAATTGAAACTGATTATTTTCAATTAATTTTTTAACTTTAATTTGCAAATGAAGCAATGAATCTTGAACAATCTGAGAATTTTCAAATTTAGCATTAAAATCATCAAAATTTTCCTTTGATTTTGAACTAAATAACATTTTCTTTAAAACACTATCTGGATCAAGTTCTTTATAAAATTCTTGTTGTAATAAAACTGAAATTCCAGATTGAAAAATTTCATCAAAAAAGTTTGTTAGCTCAAATAATCTTGTACCAAAATTGTTTAGATCTCTTAACTTATCTAAGTTTATTTCAATGCTAGACTTATTATTAATATATTCATCAGTATTTTGACCTAAAACAATAGTTGAAGTATTTACAGGTTCAATTTGATATGTTAGTGTATCAGCATCACTGGAGATATATTTTTCATTAAAATCAAACTTATCTGCATCTTCAAAATTAAATTTTTCATTAGTTAACTTCAAATATAAATCCATTGCCATTTTTTTATATCCAAGAGTATTTGGATGAATATCAAAAAGTAATGTTGAAAATTTAGTTATATTCTTATTTCAGTAATCATTGTTGAATAAATTAATGTAATTAATTCCAGTAATTTTAGCAACACTTTGAAGTCCCTTATTAAGAAAATCAACTAAATAATCTAAAGGTTTAATTTCAACTGATAAATCTGCAAGTATTTTTTTAAATGCAGCATCAATAAACTCTTTAATAGTTAAAAATGGAACAGGATATCCTATTAAATTAATATTTGCATTTGGTGCTAAAACTTTAATATTTGCAACTAAAGTATTAATTCTTTTATTTATTTCACTAAGAGATTTTCCTAGTACTTCATTAACAAATTTTAAAATTTTTCCATATTCAGGTTCATCTTTAGTTAATGAATTATAAATATCAATTAGATCAAATTGTTTAATATTTTCAATAACTAATTGAAAAAAATCATTAGCGCCAATATTGAAGGTTACTAAATTTGCATTTTTTAAATTATTTTTAAATTCGGCAAGAACCTTGCTAGAATTTTTTCCATAAATTTTTGGTAATTTAGTTGGTTTAATTTGACCATCAAAATCATTCTCTAAAAAGTTAAGTCAATCTAGAGCAGTTGATCCTGAAATAGCATAATTTTTAAAAAATTCCACGCGATTATTTTCATTTAACATTCTAGCTAAAAAAGCAGGGTATGAAATTCCATCAATGGTGTTATTGTTTTTTAATTCTCCAGGATAATCTTTTGGTAATGTTCCATCAAGACCGGCTGAAATTGAATCACCAAAAGCAACATATCTAATTTTTTCATTTGCTTCAATGAAAAATGGTGATTTATTTTTCAATAAATTTGGGCTAGCCAAACTAGAAAATATTGACAAATTCGAACTAGTGGAAATAAATTGATTCTCATTATGTTTTAAAACATTTGGTTTTTCTGCATTAGGATCAAATTTACTTCCTTCTTCTTTAAGCTCAATTAAAGGATCTTGTTTTTGAATTGGATTTGAAGAACCAGGGGCTGAACATGATGCTAAAAAAGATACTGATGCTGAAAGTAAAAGTATTCCAAAAAGTGATTTTTTATTTTTTATCATAATAATCTCCTTTAAAAAATATATTTTTTAAAACTTAAATTGATATTTAATATTATACAATATTAAAAATATTTGAAATTTTTTTTCAAAATAGTAATAAGCATGAAAAATTATTAAATTTCTAACAAAAAACAATTTATTTTTTAATTAAAATTTTTTTAAATTATTTTTTAAAAGGGGTATTTTTTGTTTAATATCAACTGAAATTACACAAAAAAAATTGCAATTTTTATTGCAATTTTATGGGACACAAAGTGTATTTGGTGGAGATGACGGGAGTTGAACCCGTGTCCACATATAAATAAAATTTAGCTTCTACAGTTTAGTTTATTTTTAATTAGTTAATTAATGTTTAAAACAAACAAAAATCATTAATAACTTTGATTGATTTTCACCAGTGAAATATCACCTTCACTAATTATCCTTTTAACCCATACAACTAATAAAGGAGTTTTAGTTGATGACCTTACTGTTAATTAAAATGCAAAAGCAAGGGTTTGATTTTGAGACACCATAAGAGGTGAAACTTTTTGTTTTTCAGATTTTCCGTTTATTAAAACCTAGAGTTTTTAAGGCAAACAACACCACTGCAACTAAAAAATACTCATACATGTCGAAACCATTACACCCCCATTATAAAAAATTTTTCAATTGCTTTTGAAGTTTTTTTTGAGTTTCTTCCTTTATTATTTTTTGACGCTTATCATATTTTTTTAAGCCTCTAGCTAAAGCAACTTCAACCTTAATTTTATCATTTTTTGCAAAATATAATTTAAGAGGAACTAAAGTTAACTGTTTAGATTCTAAATTAAACTTTATTTTTTTAATTTCATGTTTGTGCATTAAAAGTTTTCGATCTTGAGTTTCATCAACCTTTAAAAGCATATATTTTTTAAAATGGGCTTCTTTTAAAAAAAGTTCATCTTTATAAATTGAACAAAATGAATTTTTTAAATCAACTGCATTTGCTCTACAAGATTTAACTTCTCAACCTTGAAGTGATATTCCAGCTTCAAATTTTTCTAAAATTTCGTAATCTCTAAAAACTTTTTTGTTATTTGTAATAATTTTCATAGTATAAAAATAATTTTAGCACAATCACTTTTTTGTTTAAAAATAAGAAATTAACTTTTTTAATTAACTTAATTTTTCAATTAATTTTTGATTTAATTCAGGATTTTTAATTAAAAATTCCTTCATAGCTTTTTTACCCTGGGCAAGATTTTTATTATCAATAGAATATCAAGAACCTTTTTTAACTAAAGATCCATTTTCAACACTTAAATCAATAATTTCTCCTAGTCTATCAATTCCTCTTGAAAACATAATTTCACTTAATCCTGATTTATAAGGAGCAGATAATTTATTTTTAACAATTTTAAATTTAATTTCATTACCAATTGTATCTTTGCCTTCAGTTATCACACCTCCTTTTCGTACTTCTATTCTAATTGATGAATAAAATTTAAGTGCTCTTCCACCAGTTGTAGTTTCTGGATTACCAAAAATAACTCCAACTTTTTCTCGGATTTGATTAATAAAAATAACAGTTGTTTTATTTTTGCTTAAATTAGCAGTTAGTTTTCTTAAAGCTTTTGACATAAGGCGAGCTTGCAATCCAATTTGTTGCTCTCTCATATCACCATTTAGTTCTGCCTCTGGAACTAATGCTGCAACAGAATCAATTACAATTAAGTCAACATGACCACTTTTAGCTAAAATATCAACAATTTCTAGTGCTTGCTCTCCTGAATCTGGTTGAGAAAGTAGTAAATTATTGATATTTACTCCAATATTTTGAGCATAAACAGGATCAATTGAATGTTCTGCATCAATAAAAGCAGCAATCCCGCCTTTTTTTTGCACTTCTGCAATTGCATGAAGTGAAATAGTTGTTTTTCCACAACTTTCTGGTCCATAAATTTCAATAATTCTTCCTTTGGGAAAACCATTAATTCCTAACAATTTATCTAAAATAAAACTACCACTTGAAACAACTTCAACTTCAACATTTGGAATTTCACCTAAAATCATGATTGATTCACTTCCGAATCTTTTTTCTATTTCTTTTAATGTTTCATCAATTATTTTTTTATTTTCATTCATATGATTATTTTCCTTTCATATTTATAATTACAATAAAAAAAATCTTTGATTATTCAAAAAATAAATTAAACATTTTTTTATTTTTAACTTAATTATTATATGTATTTTGAAAAAAAGCACCACAATTAAATTGGGTGCTTATAATAAATTTGAATTTTAAAATAATTATTTACGAATATTAAGTTCTTTAAGACATCTTAAATATTCAGCTGGATTTGTTTTTTTAAGGTGTTGAAGTAAAACTTTACGTTGTGAAATTTTTGCTAAAAAACCTCTTTTTGAATGATTATCTTTTGGATTTTTTTGAAAGTGAGGTTTTAAAAGTTCAATATCCTCAGTCAAAATAGCAATTTGAACAAAACTATTTCCTGTATCTTTAGCATTTTTTCCATATTTTGCAATTAATTCAGCTTTTTTTTCTTTTGAAACCATAATTGTCTCCTTTAATTATGTTTTAAACATAGCAATAATTTTTAACATTAATACCAAGCTTAAAATTTATGTTTTTTTAATTGTTGTTTAATTATAGCAAGTTTTTATTATTTAAAAAATAACTTTTTGCTACCTTCAAATCCTCTTCAGTAATAACATCATTAATTGATTGTGTAATAAGTCTAATTTTAGTTAACACCTCAATTAAAATTCTTTGTTTAAGTTTTAAATTTATTTGTGAATCAATTAATTTGAAAGTTATTTTTTTATTAAAAGCAACCTTTAAAACTGCATAATAAACTATTATTTCAGTTCTTAAAAAAATAACATAAACACCTGGATGTAAAATTGTTAAATTTTCAATAACCTTAATTTCATCATCAAAATCTAAAATTCCAGAAAAACAATAATTATAAGGAAGCAATAAATTTAAAAACTCAACTTCTCCAAATTCAAGTTGATCTTTTAAATCTTTAGTTGAAATTTTAACATTTTTAAATTTGTACAATTCTACCAATTTAACTTTTGCATTAGGTAAAATATTAGCAATATCTTTTGCCTGATATTTAGCATTTTTTCCAAATCTAAAATCCTTTCCTACAACAATAAAAACTTTTTTATTTTTTGTTAATTCAAGCAAGAAATCAATTCCATTCATCAATGAAATTTCATTAAAATTTAATTCTACTGTACAATCAAAATTCAAATCAGCAAAAATTGTATATTTAGAGAAATTATCAGTAAAAATTTTAGTGTTAAATTTTGGCATTAATTTTTCATTATTAAAAGTTACAATTATTTTCCTTCCAGGCTGATTTTGAATTTGTTTATATAATTGAAAATGACCCAAATGAAATGCTTCAAAAGATCCTAAAATAAAATTATCTCCATCCTCAGGGTTAAAATTTTTTAAATTATAAATTTTCATGTTAAATTAAATTTAACTCTTTTAATTTTAAATAAACCCCTTGATGCTCACAATCAAGTGCAATATCTTGTGCTACATTTTTTAATTCTTGATTTGCTTGTTCCATTGCCACTCCATAACCAGCTTGTTCAATCATTTCAAAATCATTAGATCCATCTCCAAAAGCAATTAAATTTTCCATTTTCAAATTTAATTTTTTACATAAAACTTTTAAAGTTGATGCTTTGTTAATTTCTTTTGGCGACAAAAATAGCCCTTTAGTTCAAATTGAATTAACTTCCATTTCAAAATTTTTTTTATTAATATATTCTTGAATTTGTTTAATTAATTCTTGGGGTTGTTCTTTGTTAATTGTAATTAAATATAAATTATCAATACTTAAAAGTTCTTCATCAAAACTATAATAATTTTGTACATTTGGCTTAACAAATCAAGTATTTAAATTAAGATTTGGAGAGTAAAATACCTTATCAAAATCTGAAATAGCAAACCCTTTAATTTGATCTTGAAAATGATGATAAACATCAATAACCTGTTCTTTAATTAAAGTTTTTTTATATATAAATTTTTTTAATTTCACATCTCAAATAAATGAACCGTTTGCTCCTATAAAATAATCTGGTTGTAATTGTTCTAAAAAATCTCCAATAGTTGCAAAATCTCTAGCTGTTGCAAGAACTGTTTTAATATTTTTATTTTTAAGTATTTCAAACATTTCTTTTGTTTCTTTTTCGAAAATTAATTTTGTGTTTGGTAAAAGTGTACCATCAACATCAAATGCAGCTATTTTAATTTGTTCTTGTATTTTTTTCATTATATAACCTTTCAACAAATACCTTTTTTGGGTAATATTTATTATCTTTAACTTCTCCAACAGAAACAATTTTGTTTTCTCAAATAGCAAGGTAAGTACCATCATATTTTTGACAGTCAAAAAATGCTCCATTTTTTAGTTTTTTAATATGTTCTAGTTTCAAACTTATTTCTGGTAAATCAATTAAATGATTATAAGAAATTTCTTCATACTTATCTAATTCTAAATTTTCTAATTTAACTAAACCAATTCTAGTTCTAATTAAAGAAGTCATAACACAAGAAGTTTTTAAAATTTTTGCAATATCTCTAAGCACTGAACGAACATATCCCCCTGAACTAATTTTTAGTTCTATTTTCATTTTATAGTTTTCTCAATCAAAATCTAATAAATGAATATAATAGATTAAAATTCTTTGAGGTTTTAATTCAAATTCTTGATTTTGAGAAAATAAATGATAAGCTTTTTTTCCATTAATTTTTTTTGCACTAATTTTAGGAGGTATTTGTTCTCTTTGATTTGAGACAATTGAAATTGCTCTATGTAATTCTTTTTTGTTAAAAAAAACTTTAGGTTCTTTTTTTATGTTAGATGAAGAAATATCAAGAGAATCACTTGAATAAAAAAAATCACACTCAGCTACATAAGTTTTTGTATTATCATCAAAATATTCAAACAACTTTGTGTCTTCTTCAGTTGCTAAGATCATCAATCCTTGAGCTAGAGGATCTAAAATTCCATTATGACCAATTTTTTTAGTTTTTAATTTTTTTCCAATTTCTCTAACTTTTTTGCTAGCAAATACATTTGTGGGTTTGTTATATCTTAAAAACATTTTATTTCCATTACATTATTTAATTAATGTCTAAATTCTACTAAATCTTTAAAAGTTACAAAACATTAAGGGTCTCTAAAATCACAAAACAAAAAATAACAAAAGTGTTATAATAAATACTAATTATGATAGAAAAGGGAAAAAAACCAATAATTATATTCACTGGTCCAAGCGGAGTTGGAAAAGGCACTGTTGAAAGACTATTATTTGATTTTGATGAGTTAAACTTGTCTTTGTCTTGTTCTGCAACTACAAGATCGCCAAGAGAAGGTGAATTAAATGGAATTCACTATCATTTTATTACAGTAGATGAGTTTAGACACAAAATAAAGTCTCGAAAATTTATTGAATTTTCTTATCATTTTAGTAACTATTATGGAACACTATATTCTGAATTAAATAAAATACATGCAAAAGGTAAAACACCCATGCTAGAAATTGAAACAAAAGGTGCCATTCAAATTATTGATAAGGTTAAAAAACAAAATTCTAATTATAACTTAATTACTATTTTTTTAGCTCCCCCTTCAATTAATGAGTTAAAAAATCGAATTACAAAACGTGGTACTGAAACTCGAGACATTATTAAAGCAAGATTAAGAAAAGCAGAAGAAGAACTTAAGGAATCAAATATTTTTAAATATAAAATCATTAATGATGTTCCTGAAAGAGCGGCAGAAGAAATTCGAACTATATTACATAAAGAACTAGGTATTAATGAAAATTGCAAGTAATTCAGTAAAAGGTAATTATCGTTCTAAAAATGATGATAGAGTTGGTATATTTCAAAACAACCATAAAGTTACATTAGCACTTTTATGTGATGGCATTGGTGGTTATGATGGAGGAGATATTGCTGCTAATGTAGTTATCTCAGAATTTGGACTTAAATTTCAAAAAGAATTTAACTTTATAGAATTTAATCAAATTGAAAATTGAATTGATCAAACAGTAAGTTATTGCAAAAACCAAATAAAAAAAATTGCACTGTCAAATAAAATTAAGCCAAATATGGGAACAACTCTATCAGGAATTATTATTTTAGAAAATCAAAAAAAAGCTCTTTTGTTTAATAGTGGAGATTCTAGAATTTATTTGGTATTGAAAAATAAACAATTAATTCAAGCAACTAAAGATCATAATGTTGAAAATAAACTAATTCAAGAAGGCACACCAATTGAAATTGCCAAAAAAAATCCCTTAGCATCATATTTAACTTCAGCAGTGGGATTAAATATTAAAACAATTATTGAATTTGAAGAAATAGAATCTGATATTTATCAAAAAATTAACAAATTTTTATTAACAAGTGATGGAATTCATGGTTTTTTGTATGCAGATGAAATTAATAGCATTGTTATAAAAAATATTGAACCTGAAAAAATTATTGAAAAATTAATTGAACAAGCAATTTTTGCTGAATCAACTGATAACATGAGTGCTATTGTAATTGATTTGGAGTCTGAAAATGAATAATAAATACATTTTAAATAGTTCAAATGTTCATAAAAATTATCAAATTATTTCATTAATTGGGTCAGGTGGCATGGGTTCAGTTTATCTAGTTAGAAGTATTCATAATCCAGCTAATATTTATGCTTTAAAATATTACAATGGGGCAATGAATTCAACCAATGCTATGCGTTTTCGTTCTGAAACTAATTTACTTAAAAAAGTAAAATCAAAATATTTACCAACTTTTTATGAGTTTTATGAAGATAAAATGGAAATGTTTTATGTAATGGAATACATTGAAGGAGAAACACTAAGCAACTTAATTGATAAAAAAGGAAGGCTTGAATCACGTAGAGCAATTAATTATATGCTTCAAATTAATGAAGGTATTGGTGAATTGCATACACTAAATGTTATTCATCGTGATATTAAGTCTCAAAATATTATTTTAAGAAACAATCAAGAAATTAAAATTGTCGATCTTGGAATTTCAATTGCTCCTGAATCACAAAGATTAACTAAAACAAATGCTATTGTTTGTTCTCCTTATTATGCTGCACCTGAAATTAATCACAAAATTTCAAAACAAACTGATATTTATGCTCTTGGAATTTTATTTTATAAAATGCTAACTGGAAATTACCCATTTAAAGGAAAAGATGAATATGAAACCATAAAAATGCACAAAGAAAGAGATTTTCCAAATATTCGAGACTCAATTGATGTTCCATGATCTATTTATAACATTCTTGCAAAAGCAACTCATAAAGATTATCAAAAAAGATATCAAACAGTCTGAGATTTTAATAAAGATTTACGTGAATGTTTAAAACCTGAGCATAAATTAGATTTACCAATTAACATTAAAACATTGCAAAAAATGAAACCAAAAAGTAATTTTTTTGCTTCAAACAAAATTTGAATTACTTTTGTTTTCATTTTAATTGTAATTTTAATTTTTTTAGTTGTTTTTATTTTATATTTGAAGGTATATTAAAATAATGCAGGCAAAAATTTTTAGTATTATTGGTGGAATTTATACTGTTGTTAATAAAAATGGTGAAGAATTTAAAATTACTGGGGCAGGAAAATTACGATATCTAAATCAAACCCCTGTTGTTGGTGATAATGTTATTGTCAAAAAAAATCAGATAGTTAAAATTTTGGAAAGAAAAAACTTTTTTATTCGTCCAAAAGTTGCAAATATTGATCAAATAATTTTACTTATGAGTTTTAAACAACCAGAATTTAATTCTTTTTTACTTGATAAATATTTATCAATAGTTGAAAACAAAAAAATTACTCCTATTTTATTTTTTACTAAATTTGATTTAGATCAATGTAATTTAATTTACAAAGAATACAATCAAATGGGGTATCAAACTTATTTAATTGACAATCAAAATTCTAACTACATTAAAATTGTAAAACCTATTTTTAAAAACAAATATTCAGTGTTTATGGGTCAAACAGGAGTTGGTAAAACTACCACTATTAATAAATTAACCAATAATAACTATCAAACTCAAGAAATTTCAAAAGCATTGGGTAGAGGAAAACACACAACTAGAGCAATTCATATTACAAAATTTAATGAAGGATACTTAATTGATACTCCAGGATTTTCATCTCTTAATTTAGATATGAATAAATATCAACTAGCTCGCAGTTTTGCTAGTTTTGACAAATTAGCACAAACATGTAAATTTCGTTCTTGTTTGCACATAAATGAAGATACTAAAATGTGTGCTGTAAAACAAAATATAAACACTAAAACTATTCCTAAGTTTCGATATGAAAATTATGTAAAATTGCAATCTCAATTAAATAAAGGATAATTATGAAAAAATACATAACACCAAGTTTACTTAATGTATCCTCTGAACAAAGACCTCAATTAGTTAATGATTTAATTAAAAAAGGAATTAGCTGATTTCATTATGATATTATGGATGGTGAATTTGTATCAAATTTAGCAATTGAACCATCAGAAATTAAAAACATTGATCAAAACTGTAAAAAACATTTTAAAGATGCTCATCTAATGGTTAAAGATCCTTACTTATATACAACCATTATAAGTGATTATGTTGATATTGTAACTTTTCACTATGAGGCAATTGAAAATGATTTAGAAAAATTTTTTAATTTTTTAATTGATAGTCAAGATAATTTAAAAATTGGGTTGGCAATTCGGCCTGAAACTTCAGTTAAATCAATTGAACATTTTCTTCAATATTTATCACTTGTATTAGTTATGTCTGTTAATCCAGGTCATGGAGGGCAAAAATTTATACCAACTGCAATTGAAAAATTAACTTATTTAAAAAATCTTCGAACAAAAAATGGTTATCAATATTTAATTCAAGTTGATGGAGGAATTAATAACATTACAGGACCACAAGCTTTCAAAGCTGGAGCAGATGCCTGTGTGGTAGGAACTTACTTAGTTTTTGAACCAACTCAAGAAAAAATCAACTCAATTTTAGGTAAAAAAAAATAAAAAGATTTGCTAATACAAATCTTTTTATTTTTTTTAATTTGTTATAAGTTTAAATTTATTATCAATAACATCAATTGTTATTGTATGAATTTTAGAGTGCTTCATAATAGCTAGTGCAACTAAACTTTCAATTTGTTTTTGAATATATCTTTTAATTGGACGAGCTCCAAAATTTAAATCATAACTTTCATCTAAAATTTTATTAATAACTTGATCTGAAAAATTTAAAACTAAATTACTTGAATTTTTTACTCGCTTTATTAATTTATTTAATTCATTTTGAATAATAATTTCTACTGCTTTTAAACTTAAACTATTAAAAGTTATAATTTCATCAATACGATTAATAAATTCAGGTTTAAAATGTTTAAGTAAAATTGTTTTTATTTGATTTTCAGAAAGCTTAGTTTGATTTTCTAAAATTATTTGTGCCCCTAAATTTGAAGTCATAATCACAATTAAATTTCTGCAATTAATATGCTTTCCTTTTGAATCAGTAATTGTTCCATTATCAAGCAGTTGTAAAAAAATATTCACTACATCTGAATGAGCTTTTTCAATTTCATCAAGCAATAAAATTGAATATGGATTTTTTCTAATTTGTTCACTTACTGTATTGCTATCATTAAAACCAATATAACCTGGAGGAGCTCCAATAATTTTGGAAACAGAATGTTTTTCCATATATTCAGACATATCAAGTCGAATCATTTGTTTTTCATCATCAAATAAATTAAGTGCTAATTTACGTGCTAACTCAGTTTTCCCAACTCCAGTTGGTCCTAAAAACATAAAACTAGCAAGTGGTTTATTTGGATCATTAATATTTGCTTTTGAACGCAGTATGGCTTGATAAACAAGTTCTATTGCTTGTTCTTGCCCAATTACTTGAGTTTGAAGTTTTTTGTTTAGTAAAACTAATTTATCTTTATCATTTTGTAATAATTTATGAACTGGAATTTTAGATCATTTTGAAACAATTTTTGCAATTTCTTCTTTTGTTACAGTATTTTTGATCAATGAATCTTCAGAATTAACTTCTTGTTCTAATTTAATAATTTCTTTTTGATAATTTGGAATATCATTGTATTTTATTTTTGAAGCTAGTTCATAATTACTTTCATTTTGAGCTTTATTAAATTGAAATTGTAAATTAGAAATTTTTTCTTGTAAAATGGCAATTTTTTCAAATCTATCTTTTTCAAAAATTCATTGTTTTTCTAATTTTTCAATTTCTGTGCTTAATTCAATTATTTTTTCATTTAAAATTTCAACTTTTTCATTATTTTCCTGATTTTGCTTTAAAGCAGCTAATTCGGTAGATAAACTCATTTTTAATTGTTTTGCTTGTTCTAATTTTTCTGGTTGATAATTCATTTCTACTTTAATTGTTGAAGCTGCTTCATCAATTAAATCAATTGCTTTATCAGGTAAAAAACGATCTGAAATATAACGATTAGAAAGTTCAGTAGCAGCAATTAAAGCTTGATCTGAAATCTTTACTTTATGAAAAGTTTCTAAACTTTCTTTAATACCTCTTAAAATAGTTAAAGTGTCCTGAGTTGAGGGTTCTAAAACATCAATTTTTTGCATTCTTCGTTCAAGGGCTGCATCAGATTCAATATATTTTCGATATTCATCATAAGTAGTTGCCCCAATTAAATGCACTTGACCTCTTGCCATTGCTGGTTTAATAATATTTGCAGCATCCATTCCTGAATTTGAACCAGTTTTACCTGTTCCGATAAGCATATGAATTTCATCAATAAATAAAATAATTTCTTTTTTTGAAACTTCAATTTCTTTAATAACTGATTTTAATCTTTTTTCAAATTCTCCTTGATATGAAGCCCCTGCAATTAATAATGCTAAGTCAAGTTCAATAACTTGTGCATCAATTAAATTATCAGGAACTTGTTTTTGAACAATTTTTAAAGCAAGACCTTCAACAATTGCAGTTTTTCCAACTCCAGGCTCACCTACTAGCACTGGATTATTTTTAGTTTTGCGACTTAGAATTCTAACCATTCTTCTAATTTCTTCATCACGACCTATAATTGGATCTATTTTGTTATTTTTAGCAAAATTTGTTAAATTTCTTCCATATTTTTCTAAAGCACTTTGATTTTGTGTTGTATTTTTATTTTCCATATTTACTTCCTTTTTTAAATTATATCAAAATTTAGCAGTCTATTTATCTATTTGCTAAAATATTTTATTTTTTTCTTCAAGCTTCGAAAAATTAAATTACAAAAAATTATTAAAATAGTAAAAAAGTATATTTTTTATGCATTTTTTAGTTTTTTTATATTTTTTAATAAAAAGTTTTATAATTTTTTTGTAATCAAACAAAAAATAGGAGACCCAATATGAATAAAAAAAATTGTTTAATGAAACTCTTTTTTTGAAAGAAAAAAGATTGTAAATTAAAAGAATCAAATACAAATACTAAGGATTATGAAATGAATACTAAAAATTGTTCAACAAATTGTTCTAATGAAAAAAAATCTTGTGAAATGGATGATCGTTTAGCAAATTGTTGTGATGAAAAAAAATCTTGTGAAATGGATATGAAAAATTGTTTAACAAATTGTTGTGATGAAAAAGAATCTTGTGAAATGAATATGAAAAATTGTTCAACAAGTTGTTGTGATTAAAATAGAAAACTCAATAAATAAAATAAAAAATATTTTTGTAGATTTAATTTAAAGGATAAACAAAAAATAAAAAATAATAAACTAAGCAAACTTGCTATTGAAGTTTTATACAACAATGAAACTGAGCCTCCATTTTTAAATGAATATTGAAATCATTTTGAATTTGGTCTTTATGTGGATCCTACAAATGATGAAGTTTTATTTTCTTCATTTGATAAATTTAGTTCATCATGTGGTTGACCTAGTTTTTACAAACCACATAATGAAAATTCAATTACATACAAAAAAGATTATAAACACAATATGGTTCGTACAGAAGTTAGAACTTCGGCTTCAGATTTACACTTAGGACATGTATTTAAAGATCTTGATTCTGAAGCTATTAAAAATGGTTATCTACGTTTTTGCATTAATTCTGCTGCATTAAAATTTGTTAGTTCAAAACAAATTACATCTTCAAAAAATCAAAAATGAGTCAATGCTTGAAATAATGCATACAAAGAACATTTTCAACAAATTGGAAAATTAACTTTAGCTGGTGGTTGTTTTTGAGGAGTTCAACACTTATTAAGGAATATTTTTGGAGTATATAAAACTGTTGTTGGTTATGCCAATTATGTAACTAACTTTCCTCCAAGTTATAAACAAGTGTGCCAAACAAATACTGGAGCAGTTGAAGCGGTACAAGTTATTTATAATAAAAAATTACTTCCAACTGAAAAAATGCTTGATATATTTTTTAGTCACATTGATCCAACACTTTTAAATAAACAAGGTAATGATGTTGGTAACCAATATCGAAGTGGAATTTATTATGAAAATGCCAAAGATTTATCAGAGCTTAAAAACTATTTTAAAGTTCTTGAGAATCAGTATGGACCAAATAAAAAAATATACACTGAACTTTTACCATTAAAAAATTTTGCACTTGCTGAAGAAGAACATCAAGATTACTTAATTAAAAATCCAAATGGATATTGTCACATTAAATTTTAAATAAAAATCAGCAATTTATTTATGCTGATTTTTTTGTTTTTTATTCAATTATACTAATTTTAGTTTTTATACTAATTTTAGTTTTTTAAATGATATATAATAAAAATGATATGAATATTTTAAAAAACAAAAATGATGAAATTTTAACTTTACTTAAAAACAAAACAGAAACGCAAATAAAAGAATTTACTAAAAAATTAGAAAATTTAATTCAAAAAATAATCAAACATAAATTTAATAAAGATGTAAAAATACAAATTGATTTTGATTTAAATCAAGGAAAAATAACTATAGTAAATTTAAATGGAATTGTTGTAAGTGATGATTTATTTGATAAATATATCAAAGAAAATATTGATTATAAAATTCTTTTTTTACCCTTTACAAATGATAGAAATTTTTATTTAAATACTTTAGTTGAGGGCAGTCAAATAGATATCAGTGTTACTCTTGATGAAATTTCTGAGTCATTTTTTTATGATATTCAAGTTGGAATTTTTAATTTTTTAACTGAAAATAATAATTAAAATAACTTTATAATTTTTTTATTTGCTTAAATAATTATTTACATTTGTTTTTGAAACAACCAATGTTGCTGCATCTTTAGTTTTTTCAACTTGTTTACCTTTTAAAATATCTAATATAGCTTCAACTGCTAATTCACCCATTAATTTAGGTTGTTGAATCACTGTTGCAGTTAATGTTCCATTTGCAACTAAATTAAGTGCATCCTTAGTTCCATCAAAACCAAGCACGTAATATTTACCATTTGTAACATCAAAAGGTTTAGTTGAAATTGCTTGATAATTTTGTTTTTTAATTGCTTCAATTGCACCAAGAGCCATTTCATCATTATCAGCAAAAATAATTTTAAATTCATTACCTCTTGATTGTAAAACAATATTGGTTTTTTCAAGAGCTTTTTCACGGTTAAAATCTGCAATTTCACTAGTTAAATAATCTTTTTCAAATCCTTGTTTAAATCCTTTGGCTCGGTCAAGAGCAGCTTGAGCTCCTGCAACACCCCCTAAATGAAAAACATTAAAATTAAATGCATTTGGATATTCACTTTTAAATCACTTGGCAATATCTTTAGCTCCTGCAATATTATTTGAAGCAATTGTTTGAGTAATTCCATTTTCTTGTGAAGTGATTATTGAACGATCAATTGCAATAACTGGAATTTGTTTTGTATATACATTTTTAATACCCCCTTCTCAAGCAGTTGATGAGTTTACTGCATTAATTAAAATTGCTTTTGAGTCAAGTGAAATAGCATTAGAAATATTTTGAGATTGTTTGCTATCATCATTTTCTGAATCTAAAACAATTAAATTATAGTTACTATCTTTTAATTTATTTTTGACTGCATTTTCAATTTCTATAAAAAATGGATTGCTTCGAGTTGATAAAATTAATGTAATATTTTCTTTGCTTGAACTTCTATTATTAATTGCAATTACTGCTCCAATAGCTGTAAAACAACCAATTGCACTAAAAAGAGCGATTCCACTTTTGCTAATTTTTTTTGTTTTATAATATATTTTAGAAAACATATTTAGTATCCTCTTATTCTAGTTAAAAAATTTAAGTAAAGATTTTTAAAATTAAATTGTTTGTCAAATAACACTGCTAACAAAATAATTACTCCTCTAAAAACAAGTTGCAAATTAGCATCAACTCTTAAAAAAACTAAAGCATTATTTAAAATACTAATAAGCAATCATCCAATAATAGTTTTACCAATACTTCCTTTCCCTCCATTAAGTGAAGTTCCTCCAAGTACAACCGCAGCAATAGCTGATAGTTCAAATCCATTAGCACTTTGTGGTTCAATTGATTTAACATTACCTATATATGAAAGTGATGCTAAAAAAATCATCATTCCCAAAATAACAAACACAGTGGTTGTAACTATTTTGGTTTGAATTCCTGAAACTTTTGCTGCAATTTTATTTGATCCAGTGGCATAAATATAACGACCTAATTTAGTAAATTTTAAAATAAACATTAAAAATACAGTTACAACAGTAAAAACTACTACAGTACTTGGAATATACAAAATTTTTCCATTGCCTAAAAAATTAATAAATGAATTATCAATTACAGTTACTGGTGAACCTTTTAAAATAATATTCAAAAGTCCTCTAAAAACAATAAGTCCAACTAAAGTTACAATAAAAGATTGTAATTTTCCATAAGAACTTAAAAATCCGATTACAAAACTAATTGTAAGTGCAATAATCAAACCAATTACAACTGAAACTGCTAAACTATAACTATAAACTTTATGCAAATAAAGTGTAATCCCTCCAATAAGAGCCATTGAACTGCCAACTGATAGATCAATACTTCCTGTAATAATAACAAAAGTCATTCCAATTGCTAAAAATCCTATTACAATATTTTGTTGTAAAATATTATTCAATCAATTTTCATAATAAAAAAACTTTGGATAAATTGATCCTACAATTAAAGCGAAAATAGCTATCATAAAAATTAGTTTATTTTTAATAATTCATTCATAAAATTTGCTATCTAATTTTTGATAAAATGATCAATTGTTTAATTTTTTTAATGAATTTAAAAAACGAATTTTGTTAAAAATTTTACTTTCTTTGCCTTGAAATTTTTTTTCAACTTTTTCGATTTTTTTTAAATATTCATTTTCAAGAATTTGTTTTTGTTTTTGTGAAATAATTTCATAATTTTCATTAATATTTGATAAAGATTTTTCATATTCTTGTAAAGCAATTGCTAGCTGATTTTCTTTTTTAAAAACAAGATTTTCAAGTTCTTTTTGATAAATATCAAATTTTTTCTTTTGATTTTGAATTAGAGTTTTATTTTTTTGAACAATTTTGTCTTCAAGAATTTTTTCATGCTTTGAAGCTAATTCTTTGTGTTTTGTTATTTTTTGCTTTATTTTAATAGAATAATTTTGTAACTTTAAATCTAAATTTTGTTTTAGTTTTTTATGTTTTAATTTGAGTTTAATAATCTTTTTTTCATGATTGTTTTTTAATTTTTTCAATTTTTGTTCTAATAATTCAGAATCTTGAATGTTTAAATGCAATCATGCTAAATTTTGATCAAACAATTCATTTAAATGATTAATTTGATGTACAATAGAATCTAAACGATCCTTTTGTTGAATTGATTTTTTATAAATTTTATCAAGCAAATTAATTTCAAATTGTTGATTTTCAAATTTAACTTGTTTTAAATAATTTTCATTAATTGCAACAACTTCATTTTTTAGCTGTTCAAAAATTTGAAATGTTTTATTCATGATTATTTCCTTTTATGTTTAATGCATAACTCATAATCTCATTTTGAGATAATTTTTGATAAGTATCAATTTGAATTTTTCCATTGTTCATTATAATTAGGCGATCTGATATGTTTATAATTTCTGGTAAATCAGATGAAATAACAACAATGGCCTTTCCTTGTTTTTTTAACTGATACATAATCTCATAAATTTCTTTTCGAGCTCCAACATCAACTCCTCTAGTTGGCTCATCAAAAATTATTACTTCTGGATTGGTTGCAAGCGCTTTTGCAATAGCGATTTTTTGTTGATTACCTCCTGAAAGATTATTAACCAAAGTTTTAGATGAAAATGTTTTAATTTTTAATAATGAAATAAAAAAATTACTTTGATTATTTTCTTTGTTTTGTTTTATCATTATTCCATTAAAATAACTAACTAGATCAATTGATGAAATTGAAATATTAAAGCTAACATCTTTATCTAAAAAAAGTCCTTCATTTTTTCTATCTTCAGATAAATAATAAATTTTATTTTTAATTGCCTTTTGTGGTGAGGAAAAATTTTTAGTTTTATTTTTTAAAAATATAAAACCTGAATTTTTTTTATATATTCCAATAATTGTTTTAAAAAGCTCACTTCTTTTAGAACCAACTAGACCATAAAAACCTAAAATTTCTCCTTTATTAATTTTAAAATTAATATTATGAAGAATTGAATTATTTAAATTTTCAATTTCAAGTAATTTTATAGGCTTAACATCTATTTTTTCAGGAAATTCTTCAGTTACTTTTCGTCCAACCATAAATTCTATAATTTGTTTTTTATTTACATTTTCAATTAATTGCTCAGTAATAAAATTTCCATCACGAAAAATAGTTACATAATCTCCAATTTCATTTATTTCTTCCATTCGATGTGTAATATAAATAATTGCAATATTTTCTTGCTTCAATTGATTGATAACTTCAAATAATTTTTTAGTTTCTTTTAAGCCAATTGCTGAAGTTGGTTCATCAAAAATTAAAACTTTTGATTGTTGAGATAATCCTTTTGCAATTTCAACAATTTGTTTTTGAGCTATTGTTAATTTACTTACCTTTGTTTTTGGATTAATATCACTATTTAATTGAGTTAAAAATTTTTGAGCTAAAATATTCATTTTTGAATAATCAATAGTTTTAAAAGCAGTTACAATCTCACTTCCAAGAAAAATGTTTTCAGCTACTGTTAAATCATCAACTAATTTTATTTCTTGATGAATTACACTAATTCCTATTTTTTTAAAATATTTAACTTCATTTTTGGTAATTTTTTGATTATTAAAATAAATAGTTCCTGAAGTAGGTTTTAAATTTCCAGAAATGATATTGATCATAGTAGATTTTCCTGCTCCATTTTCTCCCATTAAAATATTCACTTTTCCTGGATAAGCCTTAATTGAAGCTTTATGTAACACAGTTTGATTTTCAAATGTTTTAACAATATCAATTGCTTCTAAAATAGGTTTAGCAAACATTAAAAATTAACTCCACAAATAATAATTGCATTTGCATATGGTGTTGTTTCTCCTGTGCGAATAAATGCTTTTGCTTTAACTGTTTGCTTTTTAAAATCACTGTGTGAAATATACTTTATATTTGAAAATTTACTTGTTATTTGATGATAAACATCTTGATTGTAAGTTTTAATTTCTGAAGCTAAAACTATTGATTCAAAAGCTAGATTTTGAGTGATAACATTAAACACTTGCATAAAATTAGGAATTCCTAAAACCAAAGACAAATCTATAATTTTACTTTGATTTTCATTTGGAAATGGCAATCCTGCATCACAAATAACAATTTCATCAAAGTGTCCTAATTTAGCAATTAAACTCACAAGCTCAGGATTTAAAATCATATTTTTATTTTGAAACATTATTAATAACCTCAGTGTATGTTGGAATAGAACTTGAAGCGCCTTTTTTGGTGATAGTAATTGAAGCTGTTTTAATTCCAAATTCAATTGCTTGATGTAATGGTGTTCCAATTGAAATTTGTGATAGAAATCCTCCTATAAAACTATCTCCAGCTCCTGTTGTATCAATTACTTTTATTTCTTTAGGTGTTGGAACATTTACTAAATGTTTATTTTTATCAATAAAATACACTCCTTTAGGTCCAAAAGTTAGTAGTATTTTTAAATTTGGAAATTTTTGCTCAACTTCTTGCAAAATAATATTTATTTCATTTTCATTGGCGATTGGATCTTTATTGAAAATAGTTGCTAGTTCTGTTTCATTTGGAATTAAATAATCACAATTGCTTAAAATCTGATTTGATAAAATTTTTGCTGGAGCTGGATTTAAAATTACAATTTTATTCAAATGTTTTGCAATTTTAATTATTTTTTCTACAAAATCATTTGTTATTTCTAGCTGAACAAGCAAGTAATCAAATTTTTTGATTATATTTTTTCATTTTTGTTCATTTTCTTTTTGATATCAATTGTTTGCTCCTGGAAATAAAACAATAGTATTTTCACCATTTTCAGACACATAAATTGATGCAATTCCAGTGCTTGTTTTTTCAATTACAATGTTATCGGTGCTTAATCCTAATTTTGATATTTCATTTAAAGCATACCTTCCTTCCTCATCATTTCCTACTTTTCCAATAAAAGTAACATCACTATTCATTTTTGATAAAGTAATTGCTTGGTTAACCCCCTTTCCTCCTAAAAAAGTTTCTTTTGATTTTGAATAAATGGTTTCACCAACTTTTGGAAATTTTAAAATATTAAATACTTGATCAACATTAACTGATCCTACAACTAAAATTTTTTTCATGATAACCTCCTATAGTCGTATATAAAAAAATCATATACCAAGAAAATAGCATATGATTAAAATAGAAAATAAGTTCTGTAAAAAAGAAATTTTTCAGTTACTTTTTTACTTTTTTATTTCATTTTTCAACTCAAAAATCTTGACTTAAAACTTTACTTCTGTATTTTATGTACTCAAGAATTAAATTTGCAATAAAATGTTGTGAAATAGATGAAGTAAGCAAGTTTTGATTGTATATATCTTGTTTGGAATAATTAATAAGATATGGATGAAACTTATCATCATTTGTTAATGAAGTTACCAATAAATATTCAATTTTTTGTTGTTTTAAACAATGAGTTAGAAAAGTTACTTCTTTACTAGTTCCTGAGTATGAAAAAATAATAAAAAATTCTTTAGAAGAAAAGTAATTTAATTTTTGTAACAAAGTATGAAAATCTTTTTCAAAATAAGCATTTATACCAATTTTTTGTAGACCTGTAGTTAAATTATCACATGCAAAATAAGAAATGCTATTTCCATATAATCTAACTGATTTAGAATTTGAAATTTTTTGTATTATTATTTCAAAATCATTGTTATTTAAATTTTCAATGATTTTGTAAATTGAATAAGTGTATGATTGGCTTAGCATTTGAGCAAAATTTTTAATGTTTTTTTTCTCTAAATTTTCATCAATATAATGCATCACTAAAATTCTATGATGAACATAAAATTGCAAATCTCTAAGAGAGTTAAATCCAAGTTTTTTATACAATCTTGAAATAACGCCAACTGAAACATTTGAATTTTGAGCTATTTGATTAATTGAAATGTGAACAAATTCACTTGGATTTGAATTTAAATATTTAATAACATCTTTTTCATAATCAGTTAATTGATGAAATTCTTTCTCAAAAAGCATATAAATTCCTTTTAATTTGAGCATAAAAAAAATTAAAATTTATCTTAATAATAATAGCAGGTTTTGATAGCTTTTAGATGAATAAAAAACAATTTGAAAAAATACAATAAAATTTATTGTTACAATTAAAATAATTTAAGTTTAAATAAATTATTTAACAAAAAAATATTGCTAATCTAAGTAGATTTATCAAATAAAAAACATTATTTTTTAAATTATGTTAATTTAAAATAAATATTTTTTTTAATTGTTTTAAATATAAAAATAACTCAATATTTTGGTAAAAATATGAGTTAAATTATTGATATTTAAAATATAAATTTTGTTATTCTTGTTTGGAAATAATTTCATTTTCTTTTAACAAATCATTAATTTTTT
Source organism: Mycoplasmopsis cricetuli ATCC 35279 (assembly GCF_000526955.1). Classification (GTDB taxonomy): domain Bacteria; phylum Bacillota_I; class Bacilli_A; order Mycoplasmatales; family Metamycoplasmataceae; genus Mycoplasmopsis; species Mycoplasmopsis cricetuli. Next base: position 4,757 of record NZ_JAHB01000002.1, on the reverse strand, counting down.
TAATTAATTTCTCAACATGACTTCGAATAACTGTATAACCAGCCTCAGGATATAATTGTTTATTATCACTTATAATAATTGTTTTGTTTTCTTTTATCAAATCTAAAACCTGAACCCATAACTTACTTTTATTTTTAAGTTTAGTGTTTTTTGAAATAATTTTAAAATTATTTTCACCTAAATCTGCAATATAAGTGTCTAATGCTTGCAATAAATTAATTGCAACTTGAGAACGAATTAAAAGTGGATAGGTATATTTTAAAATTTCTTCTTTTAATTTTTTTTGCTTTGATTTTTCTTCAAAAGCATAAATACTATAAATAATTTTGGTGTAATGTTTTTGTAATATTTTTGATTGTTCTAACAATATTTTAATATCATTTTCAAGTGTTAAAGCTTTTGTTTTAGTGGAATCCAAATATTTTTGATACAACTTATCATATTTATCAATTTTTACTTTTAAATCTGTTGACTCAGATAGTTTAATTCCTCAAAAACGCTTTGAATTTCATGGAGTTGGACCTTTTTGATTTACCATATGTGAAGCAATTTCTCTTAGTTCATCATAAGCATCTGGCTCAAAGTATTTAAATCCATCTATTCAGCTTTGATTTGCATCAAATTTTTGAGTGTTTCAACTGTAATCTAAAATAGCAAAAATTGCATTTTTTGATGCATATGCTTCTTCCATTGGATTGGTAATAATACCTTTTAAATTAGTAATATTTTTTTCAAGCATTTCACCTTTACCTAAAAAAATTCTTCTATAGGTTTTACGATCAATATCATTTACTGGTCAATTTAACCAAAATAGTGGATCTCTTCTTCCTCCCTTTGCTTTTTTAGATTCAGAAGCAAATCTTTTTTTAAATCCTCATTCATCACTAATAGAAAATTTTGAAACAGGAGCTAAAGTTTCAGAACCAGTGATAACAATTTGAGTTTCCGGAGCAAAATTATCATCAAACATATCTCATTCAATTGCTTTTTCCTTTCCTCCATTAACTTCATAAAATTTGGGTACTACAATTAAAGGATTATTTTTAATATTTTTAAATTCTTTTCACTTTTCAATTCTTTTCACTTTTCAATTATTTTCACAATTTTAGTTACAGCTTCAAAGTCTAATTCACCAGTATCATCAGCTAAAAGAGCAAAGTATCTTACTCCAGCGTTGTAAACTTGATTTAATTTGTTTAATAAATCTTGAATACTTTGATTTTGATTTGAATAATTATTAAAATCAAATGTATTTATATCAATTGTTTTAATTATTTTTGCATCTTCATTTGAAATTTTATCTTTTCCTAAAAAAGGGTGAATTGCTCAGTAAAAATGATTTTTTGTTTTTTCACCAAGAATTGCTAATTCTTCAATTCCTTCAATATTATAATTTAAATTTTGTTCATCTTTTTTTGGATATAAACTTCTTCATTTTTCACGATGATATGGATCATCTTTAGGGGCGAAAATAAAAGCATTAGATTTAAAATTAGCTCCAAAATTAATTAATTCAGCTCGATTTTCATTCCCTCAAGGAATTCCATAAAATCCTTCAATTGTCCCTCGTATTGATAGATCTGCATAATCATTAATTTGTAAATGTCTTATATAACTATTTTGATCTTTTGCTTTTAAAATATCTTTTAAACTTACAAAAGCATAAAACACTGCATTGGTATCTTTCCCCATTACAACAATTTTATTGTTATCAATTATAATTTGATGAGCATCTGTTTTGGAATCATCAAATAAATCATAAAATTCTTTGTAATTATTTTTTAAATATTTTTCTGCTTCTGAATCATTTTTATAAATACCTACAACAAGTTGATATTGTGCTGATTTATCAACAATTGTATTTGTTTGTGCTAAAACTTCATTAAGTTTATCTTGAGTTGCTTGGTCTAACCCCTTACCAATTACTGTTTTAATTTTTGTAACTTTTACAAGTTCATTATTATACTTTACATTGTGTGGAAGTGGATAAATTTGATAATTAATTTTTTGAATTTCATTAGGTTTTTTTGTTATTTCTTGTTGATTATTTGTGCAAGCAGCTGAAATTAAACTTGTTGAAAAAATTGAACTAATTAATAAATATTTTTTTATTTTATTCATAAATACTCCTATTTTAATATTAAAAAATTATATTATTTGCTTAATATAAAAGTGAATAAATGAATTAAAATTAATAAAAAACTAAACATAAAAAATTTAAAAGAAATTTAAAAGAATAATTAATTCATGCAGCTTTATATATATATATATATATAAAAAAAAAAAAAAAAAAAGCACCATGTGGTGCTATGTGCTTTGAAAACTGAATAGTAAACTAATAATTTATTAAAATGTCTGTTGAATTCATCTTAACTTTTAAACCTATCAATTTATTAGTAATGGTCAGCTGAATGTATTACTACACTTACACTTCCATCCTATCAACCTCGTAGTCTACAAGGAATTTCAAGGGAATACTTATCTTTGAGGAGGCTTCCCACTTAGATGCTTTCAGCGGTTATCCTTTCCGTACTTAGCTACCCAGCTATGCTCCTGGCGGAACAACTGGAACACCAGTGGTACGTCCACTCCGGTCCTCTCGTACTAAGAGCAGCTCTCATCAATATTCCAACGCCCACATCAGATAGGGACCGAACTGTCTCACGACGTTCTGAACCCAGCTCGCGTACCGCTTTAATTGGCGAACAGCCAAACCCTTGGAACCGACTCCAGCTCCAGGATGCGATGAGCCGACATCGAGGTGCCAAACCTTGCCGTCGATGTGATCTCTTGGGCAAGATAAGCCTGTTATCCCCAGGGTAACTTTTATCCGTTGAGCGACTGCCGTTCCATGACGTACAGCCGGATCACTAAGTCCTGCTTTCGCACCTGCTCGACTTGTAGGTCTCGCAGTCAAGCACACTTCTACCTTTGCGCTCTACATATGGTTTCTGACCATATTGAGTGTACCTTTGAACGCCTCCGTTACCTTTTAGGAGGCGACCGCCCCAGTCAAACTACCCACCACGCACTGTCCCCCTACCGGATAACGGTAGCAGGTTAGAAACTCAACATACCAAGGGTGGTATTTCAAGGTTGACTCCATCAAGACTAGCGTCTTGACTTCAAAGTCTCCCACCTATCCTACACATGTTAGGCCAAGTTCCAATACGAAGTTGTAGTAAAGCTCCATGGGGTCTTTTCGTCTTGATGCGGGTACCCAGCGTTTTCACTGGGACCATAATTTCACCGAGTCTAGTGTTGAGACAGTTGAGAGATCATTGCGCCTTTCGTGCAGGTCAGTATTTAGCCGACAAGGAATTTCGCTACCTTAGGACCGTTATAGTTACGGCCGCCGTTCACCCGGGCTTCACTTCAACGCTTTGCATAAAGCTAACGCATTCGCTTAACCTTCGGGCACTGGGCAGGCTTCACCCCCTATACATCACCTTGCGGTTTAGCAGAGAGCTGTGTTTTTGATAAACAGTTGCCCCTCACAATTTACTGTGGCCTATTAAAAATAGGCACCCCTTCTTGCGAACTTACGGGGTTATTTTGCAGAGTTCCTTAACACTAGTTTTCTCGCTCGCCTTAGAATACTCATCTTGGGAACGTGTGTCCGTTCTCGGTACAGGTATCTATAACTTTAAACGTTTAGAAGCTTTTCTTGGAAGCATGAAATCACACAATTTGGCATAAGCCTATGCATCACTTCTCCCGGTTATGAAACACGCATTTAACTATGTTTCCCAGTTAAAGTTTACCCCTAAATCCAATAATAGGTAGTGTTATCCTTCTCCGTCACTCCATCACTAGTTATCGATAGTACAGGAATATTAACCTGTTGTCCATCGGATACGCTTTTCAGCCTCTCCTTAGGTCCTGACTAACCCTGGGTGGACGAACCTTGCCCAGGAAACCTTTCCCAATAGGCGTTGTAGATTCTCACTACAAATCGTTACTCATACCGGCATTCTCACTTCTAAACGCTCCACCAGTCCTCACGGTCTGACTTCATCGCAATTAGAACGCTCCTCTAACGTACTTTCGTACCCGTGGCTTCGGTATTGTGTTTACTCCCGTTACATTATTGGCGCAGGGTCTCTTGACTAGTGAGCTATTACGCACTCTTTAAAGGATGGCTGCTTCTAAGCCAACCTCCTAGTTGTTTATGAAACCCCACAACCTTTCTGACTTAACACAATTTTGGGACCTTAGCCGACGATCTGGGTTGTTGCCCTCGCGAGCCGGGACGTTAGCACCCCGGTTCCGACTGCATGACAATACACAATGGTATTCGGAGTTTGATTATAGTCAGTACCGCTAGGCGCGGCCATTCCATATTCAGTGCTCTACCACCAAAGTTTAACATCACACGCTAGCCCTAAAGCTATTTCGAGGAGAACCAGCTATCTCCAAGTTCGATTGGAATTTCTCCGCTATTCACAAGTCATCCGGGCACTTTTCAGCGTACTACGGTTCGACCCTCCACTTGGGGTTAACCAAGCTTCAGTCTGCTCATGAATAGATCACATGGTTTCGGGTATATGTCAACATACTAAATACGCCCTATTCAGACTCGATTTCTCTACGGCTCCGCTTTTCTCCACTTAACCTCGCATGTTAACATAACTCGCCGGTCCATACTGCAAGATGTACGCCATCACCCTTTAACGGGCTCTGACTACTTGTAAGTAAGTGGTTTCAGAATCTATTTCACTCCCCTCCCGGGGTTCTTTTCACCTTTCCCTCACGGT
>NZ_JAHB01000001.1 GCF_000526955.1 Mycoplasmopsis cricetuli ATCC 35279 | reverse complement strand
TACTGATAAATTTATTTCAACAGGTTTTGATACTTTTAATGATCCTGTGCTTAATCGATATGAATCAGTTGAAACAAATTGTATTTCTGAATCGCCTTCACTACTAATATTTATGCATTTGTGTTTTAATGCATTTAAACGATCACTTGAAGTAACTGCAGAAATAGAAGAATTAATGATAACTTTTTCAAGTTCATAAGAATCTACTTCTGTTCTATTATCTTGATCATTAAAATCAACATAAGGATATTGTTCAGAACTTATTTTAGTTAATGTAAAATTTGTTGTATCTTCATAAATATTAATAACAGAATCTGTTGAATTAAAAGTTATAGTTTTATTAAATTTTTTAATTATATTTTTTAATATATTCGCATTAATTAAAAATTTTCCTGATTCTTCTACTTTTATATTTAATTCATCAATTTTAATTTCTTTTTTAGCTGAAATCATTGAAGATTGAGCTGTTATAGTTAAATGTGTTGAATTTAATTTAAAAAACAAACATCTAAATGGAGTAAAAGAATCAGCTGAGTCTACATAATTACTTAAAAATTCAATTATATTTTCTATTTTATTTTTTTTAATTGTAAATTTCATAAATACTCCTTATAAAAAATAATATTAAGTATTGTTAATTTGTGGAAAAATCTTAAAAAACATTTTTTTACTAAAAAAATAAACTAAAAAAAACTTTTTTGTATTTTTTAAATTGTTTATAAAATGTGTTTAATTATTTTCGATTTGCCTTTTTAAAACTTCAAATGCTTTTTTTATTGAAACTTCATTTGAACAATTTTTGAATTTTTCAATTGCATTTAAAATTGTTGAGTGATCTTTTTTAAATATTTTTCCTATTTGAGTTGATGGATAGTTTAAAATTACATTTATCAAATTAATTCCCATGTGCCTAGCTATTACAATTTGTTTATTTCTGCTTTTACCAGTCATTTCTGTAGTTGAAATTTTATAATATTTAGAAACAGCCTCTAAAATAATTTCAGGAGTTATTTTTTTATCAGGAGCAACAAAATCCTTAAAAATATTTTTAACAACATTATAAACATAATCACTGTTGACAATTTCTTTTTTATAAAAACTTAATCTTTTTACTGCTCCACTTAAATCTCTAATTGATGAAGAATGACCTTTAATTATTCAATCCACACTTTTTCTATCTAACATATTTATTTCAATTTTTGTTTCTCTAGTAAGCAAATGAGAAAATATTTTTTCTAAATCTTCTTTATTAGGTTTTTGAATTTTAGTTTGAAAACCAGAACGAAGTCTTGTTATAAAACGTTCTTCAAACATATTAACTAAATCTTTTACCTCATGTTCAGAAGCAAAAATAGTTAGTTTATTAAGAGAAATTCTTTTATCAATAATACTAAAAAGAAAATTTTTAGTTGCTATTTTCTTCCCTTCAGCAAAAATATGAAAGTCATCAAAAACAAGAAGATCCAAATTTGAAAAATGTTTTAAAACTGAACTTGTATTAACAGGATTATTTTCTTTAATTAAGTTTGAAATATAAGTTGTAAAATTATATGGACTAACATAAAAAGTTGTTTTGTTGTTTTTTCTATATTCTTTGATTAAAGCATGTAATAAATGAGTTTTACCTAATCCTGATTTACCTGAAAGATAAACAACACTTAAATCATCATCATTATCATTATTTTCTAAAATTTTTTCAAAAATTTTAATTGGTTCTTGATTAAATTCAGATTGAATATAGTTTGCAAAAGAAAAATTTTCATTAATTTTTTCATTTTGAATTTGGGATTTAATTGTTTCTTTAATTTTTTTCTGAGTTACTTTTTGCTCTTTTATTTTAGATTTGTATTCTTCTAAATCTATATTAATAAATTTTCAAACATATTCATCTGATTTTATTATATCTTTTACAGCTATATTTAAGGGTTCTCTTATTTCTTTTTCATATTTAAGTAAAAAATCATCATTAATTTTAGGGTTATAAAAAATAATTTCTTTTTTTTCACATTTTATAACACTCATATCTTGAAAAAATATTGTAAAAACAAAATTATCAACTTTATTTCCTATATATTCTTTAAATTGAGAAGTAAGTACACTTAGTCTTCTGTTTTCATGCAATAAATCTTCTTTTAAATTCTGTTTCATAACAATAAATTTTAAATCTTTTTTAAAATCATTTTTTATTTTTAAAAATTTTAAGAAAAAAAATAAGTTATCCACAATTTTATCCACAACTTTTATGCCTATTTTTATGTAAAAAAACTAATTTATTAACCTTTATTATGTTAATGTGAATAACTATATGGATAAATATGTTAATATCTTATTATTTAATATTAAAAAAATGATTTTTTGTTTTTTAATTAACTAAAAAATAATTTAAAAAAATGATACACCAGGATATAGTTTTAATGTATAATAATCTCACACATGTTTTAAAAGTGTAACATTTTGAAATTAAAAAATATTTTTGACTCAAGATAAGAAAGGAAAAAATGCCAACAACAAATCAATTGGTTACTAATGGACGTGAATCTAAGATTAAAAAGCAAAATGCACCTGCTTTAAGTCTAAGTTATAACTCATTAATTAAAAAGGCTAAAAAAATGGCTTCACCATTCAAACGTGGTGTATGCACCCGTGTTGCTACAATGACACCTAAAAAACCTAACTCAGCTTTACGTAAATATGCTCGTGTTAAATTATCAAATGGTATGGAAGTTACAGCTTACATCCCAGGAGAAGGGCATAATCTTCAAGAACACTCTGTTGTATTAATTCGTGGAGGACGTGTTAAAGATTTACCAGGGGTTAGATATCATATTGTTCGTGGAACTCAAGATGCTGCTGGTGTTGCAAAACGTCAACAAGGTCGAAGTTTATATGGAACTAAAAAAGAAAAAACTAAACAATAATAAACTTTATAAAATATAAAACAATTAAATAGGAGAAAATATGTCAAGAAAGAAAAGCGCATCTATCCGTGAAGTATTAGCTGATCCAGTATTTAATTCAGTAATTGTTACTAAATTAATTAATACAATAATGCTTGATGGTAAAAAATCAATTGCACAAGATATTTTATATTCTGCATTTGAAATTGTTAAAGAAAAAACACAAAAAGATCCAATGGAAGTATTTTTACAGGCAGTTGAAAATGTTACTCCACAACTTGAAATTAGAACTAGAAGAATCGGTGGAACTAACTATCAAGTACCAACAGAGGTTTCTCCTCGTAGAAAAAAAACTCTTGCACTTAGATGACTTGTAAATTATGCTCGTTTAAGAAATGAAAAAACTATGGAAATTCGTTTAGCAAATGAAATTATTGATGCATCAAATAAAACTGGTGGAGCTATTAAAAAACGTGAAGATACTCATAAAATGGCTGAAGCTAATCGTGCATTTGCACATTTTAGATGATAAATATATTTAAATTTGATTAGGAAAATTTATGGCTAGAGATTATGAATTAAAAGATTACCGTAATATTGGTATTATGGCTCACATTGATGCAGGAAAAACAACCACAACAGAAAGAATTTTGTTTCATACAGGTAAAATTCATAAAATTGGTGAAACACATGATGGTGCTTCACAAATGGATTGAATGGCGCAAGAACAAGAACGTGGTATTACTATCACATCAGCTGCTACAACAGCTTTTTGAAAAGGGAAAAGAATCAATGTTATTGATACTCCTGGACATGTTGATTTCACAGTTGAAGTAGAACGTTCACTTAGAGTTTTAGATGGAGCAGTTGCTGTCTTAGATGCACAATCAGGTGTTGAACCTCAAACCGAAACAGTTTGAAGACAAGCAACAAACTATAAAGTTCCAAGAATTGTTTATGTTAATAAAATGGACAAAGCTGGTGCAGATTTTGCAGCTTCAGTAGAGTCAGTTAAAACTAGACTTGGTGGAAATGCAGTTGCAATTCAATGACCAATTGGAGCCGAAGCTGATTTTAATGGGATTATTGATTTAGTTACATTAAAAGCTTTCACATATAATGGAGAACCACAAGAAGAAGAATTTGAAATTGAAATTCCTACTGATTTAGTTGAAATTGCTAAAATAAAAAGACAAGAATTACTAGAAGCTGTTGCAAATTTTGATGAAGATTTAATGATGGTTGTTTTAGAAGGACAAGATATTGATGAAACAACTTTTAAAGAAGCTATTCGTAAGGCTACTTTAACTTCTGAATTTTTCCCTGTTGTTTGTGGTACATCATTTAAAAATAAAGGTGTTAAAAAAATGATTGATGCAGTTGTTGATTATTTACCTTCACCTCTTGATATTCCAGCAATTAAAGCATTAGATGGTGATAAAGAAGTTGAAGTTGCAGCAACTGATGATGGAGATTTTGCAGCTCTTGCATTTAAAGTTATGACTGACCCATTTGTTGGAACTCTTACTTTTTTCCGTGTTTATAGAGGTGTTTTAAATAAGGGTAGTTATGTATATAATTCTGTAAAAGAACAAAAAGAACGTATTGGACGTATTTTACAAATGCATGCCAATAATAGAGTAGAAATTGATGAATGTCGCGCTGGAGATATTGCAGCAGCAGTTGGACTTAAATCAACAACTACAGGAGATACTTTAATTTCAGAGAAAGCAACTAGAATTGTTTTAGAAAAAATGGTATTCCCTGAACCTGTTATTTCTCAGGCACTTGAACCAGATTCAAAAGCAGCAACTGAAAAATTATCTTTAGGTCTTCAAAAATTAGCTTCAGAAGACCCAACATTTAGAACTTATACCGATGAAGAAACAGGTCAAACCATTATTGCTGGAATGGGAGAATTACATCTTGATATTATTGTTGATCGTTTAAGAAGAGAATTTGGTGTTCAAGTGAAAGTAGGAGCGCCTCAAGTTTCATATCGTGAAACAATTACTAAAACAGCAGAAGTTGAAGGAAAACATATCAAACAGTCAGGTGGAAAAGGTCAATATGGACACGTGTGACTTAAATTTGAACCTAATCCTGATGGAGGTTTTGAATTTGTAGATAAAATTGTTGGTGGAAAAATCCCTAAAGAATATATTAAACCAATTCAAAAAGGTCTTGAAGATAAAATGGCTGCTGGTATTTTAGCAGGATATCAAATGATTGATATTAAAGCAACATTGTTTGATGGATCATATCATGATGTTGATTCTTCTGAAATGGCATATAAAATTGCAGCTTCTAAAGCTCTTACAAAAGCAAAGGATGCAATTGGAACCGTGTTACTAGAACCAATTATGGATGTAGCTGTAGTTGTTCCTAGTGATCATATTGGTGATGTTATTGGTGATCTTTCAAGAAGAAGAGGACTTGTTAATGATCAAGAACAAAGAAATGATGGAGCAACAATTGTTCGTGCAGCAGTTCCACTTTCTGAAATGTTTGGATATTCAACAGAACTTAGATCTATGACAAGTGGACGTGGAACTTATCAAATGCAATTTGATCATTATGAAAAATGTCCTAAAAATATTGCTGATGAAATTATTAAAAAGAGAAATATTCAAAATAAGGATGATGAATAATAATTAAATTTATTAAATTATAAAAAACTATATTTTAATGAAATATAGTTTTTTCATTTTTTTTAAATTAAATATATAATTTTTACATGAAAAATTATTATAATTCAATTCAAAGTGAAATTTTAAACACTAAAAAATGATCAAAGTTAGTTATAATTATTTCAATATTAGAAATAATTTTAAATGTTTTAGTTATTATTTTTGCTATAGTTTCAGTAGCAACAGCTGTACATGCAGCATTTGATGGTGCAGTATTTAGTGCTATAGCTGGAATAGTTGGAATAGGTGCGGCGATTATTGTGTTTTTAGTTTTATTAATTGTTCTTACTATTACAAAACTTATTTTTTCAATTTTATTAATTGTAGAATTAAAAAAAGTTGAAGGCAAACTATCTGCAGCGCCAATTTTAATTATTGTTGGATTGTCATTAGGTTTAATTTCAATAATTTTGTCTTTTGTTGTTCCATTTATAGGATTTTTAGGTTTAATGGGTTTTGTTTTAGTTTTAGTTGGAGCAATTATGGCAAAAAATATTGCTAATTCTATTAGTTATGCTACCATTAAAAAAAATACAGAGGAGATAATTTAATTTAATATTTTTTAATATAACTTTAAGTGAAAAACTTAAAGTTTTTTTTTTTTTTTTTTATTTATTTTTTTATTTACACACACACACACATATATATATATATATATTATTTTTATTTATAAAGTATAGTATAATTTATAAGTATTAACGAGGGTGCTTTTTAAAAGCTGAGAAATACCTAAACTGATCAAGGTAATGCTTGCGTAGTTAAGTTAAATTTATCTGAACAAAAAAGTAAAAGTATTTTAAAAAGCACCTCTAAATTAGGGGTTTTTTAATGAAAAAAAGAAATTTATTTTGAAAGAAAATAATAACACTATTTCCTTTATTATCAATTGGAGTTTTAAGTGTAAAATCATGTCAAACACAAACAATTAATTGAGATGCAAATTTAACTATTATTGCTCCAGTTCCAAATAACAATTTTACTGAAGAAGAAAAGCTTAAATGAGAAAAATTAGTAAGTAAAAAATTTAATGAATTAAAAAATAACAATAATTTAACTAAAAATTATCAGGATGTAAAAATTAATCTCAAATTTGTTGAAAAAACATCAAATGAATATCAAAATGTTGAATCAGGAAATTTAAATAATGATTTTATTGTTTTATCTTTTTCAGACATAATAAATAAACCAAAAGAAGATCTCTTATTACCAGTAGTTCAAACAGAAACATTAAAATTTTTATGATCTCCAAATGAAGAAATATATTTAGATAATTCTTTATATTCTGAAAAAATGCTTAAATTAGCAGAAAAAGCAAATGAAATACAACTTGAAAATACTAAAATAGGATCATATCCTAAAGATTGAGTTGATAAAAAAGATTTTTTAAAATGAGATGGATCAAAATTTAGCTATTTTTATCAAGACCCTTCAAAAGAAACTTCTTATACTGATAGCTTTTTTGGAGCAATATTAATTTCAGGAACAAAAAAACAAAGAGATGAAATAAAAAAAGCTTGAATTGATAAAGATTGAGAAAAATTTAAAAAATTCGGAATTGCATTTAAAAAGTCAACATCAATTTCAAAATTTATAGTTCAAGCAAAATTAATTGCAAAAAATTTTAATTTATCATATAAAGAAATTGTTGATTATTTAAAAAATACAAATAACAAAAATTTAGTTTTATTAGGAAAAAGTGTAGAAAATATTATAGGAAATTCTACTTCAGAAAATAAAAAATATAATATTGTTTTTTCAGATGATGGTGTTTTTAATTGAACTTATCCACTTATAAAAGAAGATGATTTAAAATCAGGTTATAATTTTAAACCAGAAAATTATCCAGATGAGCAAGTTAGATATTTAACTTTAGCAGGACCTATTTTTTATAATGTAATTTTAGCTAGAAAAAATATTGATGAAAATCAAAAAAAATTTTTAGCACAAAGTTTATCAGAACTTAAATATGAAGAAAATACTTATGGAATTTATAGTGGATTTAATAAGTTTAAGTTAATTGATAAAGATGAATTTGAAAAAAAATATGATATCCAGAAAGAATTAATTAATTAATTAGTGAATGAAAAATATTATAGTTTTTGAAAATGTTAATATTTCATATGATAAAAACTTAATTTTTGATAATTTAAATTTACAAATTCCAAAAGAAAAAATGATTGCTATTATTGGAAAATCCGGATCAGGAAAAACCACTCTATTAACTTCAATTATAGATAATGAAAAAGTATCTAATGGAAAAATATTTTTTAATAAAGAAATTATTAGTGATAAATTAAAAAAAAATTTAAACAAAGATATTGCTTTTTTATCTCAAAATACAAACTTAATAGAATCTGATTCAGTGTATAATAGCATTGTTAGATCTAACATTAAGTATAAAAATTTTTGATATAAAATGTTTTCAATATTAACTAATGAACAAGAAAAATTGATATTTTTTTATTTAAAAAAATTAAATATCTTAAATAAAATTTTTACTAGAACAGATGAACTTAGTGGAGGTGAAAAACAAAGAGTCGAAATAGCTAAAATTTTGATGAAAAAAAGTAAAATTATTTTAGCTGATGAACCTACCTCTAGTTTAGATTATTCATCATCAAAAGAAGTGATTAAATTATTAAAATGATTAAATAATGAATATAATTTATCAATTTTAGTTATTATGCATGATTTACAATTAGCTTTTAAAAACTTTGATTATTTTTTAGTTGTAAAAGATAAAACAGTAAAACTAATTGAAAATAAAAATTTAACTTTTGATCAAGTAAAGGAATTAATTTAAATTGAATAAAGAAAATATAAAAATTAAAAAAACATGACTATTTTTATCAATCGAAGGACACAAAAAACAAAGAATATTAAATCCAAAATTTAAAAAATTTTTATGATTTTTAATTTTTATTATTTCAATTAGTTTGTTTTTAAGTTTAGATTTTAAAGTTAATAAAAGTGGAATTGAAATTTTTTTAAAAAATCTAAAAAAAATTTTAAGTTTTACAAATTTTAGCAAAACAGATGGTGTTGAAAAAAATTTGTGAAGTGAAAGCTTTAAATTACTATTTATTAGTATAAAAACAGCTATTACTGGAACTTTTTTAGGTTTTATTTTAAGTTTAATTAGTTCATTTGTAACTAATTCAAAATTTAATAATAAATATTGAAGTTTTATAAATAGAATATTAGCTCTTTTTTTAAGATCAATTCCTGAAATTTTTATAATCACATTATTTAATGAATCATTAAACTCTCAATTAGCTATTTTAATGGTATATTTTTGATTTACATGATTGTGACTTCATAAATATTTTTTAGAAATACTTCAAAGTGTAGATACAAAATATTATTACTTATCAATTAAATTAGGAAATAGTAAATTTTATGCTTTTTTTAAAGAAATATGACCTAGAATTAATAATAAATTTATTAGTTTATTTTTATATTCTCTTGAGTCGAATATTCGATGATCAGCATTACTTTCAGCAATGGGTTTGATTGGAATTGGAACTTTGATTTCAGAAGGAAAAGAAAATGCTAATTTTTTAGGAATTCCTTTATTTATTTTAATTTTATTTATTATATTAATAGAAATTTTCAATATTTTAATTAATAAATTTTTATTAAAAGATATATCAAAAAAATTTAATGAAAATCATATAACAAGAAAAAAAATTTTTTGAATTACTAAAAAAAGAAAATTATTTATTTTATTTTTATTTATATTGATTGCTATTTTTTCCCTTTATTGAATTATCAATACTAGCAGCGAAATTATTCAATTTGATTTTTACAAAAATTATATTAAAAGTTTTTTTAATCCAAATTTTTCTATTTTATCTTTCAAAAGTTTTAGTGTTGAAAAAAATTTAATTTTACAAATTTTACAAACTTATTTAAATGCTTTTATTGTTTTTATTATATTGATTGCAATTACTATTTTTTTACTTTATTTTTTAGTGGATTTTAATAATTCTAAATATATAAGATTTTTAATTAAGATATTTTTAATTTTGTTTAGAGTTACTCCAGTAACAATTGTATATTATGTTTTGAGCCCGCTTTTTATGACATCTATTACGCCAATTTTAATTGCTTTGGGAATTCATTATTCTGGGTCTATTTTAAAGCAGTTAAATGAAACAATTAATAAAATTGAAATGAGCACACTTTATAATTTAAAGTTAAATGGTTGATCAAAAAGAAAAATTTATTTTAATTATTTGTTACCAAAAATTAAAATTGAATTAATTGCAATTTTAGTAGTTTACTTTGAAATATGTTTTAGAGCAATTATTTTATATAGTTTTTTTTCACAACATGATTTTCTTTTAGGTGGCAATATGTATAGATATTTAAATTTTAAAACAAATTCGCTATCTGAAGCATTTGCATATATGTGAATTATTATTATAAATATTTTGATAATTAATTTTATTGGTTGATTTATAACAAAAAAAATAAATAGAAAAATGCATATTTAATACTATGCATTTTTTTAAAATAAAGTCATTTGGTCAGTTTCATTTAGTTCATCTAAAATTTTTAATTCATTAAAAGTATTAAATAAAGTTTTATTAACTGAACTACGTCGTAAAAAATCTTCTTTGGAACGAAAAGGCCTTTCATTTCGTGCTTGAATTATTTTTTTTGCAACAGCTTCTCCTAATCCTTTAATAGCAGTAAATGGAGGAATTAGTGAATTATTTTTGTAATCAATAATTCATTCAATTTCATGAGATTTTTTTAAATCAATATTTGAAATAGAAATACCTCTAGCATACATTTCTCTTGTAATTTCAAGGGTGATTAAAAGTTCTTTGTCTTTGGCTTTTTTATCATTTAACAATTGAATTTCTTTAATTTTTTTATTAATTTTTTCACCACCAAAATCATTAATTAAAGTTTCAAGTTCAAACTCACTAACTCTAGTGCTTAGAAAAGTAGCATAATATTCAATTGGATAATAAAGTTTAAATCAAGCAATAATTCAAGCCATGATAACATAAGCTGCAGCATGAGCTTTTGGGAACATATATTTAATTTTTTTCATACTTTCAATATATCAAGAAGGAATTTTGTTTTTAAGTAAAAATTCTTCTTCTTCAGATGTTATACCTTGACCTTTACGAACTTTTTCCATTATTTTAAAAGCATATAAAGGATCAATTTTTTTATCCACTAAATATATTAACATATCATCACGACATGAAATAACATCTTTAATTTTTAAGCCATTATTTTTAATTAATGTTTGAGCGTTGTTGGCTCAAACGTCTTCTCCGTGTGATAATCCACAAAGAGAAATTAAATCAGCAAAAGTTTGTGGTTGAGCTTCAGCTAACATTTTACGAACAAAATTAGTTCCAAATTCAGGTATTCCTAATGCACCAGTTTGTTCACCACCAATTTGTTCTGGTTTAATTTTAAGTTCTTTTGTAGAACTAAAAAGCGACATAACTCTTTTATCTTTTCTTGGTATGTCTTTTCAAGCATTAACATTAGTTAAACGCTCTAACATACGCACAGCTGTAGGGTTGACATGGCCTAAGATATCTAATTTTAAAATATTATCATGTAAAAATTTGTAGTCAAAATGAGTTGTTTTTCAGTCAATTGTATTATCACCAGCTGGATAATTAACTGGAGTAAAATATTCAACTTCAAATTCTTCTGGAATAATAATAATTCCACCAGCATGTTTACCAGTTGTTCGTTTAACTCCAACAACTTTGTTAGCTAAAAAAGTTAAAAAAGCAGGTGAGTATCCAAAATTGTATTCTTCATCAACTTTTTTCACAAAGGCATAAGCTGTTTTATCTTTGATTTTTAAAATAGTTCCAGCTCTAAAAATATTTTTTTCTCCAAAAATTCTTTTAACTTCATTGTGAATTTCTAATTGAAATTCACCTGAAAAATTTAAATCAATATCAGGAACTTTATCCGCATTAAAACCAAGAAAAGTTTCAAATGGGATATTGTGGCCATCTTTTAACATGATATTTTGACATTTAGGGCATGCTTTATCATCTAAATCAAATCCAGAAGTAATTTCATTATCTTGATTTAGTTCAAAATATTTACATTTAGAACAATTATAATGCGGTGGTAAAGGATTAACTTCTGAAATATTAGCTAAATTTGCTACTAAAGAAGACCCAATGCTACCACGACTACCAACAATATAACCACTATCTATACTTTTTTTAACTAATATATGAGAAATTCAATAAATAACATCAAATCCATGATTAATGATAGGGTTTAATTCTGATTCAATTCTATTTTTAATTAATTCAGGTAAAACATCACCATATTTATTATGTGCATTTTTATAAACTAAATCATAAAGTTTTCTGCTTGAATTGTCAAATTTAGGGGTGTAAAGATCTTTTTTTACAATCTCAATATTATCTTCAATTAAATTAAAAATTTCAAGAGGATTATTAATGACAATATCTTCAATTAATTGGGTATCTTTTAAAAAAGCAAATTCTTTCAACATTTCATCAGTTGTTAAAAAATGCAAATCAGGCAATTTGAAAGTATTATTTTTTATTTTACGACGATCAAATAAAAAGTGAGAAGTATTACCCACTCCTTTGGAATATACTAAAATTTTATAAAAAGCTTGATCTTCTTGATTTGCATATCTTGCATCTGACACTGCTACAACTTTTTTATTTTTTTTAAGAGCATCATAAATTATTTTTTTTAGAATTTCATAAATATCATTTAATGAAAAATCGTTTTCACCAACTAAATTTAAAAGAGATTTGGGTTGTGGTATTTCAATATAATCAAATAAGTCCATAAGTTTTTGTTGTGAATATTTTGATCGATACATATAAGAGTATAGCAAAGGACTTCTTATTCCGCCTGAACCAACTAGTAAATTAGGAGATTTTGGTAGATCCTCATAAAATAACTTTGGAGTTTTAAAAACTCTTTCTGTTAAAGTTAAACTAACTAATTTAAAAAGTTCATTGATTCCTTTTTGATTTTTAGCAAGAACACTAATTTGAAAATCAGAACGTTTTTTGTTGTAAAAATTTTCAGTAATAATTTTTGACAAATCAATAGTAGTAAAAATATTTAAATTTTTAAATTTATTTAAAAATTGAATTCAAATTTTACCTAAAACTTCAGCATCATAATCAGCTCTGTGAGCTGCTATTTCATTGTATTCAACTGATAAATAAAATGCAGTATCACCTAAACTGTGTTTTGAACGTTCATCAAAAATTAATCTAGAAACAGCAAGTGTATCAATAAATGTACATTGTAAAGCAGGAAGATTATATTTTTGAAATTTTTCAAAAATATGACTCATATCAAAATCAGCATTATGCGCAATTGCAACTCTACCTTTTAGAATTTGATAAATTTTTTCAATTCCTTCTTGCTGATTTATTCCATCATTTTGAAGCATTTCATCTGTTATTGATGTTAATTCTTTTGTAAATTGACTTAAAGGTTTATGAGCTTTAAGAAAAAATTGATGTTTTTCAATAATTTTTTTATTTTTAATAACAACAGCACCAAATTCAATAATATCTGCTATCATTGGGGATAAATTAGTTGTTTCAAGGTCAAAAGCAACATATTCAATATCATCCAAAATTAAATTATCAAATTCATTTAAAAATATTTTGTTGTTTTGCTCTATAACACTAAATGATGATCCATAAATTGGTTTAATATTAGCTTTTTTAGCTGCACTTGAAAAATTATGAAATTCTTGAATTCCATCAGAATCAAGCAACGCAACCGCCTTATGACCAAAATCAGAAGCCATTTTAACAAGTTGTTGAGCTGACATTAATCCATCCATAGTATTCATTTGGCTTTTGGCATTTAATTCAATTCTTTTTTTAGGTGCTAAATCTTCTCTTAAATCATTAGGAGAATTAATTTTTTCTATTTTATCTGCTTTAATAATTTTTTGAGTACTTTTAAATTTATTTTCAACAATTCCTGAAATTTGAACATAATCATCAATATCAAAAATATCACTACCTGAAAGCTTATTTTTAGAAAAAAAAGAAATTTCAATAGCATCTTTAAAATCACTAATTCAATATTTATAAATAAAAAATTGTTTACGATTAATAAAATCAGTTTTAAAAATAACCCCATCACAACTAATTGCAAATTTTTCAGGAATTTCATCTAGTGAATTAATTTCACTAATAGAAATTTTTTGAAAATTTTTTGAAGTTTTATATTTATTATATTTAGCTTCTGAAACACTTGCTTTAAATTTATCTTCAAAATTATTAAATTCATTAAATGAAAAATCAAAATTACTAATATCTTTTTCAGGAATATTTTCAATACTATGAAAATCTAAATCAAATTCTATTTTAGTAAGACCTAAAATTTTAAATTGATTTTGAAGAAATTCAATCATTGATTGCAAAAATTCAAATTCATCTTTATTAGTATAAGAAAAAGTTCATTTTCTATTATCTATATTATTGTAAAGAGTTTTACCTTGTTTATAAAATTCACCTTTTAAAAAATAATTAGAATTATGAAGTAAAAAATAACAAATGTATTCTTTAATTAAATTATCTTCAGGATAATAAGAATCAATATGATAAGAAACATTTATTTTAATAGGCTTGTATTCAATTAGTTTATTATTTAATTTTACAAAATCAGAAATAATAGGAAGCGTTTTAAAACAAATAGTAAAAGAAAAAGAATTATTTTTTTCATCATATAATACTTCATTTTCAAAAAAATAAGCATCCTTAATTGAATCTAAATTTTCAAGATTAATATTTGTAACAAAATTATGAAATGAAATATCACTATAAAATTTCTTTAAAGACATTACTTTCTCCTTTTTTATACAAAATTTAAAGCTATTAATGAAAAAATAAAATAAACAACACTAATACTATCTAATCTATCTAAAAAACCACCATGTCCTTTAAAAATTTTTGAAAAATCTTTAATTCCAGTTCACCTTTTAATCATTGAAAATAATAAATCACCAATAGTAGCAATAAAAGGAATAGTAAAAGTAAACAATATTATTGAAATTTTTGTTTGAAAAGTATTCTTTTCTTCCAAACCAAATAAAATATTAAATCAACTAAATGAATCTACTTTTGAATAAGAATCAATAAAGTGTGAGCATATAATAAAAATAAAAGCAGCAAAAATTGAAAAAATAACACTTCCTAATAGTCCACGTCATGTTTTATTTGGACTAATTCCTGGTGCTATTTTTTGAGGTAAAAAAGTTTTAGGTAGAAAATTACCAGCTAAATAACCTCCAGTATCTGAACAAGAAGTAATTAATACAATTCCAATATTGTATATTAAACCACTTTTTTGAGTATTTAAAAAAATGAAAGTTTTTCAAAAAATAGTTAAAATAAATATAAAAACACCAAAAACAACGGCTTTTAAAAATAAGTATTTGTAATTAATATTTTTTATAGTAATTAATCTAATTAAAATAAAAATACAAATATCAAATAAAATTAATAAATACAAAAATATATCACTATATAAAAGATTAAATAATTTTTCATATGAAAAATTATTTAATTTAATTTGATAAAAAAGAAATCTAAAATAATCAGGCCCTAAAAATAAATTTACACAAATAATGAGCGTTAGTAAAAATGAATATATTTTATATTCAACAAAAGCCTTTGAAAGTTCATAGAAAGCTAGGAAAGCTAAAATAAAATAAATTAAAATAGAAACAATTCTTATTGAAAGAAAACTGTAACTTGATCAATTTTGAGCATTAAAAAAACTTAAACGAAAAACAATTAAAACAAAAATAAAACAAAATGCTAACAAAAAAGTAGGAATTAAACGATTTTTCAAAAAATCTGAATTTTTAAAATTATTCATAATTTCTATTGTATATTTTTAAATTAGTTATTTTTTAAATAAATTATTTTTCTTTTTATATTCAAAATTGAAAACAGCATTTTCAAGCAAATTATAAAAAGGAATATCATCAAAAGGTTTAACTTCCTGAGCATTTACTCATAAAATAATTAGATAGTAAATAAATATTTTTTGTTGATATAAATATTCTTCCCAGTAATTTTCATATTGATTTAAAAAAATTTCTTCTTGCTTTTCAGAAAGATTGTTACTAGTAATAAAATATGCCAAATCAAAATGTTTATCTCCCATTGAAGCATATTCTCAATCAACAATTCATAGTTTATTGTTTTTGTCAAGCAAAATATTAGTTTGAAATAAATCATTATGAAGAGGACGATTGTTTTGACTGTGTGATAAAATTAAATTAATTCGCTTGTAATATTTGTTTAAAACTTCAATATTAATATTTTTATTTTTCAAAATTTTACGATATTCTTTAACACGCGCAGCATGATTAGTTTTTGGAAAATCTAGTTTTGAATCGTGCAGTTCTCTTAAATTATCTGCCATTTTCTTTAAAAGTGAATCATTAAATTGATATTGAATTGAATCAATTCAACGAAATTTAATAGTTTCATTTGAATTTTCTAATAATTCAGGAACAAAATTAAATTTTTTTAGAATCTCATAATTAATTTTATGATTAAATTTATTCTTTTTTTTATTTTGAATAAATTCATCTTTAAAATGATAAGACTCATTGGTATAACCTAAAGGAATTTTTTTCATTGATCTCCTTTTATTTTTTTTAGTTTAAATCTAAATTTATTTATATTTTTTAATTTTAAAAATGTATAATTTAAACTATACAATTAATATATTATATTTATTAATGAATTTTTGCAAAAAAATTTTTGAAAGGAAATTATGAAAATTGTAGTTGTTGGGGCAAATCATGCTGGAACTTCTTTTTTAAGAACTTTACAAACAGTAAATCCAAAAGATGATATTGTGGCCTATGATGCTAACACAAATACTTCATTCTTAGGGTGTGGTATTGCGCTTTGAGTTGGAGGTGAATTTACCTCACCAGAAGGACTTTTTTATTCTTCTCCAGAAATTTTAAAAAATGAATATGGAGTTAAATTAAAAACCTCACATAAAGTTATTAAAATAAATAGACAAGCAAAAGAATTGGTTGTTCAAAATTTAGAAACAAATGAAGAATTTGTTGATACTTATGATAAACTGGTTTTTGCAGGAGGAACATCAGTTATTGAACCCCCTTGTAAAGGTAGAGAATACAAAAATATTATGCTTTCCAAGCTATATCAGCATGCAGAAGAAATTGTTAATGCAGCAAATGATAAAAAAATTAAAAATGTTGTTGTTGTAGGAGCTGGATATATTGGTGTAGAGTTAGTTGAAGCTTTTCATTTAAAAGGAAAAAAAGTAACATTAATTGATCTTCAAAATAGAGTTATTCCAAATTACTTTGATCCTGAATTTACAGATGTAATGGAAAAAAGAATGATGGAAGCAGGTGTTAAATTACAACTTGGAGAGTCAGTTGTTGAATTTAAGTCAAAAGATGGAGAACATGTTTCATCAGTTGTAACTAATAAAGGTGAATATAAAGCTGAACTTGTTATTTTAGCAATTGGATTTAGACCTAGAACTGAACCTTTAACCGACGTAGAAAAATTACCAAATGGTGCAGTTAAAGTTGATGAATATCAACGTTCAATTAGTGATGAAAATATTTATGTAATTGGTGATTCAGCTGCAATGAAACATAAAGTTATTGGAGATTATGCACATGTGGCTCTTGCTACAAATGCTGTTAAAACAGGACTTGTTGCTGCATTACATATCGCTGGAATTAATGTGCCATTTGCTGGAGTTGTAGGAACAAATGCAATTAATGTTTTTAATTGTCATTATGCATCAACAGGACTTACAAAAATTGGTGCTGAAAGATTTGGGATCAAAAATGTAGCGGAAGAATATTTTATTGATAATGATCGCCCAGAATTTATGCAGGAACATGACAAAGTAGCATTTAAAATAACTTATGATAAAGACACAAAAAGATTACTTGGGGCACAAATTGGTTCATGAGGTAAATTTTATCATACAGAAGTAATTTTTATGTTTGCGCTTGCAATTCAAAAAGGTCTTACTCTTCCAGAAATAGCTTTAACTGATGTTTATTTCTTACCACATTTTAATAAACCATTTAATTTTTTCTTAGTACCTATGTTGAATGCATTAGGAATTAAGTATAAAAAATAGTTTTTAATTTATTAAAGAAACAAAAAAAGGAAATAATTCCTTTTTTTATTTCTTTTTTAATTCAAATTGATAAAATAAAATAATTAAAATATTAATTTAATAAAAGAGGTACTATGGCACTTAAAGCAGGGATTGTGGGATTACCAAATGTTGGAAAAAGCACACTTTTTAGTGCAATTACAAAAAAACAAGTTGATTCTTCTAATTATGCATTTACTACTATTGACCCAAATATTTCAACTGTTGTGTTAAAAGATGAAAGATTAGATGCACTTGCAAAAATAGTTACTCCTCAAAAAATAATACATGCAACTTTTGATTTTGTAGATATAGCAGGACTTGTAAAAGGCGCATCAAAAGGAGAAGGACTAGGAAATAAATTTTTAGCAAATATTCGTGAAGTTGATGCAATCATACATGTAGTTAGGTGTTTTGAAAATAAAAATATAGTGCATGTGGCAGATAGTGTTGATCCAGTAAGAGATAAGGAAATAATTAATTATGAATTAATTTTTGCTGATTTAGAAACAATTAATAATGTTTTAAACAGAGTAGCTAAAAAGGCTAAAAGTGGAGACAAAAATTCTTTAATAGAGCAGCAGGCAGCTCTAAAAATTAAAAAATCTCTTGAAAAAGGAATTCCAGCACGTAAAATTGAATTTTCTGAAGAAGAATTATTTCTTATCAAAAGTTACCAATTATTAACTTTAAAAGAAGTTATTTATGTCGCAAATTTAAGTAATGATCAAATAATTAATTTTAATAAAGATAAATTATTTATAGATTTAAAATCTTCTTTAGAAAATGATGAAATTCTTATTCCTATTTCAGTTCAAATTGAAAGTGAATTATCATTGATTGAAGATGAAAAAGAAAGAAATGAATTTTTAGAAATGTATTCTATTGAAAAAAGCGGAATTGATGTTTTAACTCGCGCTGCTTTTGAATTACTTAAACTTGAAACTTATTTTACTGCAGGTGTAACTGAATTAAGAGCTTGAGTTTATCATAAAGGATGAACTGCACCACAATGTGCAGGAGTAATTCATAGTGATTTTGAAAAAAAATTTATTAAAGCTGATATCATTTCATATGAAGATTTTATTCAATATAATGGTGAACAAGGATCTAAAAATGCAGGTAAAATGCGTTCAGAAGGAAAAAATTATATAATGCAAGATGGGGATGTTTGTCATTTTAAATTTGGTAAATAATTGATTTTTTTATGGGGGTTTAGTATAATGGCAATACAACAGTCTCCAAAACTGATAATAAGGGTTCGATTCCTTTAACCCCCGCCAACTTAAAAATTTGTGTTTATACAAATTTTTTTATTTTCCAATTTGATAATCAAAATAATAAATTTAATATAATTTATGTATACATAATAATGTTTTGGAGGTCTTATGTACAAATATAAAGCAAGACTAGTATCAAATGGAGAAATAGTAGCACAAGCTAATAATTTAGATGATTTAAGTGGTCTAATTAAAGGATACAGAAGAGGACAAAAACATGGAATGCACACAAAAGCAAACGAAAATATTGAAATTATTCATGTTGAGAGAGATGGATTACATGGAAAACATTTTTCTAAGGAAGTTATAATTAAAATTGTGTAAAAAAACAAAAAAATCGATAATTCGATTTTTTTGTTTTAATTTAAAATTAAATATTTCTTTCTCTTTGATATAATCAAATTAATGAGATTAAGACATAATAAAAATGCAGCTATTGAATTAAAGAAATCACCTTTTTTTATTGACAAATATCCAATTAAATTAACCAATGAAAATATTTTAGAAATTGGAGCAGGAAAAGGAGAAATGATTAGTCAAATGGCTTTGCAATTTCCAAATAAAAAATTTTTTGCATTAGAAAAATATCATACAGTGGCTTTTCAAATTTTAAAAAAAATTAATAAATTAAATTTAACCAATTTATTTATAATTACTGAAGATGCAAGTAAATTAAATGAATTATTTGAAGGAAAAATAGATCAATTATGATTAACTTTTTCAGATCCATGGCCTAAAAATGCTCATGAAAAAAGAAGATTAACTTACAAAACTTTTTTGAATTTATATCAAAATATTATAAGTAAAAATGGTGTTTTAAAATTTAAAACAGATAATGATAAATTATTTGAATATTCAATTAAATCACTACAAGATAATAATTGAGAAATTATAAATTTAACTAAAAATTTGCATAATAGTAAATTTAATGATGATAATTTTACAACAGATTATGAAATTAAATGATCTTTAAAAGGCAAAAATATAAATTATCTTGAAGCGAAATTTAATTTACAAAAATAATAAAAATCAAGATTAAATCTTGATTTTTATTATTTTTAAATTATAGCAAACATTTTAGTTCAAAAATCAGGTAAATATTCACGACCAATAATTGAATTAACAACAAAGAAAATACCCAATGCAATCATAAATAAAAGTACAAAAGTGTCAATTAATCCAAATTTTAGATGTCTATATTTAGTTCTTTTGCTATATGGTTCATAACCACGTGTTTGCATAGCATCACTAAGATCATCAGCTTTTGCAAAAGAAGAAACAAATAGCGGAATAATTAAAGTTGTAAAAGAAATAACTTTATCTTTTAAATTACCATTTTTAAAATCTACTCCCCGAGAACTTTGAGCTTTCATAATTCTTTGAGTTTCATCTAAAAGAGTAGGAATAAATCTTAGAGCAATTGAAATAATCATAGCAATAATTTGAGTTGGAACTCGAATTAATTTTAGTGGTCACATTAAATCTTCAATTGCTTTTGTTAGTAAAATTGGTCTTGTAGTATTTGTTAATAAGGTCGTTACAAGCACCATAGTGTAAATTCTAATAAACAAATTAAAGCTTCGATTAAACCCAATAGTACTAATTACGAAGCTACTTTTTGGAATGTTTATTAATTTAGTTCAAAATGAGTTAAATAAAGCTGGATCAAAAATAAGTTTAGTTTTATCAGTATTAGAATTTATATTTCCAGGAATTGAAGATTCTGAAATAGTAAAAATATTAACTATGAAAATAACAATAAAAATTATAAATGGGACCTTAAGCATTCTAATTAGAGGAAAAAATTTTTTAATTGAAATTAAATAAACAAAAATTAAAGGAATTAATAAAATAGTTGATTCAATATATGATTTGACAAAAAAACTAAACACAACATAAAAAATAACAATTAAAAGCTTTAAGCGAGGATCTAATTTATAAAAAAAACCTTCTCCTGGAACATACCTACCAAAAAGACTCTTCATTAGTTACCACCTTTTTTATTTAATCATTGTGATAATTCTTCAATGGAACGCACTTCAGGAACATTTAAACCTTTTTTTCTTAATTTATCAACAAAATTTAATAATTTTGGAGGTTGAAGATCATTTTTTTGTAAAAAAGAAATATCATTTAATATTTTATAAGGGTCACCATCTTTTACTATTTTTCCCTTTTTAAAAACTACAACTCTTTTTGCTCTTTCTAAAACATGATCTAATTCATGAGTTACATTAACTATAGTTATTCCTTGTTCATTAAGGGAAGAAAGTATATTTAAAATTTCAACAACTCCTACTGGATCAAGTCCTGCAGTAGGCTCATCAACTACTAAAAAATCAGGTTTCATTGCTAAAATTCCAGCAAGTGCAACTCTTCTTTTTTGCCCACCAGAAAGATCAAAAGGACTTCTATTTAAATAATCTAAAGAAAGTCCTACCATTTGAAGATAATGTTTAGCTCTTTCTTTTGCTTCTTCAATTGGCACACCAAATGCAATAGGAGCAAAAATAATATCATCTAAAACTGTTTGTTTAAAAAGTTGATACTCAGCAAATTGAAATACTACCCCAATATGTCTTTTAATACTTTTAGAATTTTTAAATTTAAAAGATTTTTTTTCACCAAAAATTGAATTTTTAATTTTTGGAATAATTATATTTTTTTCAGTTTTTTCAACAATTTTATTTTTTTTATTATAAATATCATCTATGTAGTGTCATTGAATAAAACCTTCACTTGGAAATAAAAGCCCATTTAGATGTTGAATAAAAGTGGTTTTACCACTTCCTGTTTGCCCAATAACTCCAATATATTCTCCCTGCTGAATTTCAATATCAATACCATTTAAAGCTTTGAATTCTCATGGTGTTTTAGGAGAAAATATATGCTCAACATTTTTTAATTTTATTTGCATAATTGTTTTATCAATTCCTCTTCATTATATGTTGGGTCAATCCCATCAATAAGTGAGCTTAATCTATAAATAAATGGAGAATCAATTTTAGCTATTTCAATAATTTCTTTATTGTTTAGGATATCAATTGGTTTTCCTGAAGCAATTAATTTACCTTGTGAAAAAACTAAGCATTTGTCTGCCATAATAGCTTCATCCATATCATGAGTGACAGAAATTAATGTTTTTTCACGAGAAGAACGAATTTCTTGAATAATTTCAAGAACTTTCTTTTTTCCCATGGGATCAAGCATTGAAGTGACTTCATCAAAAATAATAATTTCTGGATCTAAAGCTAAAACTGAAGCAATAGCAACTCTTTGTTTTTGCCCTCCTGAAAGTTTTTCAGGCTCACGTTCTAAATGTCTTAGCATATCAACTTTTTCTGCAAAAAATTTTACTTTTTCAATCATTTTTTGCCTTGTCATTTGTTTATTTTCAAGTCCAAAAGCTATATCATCTTCAACAGAAGAACCAATAAATTGGTTTTCAGGATTTTGAAAAACAATCCCAACTTTTTTTCTTACTTTTGAAAGTGTTTCACGAGAATAAACAATACCATCAACTGAAACTACTCCTCATGAAGGTTTAATTAAACCAGATAAAATTTTAGAAAGTGTACTTTTTCCTGAACCATTATGACCTAAAATTGCAACATACTCACCTTTTTGAATTTCAAATGAAACCTCTGATAAAGCAGGCTTTAAATCATTTTCTCTGTATTTAAAAGTAACATTTTCCAATTTAATCATAATGTTTATATTTTACCAAAGTTAAGTAATAATTTATTTAAAAGTAAAAATCTAAAAAATCTTTTTTATATTAACTTTAAATATCTAAGTTATCCAAAATAATTTTTTGAATTGGTTTATATTTTCTTCTATGAATTGATGTAATTCCATATTTTTTAAGTTGTTTTTTATGAAATATAGTTCCATATCCTTTATGTTGCTCAAATCCATAATTAGGGAATTTGTGAGATAATTCTACCATTAAATTATCTCTAAAAACTTTTGCCATTATACTTGCAGCTGCCACATTATAAGATATTTGATCTCCTTTAATTAAGTTAATCTGAGGTAAATCTGTGTTAATAATTTCAAAATCAGTAATTATTATCTCAGGAGTTTTTTTAAATTTTTTAACACAATTAGACATAGCATTAATTGATTCTTTTTTAGGATTTGAAATATTTAATTGATCAACTTCAACTATACTAATTTGTATTTCAATTGCATAATTTAGTATTTGATCATATATTTTTTTTCGTGTTTTTACTGAAAGTTTTTTTGAATCATTAACTTCTTTTATAATTTTACTTTTTGGCATAATAACACATGCAGCAACAAGAGGACCAGCTCAAGCTCCACGTCCAGCTTCATCACATCCTGCAATTAATTTATATTGTTTTAATTTATTTTTTTCATATGTAAGCATATTTTAATTATAAAAGCATTATCTTATTTAATAACAATTAAATTAT
The DNA here is from genome assembly GCF_000526955.1 of Mycoplasmopsis cricetuli ATCC 35279. Lineage (GTDB taxonomy): Bacteria > Bacillota_I > Bacilli_A > Mycoplasmatales > Metamycoplasmataceae > Mycoplasmopsis > Mycoplasmopsis cricetuli. The sequence goes on along the minus strand of NZ_JAHB01000001.1, from coordinate 154,505 downwards.
TTTATAATTATTAAATGGCACAACAAGTATTGGCAAGATGTGAAATTTGTAATTATGAATTTAAGTACATTTTTGGAATTCCTAGAGAATTATTTTTTGTTGAAATGTTTTTGGAAAGCTGGAAAAAAGAACAAAAAAATTTGTTTGACTTTCAAAATTTTAAGAATACATTTGAAGGTCAAGTTAATTTAGCTATTCAAATGAATGATCAATTAAATAAAGAAGAAATTTTAACTAAAAATTTTAAATTTATAAAAAGTTTTTTTAATTCAGAAGAAAAAGAATTATTAATTAATAATTTTTTATTAGAATATGAACTAGAAATTTATCCAGTTATTTTAAAAAATGAACTAAATTTTTCAACTAGAAAAATTTACCAAATTCCATTATTTGAATTTAATTTTTTTAAATATGGAAAATATAAGCGTGTTTATAAGAATGTTCTTTATATCCAATTTAATTCTGAACAAACATATTTAACTTGCCCTAATGATTTAAAATTATCATGTAAAAAAATTTCAGAGCAAAATATATAAAAAAACAAATCTTAAATTAATTAATTTAAGATTTGTTTTAATTTAAACGAATTATTTAGAAAGATAAGTTATTTTTTCTTTAAGTTGTGCATAAGGCATTGAACCAACAACTTTATCAACTAACACACCATCTTTATAAAATAGAATATATGGAATTGACATAACATTCTCTTCTTTTGCATATTCATTATTTTCATTGATATTAACAGTTAGAATGCTAACATTATCTTCTGAAGCTAATTTTTCAAGTTCAGGTCTTAGCATTTTACATGCTCCACATCATACAGCATGAAATACAACTAAATGAAAACCATTTTTAATTGTTTCCATTACTTCTTTTTTAGTTACTTCTCTAAGCATAATTTAAATTCCTTTTCACTATAATTAATTATTAACATTATATATTAAAAAAATAAAAAAATGTTTTTTTTATAAAAAAAAGCAAAAAAAATGTTTTTTTTAATTAATTTAGTTAAATATTTATTAACATGTGAATTTTTTTTGTAAACTTTAAAAAGTTTTATAATTTTTGAAAAGGAATTTTATGAATAAATTAGAACTAATAATTAAAAAGACAAGGCCAACTAAACAACATTTTTTTGCTTTATTTTTTGTTGGTTTATCACTTGGATTATTTATTATTTTAAGTTTGGCATCAAAAAATACTACTTATTTATTTTTAATTAATATTTCACTTTTGTGATTTGTTTTTATTTGTGCATTTACAGGTTTTTTAATAAATAAAAGAGATAATAATAAAAATTCATTATTTGGCTGAAAAATTGTTATGTTTTTTAGTTTCGTAAACATCTTAACATCAATTTTTGGAATTGCACAACTTTCTGAAGTAACAACAGAAAATTTTAAATTAATTGGGTATTTGTTGTTTTTAATTCCTTGTTTGATTAATATTTTTTTAATTATTTTATTTAGTTATTTTGATATTTACTTTATAAAAAAAGAACACCAAAAATAAATTTATATTTACAAATTTATTTTATTTTTTGCAATTGAAATATTTATTTGAGATTTTTAAGTATTTAGTTTTAATATTTTTTGAATAACTCTATAACATTTAGAAGTAACAAGCTAATTAATATCAGAATAGATTCCATTAGTTAAATTACTTGTGCCAAATTTTTAAGATTTTCATTAATTTATTTGATGGTATTTCTTAGAGAATTTGAAGAATCAATAATTTCTTTTTCATTTAATTGTGAAAGAAGTAGTTCATTTGTTTTTTGGCATAATTTCCATTAAAGTTGTTAGTGTTTAAGCTAAAAATAAGTTTTTTAATTATTAAATAATAATGTTTCATCCAAATTAAAACAAAAAGTTTTGTTATTTATTTTTTCTTTTCATTGTAGGAAAGAGTAAAACATCACGAATTGAATCTTTTTCAGCAAAAAGCATTGTTAAACGATCAATTCCAATTCCACACCCCCCAGCTGGTGGCATTCCATGTTCAAGAGCCTCAATAAAATCTCAATCAATGTCACTTGCTTCATCATTTCCATTTGATTTTTCTTCCAATTGATCTTCAAAACGTTCAAGTTGATCAATAGGATCACTAAGTTCAGTATACATATTTGCATATTCTTTAGTGTTAATAAATAATTCAGCTCTTTCAGTAAAGCGAGGATCATTAGATTTAGCTGTAAGAGGAGAAATTTCAATTGGATGCCCTCAAACAAAGGTAGGTTGAATTAAAGTATGTTCTATTAATGACTCAAAAAGTTCATTAATAATATGACCTGTTTTAAAAAATGGTTCAATTTTAATTTTGTGCATCTTAGCAATTTCACAAGCTTTTTCAAAAGTTATATTAGTAAAATCAACATTAGTTGCTTGAGATACAGCTTCAATCATATTTAGACGCTTAAAAGGTTCAATTAAATTGATTTCAATTCCTTTGTTAATGACTTTTTCTTTATTTAATTTTGTTGCAATTTTACGAATTAAGCTTTCAGTTCTATTCATCATTCCTTCTAAATTAGAATAAGCTTCATAAAATTCTATAGAGGTAAATTCGGGGTTGTGAGTTGTATCAATTCCTTCATTTCTAAAAATTCTTCCAATCTCATAAACTCTATCAATTCCACCAACTAAAAGTTTCTTGAGTGGAATTTCAGTTGCAATTCTTAAAACAAAATTTTGATCTAAAGCATTATGATAAGTTTTAAAAGGCTTTGCACTAGCTCCTGAAAGATAATCATGTAAAAAAGGTGTTTCAACTTCCATGTATTCCAATTCATCAAAATATTTTCTAATAGTACTAATAATTTTGGTACGTGTTCAAAAAGTTTTAACACTATCGTTGTTAACAATTAAATCAATATAACGATGTCTATATTTTTCTTCAACATCATGAAGTCCATGATATTTATCTGGAAGTTGTTTTAAGGATTTTGTTAAAAGTTTTAATTTTTTTGCTTTTAAAGTAACTTCACCAGTATTGGTTTTCATTGCATAACCTTGAACATAAATAATATCTCCAAAATCTAATGTTTCTACTAATTTGACTAAGTCAGGATATTCTTTTTTAGAAAAATAAACTTGAATTTTTCCATGATAATCTTTAATTAAAATAAATGGCCCTCTAATTGTTAGAATCCGACCAGCAATAGAATAGTTGATTTGTTTTTGTTCTAACTGTTCCTTAGTAAATTGATTATTTTGTGTAACAATTTCATCTGAATAAGTTAATTTATCCAAATTATCAGCTTTAGAAAAAGCTTCAATATTTCACTCTTGATATAGCTTTAACTTGTTGCGTCTAATTTTTTCTTGTTCTGTAAATTTAGTTGACATAATTTCTCCTATTATTGGTTTTAATTATATTAAATTTATTCCAAAATTATTATTATGTTGATTTATAAATATAAAGTAATTTTTAAAAAAATTTTGTTTTTAAAAACTAAAATAATAAAAAAATTAAATTTTAAAAAAATGTAAAATATAAAAATAATTATCTTTTATAAGGAGAAATTATGGAAGTTCAAGCAGTAAAAACGCTTTTTATTAAAACAATATCTTCAATTCCAGGAGTTGTTTATGTTCATGGAACTGATGAAAATATTGACAAAAACGAAGAAGTTTTAAAAGAATATGAGTATATTAATGTCAAGTTAACCCCAAAAGGATGAGATTTTGTTGGATCTATTACAATTTTAAGATCAATAGCTGCTAAACAATTAATTGAAGAAATTTACACTCAAATGAATTTTGAACTTAAAAAAGAACGTCAAAAATTAAATAATATTACAATTTTTGTTAAAGGAGTAAAAAGTGCTTAAAAGTATTAATGGAAAGAAATTATCAGAATTACTAATTTCTGGATCGAATGCTTTGATTAATTCAAAAAATAAAATTGATGCTTTAAATGTTTTTCCTGTTCCAGATGGAGATACAGGAACTAATATGGCAACAACTATGAGTGGAACATTAATTAGTTTACAAAAAGTAAGCAATGAAACTACTGCTGAAGTACTTGAAAAGTTGTCTCATGATATGATCTATGAAGCAAGGGGTAATTCTGGAGTAATTTTAAGTCAAATTTTTAAAGGATTTTATTTAGCAGTAAAAAATAAAACAGTTTTAACTACTGCTGATTTAGTGCTTGCTTTTGAAGGTGCTACTTCAAGAGCATATAAAGCAGTTTATAAACCAGTTGAAGGTACTATTTTAACAGTAGTACGTGAAACTTCTGAAAATTTGAGCAAAAAATATTTCAATAAAGAATTAGATATTATTGAATTTTTTAAAGATGCCCTTAAATTTGCACGTGAAAGTTGTAATTCAACTCCAAAACATTTAAAAATTTTAAGAGAAGTCAGAGTAACTGATAGTGGCGGAGAAGGTTTTTATAAAATTTTGTGAGGAATTAATGAAGCACTTGAAGGGCGACCTGTAGAAAAAAAAGATAAACTCGAAGATATCTCTAGTTTTATTTCTGATGTTGAAACATATGAAGGTGAATTTGGTTATTGTAGTGAATTTTTAATAGAATTAAATAATCCCAAAAATTTTGATAAAAATAAATTTACATCTTTAATTGAAAAAATAGCAAATTCACTTGTAATTGTTCAAGATGATAATTTACTTAAAGTTCATGGGCATACACTTAGGCCCCGTGATATGTTAAATTTAGGTCAAGAGTATGGAGAATTTATAAAACTTAAATTTGAAAATATGACAATTCAAGCAAATAATTCAAAAGCTCAAACAGAAGAATTACTCAAAGCTAAGGAAAATAAAGAAAGAGTGTCAAGTGCAATTATTTCATGCAACCTTGGATCAGGTATTGTTGAATTTATGAAAGAAAATGGTTGTGATTATGTAATTGAAAGTGGTCAGAGTCAGAATCCATCAGCACAAGAAATTATTCAAGCAATTAATAAAGTTAATGCAGATAATGTTTTTATTTTGCCAAATAATAAAAATATTATTTTAACTGCTCAACAAGCTGCTACAGTGGTGAATGATTGCAATATTATAATTATTTCAACAAAAACTCAATTGGAAGGAATTGTGGCTTTATTTAATTATAATCCAGAAAATAGTGCAAAAGATAATAAAAATAATATTAAAGAAGCCATAAAATGTGTTGCATCAGCTGAAATAACAAAAGCAGTACGTGATAGCAAGATTGGTGGATTAAAAATCAAAAAAGGTGAATTTTTATCAATTGTTGGTGGTAAGATTATTGGTTCAACTGAAAATTACATTATGGCAGCCAAAGTGGCAATTGAAAGTATGATTAAACCTCAAAGTGAAATTGTTACTATTTTTTATGGGGATGAATCAAGTTATGATGATGCACAAGAATTATTAAATTTTATTAACTCTAAATGGGAAATTGAAGTTGAAATTTATGAGGGTAACCAACCAAATTATCATTTTATTATAGGAGTTGAATAATGTTTAAATATACAATTGCTTTTGATATCAATGGCAATGATAATGGACCAGAAGCAGCAATTGAAGCCAGTAAAGAATTTGCATTAAGCAATCCTGATATTAAAATTATTTTAATAGGAGATATAAAAAATGCAAAAAATGATGATTTTCCAATAAATATTGAAGTTAAAAAAAATGACAAAATTCCAACTGATCCTAAAAATTTTAAACAAACTTTACGCGAAAATACTTCAATGAATGAAGCAATTGAATTAGTAAAAAATAATGAAGCAAATTGTATTCTTTCAAGTGGTGATAGCGGAAGCTACATAGCTTCACTAACATTAAAAATCAAACGAATTAGTTCGATTTCTCGTCCAGCTTTTATGCCAGTAGCAAATGCTATTAATGGTAAAAAATTTGTATTTTTAGATGTAGGAGCTAATTTAGAAGCTAAACCAGAATGATTATATCAATGAGGTAAAATGGCTAGCGATTTTTATAGTGTGATGTTTAATGATGATAAACCTAGAATTACAATGTTAAATATTGGAACTGAAAATTATAAAGGTTTAGAAGCAACCAAACAAGCTCATAATTTATTTTTAAATGATCCAAAAATAAATTATTTAGGTTTTAGTGAAACGCGTGATTTATTCCGAGGAAACTTTGAAGTTGGAGTAATTGATGGATATGGGGGAAATTTAGTTTTAAAAAGTTATGAAGGAGCAGTTTTTACTTTTATTGATGCCTTAAAGGCAAGTATTCATAAATCATTTAAATATAAAATTGGAGCATTATTGATGAAAAATGCCTTCAAAGATGTTATGAAAACACTTGATTATCGTAATGTAGGAAGTGCTTGAGTGATTGGGGTTAAGTGTCTTGCGCTCAAATGCCATGGTTCAAGTGATAAAAAAAGTTATTTATCAGCTTTAAAACAATTAAAAGAAGCACTTGAAAAAAATGTAATAGCCAAAATAATGGAAAATAAACAACATGAATTTTAAAAAAAGTTTAAGTTTGAATGAATTTTTAGAATTACACAAAATTAAACCTAAAAATATTTATTTTTATTTTCAAGCAATCACACATGCTTCACATGCTAATTTTTTTAAAAAAGGAAAAAGTTATGAACAGCTGGAATTTTTAGGAGATGCAATTTTAAGTTACATTTCAAGTGAATATATTTTTACAAAATACAATAAATTAGAACCTGGTATGCAAACAAGAGTGCGAGCAACAGCAGTTAAAACTGAAACATTAGCAGAAATTTCAGAAAAATTAGGACTTGTAGATATTTTAAAAACAGGAGTTAAACAAACAGGTCTTGATGTAAAAAATTCAATTAAAGTTAAAGCTGATATTTTTGAATCAATGCTTGCTGCGATATATTTAGATCAAGGGCTTGAATCAGCAAAAAAATTTTTAAGTTATTATATTTTTCCAGTAATTGATCAAGTACATTTACAAACAAATAAAGATGATAAAACAATTTTACAAGAACACTTTCAAAGTTTTTCAAAAACTAGTGTAACTTATTTAGTTAAGCAAAATAAAGACAAAACTTTTACAGCTAAAGCTATTCATAATAAACAAATTTATGGAAAAGGAATTGGAATTTCAAAAAAAGAAGCTGAACAAGCTGCAGCTAAGGAAGCACTTAGCAAGTTAAAATAAAGGGATTGAATATGAAATTAATTAAAATTGAAGCTCATGGATTTAAATCTTTTGCTGATCCAATTGTATTGCGATTTGATGGAGGAGTAGCAGGAATAGTTGGACCAAATGGTTCAGGAAAAAGCAATATCAATGATGCTATTAAGTGAGTCTTAGGTGAGCAAAGCGCCAAGGAACTTCGTGGTGATGAAATGAAAGATGTTATTTTTTCAGGGTCAAAAGTTGCAAAACCTCTTGATAAAGCTACTGTCACATTAACTTTTAAAAATTCAGTTGAACTTACTAATTATGATGGTGATACCATTAGTATTACCAGAACTTTAGATCGTAATAAATCATTAAATGAATATTTTATTAATGGCAAAATAGCACGTCATAAAGACATTAAATCAATTGCTATGGGAACTGGAATTGGAAAAAGTTCGTTAGCCATTATCTCACAGGGAACTGTAAGTGAAATAGCACAAGCAAGTGATGAAAGTCGCAGGGCAATTTTTGAAGAAGCAGCTGGTGTATCTAAATATAAATTAAGAAAAACAGAATCACTTAGAAAACTTGAAAGAGCTGAAGAATCACTAAGAGTTATTAATGCTCATGTAAGTGAATTAGAAAAACAATTGATTCCCTTGAGAAAACAAGCAGAAAAAGCTTTAGTTTATAAAGAAAAAAATTTACAATTAAAAAATATTGAAATTGCTTATTTAGCCAATGAAATTAAGCATCTTGAAAAATCCTTATATGATTTAAAAGAAAAATTAGAAGGTGTTGAAGAAACAAAAAAAGATTACTCTAGTAAAATTGAAGAATATACTATTAACATAACTAATAAAAAACAAGAACAATCTAATTTAAATCAAAAAATTTCAGAATTATCAGCCAAAAAAACTAGTTTAGAAACACGCTTAAATGAATTAAAAATTATTCATAGCAATGAAACAGCAAAAAGAAATTTAATTGCTTCTGGAGAATTTCAAAGTAATTTAGAAGAGAAAAAACAAGCTTTAGAAACCAGTTATTTAGAAAGTAAACAAGTTTTACAATATTTAATAGACTCAGAGCAAGATATTAAAATTAAAAAACAAAAATCTGAAAAGCAATTGCAAGAAGTTAATATTAAGATTAATCAATTACAAACTAATCTAACAAAGTTAGCAATTAAAAAACAAGAAATTAATATTCAATTAAGAATTTTAATTTCAAAAAAAGAAAATAAAAATAATTTATATAAGGGAACTAAAACAATTTTAGAAAATATAAATAATTTAAAAGGAATTAAAGGTATTGTTGCGAATATATTAAAAGTTCAACATGAACACACTAGCGCTATTGAAGCAGTATTGGCTTCAAGTTTGCAACATGTAGTTGTAGATAATTCAGAGAGTGCTGTTAAAGCAATTAATTTTTTAAAATCAAATAAAGGTGGAAGAGCCACTTTTATTCCTTTAAATTCAATTAAAGAAAAAACAATTAGAGATGATTATTTAATGGTTATTCGCAATCAAGCTGGCTTTATAGGAATAGCAAATGAATTAGTTACAACTAACAAGGAATATGAAATCTTAAACAAATTTTTACTTGGTAATATAGTTGTAGTTGAAAATATTGAACAAGCCAATAAAATATCAAAAATTTTAGAAAAAAAATATATGTTAGTTACTAAAGATGGAGATATTGTTCGACCTGGGGGAATTATGGTAGGTGGAACAAAACAAGATAGTGATGATATTTTAGGTCTTGATGAAAAAATAATAGAACTTAAAAATTTAATTCCTGGACTTGAAATTCTTGAGAAAAAAACAATAAATGATATTGAAAGCTTAAAAAATTATTCAATTAATTTACAAAATTATGTTACTACTTATAGCAACGAATTATCAGCTAATATAATTTCAATTAAACATGCTCGTGAAAAATTAGATAAGTTAGAATCAGAATATAGTGTTTTAGGAACAAGTGTTAGTTCAATTTCAGGAGAAAAAATCAGTACAACTATTGAAAGAATTAATCAACTTGAAAAAGAATTAAAACAACATATTTTTGAGTTAAGTGCTTCATTGCAAATTAAACATAAATTAGATGCTGATATTGAACAGTTAAATGAACTTAGAAATGATGCAAATAAATTATTGAATCAATTAACTCAATCATTTAGTGAAAAATTGTTTAATTTAAAAGAAACAAGCAATTTACTTGAACAATATAAAAATCGTTTAGGTGGATTTTATAACTTAACTGTTGAATATGCTTTAAAAAATTTTTCTTTAAATTTACCTAAAGAAAAAGCAAAAGAAGTAATTGATGAATTAACTTTAGAAATTAAAGAATTAGGAAATGTTAATTTAGATTCAATTTCACAACTTGAAGAAGTTGAAGAAAAATATAATATTTTTGTCACAAATCAAACAGAAGTTGAAGAAGGAAAAAATATTTTGTTAAATGCTATAACTGAAATGGACAAAATTATTATTACTCGTCTTAGTAATATTGTAAATGATGTTAATATAGAATTTGATAAAGTATTTAAATCAATGTTTGGAGGCGGTGGAGCAAAAGTTGAGTTTGTTGACCCAAACAATATTTTAGAAAGTGGAATTTCTATTTATGCACAACCACCAGGAAAAAGTGTTAAAAATTTAAAACTATTTTCTGGTGGAGAAAAATCATTAATTGCTATTTCATTACTTTTTGCTATACTGAAAGCTAGACCGTTACCTCTTTGTATTTTAGATGAAGTTGAAGCTGCATTAGATGAATCAAATGTGGTGCGGTATGCAAATTATTTACAACAATTAAAAAATCAAACTCAGTTTATAGTTATTACTCATAGACATGGAACAATGTCAAGAGTTGATCAATTATTAGGTGCTACAATGCAAAATCGTGGTGTAACTAGTTTTTTTTCAATTAAACTTTCTGATGCAGAAAAATTAATACAAAAAAATAAATCAGCCATTTCTTAAAAAAGCCGCATTTAAAGTGTCTTTTTTGATAATTATTTATTAAGTTAAGCTAAAAACAGTTTTTATAATCTTTAAAATATTATTTGGTTTTTTAATATAATTAAAAAATGAAAAAATTTGAAATAAATATTGTTAATTTGCCTAATGAAGTTTTAAGAAAAAAATCACTAGATGTTTCAATACCTTTACTTGATGAAGATATTGAACTTGCAGAAAAAATGATTTATCATATTGATGATTCTCAAAAAGAAGGAAGTCAATTTAGAGCAGGAGTTGGTGTTGCTGCTGTTCAATATGGTATTTTAAAAAACGTTTTTTATGTTTATCTTCCTGATGATAAAGGAAATCCAATATTTAAAGATGTTATTTTTAATCCTAAAATATTAAGAAAAAGTGACCAACTAGTTGCACTTTCTGCAGGAGAGGGATGTCTTTCAGTACCTGAAGAATGAGCAAATCAAGAAGGATATGTTCCACGTAGTTATAAACTTACAGTTCAAGGGTATAGTTATTACAAAAGAGAGTTGGTAAATATTGATTTAACTGGATATCTTTCAATCATTTTTCAACATGAACTAGATCATTTGCAAGGAAAATTATTTATTGATAGAATCAATAAAAAAGATCCTTGAAAAAAACCAAACAAAAGAACCATTATTATTTAAGGAAAATTATGGAATCACAAATTAATAATATTTTAGAAAAAATTAATAATTTATTTTTTTTAAAGTATATAGGAATAGTATTTCTTGTTTTAATTGTGTTTGGAGCTATTTTTACTGGATTCTTTTTTCAATGAAAATATGTTATTACAAACATTTTAATAATTTTAACTTCAAGCGGAATAAGTGTTGGATTTTTTTTAATTGCAAAAAAATACATTAATAGTAGTTTAGTAAATAATTGGGGAACTTTTTTTATAATTTACTTATTTTTAATTGTTTATTTTTTAGCAATGACGATTACAACAATTATATTTTTAATTGTAGGAATTAAAAATCTTTTCAAAAGAAAAACAAACAAAAAAATATTTAGACGTTTAATTTTTGCTGGTTTAAATTTAGCTGTTTTAATACCAATTTTTACTTCAACTCTTGCATCTATAAGTATTAATGAACAAAGAGCAGATAAGTTTACAACTTTTTCAATTAAAGCACTAACTCTTTTTCAGGGTGATAACCCTTCAATTATTATTTCTAAAATTAAAATTTTTTTTCAAAATGATCAAAACATATTGAAAACTTTAGAAAAACCAGAAAATGAATTAACTGATAAAGAAAAATTAAAAATTACTCAAACAACAGATGTTATTATTGATACTTTAAATAATGATAATTTAAGAGAAAAAATTTTAAAAACATTTTCTGAAAATTCAAATTTAGGTTCAGTTTTAAATAATTCAATTAATGCTGCTCGTGATAATTTTAAAGAAATTGAAAAACAATTATCTGAGGAAATTTTAAATTATGAAAATAAAACAGAAAAAGAAAAAAAAGATATTCTTTTAAGTAAATTAAAAAATAATTCTAAAATAAATTTGAAAAGCGAAATAAATAAAAATGGATATTCAAAAATTATTGATAATATACTTAAAGATTTAAAACCTGAAGCAACAAATGATTTAATCTCTATTTTAGGTAAAAAAATTGATAAAATGTTAGGCTTTAATGATTTAAGTGCAGATATTTTAAAAGAAGCTTATAAAATTTTAAGATCAAATTAAAATATATAATAATTTCAAATTATAAAATATATAAAAGGAGATATGTGTTTAAACCAAAAGTATCAAATAATACAATTGAAATTCAACAATCTTCAATAGTTCAAAATTCTATTGATCTAAATCAAAAAACTAATAATAAATTTATTGATCCTCAAAATATAATTAGTCCAGAGTCATATAAAATTTTAAAAAAAGAAAAACAAATTAGAAAAATAGGTATTATATTTTGATGCATTGTTTTACTTTTAACTATTGTAGGATCCATAGTAAATTGATTTTTAAATTTTAACGCATATGGTTGGTGAGTTTTTATTGGGATGTTTTTTTTAGTTTCAGTTTTTCTTTTAGTTAAAAATTGAATTAAGCTTATTGCATGAAAAAAAATTGAAATTAGATATAGAGAAAGTTTTGCTTTAGGAGATTTAGCAGCTAGTACAACATTTGCTGAATTGTGCAAAAGTTTAATTCATAAATCAGTATCATTTTTATGAATTTATATTTTTATTTTTACATATTATGGTTTATTTAATTTAATTGTGTTTGGATTATACAAATGAAATACTATTGAAATAAAAACACCTGAAACCAGTTCTTTAAAATTAAATTTTGAATTCAATATTAGAGAAGCATTAGAAAATACCTTTGGAAATGTGAAAATTTTGTTAATTGTTGGTATTTCAATTTTATTTGTTATTACTATCTTATTTATTGTTATTCGTTTGTATGATAAAAAAAGAATCGAAGATGCTAAGTTATTTATTATCAATGACTCAGGGGTTGTTTTTTCAACTATAGAGGAATCTAAAAGAAAATTAAATAAGGCATGAAGAAATTTTTATTTTATTATTTTTACATTAACTATTTTGCTTCCATTAGCATTAATTATTTATTTAGTATCAAGAAAAATTTTAAAATTTAGGAAAAAATAATGAAAGTATTAACTATTTTAGAACCAAAATTTAATGATATTGAATTAACAACACCATTGTCATGTATAAAAAGAGCAGATGAAAATGTTTTAATTGATTATTTTCATCCTGAATTTAAAAAATTAACAGGTCAGTATAATATTGTTACAATTGATAATATTAAAAATAAAGTTAATTTTGATGAATATGATTTAATATTTATTCCTGGAGGAGTTGGTGCTCAAAATCTTAGAACAAATAAAGAAAGTTTAAATCTAATTAAAAACACCAAAACACCAATTGCAGCAATTTGTGATGCTCCAAATGTGTTAAGAGAAAACAATATTATTTCTGAAGAATTAACTTATTCTTCATATCCAAGTGAGTGATCAATAAAAACATGATCTACACTACGTAAAAATGAATATGTAACTAATAATTTTAAAAATAACAAGATCATTACAGCTAAATGTGCAGATGCTGGTATGGATTTAGGACTTGAAATAGTTAAAGAATTTTATGGAGAAAAAATTTATACTAAGGTTGTAACAGCTATGAAAGGAATTAAAGAACAATAATTTGTTTTATAAATAATTAGTTTATGTTAAGAATTATTGCAGGCATATATCGTAATTTAAAAATTAAAGAGCCAGATTCTAATTTTACTAGACCTACTACAGAAAAAGTTCGTGAATCTATTTTTTCAAGTTTGCAATTTAAAATTGCTAACAAACGTTGTTTAGATCTTTTTTCAGGAAGTGGAGCTTGAAGCATCGAAGCAGAAAGCAGAGGAGCTAAAGAAATTGTTGCAATTGAAAAAAATAGTCAGGTATATAAAGTATTAATCAATAACTTATTGTTGATTAAAAGCAAGAATATTACAGCAATTCAAACAGATGCCTTGCTATATCTAAAAAAAGAAAATCAACCTTTTGATTTTATTTTTATAGATGCCCCATTTAAAGACTTTGATTTGGTTTCAAAATCTTTAAAAGAAATTACTTTAAAAAAATTATTAAATTTAGATGGCGAAATTATAATTGAGACAGATGTGTCTAAATTAATTGAATTACCTGATGAATTAAAAATTTATAAGCAAAAAAAACATGGAAGAATTGATTTGCTCTATGTATGTTGAAAATAAACTTTATAAAGTAAAATGTTTTGAATTAACTTACCAAGGATTAGGGGTTGTTTTAGTTAAAAATAAACGCTTTTTTGTGCCCAACTTATTTGTTGATGAAGTTGCAGAAATAAAAATTATCCAAGAAAATAAAAATTATGGATATGGAGAAATTGTAAATTTAATTACTAGAAGTTTAAAAAGAACTAATAATTTATTATCATTTAATTCTTATTCTTTAATTAATTTAGATTATCAAGAACAAATTAATTGAAAGAATCAATATTTAAAAAAATTATTTGGGTGAAATTTAAATATTAATTTAAAAAATATTAAGGAAATAATTTTTGACCAAAATAATTTTTATAGAAATAAAGTTAAGTATCCATTATTTGTTGATATTAATGATAACTTTTTAAAGTTAGGAGAATATCAAATTAAAAGTAAGAAATTGTTACTAGCAAACAATTTGAGTCAAAATTTTGTTTCAATTAATAATTTTTTAAAATATTTTTTAGAACAAGCAAATAATTATTTTAAAAAAGATTTGCAAAAATTAAATTTTTTTAGTTGAATTTCTGTTAGAAGTAATATTGATAATCATTTACAGGTTTCAATAGGAATTTATAATGATTTTGATTTGCCAAAAAAATTTATAGAAAAATTAAAAGAATATAATTTAATTGTTGAGTTGTTTGTTGTAAAAAATAATATTTATAAAGAAATTTTTAAAAAAGCACCATTTTTTATGAAAATTTTTAATAAAAAATTTATTATTAATCCTGAAAATTTTTTTCAAATAAATTTAAAAATTTTTGAAAAAATTTTAGAAAAATTAAATTTTTTAATAAAAGATACTAATTTGAATATTTTTATTGATGGTTATTGTGGAGTTGGAGTTTTCTCACAAACATTAAATTTAGATAAGAATACAAAAATTATAGGGATAGAATTGCAAAAACAAGCAATAGAATTGGCAAAAATTAATGCAAATTTAAATAAAACTAAAAATTTTTATTATTTCAGTGGCAAAATTGAAAAAATAGTTAAAAATTATGATTTAAAATTTTATAATGGTGCAATTATTGTTGATCCACCAAGATCTGGTCTTAATATTGAAGTTATTAATTGAATAGATAAAATGCAATTTAAAAATATTTTTTATTTATCTTGTGATCCAAGAACTTTGCTCAGAGATTTAAAAGAATTTGAAAAACTAAATTATTTATTTGAGGAAATCCAACCTTATGATATGTTTCCAAATACACATCATATTGAAACTTTGGTAAAAATTTCAAAAAAATAATTTTAAGAAAGAAAAATATGAAAAACAAATTTATTCCATTGATTTTTGCAACAATTTCACTTTCAGCTATTGGTTTTATAACTGGATTTTCTTATCTTTTTTATAAAATTTTAAATGTTAATGTTTCACCAAATATAAATAAGTCCAAAAAAACAATTAAGCAAGATCTTAAAAATCTTAAAATTATGAATAATTATTTAAATTTTGATCAACAACTTGATATTTCTCCAAAATCTTTAGTACCAATTAGTGATGGAGAAGTGCAGGTGGTTAATTGAAATGAAATAAAACCAGGTGTTCGTGACATAATAGTTAAAAAATACAACAATAAAATTGAAGATTTTAATATAGTTGAAGAATTTTTTAACAATGAATACAATCAATGATATATAGAATTTCAAGATCCAATTACTAAAATTAAATTTAGAGAATATGCATATTATAATGATTCTCATGATAATAAACGTTATCTTTTAGGAAAAAATGCACTTGTTAAAATAGCTCAGGAATTTAAAAGAAAAGTTCCATTTGGACCTGAAGTATTTGATTTAGAAGCAATTAATATTAATGATTTTAATGTTATTCCTCCTCTTGCGAATGGACTTTATATTCCAAATAATAAAAATATTTACATTAATGCTTTTAATTTTTTAGAAAAAGGAATTAAATTGTATAGCATTGTAGGAAGTATAATGAGTGTTATTTTTCATGAATATTTACATCATTGATCAAACTCTTATGCTCAAATTGTTTTACCTGATGATAAAGATGAAAATGAAACAAGTGAAGACAAGAAATATACAAAGTATCCAATTTATTATCATGGAAGCTCAATTGAAAATGAACAAGGACATGCACAATATTGAAATGGAGAATTTGTAAAAAAATTTAAAAATATTTTAAATTTTAATATAGACACAATTAGTTATTTAAAAAATAATCCATTATATATAAATGCAAATAATAAAATAAAAGAAAAATGAATAAGCAACAATTTTTCTTTAAAAAATTTATGAGATTTTTCTAATACTAATAATGATTTTTTAAATATTAAAGATAATGAACGTTATTATTTTAGTCCAGAAGGTCAATATGGTCTTACTAAAAGTGAAATTCGTTATTACTATTCTTTAACCGAACTTGTTGCTCGAGAGTATACTAAATATGCATTTGAAAGCTATTTTCCTCAAGATGGACTCGAAAATACATTATTAGATCCTGGACTTATTTCAAATAAAGTTAATTTTTTTAATTGATATGGAGCAATTGAAAGTGATAATTCAAAAGGAAATTTAGTTGTTTCTCAATATGGACAATCAAATGATTGAATGAGAGTTTATTTAAGCTCATTAAAAAATATTGTTGATAACAAAAAAATAAAATTAAATGATTATGTAATTTATCCAAATACTCCTTTTAAATTTGAATATTTGACAGAATCTAAAGAAAAACCAAATGAATTTTTAACTTTAAAAAATAAATTTAAAAAAGATCGTTCTGAAGAATTTTATAATTTGTATCTTGAAACTATGGGGTATGGTAAAGCTATTGCACAAATTTTTAGTAAAAATGTTTGAAAATGAAATGATCTAATTAACAATGATAATTTATTGCATTCAAAAATAAATTTTGATCATTCAGTTTCAGATGAAATTAAATTTGTTGGGTATTTGCCTGATAAAAAATATACAGGATTTGCAATTATAAAAAAAGATAAATTAATTCAAAAAGCAAAATTTCAATATTCAGATACATTTAGCTTTTTTGGTCATAAAAATTTTGATTATGGAGCATTTTTAAATTCAGGAAAAAAACGAAAAGAACAATTTTTAGATCGCAGATATCCTAAAGAACATTTTTATAACTATATAACTGAAGAATTTGTTAAGATTTCAAATGGGAGTGAAGTTTATTTTTGAACTGATTTAAATAATGATAATGAAATTCAAGAAAATGAAATTGATTTTAATAAAAATATTTCAATTCCAGATCAAAGAAGAGTTACAACTTTAAGAGATGAACGAAATTCTGATTTAGATTTTTATATTGAAAAATCATCTAATGAAAAAATTCAAATTAAAAAAATTTTATATTAAAAATAACTCATTAGCAAAATTTAATGAGTTATTTTTTAATTTTCAGCAAAACAAATAAATATGCTCTTTTAATTCTTGAAGCTGTGTATCTTTTACTTACACATGCTTGAATGAATTCATCATAACTTTTGTGATGAATTTGTTTTTTAAAAAGATTTTCCATCCCTTCAGAAATCATTTTGTATTTAGCTATTTTTTTTGCTGAAGTATTTTTAATAAATTTTTGAAATTTAATATAAGTACTTTCAATATTTTTTTGTTTTATATCATTAATTTTTACTGGAGTGTAATGTGAAAAGTTTTGTTTAAATTTAATTAGTTGTCTAATTTTTGAGGCACTAGCAAAATTTTCAGTTGTAGTTTCAGAATGAAAATCAATTGTTCTAGCTATTGAAATGGGTACAATAGGCAAATTGTAATTTACTATTGTTTTAACATATTCAAGTCCTAAAATGTCATTAGGCATATTTATATTAACACCCATTAGTTCTTGCAAAGCTAAATTGGTTGCTCTAGGAAAACTTAACCCCTTTTGTTTTAGAAACTTTTTAACCAAAAAATTATATTTATCAATATTTTTTTTTAATGTGTGAGCAATTTGCAACATAGTTTCAATGTTGTTTGTTTCACTACCAAAAACTAGATAATCAATTTTCTTTTTAGCTAATTTCAAAACACTTTCCTTGGCAAAAATATGGGCAGCTTGTGCAGAAATTGAAGTTTTTAGTTTGATAAATTTATTAACTCCATATTGTTTTGCATACTTTTTACGCTTTCTTCAGGAAAGACAAATAATTTCTCCCCTTTGTGAATATTTATGTGACATAGCTACATAAATTTTCGAGTTAGGAAATGTATTTTTAATTCAATTGAGCTGATAAATATGCCCATTATGAAAGGGATTGTATTCAACTACAATTCCAATTTTAGTAATTTTGTTTTTCATTGCAAAATATATAAAAAATTAGCATTGCTAATTTTTTTACATTCTAATATTTCCTGAAGTTCTCGGAAAAGGAATAACATCTCTTATGTTGTCAATACCAGTTACATACATCACCAATCTTTCAAATCCAATACCAAAACCAGCTGATCCTAAATTTCCAAATCTTCTTAAATCAAGGTATCATTTTAAATCATTTTCATTAATATTTAATTCCTTAATTCTTTTAGTTAATTTATTTACATCACCTTCTCTTTGACTGCCACCAATTAACTCACCAACTCCAGGAACCAATAAATCAAATGAAGCAACAGTTTTTCCATCAGAATTTTGAGTCATGTAAAAAGCTTTAAAATCTTTTGGAAAGTTAATAACTGCCACCGGAGCCTTATAAATTACTTCAGTTAAATATTTTTCATGCTCAGTGGCTAAATCAAGTCCAAACTTAATATCTTGATTTTCAAATTTTTCTTTAACTTGTGATAGTTGTTTAATTGCTTCAGTATATTCAATAATTTTTAATGGAGTTTTAACAAAGTGTTGTAATCTATTAATTAACTCTTGATCAAAGTTGTCATTTAAATATTGAATTTCATCTTTATTTTTAAACAATGTATTTCTAATAACTGTTTTCAATAAATGATCAGCAAGTTCAATTACATCATGTAGCTTATAAAAAGCAACTTCAGGCTCAATCATTCAAAATTCAGCTAAGTGTCTCTTAGTATTTGAATTTTCAGCCCTAAAAGTAGGAGCAAACGTATAAATTTTATTCATTCCAAGCGCAGCTGCTTCTCCATGAAGTTGACCAGTTACACCTAAAGTGGCTTTATTGTTTTCTCCAAAAAATGTTTGACCTTTATTATCAACAACATTAAAAGTTTCACCTGCTCCTTCACCATCATTACTAGTGATAATTGGTGAATTCATATAGTAAAATTGTCTTTGCATAAAATATCTATGAACTTCATGGGCCAAGGTAGAACGCACTAACATTATTGCTTTTAAAACATTAGTTCTATGTCTTAGATGAGGTATTTCTCTTAATGTTTCTAATTTGATTTCATTTCCTTGTATTGGATAATCTTCATCAGCAATTTTATATTCTTTAATTTCAGTAGCTTCAAGTTCCACCGGTTGCTGTGCTTGGGGAGTTGATTTTAAAATTCCCTGAACAATAATAGCACTTCCAATTTTAATTTTATCTAAAATTTCAAAATTAAAATCAATACCTTTAAATACTACTTGTAAAGATTTGATTGTTGTTCCATCATTTACACTAATGAAACGAATTTTTTTATTACCTCTATTTGAAGTTACTCATCCTTTTAAAAGATATTTTTTTTCATTATAATAATCTGGCTTTAAAATAATTTTTTTAATTGAAACCATAATAAGCTCCTTGCTAAACTCAAATTATAAAATTATACTTTATTTACAATAAATTATTTCTTTACTAAAACAGCTAATTCTCCAATTTTTTTAAATCCAAGTTTTTTATATAAAAATCCGGCAGCTGGATTGTTTCAAAATAAAATTGGAACTTTTCCTTGATTTATTATTTGATTGCATAAATTAATTGTACAATCAGTAGCAAAACCTTTTTTTCGATTTGTTTCTAAGGAAAAAACACCCCCAATCATAACAGCTTCTTTTGTTATAGAGGAAGAAGCTGCATGAGCTAATATTTGATTTTTATTTTTAATAATATATCCAAAATATGTTTTATTTTTAAATGAGTTTTTTAAATATTCATAATTTAAATATTGTTTTCCAATTTCATTAAATTCTTTAATTGATTTTCTTGATTTAATAATTTCTGGAATATCATTTAAAGTAATTTTCTCAGATTTAAGAGGAACCCCCTTGATATTATCTTTGTATTTTTGTTTATCTAAACGATCAAATTGTTCTAAGTGAATTTCATAATTAATATTATCTTCTTTGGCAATTTTGACTAAAATTTCTGGATTTATTCCAACTACAACTATATTTTTAACTTTGTGTTTGATTAAAATTTCTCTAAATTGAATTTTATTAAAATTATCATCTTTAAAATAAATAACTAAATTTGAGTAAAAATACAAAATTATGTGTGATAAATCTAAATCATCATTGATATAAGTGATAATATCATTACCTTTAGAAACTCCGAATCATTCAATATCAGAGATTAAAAAGGTATTTAAATATGGAGATTCTTTATATAAAAAATCAAGAATTTTTTCTTTTTCTTCAGATTTTGCTAAAATGAAATTTTTCATGTTTTATAATTATAAAGTATTTATTTATAACTATTATATTTTGGATATTATTTTACTTAATGATAATTAAGTTTTTAATTTTTAAAAAATGCTATCATTTTTAAATAAAATGAAATCAAATTATAAATAAAAAAATTAATAAGAAAAAATAATGTTTATTGTATTTTTTGTTTAATCACATTATTAGTGTTAATTTAGTTTATATTTGAGATTTTTTTAGTTTTTAAATATTAAAAACAAGATAAAAAATTATTGAGTTATTTAAAAAAGCGCATGGTATTTTAGGAATTTTTTATTACATTTTTATAGTTTAATTAATTAAGCAATAAAAATTACTTTTTTAGTATAATTTAAGATAAATTATACCCTTATAAGGAGTGTTATGGCGAAGAGACAAAAATCTTTTTTTGAAAGATTAAGTGAAGTAAATTCAAAACATGAAGAAAAATTTATTAAACCAACAAATCAAAAGAAAAGAAATAAGTTAGTATTAATTTCACTTGGTCTTTTGTCTGCTATTATAGTTTCAGCAATTACTATTCCTCTTTTGGTTTCTATTACCAAAGTTAATTATGTTGATGCAGTAAAACCACAAGAAACTATTTTAGAATTTAGTGATAAAGAAAATAAAAAAATAGATTTAACAGCAAAACAATTGCAATCAATTATTGAAGGCGCTAATGAAAATATTAAAGAAAAAAGCGAAGAACTTTACAAAAATGTAATTTCCTTTTGATATGACAAAGAAGTTGAAGCATCAATTGAATATCAAAGAGTATGAAACTCCTCAAGATATAATAATGAATCTGAACAAAATAACATAGCTTTAAAAACTTATGACCAAATTAACACAGAAAATAAAAATAAATTAGAAGACTTAAAACTAAGACTTCAATCAGTTTATGGGTTTGAAAACTGAAAAAAACAATTTGAAACCACATTAAACACTGATGAGTATGGAAAAAGTTCAACTGAAGAAGATGCTTTAAATTATTTAAATTTCAAACAAATTGAAGAACATGCTTTAAGACATTTTAGAATTGATTTACAAAAAAATGTTAATGTAAGAGAAATAAATAGATTCACAACTAAAGATATTTATAAAGTTGATGCTGATGGAAATGTTATAGCAGAAGAAGGAAAACCTGTTATTTTATTTTCAAAAGGAGAAAAAATTGCTCCATATTTTATTGCTCAAAGTTTTGAAACAAAAGAAAATGCCAATTTTGCAGTTAATTCAACTAATTCAAATCTTGTGACTTACATAACAACAAAAACTTTTATTCCTAAATTTAAATCAGTAACACCACTAATTGAAAAATATTTTAGAGAAAATAAATTAGTTTTGCCAGCTATTTATCAGTTACCTGGAATAATTAATAAAAACCTTTCATCACCATGATCATTTGATAAAGATTCAAAAAAAGTTTTAATTAATTTAGGAAAATATTTAGTTAATAAAAAAGATAATAAATTTGAAATTAAAAGAAATATAGATGTTTTAAAAAACTTTAAACTAGTAAATGACTATGTTATTCCACAAAATGGTCAAACTTTAGAGCAATTAAGCAAAGAGCGTTCAGAAGTTGAAACATTATTTGATTTACTTACTGTTAAAACTAAAAATTTAGGTTCAAGAGGAATAACTACTGTAGCAAAAGAATTTGAAAATGATTTTGAATTAGGACTTTCATTTATTAATAATTCAATTTTAAGAAATAGAAATTTACCAGAAGTATCAATTTCAAAGATATTAACACCAGTTTTTGAACAGCATCATCAACAAAAAATTGATGAAATGCTTGAAAAAGCTAATAGAGCATCAAATGATAATGAAGTTTCAAAACAAGTTTTCGCCATAAATCGTTATATTGATTCAATTTATGATAATTTAAGTGAAAAACAATTTAGTGATTTAATCATTAAACAATTTAATAAAAATATTGTTTTAAAAGTTAATGAAAAAGAACTTTACTCATACATTTATAAAATTTCTGATATGAATGATGCTTATTTAATTATTTCAGATAAGGGAACTTTCATAGTAAGAAATACAGCCATTACAAATAAAAAAGATTTATTTGAATTATTTCAAAATGATCTTTATTCAATTGCTAATAACAATGAATCATTATTTAAATTTAGTGAAATATTAAATAATGTATATGATAAGTATTCTATTATTAAAGAAACTTTAAACAATGATGAATTTGTAAAATATCTGTTAGAAAAAGAAAATAAATTTAACCAAAATAAAAAATATACTGACAAAGATATACAAGATTTAAAAACAGAAAATGCTTCAATTATGAATGGTAATATTACTTCTGAAAAAAATAATTTAATTTTAAAATCAAATGATTGAATAAAAGAAAAATTAAATGGTTTAAGTTACAATTTATTTGTTGAAAATGGGATTAGTAAATTTGTTTATAATTGAAACCCATTGGAAACAAGCGCTAAAAGCGCATCTGATATTTTAGTTTCTGAAATTGATAAGATTGTTAAAGGAGATAAGTAATGAAAAAAAAATACAAAACATTTACTTTATTAATTACTTTTTTAACAGCTAGTTCAACTTTAATTTCCTGTGGGAGAACAGAAAACACAGAAGCAAGAGTAAAACAAATTAATGATGCTCAAAATGCGGATTTAGCAAAAATTGCTGAAAAATTTTGACTTAATTCAACTTTAAAACAAATCTATAATATTGATGAAGATAATTTATTAGAAAATAGTAAATTTCAAAAAGAAGCTTATAATGCTTATGTTAGCAAACTTGAAAATGATTTTTTAAATGATCCATTTGCATTGTATAAAAAAATTGCTAACTGAAAAAGAGAAGGTGTTTTTAATGCGAGTGACTTAAAGATTTTAGATGATTTGAAAAATGATATATCAATTTCTAAAACTACTCCGAATTTAGAACAATTTCAAGTTCTTTATAAAAAAAATAAAACAGATATTAATTTAGAAACTAATAAAATTTTAATTGTTAAAAAATATTTTGAAATTAATAATCCCGAGCAGTTAAAAATTATTAATAAAACATCTTATGAAAACAATAAAGATACTTATGAATTGAAAGATTTTAATTTAATTGATTACTTAATCAAAGAAAAATTAGCTCAATTATGAAGATATTCTTCAAATAGTGAAAATGATGTTTTTTCAAATTTAATTAGAAGAGTTTCAAAAATTGATGATTATAAAATATTTTTTGAAAACACAGATTTAGCACTAAAAATAGCACCTAAAAGTTTACTTTTTAACAATAAAAACTTTGAATCTTCTCTTGGTAGTTATCAAGGAATTTCAAAAGATTTAAAAGATTATCAACTTAATTTTTCACAAACATATTTATTAAGTCAAACTAATTTTAGTAATTTATCAGGATTTTATGATTTTACTAATAATAAAATTGTTAAAATTGATGATAATGAAAATTTGAATGAGTCAATTAAAGTTACTAAAGATGAAAAAAATATAAATATTAGCTATTTAAATTTAGTTGCCCCAATTGCTAAAGAAATAACTAATTCAGAAAACAAAACAATTAAAATTTTAAGTTTTGACAACACTCCTTATGCAAGTAAACTTGATAATTTAAAATATGCCATTATTATTTATGGTGGAGATACATTATATAAAACAGTTCAAAATGCTTATGTGGATTTAGGGTATACTTTGAAAATTAAAAATACAGAAATTGTGGGAAAAAAATTAGAAGGTTTATCTTTTGTCAAATAAAAGCATTTTTTCTAAAATTATTAGTCGTGAAATTCCAGCACAAATTATTTATGAAGATGAAAAGGTTATTGCTTTTTATGATGCATTTCCATTTCGTGAAGGTCATTTTTTAGTTGTCCCAAAAGAAGAAAAATCTAATTATTTATTAAATGATGAATCTATATTTTTACATGCAATGAAAATTGCTAGGCAATTAGCGAAAAAATTAATTATTGATCAAGGAATTGATAGCTTTAAAACCCTTATTAATACTGGTGCAAATGCTGGACAAACTATATTTCATACTCATATTCACATTATTCCATTTAAAGAACCATATAATAAAGAACATTAATAAAAAATAATGAAAATTTGTTATAATTTATTATATCTTCTTAATGTTAAATGAAGAGTTGCCTTGCGCAACTCTTTATCTTTTTATGAAAGGGAGTATGGATTTTTTAAAAATTTTAAAAAACAAGTTTGGAAATAATATTTTAAATGTCAAAATGCAAAATGATATTTTAACAATTGAGGTAGATACTTGTGATTTAGAACAAACAATTAAATTTACAAAAGAAATTCAACAAGAATTTAAAGAAAAAAATATTAACTATGATGATATTAATTTAGAGGTTCTTTCAAGAGGAAAAAAACTAGAAGTTGAAATTAGTGAGTTAAATCAACACTTTAGTAATATGTTAAAATTTGAATTTAAAAAACCAATTGAAGAACATAAAGTTATAATTGCAAAATTAAAAGAAATTAATGATGATTCAGTTTTAGTTATATGAAATCAAAAAGGTAGAATTAGAAAAATTTCAATAGATAAAAATAATATTAAAAAAATAGAAATTTATATTAAATTTTAAGGAATAAATATGGCTATTAAAAAAGAAAATAAAGTTCATTATAATTTAACAAATGAAGAAAAGTGATACAAAATTGCCAATGCAAAAGCAGTTAAATATAATTTAGATATTGAAAAAGTTTTGGAAATATTTTCATTTGAAACAACAAAAGCTATAAATGATAAAATTGATCGAGATGCAAAAATTTTGTTTACTTTAGACAAAGAAAATCATTTAGTTTATGTTAAAAATATTAATGGAGTTGTTGAAGAAAATGACCCAGATGTAGAGTCTTCTGATTTGAAAAATACATATATTTCATTAGAACAAGCACAAAAAATTGACAAAAATGCAAAAATTGGAGATCCCTTTGAAATTGATTTTGATTTTGATTTAGTTCCTAGATCTACAAAAATTGCTATAAATAATGGATTTATGCAAAATTTTAGAGCAACAGAAAAAGAAATGATTTATGAAAAGTATGAATCTTTAATTGGGAAAAAAATTCGAGCTGAGGTTTTATCAAGCAATAAAGATGGATCATATAATGTTAAATTTGAAGATGGTACAACTGCATTTTTACCAAAAAATAAAATTAATAAAAATGCTAAATTAAATTTAGGATCTCATCTAGATGTTTATTTAGAAAAAATAAATATTTCAAACAAATTAAGTATTTGTGAAGTATCAATTGATTCTCCAAATATGGTGCGTGATATTATTAAAACAGAAATTCCAGAAATAAATCAAGGTTTACTTGAAATTGTTAAAATTGAACGTTCACCAGGAATTAGAACTAAAATTGTTTTAAAAACTTTAAATAGTGCAGAAAGTTTTGATCCATTTGGAAGTGTTTTTGGTGAAGGAGCAAGAAGAATTTTATCTATTTCAGAAAAATTAAATAATGAAAAAATAGATGTAATTAAATATTCAGAAGACATTAAAGAATATATTAAAAATGCTTTATCTCCTGCAAGAGTTTTAGATGTAGTTGGTGATGATCCTAAAAAAGGATATATTGTTATAGTTGATGTGAATGAAATGAAAAATGCCATTGGAAAAAGAGGAATTAATATTGAATTAGCAAATAAAATTATAGGTGTTAAACTACAAATTTTAAGTGATGAAGAAGCCATTGAAAGAAATATAGATTTTACCAGAACAAAATATGAAGAAAGACATTTAATTGGACACAAGAAAAGAAAATTTACATCACGTGACAATCAAAGAAATGAATATTTTAAGGGAATTGAAATTGATATGAATGAATTTTCAATGGATGTTGCTCAATTTAATGAAAGTTTATTAACTGAAAATAAAAATAAATCAACAATTCAAACTAAAAAAATTGCTAAAAAACCTGAAAAAATTGAAGAATCAGAACTTGATGATTTATTTAATAAAGAAAGTTTTTTAAATTATTTAGATGATGGTGATGATTTTGATTTTGTAGAAAAAATTAATTTAGCTGAAAATGATGAAGAATTTGAAGAAAAAATTTCACTAGATGAAAAAGATAGTAGTGAAAAAATTAAACCTATAGTAAAAGCTTATAAAGAAGCAAAAGTTGAGATAAAGGATTTTAAAGTTGATAATGATTTAGCTAATTATGGACTTAATTTAAATTTAGATTCAGTTGATTTAAGTGGTTTTGATGATGAGTGAGATTCAAATAAAAAATAAATTCTATACTCGAAAATGCATTGTAACAAATTCTATTGTTAATGTAGAAAATTTGATTCGTTTTTCTTTTGACAAAGAAAATAAAATAATTAAATTAGATTTAAATAAAACAAAAAAAGGAAGAGGAGCATATTTATTGTATAGTCCTGAAAATTGAATGAAATTGAAAAAAACTAAAAGTTTTAATAGAGTTTTTAAATTTAATTTTTCCTCTGAAACATATCTAAAACTTGAACAAGAATTATTGGAGGTAGTTTATGAGCAAAAAGAACAACAGAATTAGTAATGTTCATGATGTAAAAGAACAGTTAGTAACTACAAAAACAGAATTAAAAAATGGAATTTTTACTTTTACTGGACAAATGACAATTCATGATTTTGCAACTAAGATTAATAAAAGTGCAAATGACATCATTAAAAAATTCTTTCTGCAAGGAAAAGCAAGAACTTTAAATTACATTTTAGAGGAAGAAGAAATTGCTGAACTTTGTATTGAATATGGTTTTGATTTTAAAAAAGAAACAAACGTTGATGCAACAAATTTTTTAGATGAGGTTAATTTTATTGACAATGTAGAAGATTTAATCACAAGAGCTCCTATTATTACTGTAATGGGACATGTTGATCATGGTAAAACTACTTTAATTGATAAAATTCGTGATTCAAACATTGTTGATTCAGAGGTTAGTGGAATAACTCAACATACTGGAGCTTATCAAATTGAATATAAAAATAACAAAATCACTTTTATTGATACTCCAGGACATGAAGCATTTACTCAAATGCGTGCTCGAGGTGCTAAAGTCACAGATATTGTTGTTTTAGTTGTAGCAGCAGATGATGGAGTTATGCCGCAAACAAAAGAAGCTATTAATCATGCAAAAGCAGCAAGTGTTCCAATTATTGTTTTTGTTAATAAAATGGACAAAGCAAATAAGGATTTAGATCGAATTAAAGGTGAATTAGCTGAAAATGATGTAATTATTGAAGAGTATGGTGGAGATACTCAAGTAGTTTATGGTTCTGCTTTAAATGGGCAAGGTCTTGATGATTTATTTGAAAAAATTATGATTTTAGCAGAGGTTTTAGATTTAAAGGCCAATCCAAAACGTTATCCAATAGGAACAGTAATTGAATCAAGGGTTGACAAAGGAGTTGGATCTGTAACCACTATTATTGTAGAAAATGGAACATTATATAAAGGTGATTTTATTGTAGCTGGTTCAAAATATGGAAGAGTTAGAATGCTTTTAGATTCACACAAAAATGCTACAACTAAAGTTCTACCAGGAACTCCTGCAATTGTTTCAGGGCTAAATTATGCGCCAAATGCAGGAGATAGATTTATCGGATTAAATGATGAAAAATTTGCCAAAAAATTAGCTCTTCAAAAAGCAACTCATGACAAATTAGTAGCATTAAGTTCAAAAAATAAACAAGAATCTGTTGATGGTAAAAAAGTAATAAATATTATTATAAAAACTGATGTACATGGAACTAGTGAGGCAATTAAAAATCAAATTAATGATATGGCTAATGATGAAGCTATAATTAAAGTTATTTTTTCTAGTGCAGGAAACGTTAGTGGTTCAGATTTAATGCTTGCAAAAGCATCAAAAGCAACTATTTTTGTGTTTAATTTAAAACCAACTCAACCAATTAAACAAACTGCATTAAATCAAGATATTTCATTAATTAGTCATGATGTAATTTATAAAATTATTGAAGATTGTCAAAAATTACTTGATGGGGAAAAGGCGCCAATTTATGAGGAGAAAAAAATTGGTGAAGCACATATTATTAAAGTTTTTTTCTATTCAAAAATTGGAAAAATTGCTGGTTGTATGCAAGATAATGGTGTTGTTAAATTAGGATGTAAAGTAAAAGTTTTTCGTAAGGGCAAAAATATTCATGAAGGAATAATAGAAACTTTAAGAAGAGAATTAAATGACACAAAAGAAGTTGTTAAAGGAAAAGATTTTGGATGTCACATAAAAAATTACAATGATATTGAAGAAGATGACATTTTAGAATTTTATGAAGATGTTCAAATAAATTAAAAAGGTAAATTAAATGGAAATTAAAAATCTAATAAAAAATGTTAAAAATTTTCCTAAACCTGGGATCTTATTTAAGGATATTTCTCCTCTTTTAGCTGATGGTGAAGCATTACATTATACAATTGAGCAAATTGCAAAACATGCTCAATTAGCTGATGTGATTGTAGGGCCTGATGCTCGTGGATTTTTATTTGGAACCCCTACTGCTGCGATATTAAAAAAACCATTTATTATGGTTCGTAAGCCTAAAAAATTACCAGGTGAAGTAATTTCAATGAGCTATGATTTGGAATATGGTTCTAATACTTTAGAACTACAAAAAGGATATATTAAACCTGGACAAAAAGTAGCAATTGTTGATGATGTACTTGCAACTGGAGGAACAACTAAAGCAATTATTAAATTGCTTCAATCACAAGGAGCAGAAGTGATCAAAGTAATTGTAGTACTTGAACTTTCTGAATTAAAAGGAAGAGAACTTTTAGAAAAGTATACTGAAGTTGTTTCTCTTATAAGAGTATAAAAAATAGAACTCTTAATTTTAGAGTTCTATTTTTTATTTTTATTTAAATCTTTAAAATTTCTTTTTCTTTTTCAGATGTTAAATCATTAATTTTTTCAATTTGTTTATCAACAAAAGATTGAACTTGTTCTAAATAATTTTTTTGTAAATCTTCTGATAATTCATCATCATTTTTAATTTGTTTGTTGATTTCTTGACGAGCATTACGTACTCCAACTTTTGCTTGTTCAGTATATTTTGATAAATTTTTAATAATTTCTTTTTTTCTCTGAGTTGTTAAAGCAGGAAAATCAAGTCTAATTTGATGCCCTTCATTAACTGGAGTTACACCTAAATTTGCATTTAATAAAGCTTTATTTACTTCTTTTACTGAGGTGATATCATATGGTTTAATTAATAGTTGCTGAGGTTCAGGAACACTAATATTTGCTAATTCTTCTAAAGCTGTTGGAGTATTATAATAATCAATTTTAATTCCCTTAACAATTTGTGGATTAGCTCTACCAGTTGAAATTTTTGATAATTCAAATCGATAGTGGTTAATTGCTTTTTCACATTTTTCTTCTAAATCAAGTAAGTATAAATTAATTTCCATTATTTAGTTACCTCCGTATGTTGAGTTTTATTGCTTAATACTTTAATAATTGAATCTTTTTCTAGTAAATTAAATACAATCAAGTTAATATTATTATCTCTTGCCATACTTGTTGCAGTTAAATCCATCACTTGAAGTTTTTTTTCCAATATTTCATCATAAGTGATTTTTTGAAAATGTTTAGCTTCAGGATTTGTTTTTGGATCACTATCATAAATCCCATTAACTCTATTTTTCCCCATTAAAATAACTTCAGCACCAATTTCAGAAGCATACAAAGTAGCAGCGGTGTCCGTGGTAAAATATGGTCTACCAGTTCCTCCAGCGAAAATAACAATTTCTCCACTTTCTAAACATTTAATTGCTTTTTCATTGATATAATTTTCAGCTACTTTTGGATCAATATTAATTGAACTTTGCACCCGAGCTTTTAATCCAATTTTTTCAAAACCACTTTGTAATGTAAGCGCATTCATAATAGTAGCAAGCATTCCAATGTAGTCAGCACGATTTCTTGGAATTCCATTTTTTTCAGCAGAAACCCCTCTTCAAAAATTTCCGCCTCCAATAACAATTGAAATTTGAACACCTTGTTCATTGATTAATTTTAATTGTCTTGCTATGTCAGTTACTAATTCATAGTCAATTGCAAGATGTTTATCTTTATTGGCAAAACCTTCACCAGAAAGTTTTAGCAGTATTCTTTTGTACTTCATTAAATAATCTCCAATATCTTATAAATTATTATAAATTATTATTTATTTATTATATTTTAAAAACTTATTTTTAATTCAATAATTTTGTTAATAGTTCAAAATTGCTTATTTTGTTTAATCAAAAAAATAGATAAAAAAGCAAAAATGCTATAATTTTTTAGCAAAAAGGAATTTATTATGGAAAAAGAAAAATATTTATTTGCCATTGATTTAGATGGAACTACCTTACTTTCAAGTACAACTGGTGAAATTCATGATTTAACTGTTAATGCAATTAAAAGGGCAACTGAAGAAGGGCATATAGTTTGTATTTTAACTGGACGACCTTGAAGAGGAACTAAGTTTATTTATGAACAGCTCAACTTAAAGACAGTAGTTGGAAATTATAATGGAGCACACATTCATCATCCAAATGATGAAAATTTTATTCCATATGTAAAATATTTAAATTTAAATGAAGCCTTATATATTTTAGGAGATGAAAAAGTAGCAGCAGAAATAACAAATATTGCAATTGAAGGACCAGACTGAGTGCAACTTCAGCACCGTGATGAAGCTCTAGAAAAAGTATTTGGATTTACAAATACACCAAAACTAAGAATTGGACTTGATTTTCATAAAATTCCTTTAATGCCAACTGGTGTAATTTTTGATGTAAAAGAAACAACAAATGTTGAAAACTTAAGAAAGTATTTAAAAGCTAAATATGGAGATTTAGCAGAATTTTCATATTGATCAAAAGGAGAAGGATTAACTCCAGTGTTTGACATTACCAATATTACTGCAAATAAAGGAAAAGCACTTAGCATGCTTATTCGTTATTATAAAATTAAGGTTGAAAATACTATTGCAATTGGAGATGGTTTTAATGATGTTCCAATGTTTAAAGTAGCTAATGTGTCAGTGGCAATGGGAAATTCAACTAAAGATGTTAAAAAATATGCTACTGTAAAAATTTCTAAAACCAACAAAGATGGTGGTGTAGGATATTATATTAATCGTTTTTTGGATAATCCATTAGATGAAATTGCTAAAAGTGAAATTCGCAAACAAAAAAGAGATGAAGAGTTTGCCTAATGAATTACTTTGAACTAGAAAATTTAAATGTTTTAACAAACAAAGAAGTAATAGGTATTGATGAAACTGGTGTTGGAGATTATTTTACTCCACTTGTAGCTTGTGCATTTTATTTACCAAATCATTTGGTTGAATGAGCTAAAACAATTGGAGTTAAAGATTCAAAACTTCTTTCATTTAAACAAATTGAATTTTTAGCAAAAAAACTTAGTTATAATTTAGAAGTCAAATGATCAGTTTATCGTTTGAAACAAAGCACTTACAATAAAATGTCAAAAGAATATAATGCTAATGAATTAAAATTTTTTATTCATAATGGAGCATTTAATAATTTATTAAAAAAAATGACTTTAAGAAATCATGTGCTATTAATTGATAAATATTCAACAACAAAATCGATTTTAAAATATGATCAAAATATTTTACAACTAAATAATTGAATGAATTTTAAAAATGTTAATGTTGATACATTTTTAGCAACTAAAGCAGAAAGTGTTCATCTATCAGCTGCTTGCGCTTCAATTATGGCACGCTATCAACTAAATCTTTATATGAATGAACAAAGAAATAAATGAAAATTTAATTTTTTATTAGGAACAAGCGAATTAGTTCAAACTCAAGTAATTGAGTTTGAAAAAATCTATGGAAAATCAGCTTTAAATGAAGTTTGCAAGACTAATTTTAAAATAAAAAGTTAAAAATTTTGCTATTTAAATTTTATGGTAAAATTTTAACAATGCCGTCATAGCTCAGCAGGCAGAGCACATCCATGGTAAGGATGGGGTCGCTGGTTCAAGTCCAGTTGTCGGCACCATATCAAAATTGTCCTAAAATATATCAAGCAAATAATTGCTTGATATATTTTTATTTATTTGAAAAAATAATAAAAAAAAATATTATGAAGTTTTATTATATTTACATAATTGAAGCAAAAAAATAAAATATTTTTTTAAGTATAAAAAAAATTTTATGGCAAAAATTAAAGCAAACTTTGTTAAATATATTTCAGTCTTAACAATTTCATTTATTGGATTACAAGCTTTTACATTGAGAGCACCATTGTATATTTTAAAATTACTAGTGATTTTTAATTTGCATTAATTCTATATTTATCAATTCAAAATCCTTCATTAATTTCTTACTTTACATCTCAAAAAAAGATTTTTAATTATTTTAATTGGCACCAATACTATTGTTGTTTTTGTACATTCATTTAGATTCATATATTTAAATTATTTACTTTATTTTTGTTTCATAAAATCCAACTGAATTAAGAATATAATATTGCTTTTTCTTTTGTTATATCACTTGGTCTTTTAACTTTATTAATTCTTTATATATAAACATTTTTCTTTTTATTGGGTGATTGTTTTAACTGTATAATTTATTTAATTTCTGAAATTTTATGTTTTCTATGAAATTACATTTAAAAAGTAAATTCTTTACTTTTTCAAATAAATTAACGCATAATAATATTGATGTTAAAAATAAAAATAAGTATAAATTTAATTTTATCAAGGTAAATTATTATGGGGCTTTTCTATTTTCAAGAGTCTTATAACTTTGTATATAAATAATTATGATATTAATACATGAGGTTTTTATTTGAATATTATTTTAAATTACTTTATATTAATTGAAAAATTGTTTTTCTTTTTTATTTAAATATTAACTACTATAAATTAATAATTTATTCAATGATTGCTATTGTTTTAACTAATTTAAGTTGGATTTATTTAGTTTTAGCTCAAAATAGCAGCACTTTATTTTAGTTTTATTATTACATCAATTCAACAAGTTTTTTTAAAATTTTTTATAGTATTTTATATCAATTATTTGACAAAAAAATTTTCATAAAAAAATAAAATTTCATAACAATTAGAATTATTGCTAGATCATTGATTATTATTTTATTTATTTTTACACATATTTAACAATAATATTTATTTTAATCATATTGATGTATATAAGTTGTATTAAAATTAAACAAAAATTGCGGAACTAAAAGAACTATTTTTAAACTTGCTAAATTTTTTTTAATGTTTAAATTATTGCAATTGATATTTCTAGTGAAATTGATAAAAATTGCATTTTTAATTTTACTATTTATAATTTTTATTCTATGGATTAGTATTAAATTATTAACCTAAAAAAGTTAAAGTTGTTAAATTATCTTTATTTTCAAAAAAAATTATTGACAATATGAAAAACAATATCTAATAAAAAAAATGTTTTTATATTCAAAATGATATTTTTTCAATTGCAAAAATATTTGATTATAAAGGTGTTAATGCATAAAAAATGAAAATTTAAAACTTAAATGAATTAAAAAAATAAATCAAAAAACAAAACTTTAGAAATTGTGTTTTTTGATTTATTAAAATTTCAAATTATTTATTTTCTTCAGGACGCGAAAAAACATAGTGACCAGTTTCAGTTACTAAAACATCATCTTCAATTCTTGCACCACCTAAACCTTTAATATAAATTCCAGGTTCAACTGTAATAATCATTCCAGGTTCTAAAATATAATCTGATTTTGATGAAACAGAAGGTAATTCATGTACATCAATTCCAAGGCCATGACCAGTTGAATGTAAAAAATTATCTGCATAGCCTTTACTTGCAATGTAATCACGACATATTTTATCTATTTCACTTGCTTTAATTCCAGGTTTAACATGTGCCCGACCAAGAGCTGCTGCTTTTTCAACAATTTTTAAAATTTCTAACATTTTAGGATTAGCCTTAGTTGAATCTCCTAAAATAAAAGTTCTTGTAATGTCAGCTGCATACCCATTTAAAAGACCGCCGAAATCAATTTTGAGTAATGAATTATTTTCAATTATTTTATCAGTAGGGTGGTGATGAGGTTCAGCAGAAGAAGATCCTGAAGCAATAATTTCATCAAAACTTTCTTTATCAGATCCATTTATTTTTAATAAATAATTTAATTTTGCAGCAGCTTCTTTTTCAGTTATTCCAGGCTTTATTCATTGAATAAATTGATTGTATGCTTTAAGTGAAACATCAATAACTTGTTGCATTTTTTCAATTTCTAATTGACTTTTAACAATTCTAAGTTCTTGTGAATCAACTCATTCAATTTTTTGTGCATTAGTTAATTTTTTAATTCTATTTTCTCAGTTTTTTACCAAATAATTACTTTCAAGTGCAATTGATTTTAATTGTCTTTTGTTAAATCATTCTTCAACACTATTTTCCTTAATTAAAATAATTTCAACATTTTTAGCTTTTTTGTTTGCATATTCAATGTATCTTGAATCAACAAATAAAGTTGCTTTTTCCTTTTCAATAACAATTAATCCATCACTAGTTTGTACATCAGCATATCAAAGTCTTGTTTGAGGTGCTTCAGAAATTAAGGCTTCCACTTTAGTTTTAGCAAACATTTGATC
Source organism: Mycoplasmopsis cricetuli ATCC 35279 (assembly GCF_000526955.1). Classification (GTDB taxonomy): domain Bacteria; phylum Bacillota_I; class Bacilli_A; order Mycoplasmatales; family Metamycoplasmataceae; genus Mycoplasmopsis; species Mycoplasmopsis cricetuli. The sequence goes on along the minus strand of NZ_JAHB01000001.1, from coordinate 119,414 downwards.
TAATTTATTACGATTCATTTTTAATTCCTTTGAATAAAATTTTAATTTTTATTTTAAAAAATACAAAGAGCATCTTTGTATTTTTGTAAAAAAATTATTTTTTTTCTTTATGTGTGGTGTGTGTATTGCATTTTGAACAATGCTTAGATAATTCAATTTTTTCAGGGTGAGTTTTTTTATTTTTCTTTGAAATATAATTTTCCATTTTGCATCCAGTGCATGCTAAAGTATATCCTTCTCTTGCCATATTTGCTCCTTTAATTCAAATTATAAAATTTATTTAAAAATATGTTTAAAAATTTAAAAGTATTATAACACATTCATGTTTTTTAGTAATTGAATATTAATTTGTTACTTGTTTTTCATAATTTCCGAAAAAATATCAAATTCTTCATTATATTTTTGAATGTTATTTTTTACAAAATTATCATAAATACGTTTGTCCAATAATTTATCTTTTACTAGAATATCTAAATAATAAGCGAAAATTTCATTATTAAAAAAATATGCATAATTAGTATATAAGGAAATAATATTTTTAAGTTCTTCAAAAACTTTTTTTCTTAAATTTTCAGGATATTGCATTTGTACAATATTGCGAGAAAATTCATCACGATCCACAATTTGTAGTTCTTTTTTTGGGTAGCATTTGACATCTAAGTCATAATCAATAAATTTAATAGTTCCTTCTTCAAATATTGGTTTTGAAGCAATATTTATGTAATGATAGATACCAAAATTATTTTTTAACAAAATAATTGCATTAAAATAAGAATTTTTTGGTAAAAATCATAATGCACTTTCAGTATATCTTCAACGATTCAAACATTTATCATATTCATTTACTTTAGTGTTTGATAAAAATAAAACAACATGCCTTGAATTGTTAAAAATTACTTTTGCTGAAGATCATTGACGATATAAAAATCCATTAAATTTATAAGCTTGAACATCTACCATTTGTCCAACTTTTAGATTTTTAAAATCTCATTGCATAATAGTTCCTGATCATATTTTATATACTTTTAAATTATATATAATTAATATATTTAAATTGTTATTTCTAAAAAAAATTATTGTAAAAAAATAAAAAAATTTTTTTGATTTTATTTTTTTGTGTTATACTTTACTCAGAGCAACCAAAGCAGAGGGGATCACCTGATACCATTCCGAACTCAGTAGTTAAGCCCTCTTACGCCGAAGATAGCAGAAATGCAAAAATAGGGAGTTGCTTTTTTTTTTTTTTTTTTTTTTTTTTTTTTTTTTTTTTTTTTTTTTTTATATATATATATATATATTAATACAAAATTAATAATTAAAATGATTATAAAGCAAAAAGCACATCACAAAGGATGTACTTTTTTAGGACAAATAAATGAAATGGAGCGAGTGAAGGGAATCGAACCCTCACAGTCAGCTTGGAAGGCTGAAGTTCTACCATTAAACTACACTCGCAATTTATTCACTACAAAACAATTATAATACAAAAAAAGCAATAACAAAATTTTTTTTATTTTATTTTTTTATCTTAAAAAGTATGAAATAAATAATATTAATAATAATTAAATTTTTAATTAACATTGAATGATATTTGTAATTTGTTATAATTCAAATATAAATATTAAATTATTTATAAAAAAGGATTATTATGAAGAAAAAAATTTTATTTCTCTTAGGAGGAGTAGCTACTTTAGCTCCTGCAACAGTTGCTATGTCTTGTGGACAAAATACTCGTGGACAAAATATTTATGCTAACACAGATGTTGCAAATATTAAAGATGTTGTTCAAGCTAAACAAGCAGAAGTTGAAAAAGCTATTACAGAAAACAAAATTGCTAAATTAGACATTGTTTTAGTAACAGCAAGTGGAAGAGTTGATGATAAATCATTTAATCAGTCATTGTGAGAAGCAATTTCACAACATTCAAAACAAGTTAAAAATAATGATAACAATTATATTAATGCTGATGCAACAAAATTAGGGGAAACCTATACAAATCTTGTTAATTCTAACAAAAATGTTTGAGTTCTTACAGGATTTCAACATGGTACAGAATTTGAAAAATGATATAAAATTGAGCAAAATAAAAAAGCTTTTGATGATAAAAATATTATCATCATTGGTGTTGATTGAGATTTACAAGATGACAATGTTAAACCAGGAAGTTTAATTTCATTACTATATAAAACAGAAGAAGCTGGTTGAATGGCTGGATGAGCTTCAGCTAAATATTTATCAGAAACAGTTGAAAAAGATGAAGATCGAAAAGTAAATACATTTGGTGGTGGAGCAGGAGTTGGTGTAACTGATTTCATTGCAGGATATTTACAAGGTATTAAAAAATATAATGAAAATTCTTCAAAAATAACAAAAATTTCAACAAATACAATTAGTCTAAATACTGGTTTTATTTCAAATGAAAATACAAAAAATACAATCAGTTCTATTATTGCAACCAATCCAAAAATTATTTTACCTGTTGCTGGATCACTAACAGCAGAAACAGGGCAATTGGCTTATAATTCAGAAAACAAACCTTATATAATTGGTGTTGATACTAATCAAGCAGGATTATTTGGTGAAGATGTTGAAAAACTGTTCTTTACATCAATTGAGAAAAAAATCGGAAACACTTTATATAGAACATTAACTGATTTATTTGTGCAAAAAGGTTCAAATTCAGATATTATTCCTAATTTTGTTCTAGGAAGTAAAAATGAACATGCTAAATTAGGATTTAATGTTGATGCCGTAGGGTTATCTCCATCAACAATTGCAAAGACAACTAATAATGATACAAGAGATACAAGCAAGGCACAACCTGCAATTGATGCAGCGATTGCTAAATTTAAGGAAATAACTCAAAATCAGAGCGACATTAGAAAAACATTAAATATTCCAGAACTAAAAAATGGTGATGATAAAGGTAATATAACTAAAATTAATAATTTAGTAAAAGAAATCAATGAGCAAGTTCCTCAAGCAAATTCTTCTACAGCTAAAACTTCTTCACCTTTAAAAGGAACAAATTCAACTTACTAGATTAAATAAAAAATAACTTTTACTTAAAAAGTTATTTTTTGCATTTTTTCATTTTATTTTAATATGAATAATATAGATAAAAATCAAATAAATTATGCTGTAGAATTTGTTAATATTACTAAAAAATTTAATTCTATTGTGGCAAATAAGAATATTAGTATAAAAGTTAAAAAAGGCACAATTCATGCTTTAATTGGAGAAAATGGAGCAGGGAAAAGCACACTTATGTCAATTCTTTTTGGACTATATTCTTCAACAAGCGGTAGAATTAAAATTAATGGACATGGAATTTCAATTAAAAATCCAAATCAAGCAAATGCATTAGGAATAGGAATGGTTCACCAACATTTTAAATTAGTAGGTGCATATACTAATTTAGATAATATTATTTTAGGAAGTGAATTTGAAAAATATTCTTTTTTAGATAGAAAATCAGCAATTGAAAAAGTTAAAATAATTCAAAATAAATATAATTTGCATTTTGATTTATTTCAAAAAACTCAAAATGCAACTGTTTCAACTCAACAAAAAGTTGAAATTATGAAAATGTTATATCGTGATGCTGAAATTTTAGTTTTTGATGAACCAACAGCAGTTTTAAATCCTCAAGAAATTGAAGGTTTATTAGAAACTATGCGTATTTTTAGAAAAAATGGCAAAACAATTATTTTTATTTCTCATAAATTAAATGAAGTTAAAAGTGTAGCAGATGAGGCTACAGTTATTCGCTTAGGAGAAGTTGTTGCTCATTTTCCAACATTAGAAAATGTTAATACAGAAAAAATTGCTGAAGCAATGGTGGGAGAAAAAGTTGTTTTACCTAAAAATACTGAAAAAAATATTCAAAACGAAATTGGATTTGCTTTTAAAAATGTTTCAGCAAAATATTTAAAAGGAATTAAAAATGTTTCATTTGAAATTCAAAAAGGCGAAATATTAGCTATTGCAGGTGTTGAAGGAAATGGACAAGAGGAAATTGAATTTGTTGCTTCTGGAATGCTAAAGCCATCATCAGGTAAAATTTTTATAGGAACTAATAATAATGTTAAAAATTCTAGTAATTCTATTCAAAAAACTAGTTCATTAAAAGACATTACAAATTTATCAGTATCTCAGAAAAAAAATGAAGGAATTTCTTATATTCCAGGAGATCGCCACAAACACGGACTTGTATTAGATTTTTCAATTTTAGATAATTCAATTATAAGAAGATTAAATGAAAATACATTTAGTAATAATTTATTTTTAAAAACTAAAAATATTCAAAAATTTTACAATCAAATTCAACAGGATTTTGATGTAAGAGGCGGAAGAGAAGGTTATTCAGTAGCACGTTCTCTTTCAGGGGGGAATCAACAAAAAGCAATTGTTGGAAGAGAAATGTTAACTGATCACAATTTTATTATTGTAGTTCAGCCAACAAGAGGACTTGATGTTGGTGCGATAAATATTATCCATAGCAAAATTTTAGAAGAAAAAAAACAAGGAAAAACAATTTTATTAATTTCATATGAATTAGATGAAATTTTTGCACTTGCTGATTCAATTGTGGTTATTAATAAAGGAACAGTTTCAGAAAAAAAATTTGTTAAAGATATAACTAGAAATGAAGTAGGATTATTGATGGCAGGAGTAAACAATGGATAATAAAACAAAAAATATACATAAAGAAAAAAATAATTCTTTTTTCTTTAAAGAAGATAATATTTCTGCTAGAAAAAAATATTTTATTCTTCTTGAGCAATTGTTTTTGGATTAATAATTTCTTCAATTATTATTTTAATTATAGGAGTAAATCCTTTTAGTTTTTTTAAAGAAATAATTAGAATATCAGCTAAAATAAAAATATTTCAATTATTAATAACTATTTCAGTGTTTATATTTAGTTCAATAGCAGTTGGAATGTGTTTTAAATCTGGAATGTTTAACATTGGAGTTCCAGGTCAAATGATGTCTTCTGGACTTTTATCATTTTTAATCACTAGTTATTTATCATCAACTAGTGATAAAGTAATTTTTTCTTCTTGATGATCATTACTTATTGGATTTATTTTTGGAATATTAGCAGCATTACTTGTAGGTTTAATTGCAGGTGTTTTAAAAGCTTTTTTAAATGTTAATGAAGTAGTAACAACTATTTTATTAAATTGAATTATTTATTATATTTGTTATCAGATTTTAAAAGGAGTTATTCAATATCCATTTGCCTTATCACAAGGCTTTTCATCTTCGCCAACCACTAAAGATTTAGTTTTTCAAACAGATTTTTTTAAATCCCAAATTTTTGCTTGATTAATTTTAATAATTTCAATTATTTTTGCTTTTAGTATGTGAATTCTTTTAAAAAGAACCACTTTGGGTTATAAAATTAAAATGAATGGATTAAACAAGGAAGCTGCAAAATATGCTGGAGTAAATGAAAAAGTTTTAACCATTTTAGTTATTGTTGCATCAAGTATTTTTGCAGGAATAGCAGGTTTTTTATGATTTGTATTTGTTCGTGGAAAAATTGCAGTTGGTTCTTCACCTGAAACAATTGGTTTTGATGCGATTGCAGTATCGCTTCTTGGACATAATTCACCAATTGGAAGCATATTTACATCTATTTTTTATGCCTTTTTAACAACATCACCAAGTGGAGGAGGATTACAACTTTTATCTTCAAAATTAGATGAAGGAACAGTTCAAATTATCTCTGGAATTATTATTTACTTAGCAGCTATTTCAGTTGTTTTTGCTAAATTTAGACCAATCAATAAATTTATTAAGTTTATATTTTTAATTAAAAGTAAGTATTTTTATACTGATTTAAAAGGATTTAATTTTTCACTTATAAATAAAAAAATTCACACTGAAAATCAAAACAATTTATTAGAATTTAAAAAGCAAACAATAGATTATTTACAAAAAGAAAATATGAATTTTGTTAATCATATAGAAAAATTGAATAAATTGGCAAAAGAACATAAAATTAGTATTTTTAAAACATATTGAACTATTAAATATTTATTGTTCAAAAAATATTTAAAATCTAAACAAATAATTAAAATAAAAAATTTAAAAAATTCTAAAAATTGAGCTAAATGAAAAAATGAATTAAAAAATACTTTTTATGCTCGAGCTAGTGAAAATTTAAGTGATGATCAAAAATTAAATTTTTATAATGAATTATCAAAAAAGAGAATTATTCTAAATGAAAAATTAACAAATAGTGGATATTTTGATTTTAAAATTTTAAAAGAACAGTATGAACTGGAAAAAATTGAAAATAAAAAATGATATAACTATGAAAAATCACTTATTGTAGAAAGTATGCTTAAAAAACATTCAAATATTAGAATGGAGATTAAATAATGAGTGAGTTTATTTTAATTTTAATATCCACCTTTGCTTTTTTTAGTATTTTAGGGATAGCTTCTTTTTCAGGATTATTTAGTGAAAGAGTAGGAATTGTTAATATTGCAATAGAAGCAATGATGATTGTAGGTGCGGTTTTTTACGGATTTTTAGCACAATCATTTAATATATCATCTCCATGAATGCAAATTCCAATAACTTTTATAGCAGCAATAATAACAGGTTTTTTTGCTTTATTACATGGTTTTGTTACTATTAAATTAAAAGGAGATCACATTATTTCAGGAGTTGCATTAAATTTAGTTGCACCTGCAATTGCCTTTTTTATGTTAAAAATATTTGGAGAAGGAAATAAATTTATATCGCCAGTTGCTGAATTGGCTGTATCAACTGATTCTTCAACAAATCTTACTAATATTATTTCATTTAAAGTTTTTATATTAATTATAATTTTTATAATAACTTTAATTATTTTAAACAAAACTAAGTGAGGTTTAAGATTAAAATCAATTGGAGAGAATCCTCAAGCAGCTGATGTTGCAGGAGTTAATGTTAATTTTTATAAATGACAAGGAGTTTTTATTTCAGGATTTTTAGCAGGAATTGCTGGATCAATATTTTTTCAATTGCGTGGAGTTGCATTTACAGGAACTACAAATGGTTTAGGATTTTTAGCTTTAACTGTCTTAATCATGGGACAATGAAAATCAATTTATATTATTTTAATTGCTTTTATTTTTTCACTTATATATGCAACATCTTCAACTATTTCTTCAGGAATAAATTCATTTGAAAGTATTAAAAATTATTCTGATTATTTTAATATTTTACCTTATGTATTTACAATTGTATTGCTTGCATTTACTTCCAAAAATTCAAAAGCTCCAGCAGCTGTTGGATTGCCATATGATAAATCAAAAAGATAATTTGATTTTTAAATTAAGAAGTTAATAATAATAATAATAATATTTACTTAATAAAGCACTCATATTTAATATGACTATTAAGTTTAAAAAATTTAATAGCAAATTAATAAAAGAGTGTTTTTCTTATTTTTAATTAACAATCTTTATTCTTCAGTTTTAAATGATTTAATTTGAAAAAATATATAATTTAATTTATGAGTATTTACAAACTGCATTCAAATTACAAACCAAGTGGGGACCAACCTAAAGCAATTGCTGAATTAGTTGAAAATATTAAAAACAATCAAAAAAATCAAGTTCTTCTTGGAGTAACTGGATCTGGAAAAACTTTTACAATTGCAAATGTTATTAAAGAATTTAACAAACCAGTTATTATTCTTTCACACACTAAAACATTAGCAAGTCAATTATATAGTGAATTAAAAGGCTTTTTTCCTGAAAATGCTGTTGAATATTACATTTCATATTTTGATTATTATCGTCCTGAAGCATATTTACCTGGTAGTGATACTTATATTGAAAAAGATTCTAAAACTAATCAACAAATTGAAATTTTACGTTTAAGTGCAGTTAATTCATTATTAACTCGAAAAGATACTATTGTAGTAGCTTCAGTTAGTGCTATTTATGGAATTTTAAATCCAGAAATGTACAAGGAATCTTTTTATAGTTTTTTTCTTAAAATGAAAATTAGTGTTAAAGATTTTATTACTCACTTAGTTCAAATTAAGTATCAGCGTAATGATATTGATCAACAGCCAGGTAATTTCGCGGTGCGAGGAGATATTGTTTTAGTAAGACCAGCTGATTCAGAAAATACATGTATACGTGTTTCATTTTTTGGAAATGAAATTGAAGAGATTGCTTTAGTAGATCCATTAACTAAAAATGTTTTAAAAAAAGTAGCTTTATATTCATTATCTCCTGGTAATGCTTATGCTACTGAGAGTTCTATTTATGATGAAATTATTCCTTTGATTCAAAAAGAACTTGAAATCCAATTAAAACATTTTTCTGAACAAGGAAAACTACTTGAAGCTACAAGACTTAATCAACGAATTAAAAATGATATTGATGATATGAAAGAGCTTGGAATGTGTAAGGGAATTGAAAATTATTCAATGTATCTTGATAAAAGAATTCCAGGTCAAAGACCTTATACAATTTTAGATTATTTCCCAAAAGATGCTTTGATGTTTATTGATGAATCACATATGTTTATTCCTCAATTACAAGCCATGTATAAAGGTGATTTTTCACGAAAATCTTCACTAGTTGATTATGGTTTTCGACTTCCTAGCGCACTTGATAATAGACCATTAAAATTTCATGAATGAGAAAATAATTTTGATTTTACTAAAATTTATATTTCTGCTACCCCAGGAGATTATGAGTTAGATAAAACTGAAGGAGTAGTGACCAGACTCTATGTTCGTCCAACTGGATTGCTTGACCCTGAGATTGTTATTAAACCAACAAAAAATCAAATTGAAGATATTTATGATACTATAATTGAACAAAGAAAATTAAATGAAAAAACAATCATTTTAACAACAACCAAGCGAATGTCTGAGGAACTAAGTGCTTATTTGTTAGAACGTGGAATTAAAGCAGCTTATATTCATTCTGAGCATAGCACTTTTGTAAGAAATGAAATCTTAAGAAAATTAAGATCAGGAATCTATGAAGTTGTTATTGGAATTAATTTATTAAGAGAGGGAATTGATTTACCTGAAGTTTCTAAAGTAATTGTGCTTGATGCTGATAAGGAAAGTTTTATGCGTAATACACGTTCATTAATTCAGATCACAGGTAGAGCAGCACGTAATCATAAAGGTCAAGCTATTTTTTATGCTGATCATATTTCAAAAAGCATGCAAGCATGCATTGATGACAATCAAGAAAAGCGAAAAATGCAAATTGCTTATAATTTAAAAAATAATATTATTCCTCAAACAATCATCAAACCAATTCATGATCCAATTCAAGGGCATGATTTAATGAATGCAGTTGAATTACTTCTTTCAAAAAGTCAAGAAGGTAAAAATATTACAAAGAAACCTACTGTTAAAAATAAAGAACAAATTATTAAAGAAATTAAACAACAAATGGAAGAAGCTGCAAAACTTCATGATTATGAGCGAGCAATTGAATTAAGGGATATTTTAATTGAATTACAAAAAAATTAAGAGGAGCAAAAATGATTTATTCAATTGAAGAAATTAAAAATAACAAAGATTTTATTTTAAGTCAAACTTTAGATGTAGTATCAATTTATGATTCATTTCGAAAGATACTTTTAAAAGTAGCAACAAATGATCAAGCTTTGTTTCACTATTTAACTTTTTCATATTTTACTGATAATTCTACTTTTACTAGAGACATTAAATTGTTTGCTGGGGCTCTTGGATATTTAATTGTTTTAAAAAGATCATCATTAGATAAAAAAACTCAGTTACTATTTGAGCAACTAGAAAACAATAAAATTAAATGTTTTGATGATTTAATTAAAAATCAAGTTTTATTTCATCAATTTTATAATTTAGCAAAGGAGACTTTCTTTTTCTTACAACTTGATGGTAGTGCAAATGATATTATTAAATTAGTTAATGATTTAAATATTTTTACTTTAGATCAGCAACAAAAACTTTTATCAACTACTTTAATATTAAGGCCAGTTAATGGATGTGATTTACCAAATTAGGAGCAATTAAATGGCACAAAAAGATCAAATTATTATTAAAGGGGCAAGAGAAAATAACCTAAAAAATGTATCTTTAACACTTCCTAAAAACAAAATGATTGTTTTTACAGGATTAAGTGGTTCAGGAAAAAGTTCACTTGCTTTTAATACAATTTATGAAGAAGGACGCAGAAGATATGTTGATAGTTTAAGTAGTTATGCCAGAATGTTTTTAGGAGGAACAAAAAAACCTGATGTTGAATCAATTGAAGGTTTAAGTCCTTCTATTTCAATTGAACAAAAAACTACTGCTAACAATCCAAGATCAACAGTTGGTACAGTAACTGAAATTTATGATTATTTTAGATTGCTATTTGCTCGAATTGGTAAAGCTTACTGCCCAAAACACAACATTGAAATAACTTCACAAAGCACTAAGGATATAATTACTTCAATTTATAAACAGCCTAATGAATCAAAGTTAATTATTTATGCACCATTAGTTGATGGAGAAAAAGGATCACATCAAAATTTACTTGAAAAATTAAAAAAAGAAGGTTTTTTACGTGTACGTATTGATGGACAAAATTATTTACTTGAAGATAAAATTGAACTAAATAAAACTAAATCACACACAATTGATTTAGTTATTGATCGAATTACATTAATAGAGGAAAATCGCAATCAAATTACTCAAGCAGTTGAAATAGCTTGTGAAAAAGCTGAAGGATTGGTTCGTGTACAAAATTTTATAACAAGTGAAGAACAAATTTATTCAAAAAATCACTCATGTATTTACAAAGATTTTACATTACCAAAAATTGAAACAAGATTATTTTCTTTTAATTCACCATATGGAATGTGCCAAAATTGTAAAGGATTAGGAGTTGAATTTAAAGCAGATTGAGATGCTCTTGTTCCTGAACCTTGAAGAAGTATTTCTCTTGATGGAATTAAATATTTTGAAAATAAATTATTTTCTCCAAATATTGAAGTTCAAGAATTTGAAGCTTTATTAAATCATTACAATATTGATAAAAATATTCCAATTGATGAAATTCCTAATCATCTTTTAGACTATATTAAATATGGTTCAGATAAAGAAATTGAATTTGAAATTGAGTCTAAATCAAGAACCTCAGTGAGAGTTAAAAAATATATTGAGGGATTATTAACTAAAATTGAGAGAAAATATTATGAAACTACAAGTGATGCAGTTAGAGACTCATTGAAAAAATACATGGGTTCTTTTACATGTCACACTTGTAAAGGATCTCGTTTGAATAACAATGCTTTAGCAGTTAAAATTAATTTAAAAAATATTTATGAATTTAGCAAAATGTCAATTGAAGAATGTTTGGATTTTATTGATAAACTTCAACTAATTTTTACTAAAAATGAAAAACAAATTTCTAAAATTGTAATTAAAGAAATTTTAAATCGTCTTTCTTTTTTAAAAGATGTAGGACTTGAATATTTAACTTTGAATAGAAGCGCTGAAACTCTTTCAGGTGGTGAATCTCAAAGAATTAGACTTGCAACTCAAATTGGTTCAAATTTAACTGGGGTTTTATATGTTCTTGATGAACCATCAATTGGTTTGCATCAAAAGGATAATATTAAATTAATAGAAACGCTAAGAAAAATGGTTGATCTAGGCAATACATTAATTGTTGTTGAACATGATGATGATACTATTTTTTCAGCTGATTATATTGTTGATATTGGACCATTAGCTGGAAGCGAAGGTGGAGAGGTTGTAGCGGCAGGCTCAGTTGAAGAAATTGTGCAAAATAAAAATTCAATTACTGGAAAATACTTATCTGGCGAGTGAAAAATTAAAGTACCAACTACTAGAAGAAGTGGAAATGGAAAAACTATTACTATTATTGGTGCTAAAGAAAATAATTTAAAAAACATTGATGTAACAATTCCTCTTGGAAAGTTAGTTGCAGTAACTGGTGTTAGTGGATCAGGAAAAAGTACTTTAGTTAATGAAATATTAGTGAGAGGAATTCAATATTCACTTGGACTAAGTGAAGGACAAAATCACAAAAAAGCAAATTTTTCCTCAATTAAAGGATTAGAAAATATAGATAAAATTATTCCAATTTCACAAAGTCCAATTGGTCGAACACCAAGATCAAACCCTTCAACATACACTGGAGTTTTTGATGATATACGGGATATATATGCTAATGTTGAAGAATCTCGCATTAGAGGATATTCTAAATCAAGATTTAGTTTTAATTTAAGTGGAGGGCGCTGTGATAAATGTTCTGGTGATGGATTTATTAAAATTGAAATGCATTTTTTACCAGATGTTTATGTAGCTTGTGATGATTGTGATGGAAAAAGATACAATCGTGAAACTCTTGAGATTAAATATCGAAATAAAACAATTTCAGATGTGTTAAATATGACAGTAGATGATGCTTTAGTATTTTTTGAATCAAAAGTAAAAATTGTGGAAAAATTAAAAATTTTACAAGATGTTGGACTTGGATACATTAAATTAGGACAAATGTCAACAACTTTATCAGGTGGAGAAGCACAAAGAGTTAAATTAGCAACCTATTTACAAAAAAGACCAACAGGAAAAACCCTTTATGTTCTTGATGAACCAACTACAGGTTTACACAATCACGATGTAAAAAAATTAATTTTGATTTTAAATCGTATTGTTAATAATGGTGATTCAGTACTTGTAATTGAACATAATTTAGATGTAATTAAATGTTCTGATCATATTATTGATTTGGGTCCTGATGGTGGAATTAAAGGAGGAAAAATAATTGCTTCAGGAACTCCTGAACAAGTTAGAAATTCTAAAATATCATATACTGGGCAATTCTTGGATAAAATTTTAGAACAATAAAATAAAAGGTATAATTGAAGATTATATGGAGCAACATGAATAAAAAAATTTATGCCAATGATATTATTAATTTTTTTGAGCTAGATATTATCAATAAAGATATTAAATTAAATAATTTTGAAATTTTTTATCCTACTATTAAAAGACTTGGACTTGAACTTGCAACTAAAACAGGTAGCGAAAGAATTGCGCATAATGTAGTGGCTTGAGGAACAACTGAAAGCAAATGATTTGAATCAATTGGGACTCAAAAAACAAAAGAAATTTTAGAACATATTTTTGGATTTTATCCTCCTCTTGTATTACTTTCAAAAGGGGTTAGTAAAGAAAATATTGTTTTAATTAAAGAGATTGCTTCTAAATATAAAATTCCTGTTTCACATAGTCAACAATTTTCAAGTTCAATTATAGTAACTAGTATTGGCACTTATTTAAATAGCCATTTTGCTCAATTAATTCAAGTTCATGGTTCCTTGGTGCTTGTTGGAGGAACTGGTGTATTAATTGTTGGGGAATCTGGTTCAGGTAAAAGTGAGGCAGCATTAGAGTTAATTCAAAGAGGTCATATTTTTATTTCTGATGATGCAGTTTTAATTAAAGATTTAGGAAATCATTTTATTGGCTCATCACCTAAAATAACTAAAGATTTACTTGAAGTAAGAGGAATTGGAGCAATTGATATAAAATATACTTATGGAACCAGAGCAGTGGCTTCTTCTAGTGTAATTAATTTGGTAGTTGAACTAGTAAACAAAGAAAAACAAAATCAGTTAGATCGAATTGGTATTGAATTTTTAAAGTATCCAATTTTTGGTCGTTCAATTAAAAAAATTCAAATTCCAATAAAAGAAGGTGGTTCTGCTGCAGTTTTAATTGAAGCTGCTGTTAATGCTTATCTAGCAAGGCATGATGGTTTAAATGTTATTGAAAAAATGAAAAGGAGATTAAATGATGAGTAATATTCCAAGTTATGTTCCTGATGCAGCTATTCGTGTTGGAACACCAACAATTTTATTTAGAATTGGAAATTTTGATTTTAGAGTTTATTCTTTTATGATTATGCTCGGAATTATTGCTTCAATTTTAACAATTGTTTTTTTCTGAAAAAGAGAAAATTATAAAATTGATATTTTACTTACTTTTGTTGTTGTTATTATACCTATTTCATTAATTGGAGCAAGATTAGGATATGTAGTTGAAGCATTAATTTATGAAGATAAGCCTTTTGAAGGTACGCATTGGTATGCTATTTGAGATGGAGGTCTTTCAATTCAAGGAGGAGTTATTTTAGGGGCTCTTGCTGGAATGATTTATGGATGAAAAAAACGTGATGTTATTGATTATCGTAAAACATTAAGCATTATTATTCCAACTATTTTAATTGGACAATTTGTGGGGCGGTGAGGAAATTTTGCCAATCATGAAGTTTATGGAAAAATTGATTGAAGTGGAAAATCCGCAACTTCACTTGGAAAAATTATTGCTGATAATTTATACATTTCTGATTCATATACTGATACTTTGGGAATTAGTGGTGCTTATCGTTATCCATTATTTTTATATGAAGGACTCGCTAATTTATTTGGATATTTAATTATTGTTTGAGTTTTAAATTTATTTGGTATTTTTAAACCAGGAACTCATTCAGCACTTTATTTTATTTGATATGGAACTGTTCGTTTAGCAATGGAACCACTTCGTCAAGAAGCTTTTTCACTTTATTCAAATGCAGCTTTATTTTTTATTCTTGGTGGTGCTATTGTCTTTATTTATTTTCAATTTTTATCAAAAGTCAAATATATTCGTACTTGAGAAAAATATCGTTTTGTTTATACATATGAAGATGAACTTAAATATCAACAGCATGTAGCTTGCACATCATTTACAGCACATGCTTGTCGAGTTAAGGAAAAATATATTCAAAATAAAGGAGTCATTTAAAATGAATGTTAAATATGATTTAATTATTATTGGAGCTGGACCAGCTGGTTTAAATGCAGCTTTATATGCTTCAAGGGCAAATTTAAAAGTAGCCTTTATTGACAAAGAAATTGGTGGAGGTAAATTATCAGCTACTAGTAAAATTGAAAATTGAATTGGTACTGAATTAGTTGAAGGTTGACAACTTGCTACATCTTTTTTAAAGCACGCAAAAATGTATGGAGCAGAACAAATTTATGGTAATGTAGAAAAAATTATCAACCATGGCGATTATGAAAAAGAAGTCATTACTAGTGATGGCAAAATTTATAAAAGTAAAGTAATATTGATAGCTTCAGGGATGAAAAATAGAATTCCAACTTTTATCCCAAATTGTGAACGTTTAATTGGGCGTGGAGTTAGTTTTTGTGCAATTTGTGATGGACCTTTATATAAAAATTTACCTTCATTAGTTTTAGGAGGTGGTAATTCTGCCGTTGAAGAAGCAACTTATTTGAGTAAAATTGCTTCAGAAGTGCATTTAGTTATTAAAGATGATTTTTTTAATGCAGAAAAAAAACTTGTGCAAGAAATGTTAAAAATGCCTAATATTAAAGTTTACTATAGTTCACAAATTGTTAATTTACTGGGAGAAAATGCCTTAGAAGAAGCAATTATTAAAGATAGTCAAGGAAATGAACACACAATTAAAGTAAGTTCATTTTTCCCTTATATTGGTCTTTTACCTGTAGCAGATTTTGCAAAAGATCTTGATATTTTTGATAGCAGAGGATTTATTGTAACAGAATCAACTATGCAAACAAAAATTCCAGGAATTTTTGCAGCAGGAGATATTCGAGCAAAGGAAATTCGTCAAATTGTAACAGCTGCATCTGATGGAGCAATTGCAGCAAAAAAAATTTCTGATCTAATTAACAGTTTATAATTTTAGTCATAAAAAAAACACTTTTAATATTAAGTGTTTTTTTTATTTTTATTTTATTTACTTTTTAAAAATTTAAAACAAATTTAAAAAATAAAAACATTTTAAGTAATAAAAAAAGTTATTTTAAAATTTATATAATTTAATTATGATTATAAAATTTTTAAAATTTTTACTTCCTTCTTTTATTTTAGTGCCTGTTTTGTTAGTTACGTCATGTAAACAAAAAAATAAAAATGTGCAAAAATGAGGAGATACAAAGTTTTCTGAATATATTTTAAAGAATAGTTTAATCAATTTAGATTATGTACAGAATTCATTAAATACAAATAATGTAGCACCTTTTGAAAAAAAAGTTAATTCACAAACTATATATCAATTAACTGTGTATTCTTTTGCTGATGGAAACAATGATGGAATAGGAGATTTTATTGGTTTAAAAAATAATTTACATTATTTTATTGATTTGGGAATTAATACTTTATATTTATCACCAATTCATCCAGCTAGTTCATATCATGGATATGATGTAATTGATTATTTAGATGTTGCACCAGAATTAGGTGGCAAAAATGCATTTTTAGATTTTTTAAAACATGCACATAAAAATGGTATTAAAGTAATTCTTGATTTGGTTTTTAATCATACATCATATGAACATCCCTGATTTCAAGCTGCTCTTGCTGGTGATAAAAAATATCAAGATTATTATTACTTTTTAGATTTAAGCATTCCAGATAATACTGCGGGTCTTGGAATTGATGATGATCATAGTAGAAGACATTTTTTGAATTTAAAAAGTAGACAATCAACTAGTAAAAAATATGTAGCTGAATTTTGAAAAGGAATGCCTGATTTAAATTTAAATAATCCAAAAGTAATTGAACAATTAAAAGCAGTACAAAGATATTGATCTAAACTTGGTGTTGATGGCTTTCGATATGATGCTTTTTATCATTTTTTTGATAGCAAAAATCCATATAAACCTAAAACAAATGGTTTAAATAAAACAAATGAATTTTTTAGACAACTAAGAAAAGTTAACAAAGAAGTGCTAAATGATGGAACCATTAGATCTTCAAATGAACCATTTTTATTTGGCGAATGATGAAAATCACCTCAAGAAGCACAACTTTATATTAAAAAAAATAATCTGGGTCTTGATAGTGTTATTGATGGTTTTCATTGAAAAGATCAAATTTCAGTTTCTATTGAACATGAACAAGAAAAACAATTACTTGAATATTTAAATAAAAATAATTCAACTTGAATGCCATTTTTAGATAATCATGACGTGCAAAGATGAATTAATCAATTTAAAATTAAAGTCAAAAATTTGAGCAATTCTGTTTTTAATGATCAAAAACTAACTGAAGTTGATAAAACAATTATTGAATATGGTTTAACTAGTTTACTTTCACGTCCAGGGAGTCCAATTTTATATAATGGAATAGAGTTAAATTTGCATGGAGGTCCTCAACAAAAAGGAGATAATTTAATTCGTGAAGCCTTCCCTTGAAGTGATAAAGATAAAAGAGTTGATTTTTATGAAAAACGTTCTGGAGAAAAATTTAGTAGAATTTATTTAAATTTATCTAAGAATGAGCAAACAATTGAAAATGCAATCAAAGATCCTAATTCAACTTATAATTTAGTTAAAAAATTAAATTGAATTAGAAATGAATACCCTTATGTTATTTCACAAAATTTAAACACTATTGTAGATATTAAAGAATTAGTTGAAAATTTAGACAATATTGATTTTTCTAAATTTAATGTTCGCACTAATGGAAAAGGAGAATATTTACTTTATATTTTTGATTGAAACAAAATTGATTTTAAGGTTAAATTAAAAAATTCATATCAAATTATCGACACTTTAATTTCAAAGAACATAAAAATATGTGATGATAAAAATTCTTTTTTAGGTAATGGAATTGGAGCTATTGGAGTATTTAAAATAATCAATTTGACTAGTCAAAATTGAAGTAAAAAAATCTGAAATAATGCTTCCAGAAAGAAATAATCATCTTGTTTTAAACTAAAATAAAGTTAAGGCATGATTAATAATAAATTCAAAAAGCAAAGACAAAAAAACATTTCATTTAAAACTAAAATGAGATATTTTTTGCTTGGTAAATTACCACTTGAACGTAAATATGTTCCAAAAATAATTGAATATTTATTTATAGTTTTTGCAAATTTGGTTATTTTAATAGCCTTAATATTTATATTTATGTTATTCTATTCAATAAATTTTCATTTTAATGAAGCAAATTTAAAAATAATAGTTAATCAAATTAAAACATTTTCTGGAAGAATTTTAATTATTTTAATAGTTAGTTCCTGATTGATATCAACTTTAATGTGCATACACTTAGGATATATTTTTTCTAAAACTGAAAAAGGAAAAATGTGATGTGTGTTTTGTATTATTTGTAATGTTTTAGGTTTAGTTCCTTTAACTGTTATTTTTGCTATTTTAGGTTACATAAAAAATGAAATTGCATTTGAATAACATTTTAAAAGGAAAAAATTATGAAAAAAAAATTAATTTTATCATCATTGTTACTATCAACACTTGGCAGTATTTCAATTGCTAGTTCTTGTTCTTCAAATTCAACCTCAACTGTTGATAATCCAGAAGCTAGAAATGATCATATATCAAGCAATGAGTCAAAAGAAATTTTAATTGCTGTTGATGGAAAACAAACTACTTTTTATGATGAAGTAAATAAACTTTTTAATAAAAGTGAAAGTTATGCTAAAGGATATAGATTAAAAATGGTTCAAAAGGATGTTTTTAGTGCTTTAGATACTCAAGTAGGAATTGATGATCGTGAGCAAGTTCCTGATATTTTTTATGCTCCTCAAGATAGAATTACTGATTTTGTTGTTAACAATAAAGTAGTTGAACTTAATAAATTTAATCCTACTCTTTTCAATGAAATTACAAAAGAAATTGGCTCAACTGAAGAAGAAAAAAAACAATTAGAAAGTTTTGGAAGTGTTACAGGTCTTGTTACAAAAAATGGACAAATTCAAGCTGAAAATCGCTTGTATGCAATTAGACATAATACTGAAGGAATTATTTTAGTTTCAAATAAAGAACAAAAAGATGCACTAGCTGATTTACAAAACACTTCAACAAATAGTTTAAAAGAGTTAGTGGAAAAAGGTGATGCTATTATTCGTATGCAAGATTTATGATATGGAAATGGAATTTTAGCTGGAGTGTTTAAAAAACTTAATGAGACAAAATCTGAAAAAGATAAAGTTAACTATATTTCCAAGTTTCTTTATTCAAAAGATGGAAAAATTAGCTCAGGTTTTTTTGATAAAAATGAAAATATTTTCAGAGAAGAATTTAAAAAAGCAACAGGAGTTGCAGCAGAAATTTATTGACCAGTTTTTAAAGCTGCATATTTAATGTCAAAAAATGATTTTAAAACTTCAGTATGATATAAAAAAGGAATTAGTCAAGAAGATTTAAAAGCTGTACTAACTTCTGATATGGCTCAAGTGCAAAGTAAAATTTTTGAATTAATGAAGGATGGAAAAATTAACTATGCAATTATTGGTACTTGAGACTTGCAAAATGCTGAAAAATCTGCTAATGCAAAGAGTTTTTTTAATGTTATTAATGCTACTGATGAATATGAATACATTCAAGCCAAAGGGGCATGATCTTTTTTAATTAATATTAGAAATAATGGAGCTTCAGAACAAAGAAAAAAAGCAATTAGTGAATTATTAAAAAATATTTTTTCTGTAAATGCCAATTTTGCTTATTTTAAAGCTGACTCAAAAGTTCCATATACACATTTATTTCAAGATAAAATTAAAAAAGAAGCTTCTGAATTTGCAGTTAAGGAAAATCAAGAATATTTTGATTTTATTAAATCACTTAATTATAAATCACATCAAGAATTAATGGAAAATTTTAAAGAATTTGTTGAATTAAATCAAGCTAGTTCACTTGGAATTTTTTATGTTTGGGAACAAAAAGTAGAAAATACTAATGATCCAATTGGACAAAAAAATATTTTATTTAAAGAAAATTTAAAGAACAATAGCGAATTTAATTCAATTCCAAAAATTTCTCAACAGTCACGTAACTCATTTGTTGAAACAATTAATCAGTATACAGGTCTTAGAAATGCCTTAGCAGCAATGTTTGAAAAAAAATTATCAGAATTTCAATCAAAAGATGGAAAAACATGATTAATTCAAGATAATATTATTAAATCAGATAAACTTTCAACAAAAATTGAATTATTAGAAGATGAAAACAGCTGACATCTTAGAAAAATTGAAAAATATCTTTTTGGTGCTAACGGTGATAATTCTTCAGAAAAATTAAAACTTGTAAATTCACTTGTTGAAATCATAAATGATAATGAAAAACTTGAAAATAAATTTAATGAAATTGAAAATAAAGCTTTATCTTTTGTAAAAGAAGTGGCATTAACTCCAGCTGATGATTTAACAATCAAAAAAGCAGCTAGATTATATTTTGGAGCTTATGTAAATCAAGCTAAATTAAAAGTATTTATTGAAGATCAAGTTAAAAAAGCTGAAAATGAATTACCAAATAACATTAAAATTAAAACAATTGAAGAAAAAATTTCTCAATATTTAAAAACTCTTAGTTTTGATAAAATTTTAAATGTTTTAACTTCAACTAAGACAATTGAAAATGATGGACTTGGTATTTTTAAAACCCAAAATGGTCGTTTTGATAATTCAAATCCTCAGTTTGGTAGTGTTGTTTGAGACAAATGAAATGATAAAACTTTTGGAAATGTTGATTTTTTTAATAAACTTGTAACTAATAATCAAGTTAACAAAGATTTAAATTGATTTAAACAAGAAATTTTTAAGCAATTATCAGAAAATTTTGAAGTTGGAGTTAGAAACATTAATGATAGCAAAGGTGATACTTTTATAAAATTTGACAAATAATGAAATTTAAGATTAATTTTCAAAAACATGATTTTTATATCTTTGCAGTATTAAATGCAATTATTTCAATTGCACTTATGTTTTGAATTATTTCAACAGGATATGATATAAATGGTTTGTTAAAAATAAGTATAAATAAATTTGAAAATTTGAAAATTTTAAAACTTTTTTCATATATTTCTAATTCATTAATTGTTATTTTTTTTATATTTTATGCATATTTTTTAAGATATAAGCTTAAAGCTGGTTGTTTATTTTTTATTATTTGAATTATTATTTATGTTGTAATATCTTTTATTCCTTATTTGTATAAATTTAATACACTTAATATTTTTCAGCAAATTTCTGGAGTAATAATAACAATTTGTGCTTTATTGTGTGTGTTGTATTTAATTTATTTATTTGTTAATTTAATTGTTAAAAGAAAAATTAATAAATATGAGTTAAATCAAAATATGACCTCAAGAAAAAGGAGGTAAAAATTGGAGGATTTAAAATTATATAATTGATATGGAGATGAACATAAAATACTTGTTCCTGAATTATCAAAATCCCTTAAATCATATAAGCATTTTGCAAAAGTTAAAATGCAAAGAATGTTAAAAGAATTAAATTTTCAAAAAAAAGTTAATCAAGATTTGTTTTTAAGGACTAAAACAAAATTAGATTCTAATTTAAAAAGAGAATTGTATAGTCATAAAGTAGCTTATATAAATAAAATTAAGGTTTTAAAAGAAACTTACAAAAAACTATCTTTTTCTGATTCATTTGAGAAATTTATAGCATATGAAATTAAAAAATTAAAACAAAAGAAAAAAAAGTTAATTAAATATTCATTAGATTATCAAAATTCACTAACAAACACTACTGATAGTATTAAACAAAAAGAATTGTTAATTGAGAATTTAAAATTTAATACATTAAATGAAGAAATTAAGCTTTTTCAAAAATATGCTATTTTAAACGCTTCAGTTATTTGATATAAAAAATTCAATATAAAAGAATTTAATTTAGATGAAATTAAGGAAAATCTAAGTGAATTAGATTTAAAATATTTAAATCAAATTAAAAATATTAATTTAGTTATGCGAGATTTTATTTGAAAATTTGAAGAAAAAAGAATTCAATTTTTTAAACAAAAAAGAGAATTTCAAAATAAATATTTTAATCAAAAAGAAAATTTAAAAAAGCAATACTTAGTAGAAAAATATAATCTAAAATTAGATTATAAACAAAGAGCATTAAAAGCTGAATATCACTATAATCAAAAATATATCGAAGAAAAACAAAAAATAAAAGAGAAAACAAAAATTTTTAAAAATAAAATTAAAGAAAATCAAAATTTAATTTTAAAATTTCAAAAACAAAATAGTAATTATTTAAGCAATATAAAACAAACTTCTTATCAAAAAATTAAACAAATCAAATCAGAATATAAAAAAGTTTTAAAATTAATCAAAGAAGATATTAATAGTTCTCATCAGAAAGACTTAATTAATATTGCAGGTGATTTATTAAATTTAAAGAATTTGACAAATCAAAATTTAAATGATAAAATTTTATCTTTATCAGCTCAAGAGCAACATTTTTTTAAATTAATTAAAAAAGAAGTTTATTCATTAATTAACACTTATAATATTAGAAAAATTATCAAATATTATTACAAAGGAAATTTTTTAGTTAAAAAAGGAAAATGTATAGAAAAATTCACTTATAACGGAAAGTATAATTTAGTTATTGGACAAGCATATTTGGATTATGCACATGATTTAAATACAACTCGAATTCATTTTTTAAAAGAAAAATGTGAAAACATTATTCATAAACAAATTTTTATTTTAAACAATGGAATTAAAGCAGAAAAAGATAAAATCAATCATAAAAAACAAATTGCTAAAAAAAATTATGCAGATACTCTAAAAAGTATAAAAATTAAATTTCAAAATAAACAAATTTCTAAACAAGCATATAAAAATTTAAAATTAGAAACTAAAATAAATTATAGAGAATCAAAAAATGATTTAAAAATAAATAATCAATATTCTAAAATTAAAAATACTTTAAACACTCTATTTTTTAGAAGAAGATCTGAATTTAATATCGATAAAAAAATATTTGAAAGTAAATTTAATGAAGCTCAAAAATCAATTCCAGTAGAATGCATTAAAAACATTCATATTTGGGCAACTTTTCTAGGATTTATTTTTCCAGGACTACCTGAATTAATATGATTTAAACAATACATCAAAGGCTCATTAATGGTTGCCACCTCATTACTTTTTTATTTAGGTTTTATTCCATTTGCACTTGGTTTGTATTGACATAAAATTAACGGAATTTTTGGACTAATAGATTTAGGAGCTAATATTAGAGATATTGAAAAAGGTATTTTACCTGATGCTCGTTTTTATCTTTTTGGTGGCGTTGTTTCAATTATTTTACTTGTGTTTACTTTTATGTATTTTTTAATTTCAGCAATTGGTGCACGCAGAGTTTCAATAGCTTTAGAGCATGGATTGAGGCCAAGCAAATGATCAGCAACTAAAAGATGATTAAACACAAGCGGATTTCCTTGAATGATTTCTCTTTTTGGATGAGTGTTAATGATTTTTATTGTAGCAACTCCAGTAATTACTTCAATTTTAATTTCATTTACTGATTTTGGATACTTGCATGATCCTGTTACACAAAAGGTTTCGTGAGTAGGACTTGGACAGTGGGGAAAATGATGAATTTTTAGAAAA
Source organism: Mycoplasmopsis cricetuli ATCC 35279 (assembly GCF_000526955.1). GTDB lineage: Bacteria > Bacillota_I > Bacilli_A > Mycoplasmatales > Metamycoplasmataceae > Mycoplasmopsis > Mycoplasmopsis cricetuli. The sequence goes on along the minus strand of NZ_JAHB01000001.1, from coordinate 95,955 downwards.
AATAATTTGTTATTATCAATGTTTAAAGTTTTTTCATGAACTATTGTATGAACTATTTTTTCATCAATTTTACCAATTATTTTGGGTATGATTTTAGCAATTTTAGTTAATAATCCTAGATTAAAAGGTAAAAAAATTTTTCGGTTAATTTATATTATTCCTTGAGCAATTCCAGTATTTGTAACCGTTACATTTTTTAAAAATTCATTTGTAGCAGGTGATTCAGGATATTTTAATTTTATTTTATTAAAATTAGGAATTTTAAAAAACTCAATTAATTGACTTAAAGAAAGTGCTAATTTAGCTCGAGTACTTGTGATTTTAGTACAAACATGAATTTCTTATGCTTGAATTTTTATGCTTGTAACAGGGAATTTACAATCAATTTCTAAAGATATTTATGAGGCAGCTTCAATTGATGGGGGTAAAGGAAAACATTTGTTATGATTTTTAACTATACCACAATTATTTTTAATGATTACACCTATGATTATTGGACAATTTGTTGGAGCATTTAATAATTTTACTACCATTTCCTTATTTACAGGTGGAGGACCAGCTTATGCACATGCAACTGCTTTTGGAGAAGGAACAACCGATATTATTATTTCATGAGTTTATAAAATTGCCACTGGAGCTGTTAAAATTGAAGGTGATCAAGCATTTGCTGCAGCACTCACTACTTTAGCTTCATTGATGACAATTGCAATTTCAGCTCGAGGATTTATTAAAAGTATGTCAAAAAAGGATTAAATGAAAAAAAATAATTTTTATAATTCAGTTGCTAACAAAATTCAATTTAATGATAATAAATATAAAATCAAAAAACGTATTAATTTTAATGAATCAGATTTAAAACCACCAACTTTAGGTGAAATTTTTTGATTGTTTGTTAATTATGTTGTTTTAATTTTTTGAGCTATTGTAATTCTTTTTCCAGTTGTTTCTCTTATAGTGACTTCATTTAATGTTGAAAATGAAAGAATTATTTCAATTTTGCCATTTAAATTTGGTTTTGATAATTTTGAATATTTATTTAAAAGTGATCGCAGTCTATTTGGACAATGATATAAAAATACATTAATAATTGCAACATTGACAATGATTCTTTCCACTTCAGGAGTAGCTCTTAATGCTTATGCATACTCACGTTTTAAATTTGTAGGTTCAAAGCATTCACTAGGTATTATTATGCTTTTACAATTAATTCCAGCTACTTCTTCACTAATTTCACTTTTTATAATCGTGAAAATGGGGCAAGCACTAGGCTTTAGTCCTATTTATATGTTAGTTATAATTTATACTGGGGGTTCAATTGCATCAAATACTTTTTTGCTTAAAGGTTATTTAGATACAGTTTCATCAGAGTTGGATGATTCTGGAAAGGTTGATGGTTGCACTAACTGAGGATTGTTTTTTAAAATTTTACTTCCTGTAATTCGTCCAGCATTAATAATGGTTGCACTTTGATCTTTTTTAATTCCATTTACTGATGTCATTTTACCACGCTTTGTATTATTTGACAATAGTGATCGAACCTTGGCAGTTGGATTACTTACATTTATTGAAACTGAACCAAAACAAATTCATTATGGAGCTTACTTAGCAGGATCACTGCTAGCTTCTGCGCCAGCTTTTGCATTATTTATGTATTTGCAAAAATATATTGTTGGAGGACTTTCAGAAGGAGCAGTTAAAGGATAACTATGAATAAAGATGAAAATTTAATATTAAATGAAGAGACTGTAGAAAATTTTTCATTTAATCGAGTTGACTTAGATAAAATGATAAATGAATTAGGTCAAATTTCAGAAACTAATAATGGTGCTCACATTCAACTTGTTAATTTGTCAAAAAAGTATGAAGGAAATGAAAACTATACTTTAAAAGATATTAATTTAGAAATTAAACAAGGATCATTTTGTATTTTTTTGGGTCCTAGTGGATGCGGCAAAACCACACTACTTAGAATGATTGCAGGGTTAAATTCAATCACTAAGGGGGATTTACTTTTTAACAATAAAAGATATAACAACTTACTTCCTAATGAACGTAATATTGCTATGGTTTTTCAATCTTATGCTTTATATCCACATATGAATGTTTATAATAACATTTCATTTGGATTAAAAATCGCAAAAGAACGCAAAGATGTTATTGATAGAAGAGTTAAAGATGTAGCAAAAATATTAAAAATTGAAAACTATTTATATAGAAAACCACGTGATCTTTCAGGTGGTCAAAGACAAAGAGTTGCAATAGGAAGAGCGATATCACGCAAACCTTCAGTATTTTTAATGGATGAGCCTCTTTCAAATTTAGATGCAAAATTACGTGAAAGCATGCGTCGTGAAATTGTTTCAATTCATCGCATGCTTAAAACTACAAGTATTTATGTAACACACGATCAACTTGAAGCAATGACTATGGGAGATCAAATTGTTGTGTTTAATGATGGAAAAATTCAACAAAATGGAACAGGGAAAGAACTTTATTTTAAACCTAAAAATCTGTTTGTAGCTAAATTTATTGGTTCGCCTACAATGAATACTTTTGAAGCAATTTATCAAGAAAATCAACTTGTTTCAAAAGATAAATTAATTAAAATAAATTTAACCGAGAACTTAAAAAAAATATTAATAAACAATCAAGAAGTTATTGTTGGATTTAGAAGTGAAGATATTAATATTGTATTTTTTGAAACTAAAGATAGTTTTCAGGGAATTATTTTTAATATTGAATTAATTGGCAAAGATCAGTTGATTGTAGTAAAATTAAGTGATTCACTCGAATTTACGATAACTATTTCAAACAGTAAAGAATTTAAGTTGTATCAAAAAATTTATATTGAGTTTGATATAAATAGAATTCATTTATTCGATATCAATAACAAAGAAAGAATTAATTAAATGCACTTATTTTTAAACTATAAAATTAGAAAAATTTTTGTGATTATTTCAACTTTTCTTTTATTGATTAGTATTATTTTTTTAATTGTTTTAAATTTTAATTTTTTAAATTGAGTTATAGAAGAAAAAAAATGAATTAGTGATCAAATTCAAAACGATTCAATTTCAGCAGAAAAAAATGTTTCTCAAATTATTCAAGAAAACTCTAATTCTTTACACTTGTTAAAAATTTTTCAAGTTTTAGATTTTTTGATAATAAGTTTATTCATTGCCGCCATTATACTGAATTTAATTAGTTTATATGGACTTTTCACTGAGAAATTCAATGGATATAAATTATTAAAATATAGTTTGTTAAATATAAGTTTAGCTCTTACTTTATTGTTTTTCTTAATTTCATTACAACCATCGGAAGTAACTTTGAGTGTAACAAAAGAAATAACAATTCCAAATACAAATGAAATAATTACAGTTAATGAAACAAAAAGCAGTGATAAAATAAGTTATTTGTTTGCTTGATTAACTTTGTTATTTAATGTAGTTACTTTTATTTTAATCATTATATCTCGAACTAAATATGGATATTTGGTTAAAGATGTTATTTTAAAAAGAAAATTTAGGCAACTAAACAAAACTTAAATCATGAAAACATCAAATTTTTATTTGGTGTTTTTTATGAAATTTTTTTACAAATTAAATCATTTGATTTTATTTATAAATTTAAAAAGTAAAATTTTATATATAAACTAAAAAATAAGGAGCTTTAATGAAAAAATTAAAATGATTTAATTTATTATTAACAAGTGGATTATCAGCTGTGACTCTACCATTAGTTGCATCCAGTTGCAATCAAACTGCAACATTAAATGAGCAAAATTCTCAAAAACGTAAAGAATATTTTAATTCTTTAAAAGAATATAACATTAAAATAAAAGAGTTAGCAACTAAATTTGAAAATAATACTAAGTCTTTGGAAAAGGCACAAAAATTAAAAGATGAAGCACAAATCAAAAAGGCATATCAAGATTTATATGATATTTATTTTGAGTCCAAATTTACTTTGAATAAAATGACAAAACAGTTAAATTTTCTTCATAGTTATCTTAATAAAAATGAACAAAATGATACATTTAAAACAATTAAAATTTTTCACACTAATGATGAACATGGAAGATTACTTTATGATAATTCAAAATTTTCTAAATATAGCGGACTAGAAGGTTTAAATAAATTTATTGAAAGATATGATTATGATTTACTTTTATCATCAGGAGATTTAATTCAAGGATTACCATTATCCGATTCAGATAAAGGAAAAACCATCACTAATATTGCTAAATTCAATGGTTATGATTCAATAGCAGTTGGAAATCATGAATTTGATTATGGGTTAAATCACATTTTAGAATTAAATAAAAAATCTTCTGAATCCAAAAATGGAAGAGAAATGCCTTTTATTTCAGCTAATATTTATTATCAAGAATTTAAAGATAATGAAATAAAACCTGAGGGTTATGATTCAACTAAAGTAAATCAAAGAGTTTTCAAGCCATATATTATTAAAAAATTAGATAATAATTTAAAAGTTGCTATTTTAGGAATTACAACTCCAGATACTAAATATACATCACATCCATCTAATTCAACTTTAGTTTACTTTAAAGATCCTGCTACTTCTGCAAAAGAAACTATTGATGAAATCAAAAAAGCAGAACCAAATATTGATTTAATAATAGCTACAGTTCATTTAGGAACTGGAAGAAGTAAAGTAGAATGAACTTCAGAATATTTAGCTAAAAATACAGATAACAAAATTGATTTAATTTTAGATGGACATAGCCATACTTATGTAAAACTTAAACAAGTCAATGATTCCAAAAGTTATGTTACTCAAACTGAATCATATACAAAGTATTTAGGTGATATAAGTTTAGTATATAATACCAAAGAGAAAAAAATTGAACAAATTGAAGATAATTTAAGAGATATTAATGAAATTTCAGTAGGAATTTTCGATGCAAATAGATTATTAATTGGAGAACTTGAAAAAATATTCAACAAAGAAAATAAAGTTGTTGTATTTAAATCTCCAGGAGAATTTATCCATGTAGAAAATCAAGTAATTGACAAAACTCCATATTGAGTTGGAAGAATTAAGCCAACAGCACTTGGTTCTTTTGTTTCAAATGCTTTAGCATGAGACTTTGTTAAAAATACCCCATGAGTAAGTCAAAAAAATTGAGAACCAGGCACACTTGATAATACCATTGGATTAACTAATGGTGGTGGGATAAGAACTGATTTAAAACAAGGAGATATCACTCGTGCTGATATTTTAGGACTTTCTCCATTTGGAAATAGAATTTCTGGAGTAAGAGTAAAAGGAAATACTTTACTTGAGACACTTAAATATGGAGCTTCAAAAGGAAGAAGTGGAGGATTTGCACAACTTTCATCTAATGTAAGCTATCTTATTAATGTAGTTAAAAAAACTGATCCAAAAACAAATGAACCTGGTTGATTGTGAGAGCTTGATACAAATTCAGTTAAAATTAATGGAAAATCAATCGATCCTGAAAAATACTATTACATTATAACTAATGATTTTATTTTAGTAGGAGGAGATGGATATACAATTCTTGATATTTCACAACCTGACAAAAATTCTGCAGTTCAACTTGCTTATGAAGGTTCAAAATGAATTGATAGTTTAATTAATTATGGACAAATTTATGGTAAAGAGTCATTAACAGAAGAAGAAAAAAATAAATATTTTGGAATTCAATTAAATAAATATCTTGAACAAGATTTTTTAAAAAATCAAATTGTAAATATTCCATCTGAAGCAATTGGAGAGCCAATTCCAAAACCTTAATTAACAAACAATTTAAAAAGCACCAATATGGTGCTTTTTAAATTGAATTATTATTATTATTATTATTATTATTATTATTTATTTTCTAGATAATGATTTTAAACTATATTTATCTTTGAATCATTTAGTTTTTTTGATTTTATGCATAAATAAGTGTTGCAATAATGTAAATAAACCAGTAATAATTCAGTAAATTTGAACTCCAGCTGAGAAAAATACCACAATTACTGTAAACAAAATAATAGTAATTCTCTGAGTTTTTTCTTGTTTTTTTAAAGCTTGTTGTTCAGCAATTGATGTTCTTTCTTTAAATCTTCGTCTATTAAGTAAGGAAGGAATTAGTTGAGAAACTAGTTGAACAATAATACTGATTGCAATAACTGAAATATAAATTCATTCTCCTTCAGTTACTTTGCTTCATGAAGTTGATCCAAAGTTAATTCCAATTCAATTAGTTGATTTAATAATTGGAATAATTTGAATTGCCCGCCACATAGTAAGAAAAATTGGAATAGTAATAATTTGACTTGCAATAGTATCAAACATATTGATGTTGTATTTTTTGTTTAAAGCTTGTAATTCTTGAGCTTTTCTAGCTTTCATAGCTTTATTATTTTCAAAACCTGAATATTTTAGTTCAATAGCTGCTTTTTTAGATTTTAATTCTTCTTGAACTGATGATTTGGCAGTTGATTTAAAAGTTAAACAAAATACTGCAAATCTAATTATAAAAGTAACTAAGAATAAAACAATAATTGTTCCTCATCCATTTAAAACACCAATTCCATGACTTAAGGCATTTATTAAATAAGTAGCAGGATATACAAATAAACCATAAAATGGACCATATGTTCATGCTTCTCCTCATGAGGATATATTAAGTAAAGGAACAGAGTCTTGATAAGCTAAAGTTTTAACATCTTTACCAATTGAGTAAATATTTTCATTGTAATTGTATTTAGTTGAGCCATCACCATTTAGAATATCATTTGAAACATTTGACTGAAGATTTTCAATTAAAGAAGATTGAATAATTTTTCCATTTTTTCAAATATAGCCAGTAGCTGTTAATCAATTGTAAACCAGTCGAATATATTCTTTAACTAATACAGCTTCTTTAGGAGTTAAAGTAAATAAAACTGTATCTGTTTGTGATTTGTAAATGTTTTTAGCTTTAGCTTCATCAATTTTTTCTTTTAAAAATTCACCTGGATCTTTATTAAAGGTTTTATAAAATTGACTTTCTTTGTTAAAAGTATAATCATAAAATAGTTGTAAAACATCACGATTAAATTTATTAACAATTTTTTTATTAGGATCACTAGAAAGATCTTGAGATTGCAAATTATCAATTTTTGCCAATCCTGATGTTCATACAATTTCATATTTGCCTTCATTATTTAAAGTTGCTTCATTAATAATATTGGCAGAATTTCCAACTGTACTAATAGTAGTTTTATTATCATTATCTTTTTCTTTTTTTATAAAACGAATAAAATCAGCATTATTTTCTTTGATATTTGCATAAAAATTAAAGAAATAAATATCTTTTATTTCATTTACAAATTTATAATCTTGAATATCATTGATTTTATTTGCTTTAGGTCCAGCAATTGCTGCCGCTAAATAATTTCCATTCTTTTGGTATATAGGTTCATTATTATTTGAAATACTAATTGCAGAAGTAAATGAATTATCTTTTCTAAAATATCCTTTATCATTATTAGTTCCATTTATTTGAACTGCAAGATTATTTAGTGTGTTTTGATCAGATATGTTATGGTTAATGCTTGTATTAACTTGTAGAGTTTTGATTTTAAACTCTTCTTTGTTTTCAGAACTATTGTTGTTTGGTAATTGTAATGTAATTTCTTTTTCTTCTAAATTTGTTACTTTAGGAGAAATTTTTTCTTTTCCATTTGTAAATTCCAAACCAGCACCAGTATTTGTTGAAGTTTTAATTACAAATGACTGAATGCAACCTGTTAGAGAAATTCCAGCAATAATGATATAAAAAGCAACTCTAAGTCATTTTCATATCTTTTTTAAAACTTTATTTCTTCTTTCTACAGGATCTTTGCTTTTGGTAAAATAATTAAAGTGTTTTGATCTTTTCATTTTTAAACTTTTCGAATAATTTTCTTATTGATTTTTCTTTTTCTAAAAAACTGTTTAAAAAAAAATCTTTACGAACAATCATTACAAAATGATATTCTAAATTAATTAAATTGCAATTTTGAATAATTGCACGTAATTGCCTTTTGTAGTAATTTCTTTGTACTGCATTTGCAAACTTTTTTGGAACAGTTAAACCAACTTTAAAAGAATTTGCTTTAATGTAGTAAACAATTAAATACTTATTTAAAAATTGTTGTTTTGAATTTATTACTTCATTAAATTCTCAATTTTTTTTTAGTCGATTTATTTTTTTCATTTTAATTATTTATCTGAAACTGTTAAATATTTTCTACCCTTAGCTCTTCTATTTGCTAATACTTTTCTACCATTTTTTGTTTTCATTCTAGCTCTAAAGCCATGAATTTTTGCATGTTTACGTTTGTTTGGTTGATACGTTCTTTTACTCATAATTCCTCCTTTTGCTATATTGTGTATAAACGTAATAATATTATAACAAATAGAGAAAAAATTGATATTTGAAAATTTAAGAGTTTTACTCCTATAAATATAGTAAAAAAGTTTAAATTAACAATAATTATAATTTAATTTTATTAAAAAGTATATAATGTAAAACATATATAAAGAGGACTAATGTTAGATATAAAATATGTATTAAAAAATCCTGAAATAGTAAAAAAATTACTCAAAAAAAGAGGATTTGATTTAAAAATTTTTGATAATTATTTAGAATTAATTTCATATCGTGGACAAGTTATGTTTGAATCGCAAAGAAAAAAAAATGAACTTAGCATGTTATCAAAGGAATTTGGAAAATTAAAAAATAATTTTAAAGAACTTGAAATTTTAAAAACAAAAATCGCTTTAATTAAACAACAAGAACAAAAATTAACTGAAAAAGCCAATAATTTAAATGATGATATTTTAAAAATTGGTGCTACAATACCTAATTTACCACTTGATGAAATTCCTTTTGGAGTTGATGAAAATGACAATGTATTAATCCAAGAACATTCTAATTTAGGTCGAGGAAAAATAACCAATGTAATCTCGCATTATGAAATTGCAAAAAAACTTGACATTTTAGATATTGAAAGAGCAGTTAAACTTGCAGGTTCAAGATTTGTCATTTACAAAAATACTGGAGCAAAATTAGTAAGAGCTTTGATTTCTTTTATGCTTGATTTACATATTTCAAAAGGTTATATAGAATTTGCAACACCTGTTTTGGTAAAATCTCCAATTTTATATGGAACAGGACAATTGCCTAAATTTGAAGAAGACTTATTTAAACTCACTCAGGATGATTTTTATTTAATTCCAACTGCTGAGGTAACATTAACTAATTATTACAATAATGAAATAATTGATTTAACAACGCCATTCAAAGCCACTGCATACACTGAATGTTTTAGAAGTGAAGCAGGAAGTTCAGGTAAGGATACCAAAGGTATAATTCGCCAGCATCAATTTAAAAAAGTTGAACTAGTTAAAGTAACTTCCGAAATAGATGCATTAAAAGAATATAATTTAATGGTTCAAGATGCTAAAGAAGTCCTAGAAAAATTAGAAATTCCTTACCGTGAAATTTTATTATGTACAGGTGATATGGGTTTTGGATCACGGAAAACAATTGATTTAGAATTATGGCTTCCAAGTGAACAACGCTATCGTGAAGTTTCTTCAATTAGCTATATGGGTGATTTTCAAGCAAGAAGAGCCATGATTCGTTACAAAGATTCAAATGGAAATAATAAATATGCTCACACTATGAATGGTTCAGGTCTAGCAATTGATCGTGTTATAGCTTCAATACTTGAACTATATCAAAATCCTGATGGAACAATTTCAATTCCAAAAGTGTTAATTCCATATATGCAAAGTGATTTAATTAAATAATAAAAACATCAATTGTTAAATAATTGATGTTTTTTATTTGTTATTTTTAATTATTTTTAAGTGCAAGTTCAATTAGTGTTTTAACCATCACACCAGTTGGTTTACCAGCTAAATCAGCAGTACCTGCAACATCTAAATGTATGTATTCAACACCTTCAGTAAATTCTTTTAAAAACATTGCAGCTGAACAACTACCAGCTCCAGCCCCAGAAAGATCGGTATTTTTTAAATCAGCAACTTCTGAATTACGAATTTCTTTAGCAAATGCTTCATCTAGAGGTAATCTTCAAACTAATTCTTTGGCTCTATTTGCAGCTTCTTGTAGATCTTTTCATCCTTTTTCAGTTGTTGATCATGCTCCGGTATAAGTGCTTCCAAGCGCAATTAATATTGCACCAGTTAAAGTTGCAACATCAACAATTCTTGTTGCTTTTAAATTTCTAACAGCATAAGTAATTCCATCAGCCATCACTAAACGCCCTTCAGCATCAGTGTTATTAATTTCTACTGTTTTTCCATTCATTGAAGTTCATACTGAATCAGGTAAAGAAGCATCACCATTTACACGATTGTCAGTAATGCACATCACTGCGGCTACATTAGTTTTAGGTTTTAATTGTGCAATTGCTTTTAAAGCACTAGCAACAAAAACAGATCCTGACATATCAAATTTCATATGAAGCATTGAACGACTTGGTTTAAGTGAATAACCTCCTGAATCAAAAGTAATTCCTTTTCCAACATAAACAGTTTTTTCTTGCGATTCAGGGTTTCCATTATATTCAATTACAACTACTCTAGGTTCATACACACTTCCACGATTAACTGAAAGTAAAAGACCCATTTTCATAGCTTCAATTTCTTTTTTGTTGTAAACAGTTACTTTTAAATTTTGATATTGTTTTAGTTCATCAACAACAGTTTGAGCTAAATATTCAGAATTTAAAATATTTGGAGGAGTAATTTGTAAATTTCTTGCAAAATTAACAGCTTCGGTAACAATTGAGTATTTTTTAAACACCTCAGCATAACTTGCTTCATCTGCAACCATTAAAAGTGAAACATCAAAATGCTTATCTTTTTTAATAGTTTTAGCTGAATAAATTTTTCCATTTACAAAATTGTATCCTTCAACAAAAGCTCTAACTACACATGGTTCACAAATATCACCTTTAACAAATGAATCAAGATCAATTTGTACATTTCTAACAATATTTTTAAAATAATTTTTAGCAAACGCTAAAAGATCTTTAAATTTATAATCTTTTGCCTCTCCCATGTAAACCAAAGCATAATTTTGATCTAAATATTCAGTTACAACACCATTTTTTTCAATTACTGTTTCAGGATATTTATCATCTTTAAAAACAGCTTTAACTAGTAAATTATTATTTCTAGTTTTATCGATTTTTTTAATCATTTTCCCCTTTCTTATTTTTGATTAATTTAATTATGTATTTATTTTACATTTATTTTATAAATTTTTAATAAATTCAACCAAAGTTGAAACTAAAACTCCTTGTGGTTGATTATCAATGTCAGCAGTTCCCGCTACATCGCAATGAATGTAGTCGATGTTTTTAACAAATTCTTTTAAAAACATAGCAGCCTGGGAAGAGTCTTGTTTTACTTTTGAAGTTCAATTCATTAAATCAGCAACTTTTGATGATTTAATTCCTTTAGCAAAATCTTCATGCATTGGCATTCTTCAAACTTTTTCACATGCAATTGTTGCTGATTTGTTAAAAATTTTTCACTTTGAATCATTTTCAGTAAATACACCAGTGTATGTTTTTCCTAAGCTAACTTGCATTGTTCCAGTTAAGGTTGAAACATCTAAAATAGTGGTTGCTTTTAATACATCAGCTGCATAGTATAATCCATCAGCTAAAACAAGTCTTCCTTCAGCATCAGTATCAGAAACCTCAACTCATTTTCCACTCATTGATTGATAGATATTTTCAGGCAAGGACGCATCATCATTGATTCTATTATCAGTAATACACATAACAGCTGAAACATTTTTATTTAATTTCAGTTGAGCTGCCACCTTAACAGCATAAGCGACAATGGCAGAACCAGACATGTCAAATTTCATACCATTCATGTGATATCCCTTGGTGTTAACTCCACCAGTGTCAAAAGTTATTCCTTTTCCAACATAAACAGTTTTTTCTTGCGATTCAGGGTTTCCATTATATTCAATTACAACTACTCTTGGTTCGTGAGTGCTACCTTTATTTACAGATAAAAGAAGATTCATTTTAAGTTCTTTTATTTCATGTTTAGTTAAAATTTTAACAGTTAAATTTTCAATTCCTGAAAAATCTGAAGCAATTTTTGCAGCAAGAATTTCACTGTTTAAAAAATTCTCAGGCATAATTTGTAAATTTCTAGTATTAGTAATTGCTTTGGCAATTATTTGCAATTCATTTATTATTTTTTGAGTTTTTATATCATTGTTTTTAATTAACAAAGTAATTTGCTTTTGTTTATTTTTTACTTGTAGTGTTTTTTTAAATAATTTTGCTTGAGCAAATTCAACTCCTAAAATAGCTAATCTAAGTGATTGTTCTAAAGTAAATAATTGCTCTAAAGAGGCAACATCTAGAAGGTAATCACGATGTATTAAGGAATTTATGTTTTTTATTATTTTCTCAACTAAATAGTATGAACTATTTTCTTGATTAACATATAAATATGCAACTGATTGATTTAAAAATTCAGTTATTTGCCCATTTTTTTTAGCAATTAAATTTGGAATTTCTTTGCCTTCAAAAACAAATTTTAAAACAATTTGATTTTCATTTATTTGATCTTGAATTTTTATCATTACACTCCTTGTTAAATATTATTTTTTTTGACTTAAAAAAGAAATTATTGATAAATTAGCACTTTGACGATAAGTTCTAATTAATAAACCTGAACCAAGTTTAATACCACCAAAGTAACGTATTGTTACTACTAAAATATTTGACATTTTTTTAATTTTTAGCAATTCATAAATAGGTCTACCTGCAGTATTTTTAGGTTCTCCATCATCATCAAAACCAGCTTGCTCAATTCCATTTTTAATTAATAGATATCCAAAACATATGTGTCTAGCTTTTTTGTGTTCAGATTTTAAATTATTAATAATTTCTTTAATTTGTTCTTTTGAATTAACAACAAAAAGATAAGAAATAAAAGTAGATTTTTTTATTACCAATTCAGTTTTATAATTCATAGTGTTAATTATATAGAATTATATTTTTTTACTATCAATGTATATAATTAAAATATATGTAAAATGGGAGTAAAATGAAAAAAACAGTTAAACTTAACATTGTTGATTTAGATAAACTAATTTTTGAATTAGCAGAAGATGCAAATAAAGGAGATCAAATTAATTTAGATCAATTTTATAAATCTAATTTAAATAACTTAAGCAAGGAATTAATAAAGATTAATCAAAAAAATATTGATGAACAAGTTAAACTTGCAAAAATAGATTTTGAAAAAAAAATTAAAAATACTGATGAATATATTAAATTAGACAAGGATAAATCAATTGAAATTGAACAAGTAAAAGAACAAAAACAAAAAGAAATAAATCAATTAAAACATGAAAAAGAAGAATTATTTTTAAAATGAAATGATGAAAAAAGAAAAAATGAAAACTTTGAACAATTAAAAAAAGCTGAACTTAATTCAGAAATTTTAAAAATTAAAGAAGAATATGTTACAAAAATTAATAATTTAACTCAACAAAATAGAGAAAATAAAAATTTATTGAAAAGTCAAGAAGAAAAATTTGAGTTACAAAAAAAACTAATTATCAAGGATACAGAAGAAAAACTAGAAAAAACTAAAAATAATGAAATTGAAAGTTTAAAAATTGAAATAAATGAACTTCAAAAAAGTTTAAGTTATTATTCATCATTACCAACAAAAACTGTTGGTGAAAATTTTGAAAATGCAATCAATGATGATTTAGTTCAATCATATTCAATGCATCCATTTATTGAATTTGAAAAAGCAAATGAGGTAATTAAAAATACTAAACCTGATTTTGTAATAACTTTTTATAATCCAGAAAATAAAGATGAACAAATTGGGAAACTTATTATTGAAGCTAAATCAAAACAAACAACAGAAGGGTCACGAAAAAATAAAGATTTTTTCAAAAAATTAGAAAAAGATCGTCAAAATTATCAAGCTGACTATGCCTTACTTGTAACAGCCCTTGAACCAGATAGTAGTTTTGTTATTTATACTCCAAGCGAAAATGAATATAAAAATGAATTAGTACTAAGAAAATTCGCTTTAATTCCAACTATTAATTTATTATATTGAATTTCAATTGAAAAAAATAAAGTTAAATGAGTGCAAAAAAATTTAGATGATGAAAAAGCATTTATCAATGATTTTGAAAGTTTTAAAGAAAACCTAACCACTGCTTTTGAAAATATTAACAAACAAGCACAAAAAATTATTGGAAATATTAATGATGGAAGAAAACTTTTTGATACATTAGAAAAAAATATAACTAATTTGGTAAGCAAAAATTTCAAAAGCTTAATTACAGCAAATAAATTTAAAACAAAAAAAATTTTAGAACTTGCACATAAAATTGAAGATAACCAATTAAGTTTGGAACATATAGAAATAGATGATGAAGAATAATGAAAAAGCACAAGAATAATAACTCTTGTGCTTTTAATTGTTTAATAATCAAAACATTTGAACAATTGTTTCAACATCAAGTTGTTGAATACGAATATTTTCAGATAAACTAAGTTGTTTAAAAACATTATTAATTTTGTTTATATGATATTTTTTTAAAAGCGAAAAAATAAGTTTTTTTCTTCGATAACCAAAAACAAGTTTAAAAAAGTCTTTGATTTCAAATCAATTTTCTAAAGAAATATTTTTTTTGAAAACAAATGATACAATAGCTGAATCTACTTTAGGAGCAGGTATAAATGAGTTTGCTTTTACAATAAATTCAATTTTCACATCAGCTAGATACTGGCATGAAATTGATAACTTTGAATAATCTTGGGAATTTTTAGCAGCAACAATTCGTTGAGCAACTTCTTTTTGAACCATTAAAAGCATTTTTGAAAATTTATTTTTGTTTTCAAAAATTTTAAACAAAATATCGGTAGTAATATAATATGGAATATTAGCAATTAAGTATGACTGCTTTAAATTAGTTAAATCAGCTTTTAGAAAATCTTGATGATAAATATGAAGATTTTGCTGATTGTCAAATATTTTATTTAAAATCGCAATCATATCTTTATCTACTTCAAAACAATGCACTGATGTAGCAACCTTTATAAGTTCTTTAGTTAATGCACCCATTCCAGGACCAATTTCAACAATATTTTGATTGTGCAAATTAAAAATATTAATAATTTTTTTA
Organism: Mycoplasmopsis cricetuli ATCC 35279; assembly: GCF_000526955.1. Classification (GTDB taxonomy): domain Bacteria; phylum Bacillota_I; class Bacilli_A; order Mycoplasmatales; family Metamycoplasmataceae; genus Mycoplasmopsis; species Mycoplasmopsis cricetuli. Next base: position 80,726 of record NZ_JAHB01000001.1, on the reverse strand, counting down.
ATAATATTTTGATCACTTAAAAAATTTTGACCAAAATGTTTTTTGGCTTTAATTTGTGTTTTCATATTTATTTTAAATTGAATAATTTTCTTAAATTTGAGTTAATTTTATTAACAAATTTATCCATTCCAATTTTTTTAATTCCTGCAATATAGTAACTAACAAATAAAACTGTATTTGGTTCATTTAATTCACCTGTATATGGATGCACTCTTAAGTATGGTGAATCAGTTTCAGTTAAAATTTTATCAAGTGGAAGATATTCAATTATTTTTCTAGTTTCATCAGCACTTCCATAGGTAACAGTACCACTAAAAGAAAAATAACAATTTAAGGTTTGAAATTTTTTTGCCATTTCTAAATTGCCAGCAAAAGTGTGTAGCATTGATTTGACTTTATATTTAGACAAAATTTTATATACATCTTCATATGCTTGATAACAGTTTTCTTTATCACGGATGTGCACAATTACTGGGAGATTGTATTTTTGAGCTAAAATAACTTGATTTTCAAAGGCTTGTTTTTGCAATTCAGGATCTGAAGCATCTTCATAGTAATAATCAATACCAATTTCCCCAATAGCAATAATTTGTTCATTTATTAAAGGCTCAATTAATTTAATATCATCATTGTGCTTTAAATCTTCTGGATGAATACCAATAGCAGGTTTGACAATTTGATATTTTTTTGCTAATTCTATTACTTTATAATTTTCCTCACGATGCCCACCATTAACAATCATAAATTCAATATTATGAATTTTTGCTTGTTGGATAATTTCATCAATAGCCCATTCAGGATAGTATTTATCAGTTAGATGATTATGTGCATCTACAAATTTAGTTCTTTTTTTTGCCATATTATTTTCCTAAACAAAAATTCGCAAACATATCATCAAGTAAATCTTCACGATTAATTTGACCTGTTATGCTTTTTAAAGCATCTCAAGCATCATACAAATGAATAATAAAAATATCAAAAGTAATTTCATTTTCAATTGCAATTTTAGTTTCTTGAATTGCTATTAAAGCTTTTTTAATTAATGAAAGTTGCCTTGTATTTGATAAAATTTTTGCATTTGTAAAATCAATTTTGCTAAAATGATCAATTAAAGCTTTTTTTAGGGCATCAATATCATTTTTTTTAGCTGATATTAAAATTTTATCAACATTTAAATTATCAAGTAAATCTGATTTGTTTAACACTTGCAAATAAACTTTATTAAGTTCTCTAGCTTTTTGTTCAATTATTTGATCAAAATGATTAAATTCCTGTATTACGTCAGTTACATGAATTACTACATCGGCCTCACTAATTTGTTTAAATGATTTTTCAATACCAATTGTTTCAATTTTCTCTGTTGTTTTTCTAATTCCAGCAGTATCAACTAGTTTAAATAAAATTCCTTGAATTTGATATGAAGCTTCTATAATATCTCTTGTTGTTCCTGCTATATCTGTTACAATGGCTTTTTCTTCATTTAATAATGCATTTAAAATACTGCTTTTGCCAACATTAGGCTTTCCAACAATAGCTACTTTAACTCCTTCAAAAATATATCTTGAATTTTCAGAAAAATAAATAATTTCTTGAATTTGTTTTTCAAGATCAGTTAAAATTTTAAGCGATTGTTTTGATTGTTTTAAAACATTTTCATAATCAGTGTATTCAGGATAGTCAATATTTACTTCACAAAGACCAATTAAATAACTAATTTTACTTATTAAATTATCAATTAATTTATTTGTTTTACCATCAAATTTACTAATTGAAGCTTGAGCTTGAGTTGTGGTTTGGGCAAAAATTAGATCATGAATAGCCTCAGCTTTGATCAATGACATTTTTCCATTTAAAAAAGCTCTGCGTGTAAATTCACCTTTTTCAGCAAGTCTGGCTCCATGTTTGAGTAATAACTCTAAAATTTGATTCATTACTATAATCCCACCATGACAGTTAATTTCAATTAAAGGTTCACCGACATAATTGTTGAAAAATTTTTGACCATTTTTTTCACTTCCAACAAATCACATTATTAAAACTTCATCAATTATTTTTTCATGATCATAAATATAACCATAAGTAATTTGATGATCTTTTCCTATTTTTCCTTTAAAAATTTTTTTTATAATTTCAACTGCATCTGGACCAGAAAGACGAATAATACCAATTGGTTGATTTATGTGATTACCTGAAGAAATTGCAGCTATATTATCATACATATTTGAATTTTACCTTTTAATTATTAAAATATTACTTTTTGTTAGAATATATTTTATATGATCTTAAATGTTTTTAATAGTATTTTTTCATGATTGACAGTTATAATTACTGTTTCTCTTTCAATTCCACAATTAATTAAATTATTTAAAGAAAAACAAACTAAAAACATTAGTTTTGTTTCATTTTGAATTTTTCATCTAGGAATTTTAATGTGAACTATTTTTGGAGTGTTAAGCGATAAATCTATTCCATATAAACTTCAAAATATTGTTATTGCTGATGGTCTATCACTTGTGTTGAATGGGATAATGACATATTTTTTATATCATTTTAAATTTAAAAGAAATATTCAAAATTATTTAATTAAAAGACTATTTGCTGCTGCGGGAGTGATTGCTACTTGAACTGTTGGTTTTGCATTTATTGTTATTTATTTTAAAAATTCAAGTTTTAGAATTTCAAGCAATACTGCTGCTATTTTTTCAGTTATAGCTCCTGCATTGACAACTTTTGCTTTTGCTCCTCAGTTGTATGTTTCAATTAAAACTAATAAATGAAAAGGTATTTCACCTTTTATGTTTATTTTATTTGAAATTAATAATTTAGCATGAATTGGTTTTTGATTAACTTCAATTTTTATTCATGGAATTAATTTAGATTTAATTGGTGGATTGATTTGACAGATAATTTCATTGTTGCTTTATGGATATCAATTAGTTAAAATTTCAACAGCAAAGTAAAATTGCTAATTAAACATAGCTTAAAAGTTTTGGTTTTTAAATTTTAAAATATGTTATAATAAATTAGCAATTGGCAAATGTGGTGAAGCGGTTAACACAGCGGGTTGTGGTCCCGTCATGCGCGAGTTCGAATCTCGTCATTTGCCCCATGTAATAAAAGCATCACTAAAGGATGCTTTTATTTTTCTTTTTTATAATTATTTAAAGTTTTTTGAACTTTTTCAAGTAATTTATCTAATTCTAATTCAACATTATCTAAATTTTCATTTGTTAAATTAAAATTTTTTTCTTCTTTTATATTATCTTGCTGAGAAAACATTTTTTCCAAATTTAAATGTAAATTTGAAGTTTTATAATTCTTTTTAATGCGTACTTTGTATAAATTGGGAATATCAATTTCAATTAGTTGCGGATCAATTTTTGAAAATGAATATTTTTTAATTTCATCTAAAAAAGTATTTCCTTGCATGTTTTTAATTAACAAATAATCTTCTTCACGAGTTGGATAAATGTCTGAAATTATAAAGTCTTTTTTGTTAATTTGATCTTTAAAAATATCTTTACCCTTAAGATTTTTTGATACATAAGGAATTTTTTTGTAACGAATTTTTTTCAAAAATCCATCATCAGTAATAAATGTAATTACATCATCATGTTGAACTATTGTAAAATTATTAACAACATCATTTAATGATAAAAATACTCCTTTATTCCCTTTTGCTTTTGGACCATAAATTCCTAAATCATTTTCTGAATATTTACTAATTAATCCATTTTTAGTGATAATAACAATGTCTTTAGTTCCATTACTTAAACAAGCATTTACAATAAAGTCATTTTTTTCCAAATTCATGGCAATATAGGTTTTATTTAATCTTGAAACTTGAAATTGTTTTAATAATGTTTTTTTGAACATTCCTTGTTTACTTCCAATAACTACAAATACATTATCATTTCAGTTAGATACTTCAATTATTGAAACAATTTCTTCAGAACTTTGAATGTCAACAAAATCAGTTAAGTGCATTCCAAGATCTTTTCATTTGCATTCTTGAATTTGATAAACTGGAACAATAGCGTAGTTTCCAAAATTGGTAATAATTAAAAACTGATGTAAAGTATTTGCTTTTTCATAGTGAATTAAATAGTCATCTTGTTTTAATACATAATTAGAAAATTGATTTGAGTCAGCTACTCTTTGAGAAATTCTTTTTAAATATCCATGTTTGGAAACTCCAATAATTATTTCTTCTTCTTTGATTAAATCTAGTTTTTGATATTCAAAATTATATTCTTGATTTTCAATTAAGGTTTTTCTTGGCAAAGCAAATTCTTTTTTAATTTCAAGAAGTTTTGTAATTAAAAAATTATTAAAATTTTTTTCATTATTTAATAAGTTATTAATTTGAGTAATTTCATTTTCAAGAGTTTGCTTTTCTTTTAAAAATTGCTCTTTATCAGTTTTACTTAAACGATATAGTTTTAATTCAGCAATTGCTTCAGCTTGATTATGTGAAAGTTTAAAATGTTCAATCAAAGCTTTTATAACTCCAGATTTTGATCCTTCAGCTTGTCGAATAACTTTGATTACTTCATCAGTAATTTCACTAATTTTAATAAATCCTAAAACAATTTCTAATCGAATTTGAGCTTTATTTAAATCAAATTGAAGTGATTTTTGTTTTATGTTTTTTATATGAGATATATAATTGTCAATTAAAGTTATTAAATTTGCAGTTGTTGGAGAGTTGTTTAAAATAACAGTATTGTTGTAATTGTAAAAAATTTGTAAACTAGTTTTTTGATATAAATAATTGATAATGCTTTGTTCATTTGCATTTTTATCCAATGTAATTAAGATGCTAATTCCTTCACGATCAGATTGATCTTTAACATCAATAAACCCATCAAGTTGTTCATTTAAAGCTAAGGTTTCAATTTCATACACTAATGAGGATTTTATAACTCCATAAGGAATTTCAGTAATTTCAATAAACTTATTTTGAGCTTTTTCAAAAGTGCGATATCTACTAAATAGTCGAATTTTTTCTTTGGAATTTTGTCCAAATTCAAATGCTTCTAAAATACCTTTATTTCCATAGATAATTCCCCCTGTAGGAAAATCTGGACCTTTAATAAATTCAGTTAATTCATTAAAAGATAATAAAGGTTTTTTAATTTTTGCAATAACTGCATCAATAACTTCACCTAAATTATGTGAAGGCATATCAGTGGCCATACCAATTGCAATTCCTTTAGAACCATTAACAAGCAAATTAGGAAAAAATGAAGGTAAAACCTCAGGCTCAACTTCTGAATCATCAAAATTTGGAACAAATAAAGTAGTATTTTTTTTAATATCATTTAAAAAATAATTGGCAATTTTAGCCATTTTAACTTCTGTATAACGCATAGCAGCAGCTGGATCATTATCAAGAGATCCAATGTTTCCATGCATATCTAAAAGTGGAATATTCATTTTTCATCACTGTGACATATTAACCATGGCTTCATATACTGAAGAATCTCCATGAGGATGATATTTACCAATAACATCTCCAACAATTCTAGCTGATTTTTTGTACACTTTATCATTTGTTAATCCAAGAATAAACATAGCATATAAAATTCTTCTTTGAACTGGTTTTAAACCATCTCTTACATCAGGGAGAGCTCTCTGCTGAATAACATACTTAGCATAACGCTCAAATCCTCTTTCCATGATTTTTTCAACTGAATTATTAATAATTTTTTCTACTTTACTATTCATAAAAACCTTTTAGTGTTTTAATTTTACTTTAAAGTATAAAAAATACATCAAAAACCTTTCTAGAATAAAAAAAATGAAAAATTTTTTATTTTTCATTTTTAACTGATAAGTTAATTTAACAGATATATATATATATATATATATATATATATATTATTGTAATTTTTTGATTATTTTATCACTACAAAATTTTCAAAAGCAATAATACTTTTGACTTTATAAAATTTTAATCAGTAAAATATACTTTTAATTTTTAACATTAATTTCTTTTTTTAACATTGCATTTAAGAAGTTGAACTTCATAATTTCAGGTTGTTATTATTTGTGTTTGATCTTCAAAAATATATTTACTATTTATTTGCTTTTAAAACAAAATCTTTTGTATTAGTTTAGTCTTTTTTGCTTTTTAATAATATTTTAAATTTAAACTTAAATTAAGTTTTTTACAAATTTTATTTGCACTTTATTCTTTAGTTGTAATTTTATTAAAATCATCAGGCAATTTAATTTCATATAAATATACTTGATCATTCAATAAATATTGAATCACTATTGTATTTTCTTTTACAATTACATTTCCCTTTGAATTTGTTGGATGAGTGTAGTTAGCAAAAAATAATTTAATTCCTTTTCTTGCTGATCCATCTGATCCAAATCCTTTAATTTCATTACTTGAATTATTCATTTGAATTAAAGCAAGTGGATTTTTAAATAAACTAAAATAAGAACTATTGTTTTGTTTGTATAAAGTTAAGTATGGTTTTAATGTGCTTTCATTTGTTTGTCTATATTTAGCAATTTGATCTTGTAATTCTTTTTGATTTAAAATAGTAAATTCAATATTTTGATGGATTTGTTCAATTTCAACTTCTTTTTCAATTGAATCTTCTTTTTTCTTATTTGCTTTGATTTTTTCTTTTTCTTCTTTTTGGCTTTCTTGCTTTTCTTGCTCTTTTTGAGTTGCTTGCTCATTGCTTGATTCATTTGTTGGATTGGAATCTTCTTGAGTTACATTGCTTGATGAACAACTAGCAGCAATTGAAACAATTGAAGTTGTAGTTAATAATGATAATAATGTAATTAGTTTTTTCATATTTTATTCCTTTGTAGTGTTGAATAAATTTATTCTATCAAAAAAATAGTTAAATTTTAAATTGATTTAAATTTATATAAAGTTATTTGCAATCACATTCATTTTTAAAATGCAAAAATAAAACTTAATTTTAAAAAAATGATTATAAATTAACAAAATTTTTAAAAAATTTCAAAAACAAAATAAAAATTATTTTCAAAAAAAACATCAAAAACAGAATATGAAAATTAATCTTTAGTATTCAGAATTATAATTTGTTAAATTTCATTATAGAAAAACATTAAAATTTTTTTTATTTTTAAAAAATAATTAATGATATTTTTAACAATAATAAAGTTTATAAGCTAAAAAATAATGAAAGTTTATCATGAAAATTTAAACTTTAATAATGATTTAAAAAACTTAGATTATATAAAACACACAATTTAACAATAACTTAATTCTTTTTAGAAATGATTTCATTAAAATAGTTTTTGAATTATTAAATTACTTTTGGAATTAATTTGAAACATCTAAACAACCTTTATTTTGAATAATATTTTGATTTTTTTATTTTTAATTTTTGTTATTTAATTGTATTTTTAAAAAGTTAAAATACAATAAACAAAATATTTTTTTAGGGTATTTTTTATTACATTAAAAAAATAAAAATATTATAATTTGTTTATTAAACTTATACTTATAGGAGAGTAATGACCAAAAAAGAATTTATTAATGCTGTTGCAGAAAAAATTGAGGTTAATCCTAAAGATGTAGATAAAGTTTTTGATGCAATGGTCTTTATTTTAAAAGAACAATTAATCACTGAAGACAAAATTCGTCTATCACATTTAGGTATTTTCTCAACAGAAATTAAACGTCCACGTAGAATTACAAATAAATTTTCAAAAGTAGATGAAAATGGTAATCCTATTGTAATTGAAATTCCACAAAGACGTGTAATTAAATATAAACCTTCAAAATATTTACGTGATTTAATTGATTTTAATTAATCTAATAAATTTAAATATCCAGGAAATTCTAAAGTTAATTCTTTAGAATTTTCTTTTAATCATTCTAAATCAATTTTTTTTCTGGCAGAATAGATTTTTTCTAATGTTAAAAAATCTATTTTAAAAAACAAGCATTTACTAGAGAAAAATAAAATTAAAAATGCAATTCCTTTTGCTTGATTAATTAAATTTAAGTATTTATATTGATGCTCTTTAATATTTGATAAATAAAATACATCTTCATCAGTTGTTTTCGCCTCAAAACAAATAAACTTACCTTGATAAATTCCAATATAATCTACAGTGCTTTTACCTAAAATAGTTACATTTTTAAGTTTCAACTTATTTTTTTCTACTATAATGTTTTGAAAATTATATGGAAGTTGTTTTTTCTCAATAAAAGCAATTTTATTTTTTCACATAAAATTAATAGTTTGATTAATAATTTTTTCAAGTAACATTCCTTTATTTTTATTCATATATAAAGTAATAAATATTTGCTTAATTTTTTAAAACAAAAATATTTTAAATATAATTAGCAGATTAACTATTTATGTGCTAAAATTATATTTAATTATGGCAAGAAAAAGAGATTATTATGAAGTGTTAGGTGTTTCAAAAACAGCCACAGAAAAGGAAATTAAAACAGCATATCGAAAGTTAGCGATGAAATATCATCCAGATCGTTCAAAAGAACCAGATGCTGAAAAGAAAATGCAAGAAGTTAATGAAGCTTATGAAATCTTATCAAATTCAGAGAAAAGACAAATGTATGATCAGTATGGACATGATGGCGCTAATGCAAATTTTAGCTCACAAGGATTTAATGGTTTTAGTGGGTTTGGTGGATTTGAAAATATTTTTCAAGATATTTTTAGTGGGTTTGGTGGATCATCTCGTCGTAGAAAAGGACCTATTAAAGGCGAAGATAAAGAACATAATTATTTTATAAATTTTATAGATTCATTTAATGGTCTTTCAGAAACTCGTAAATTCCCTAAATATGACTTATGTTTGTTTTGTGGTGGAACTGGAGCAGATAAAGCAGATGGTTTTCATACATGCAATACCTGTAATGGGAGAGGAAGCGTAACTAAGCAAATTAAAAGTTTTTTTGGTTCTCAAATTGTAACTGCTCAATGTGAAACTTGTGAAGGAACTGGCAAGATAATTACTAAAAAATGTTCAAATTGCAAAGGGCACCGCTATATTAAAACTGAAAAAGAAATTAAAATTAACATTCCTGCTGGAATTAAAGAAGGAACAGTTTTAAGATGTGCAGGATATGGAGAACCAGGTTATAATGGAGGACAACCAGGAGATTTATATTTACATATTAGAGTACGCGAACATAAATTTTTCAAGCGTCATGGAGAAGATTTGATTCTTGATTTTCCTGTTTCTTTTGCAGATATTATGCAAGAAAATACAATTGAGGTTCCAACCCCTAATTCAACTATTAAAATTAAACTTAAAAAAAGTTATTTAGAATCTAAAGTGATAAATTTAAGTGGAGAAGGGTTTTCACACAATTCAAGAAAAGGGAATATGAAATTAAATTTAAAAATTATTATTCCTGATTATTCTTCAAAACAAAGAAAAGAACTTTTAAAAGTTCTAGAAACTATTGAAGATACTACAAATAAAGATTTTGTAAGCAAAGTTAAACGATCAAGTTAAAAAGGATAAATGGTAAATATGGAATATTTTCCATATTTTTTTATTTAATCTTTAAATTTGTTTTTTTTAAAAAAACTTAAAAAAGTAACAAAAACAATAAAAAAAATGTTTTTTTTAAAAAAATATACATTTTTTAAAAAATGCCTTATTTTGTATTTGAAAAAGCAATTGTTTTTAGATATAAAATTAAAAAAGAAAATTTTATAAATAAAAAGGAGGAAAAAAGGTGTTTAAAAATAAATTTAAACAACTAACATGAAATCAAATTATTGCTTTGATTATTCTTGCAGCAGCTGATGTATTTGTTATTGCTGCTCCTTATTACATTAAAAATATAATACCTAATCTTCATACTTATTTACATATTAATGAAGATGATGTTGCAAGATTAACTTCAATAATTGGGTATGTAACACTAGCAACTCAATTGCCAGGTGGATTTTTAGCGAACAAATTTAGGTCAAAATGGTTATTATTTTTAGCAGTTTTTACAACAGGAATTTTAACAGTTTGATTTGGAATGAATATTTTAAATCCAAATAAATTAAGTCGCGATAGCTTAATGATTCAATATTCATTCATTTTTGGATTTTGAGGAATTTCAACCACCTTGGTGTTTTGAACTCCGCTTTGAAAATTAGTTTCACAACAAACAACAAAAGAAAATCAAGGTCTTGCTTATGGTATCCAAGGAGCAGCAAATGGTTTGGTTGGGCTTATTTTAGTGTATGTAATAAGTTTAATTATCACAGAAGGATGGGCAAAATCTAAAAATTATGTAGAATCTAACATTCCATTTGCAACATATGCATTTATCATTGCATTCTTTTTAGTTGCTACAAGTTTTTTAGTTTTAATTTTGGTGCCTGAAAAATTTACCAAAAGCACAGAAAAATGATCATGAGAAAAAGTTAAAAGTAACATTCGTCAAGTATTTAAAGCAATGTATAACTGAAAATTATGAATGCTTTCAGTATTTGTGATGGGAATGTATACCTTCCAATCAGTTTTTGCATATTATTTAGTCCAATTAATTTCAAATGGATTTCATGCACCTATTATTTTAGGTTCAATTTTAGGTGGAATAAGAACTTATGCAATTAGAATGCTAATTTCAGGATATGTAGGAAGAATTGCAGATAAATTTAAATCATATGTACTTTTTTTAATTATCGCTCTTGGAATTGGAATTATTTTAATTGGAATTATTATTTTACTTCCATTTGCAGGAAATGACGCATCAACAGAAGCATCAATTCCATTAATTGTTATTGCTTCAATTTGCTTTATTTTAGTTGGTATTTTATCATGAACAATGGTTACTTTACGCTATGTACAAATTGGAGAAATTGAAATTGAAAAGTCTTCATATGCTTCTTCAATTGGAATTTTATCATTTATCGGATTTAGCACTGATGCATGACTTTATGAAGTAACTGGCGCAATTGGTAAAGCTTATACAATTGATGGACAAACTAATACTTCACTGGCTGGATATCAACTTATTATTTTAGTTTCACTTGCCATTGCACTTGTAGGATTATTGGCAGGAGCAATTGTACATATTGCAAACACTAGAGAACTTAAAAAATTGGGCAAAACAAATTATCGTTGAAGAGAGTTACAAAATGCATAAAAAACAATTATTGCTTGCTCATAGAGGTTATTCAGGAATCGCCCCTGAGAACACTCATTTAGCTTTTGAAATGGCTTATCAATATGATTTTGATGGCGTTGAATTTGATGTGCATTTAACCAAGGATAATCATCTTGTAATTATTCATGATGAAAATACTAAAAGAACTGCTTTAACTGATAAAGTTATTGCTAAATCAACACTTAAAGAGTTAAAAAAAGATGATCATAGCGCTTTTTTTACACTAAAAACTTTAAAACAAGAAATTATGACTTTTGAAGAGTTTTTGGATCTTTATTTAGACAAATTTAGATTTATTAATGCAGAAATTAAAACTGATAATTATGATTATCCAGGAATTGAAGATGCAATTGATAAATTAGCAGAAAAATATGGAACAAAATTTTATTCCAAAATTGTTTTTTCATCATTTAATTTTTCAACTTTAGAGCGTATGTATGAAAAAAATAATAATTATAAATTAGCTTTTTTATGATGAAAAAAAAGAGAATTTGAAAAAATTAATTCTAAAAAAATTAAAAAAATTTGTTCATATTTAAATCCTTGAACTGTTTTATATGATAAATTTAAAGATAGTTATAAAGAACTTAAAATACCTTTTTTGCTTTGAACTATCCGTTCAAAATCATCTTTTGAAAAATACAAAAAAGATAAAGATGTTTATGCGCAAATTTCTAATTATAAATTTTAATTATTAAAAAAATGCCTCATTATTAAAAGTAGGGCATTTTTTAATTAAGACTATATATAATATTAGTATATTTAGTATATTTTTAATGTACACTTATAAATTAAAATTTATTAGTTAGTTTTTAATGAAAGTATTTGTGAACTTTTTTTAATAAATTTTATTAAAAATATTTTAATATATGCATTGAAATTCAACATGTTTTTTAAAAAAAGGAATTAAATGAGAGCAAAAAATAAATTATCAGAAAAAAATTTTATTTTTTTTGGAATAAATTATATAGTTGGATTTGGATTTGTTGTAACAATTGCTAATGTTATTTCAAAAGGATTATGAGGAATGTTAATTTTTACATTAACCTCATTTATCGCTCTAATTGTTATGCTTGCATTTTCAAAAGGAACTCAAGCATTTGGTAATGAAGTCGGAGGCTCATACGTTTATTCTAAAAAAGCTTTCCCAAAACAAAAATGATTTATTTTTTTAACTGGTTGAAATCAGTTTGCGCAGATACCTTTATTTGCAGCAACTACACCATTGTTTATTTCACAACTTGTTTCTGAATTTGATAAATCTAATCAATTAATTTATCAAATCTGTTCCATTGGAATTTTTATTATTTTATCCTTACTTAATTTACTTGGATTAAAGTTATCTAAGTGATTTATTTTAATAACCGCAATTTTTAAATGAATTATTTTAACACTTGGATTTATAATAGTTATTTATTTTTTAATAACTTCAGGTTCTATAACTAATGTTTTTCAAACTAATGAAAAAATTTCAATTTCTATAATTGCTTCAAGTGTTTTATCATTTTTTTATGCATTTGGAGGAATTGAAGGATTAGCTGGAATTTCTTCTGATATAGAAACAAAAAGATTTAGAAAATTATTATTTTTAATTTTTTTAATTGTATTTGTATTTTATTTTATTTTTTATTTAATTTTTATCTGAATTGACACTACAAATATAATAACAAAGGAAACTTCTTTTACCTTTAATAAAATTTTTAAAATTACTTTTGGAATTACAGGATCAATTTTATTTATTATTGGAGGTTTTTTTAGAAATTTCACTTCAACATTGAGTAGCAATATTTATTATTCAAGAATTATAGTATCACTTGCTCAAGATAATTTTATTCCAAATCAATTAGCTAAAAAAGCTAAAAATAATGAATATAAAAATGCGATTTATTTTTCTACATTTTCATCAATTATTTCAATGATTATTTTTGGTATTATTCCTTACTATTTAAATCTTGAAGATCAATTTGCATCTATTTTAAATGCTGGAATTATTGTATTTTTTATGCAATATTTATTAGCTATTTTTTCAATTTTAGTGCTTTCATTTAAAAAAACACAAATACAAACAAGCATTTTTGAAAAATTTTTATACATTATTGGAATAATTTTGATTGGATTTATTATTTTGTTAAATTTATTTCCTCCAATAGTGGGAGAAAATTATCAAATTAATTCATTACTAATTTTAATAAGTTATTTTTCTGTTATATTAATTGGATTTTTTTTATGATGAAGTTATTCATTTTATAAAAAAAGAAAAAATTTAAAATCAAATTGTAGTTAACTAAAAAATAATTTTTTTATTAATTAATATTTATAAAATATGTTGCCATAACTAATTCTATTATTATTATTTATAAATTTAAAAATAATAGTTTTTTATATTTAAAAAAATTAAATTTATCTTTATATGAAACAAAAAAATAAATTTAAATATAATTAAAAGTGTAATTAAAACAAAGTTTTAGAAAAAAATAAATTTGAAAGTTTTTAGTTTTAAAAACTTACAACCAAATTGGAGAATTATGAATAAATTAATTATTATTGGAAATTGAAAAATGAATAAAACTTTTACTGAAACAAAAAATTTTATTCATGAATTTTCCCACTTGTTTAAAAAATATCAAACTAAAATTACCTCTAATATTGAATTTGGAATTGCTGTACCATCAATCAATTTAGCTGCTTTTCAAAGTAATGAAATCAAACAATTGGGAGTTGCAGCTCAAAATGTGTCTAAACATATAAAAGGAGCTTATACTGGAGAAGTTTCTATTGATATGTTAAAGGACTTAAATGTTAAATATGTTATTTTAGGTCATTCAGAAAGAAGAATGTATCATCAGGAAAATGATTTTAATGTTAATTTAAAAGCTAAATTAGCTTTAGAAAAAAACATTACACCAATTATTTGTGTTGGAGAAACACTGGAGCAGTATGAACAAGGAATCACAAAAAAAATAATTGAAAAACAAATTAAAGATTCACTTAAAGATTTACCTTTGGATAAAATCATTGTTGCCTATGAGCCAGTTTGAGCTATTGGAACTGGGAAAGTTGCTACTCCAGAAATTGCTCAAGAAATTTGTGAATTTATTCATAAAATCACTAATAAAAATTTAATTGTTCAATATGGAGGAAGTGTTTCCCCAACAAATATTGAGTTGTTATCTAAACAAAATGATATCAATGGTTTTTTAGTAGGAGGAGCATCTCTTGAGGCATCAAGTTTTATACAGCTTCTTACATTGGGTCAAAAATAATGAAAACTAAAATTTACATTGATTTTGAAATTTTAAATACCAAAATTTACAAATTAGATTCTTTTGTTAAAATAATTCCATATTTGTATACTCTTGGGATTAAAACAGAAAAAGGATTTAAGTTTGAAACATTTTATATTCGACCTGCGAGCTTATACAAAAAAAACCCAAAAGAAACAAAACATATTTTGTTATCTCACATTAATAATGCTATTAAAAATTTTGCAAAAATTAAGTTATCAAAAAAAATTAATGAAGTTGAATTTATTGGATTTAATCCATCACTTGAAAGAAAAATTTTAACATCATTATTTCCTGGAATAAGTGTTAAAAATATTTATTCTGGATCTGAAGATGCTATTTCTTTAAATAATCTTTTAAAAGAATTGGGGAATACTGAAAATTTTGAATTTAACTATCTTAAATCAATTTCACAAAAAAATAGCAAATTATATAAAGCTATTGAAAAATCTAAAAAAGGATATATTGCAGAATTAGGTGGAGCTATTTTATATGCTAATTATTTAAAAAAGAATGATGTTATTGAAAAAATAGTTGGATCTAAAAAGATAAATGTAAAAAATGTTTTAGATGAATTAAAAAATTATAATTTAAATGATGTTAAAGCTTTGGAAATAATTGAAAATAATTTAGACAAAGTTGATGAAATAATTAAACAATTTAAAATAAATAAAGTCCTACCAAAGAAAGATGATATAAAAAATGAATTGTCAAATCAAATATTAGTTACTTCTGAACAAATAAATATAACATCTTATTTGTTAAAAATGATAAACTGAATTAATGATTCTCAATTAAAAAAAGTTTTAGAATCGTTTGCAAATTATTTAATTAACAATAATAGTGAAAATTTAACCGATTTAATTACATATTTAGATAAAAATAAAACAAAAACAAAAATTCACATTCAAAATTTTCATGAATTGTCAATAAAAACAAGTTGTTCTTGTAATTGTAACCAACATAATTGTAAATAAAAAAAGAAAGAATAAAATCTTTCTTTTTTTTATGTTTTAAAAAATAAAAAAATGGCGATCACGACAGGATTCGAACCTGTGACAACAAGCTTAGAAGGCTTGTGCTCTATCCAGCTGAGCTACGCGACCACTAAAAATATTCTACACTATTTTATATAATTAAAAAATAAATTAAACACTTTATTTATAATTAAAATTATATAATTAAAATAAACTATTTTATAAAAACAAGGAAAATATGGAAAAGAAAAATATAATTTTATTTGGAATGAACAATTCAATTCAATTGGCTAATAAAATTTCAAAATTAATTGAAATACCATTAACTAAAATTAATAAAACAACATATGCTGATGGTGAATGTATGTTAGTTTCTGAACGTTCAGTTAGAGGTATGGATGTATTCATTATCGCAAATACTTCAAAACCAGTTAATGATAATATTATGGAGTTAATGATTTTTGTTGATTCACTTACTAGAGCAAGCGCAAAAAGTATCACTGTATGTTTGAGTTATTATGGATATGCGCGTCAAGACCGTAAAGCTAATGGAAGACAACCAATTACCGCAAAACTTGTAGCTAATTTGCTTGAAAAAGCTGGGGTGACAAAATTAATTTGCATTGATTTGCATAATCCTTCAATTCAAGGATTTTTTGATATTCCTGTTGATGACTTAAGAGCACAATTTCCAATTGCTAAAGAAATTAAAAAACAAAATCAAAAATTTACAGTTGTTTCTCCAGATCATGGAGGAACTGTTCGAGCTAGAAGATTGGCTGAAATTTTAGCTGATACAATTAAAATTTGTATTATTGATAAAAGAAGAACAGATGTTAATAAAACTGAAGTTATGGGTTTAATTGGTGAAATTAAGAATAAAAATGCTATCATCATTGATGATATTATTGATACTGGCGGCACAATTATTAAAGCAACTGAAACCTTGATTAAGAATGGGGCAAATGAAGTTACAATAGCAGCGACTCATGGTCTTTTTAATAAAGGGTTTGAAATTTTTGAAAATAATAATGCAATAAAACAAGTAATAGTAACTGATAGTATTGATAACTATGAGTTAGCAAAAAAATATTCAAAATTAAAAATTGTTTCCCTTGATAATTTTTTAGCCCAAGTAATTCAAGCGCAAATTTCAGGTGAAAGCATTTCAGATGTTTACAAAAAAATGAGAAAAGAAATTAATGCACTTTAAAGAAAAAGTACAATTTATCTGTGAGAAAAATAATTGAAATTTTGATAAACTTCATCAATATGTTGAATTAATTGAACAAAAAAATAAAGTAATGAATTTAACCGGATTTACTAAAGATAAGCTTTGAGAAGAAGGAATATTAGAATCATTAGTTTTTATGGATTCAATTGTAAATGAAAATGCAAAAACTATTTTAGATGTGGGATCTGGAGTTGGATTTCCATCATTGCCATATGCAATTGTTAGAAATGATTTAAATTTTACTATTTATGAACCACTTCAAAAAAGAGTTAATTTTTTAAATATGGTAATTCAACAATTGAAATTGAAAAATATTTTAGTGATTAAGGATAGAGCAGAAAATATTAAAGAAAAAAATCTTTTTGATATTGTAACAGCTCGAGCAGTTGGTGATGTGGCAACAATGCTTATGATAAGTTTTCACTTGGTGAAATTAAATGGAAAAATTTCTTTAATAAAAGGAATTAAATATCAAGAAGAACTTAAACATGCTCAACCTATTTTAAAATTACTAAAATGTAGTATTGCAGTTAATTTACTAGAAAATAGTTATTCAACTAAACAAAACTATGTTATTAATATTGTAAAATTACGATCAACACCTAAACAATTTCCATTTTTATGAAAAGAAATAGTAAAATTTAAAAAAATAGACAGTAACTAAAGAGGAATAATGAAAAAAACAATTTTAATCGTTATTGATGGTCTTGGACTTCGAAAAGAAATTCAAGGAAATGGCTTTGCACTTGCTAGCACTCCTAATTTTGATAAATTATTTAAGGAATATCCAAATTCAATCATTCAAGCTTCAGGAGAATTTGTTGGATTGCCTAAAGGACAAATGGGTAATTCTGAAGTGGGTCATTTAAACATTGGAGCTGGAACAATTGTTTATACTGGATTATCACTTATTGCTAAAGATTTAAAAGATGGAAAATTTAAAGATAATAAAATTTTTCTTGAAGCTTTTGAGGATGTGAAAAAAAATAATTCAACTTTGCATTTAATGGGACTGCTTTCACCAGGTGGTGTTCATTCACTTGATTTGCACTTATTTGAAATTTTAAAATCAGCTCATTTAAATGGTGTAAAAAATGTTTCAGTGCATGTTTTTGGAGATGGAAGAGACGTTGCGCCAGCTTCAATTGAACATTCACTTGATCAGTTAATTGAAATAACTAACAAGTATGGGTATAAAATTGCTTCAATTGCTGGAAGATTTTATTCAATGGATCGTGATAAGATGTTTGATAGAGTTGAAAAAAGTTACAAAGCAATTTTAGGGCAAGCTAATAAAACTTTTACAGATGTTAAAGAGTATGTTAAGCAAAGCTATCAAGACAATATTACTGATGAATTTTTTATTCCAGCACATAATTTAACATTAACAAATAAAGATTTTTTTAATAATGGAGATAGCATTATTTTCTTTAATTTTCGGCCAGATCGTGCAAGACAGTTAACTCATTTATTTATTGGATCAGATTTGTATGATGTTAAACCTTCAATTATTTCTAAAGTAAATAAATTTGTTTCTATGATGAAATATGAAGGAATAAATACTAAAGTTGCTTTTTCAGAAATGGAGATTACAAATCCAATTGGAAAAGTGCTTGAACAAGCTGGTAAATCTCAATTAAGATTAGCTGAAACACAAAAATATGCACATGTTACATATTTTATGGATGGTGGGAATGATATTGAATTTAAAAATTCACATCGAATTATGGTTCCTTCACTTAAGGTTGAATCATATGCGGATGCGCCACAAATGTCAGCAAAAGGCATAACTGATGAATTAATTACTAATGCTTTAAACTATGATGTAACTATTATGAATTTTGCTAATCCAGACATGGTAGGACACACTGGTAATTTAACTTCAACTATTCAAGCAGTGGAAATTCTAGACCAACAAATAGGACGTATTATAGATTTTGCAAATAAAAACAATATCACTGTATTTATTACGGCAGATCATGGAAATGCTGAAATCACTGAAGATGAAAATCGCAACCCAGCAACTAAACATACAAATAGTCCTGTTATGCTTATTACAACTGATAAATCACTTAAATTAAGAGATGGAAAACTATCTAATATAGCCCCAACAATCTTAGATTACATTAAAGTAAAAAAACCAATTCAAATGGATGAAGATTCCCTTCTTGTAAAAGAATAATGTTAATTTTTTATAGTATTATTGCTAATCTAGCTACATTTTTAATTGGTTATTTATGAGGATCATTAAACACTTCAATTATTTTAAGTAAATTAAGTAAAAATGATGATGTTCGCAATCATTATTCTAAAAATGCAGGTGCAACTAATTCATTTCGTGCTTATGGGAAAAAATTTGCTTTAATAGTTTTAATTATTGATATTGGCAAAACAGTTTTAGCTGTATATTTAGCATATTTTCTTTCATTTGCATGACAAAATTCTAATGCAATTGTTTATTTTCCTATTTTAGCTGGTGTTGGGACCACTATTGGTCATGTTTTTCCTGTATTTTTTCAATTTAAAGGAGGAAAAGCAGTTGCTTGTTCAGTTGGGTTATTAATTGCGACTAATATTGTCTTATGACCAATTGCAGCACTGATTTTCTTTGGGAGTTTATACATTAAACGAATGGTTTCTTTAAGTAGTTTACTAACTGCAGCAGTAATGATTGTTCTTTTGTTTATTCCTTGATTTGTAACAGGTTTTTTGGCTATTACTCAAGGGCAAAATATTAATCATCACTGATATTTAAATTCAATTATTACTATTGCTCCTTTATTGTTATTAATTTTTGCTCATCGAAGTAATATCAAAAGATTGATCAATAAATCTGAAAACAAAATTTAAACCAAAAAAATAAAAGCATTTTAACAACAAAATGCTTTTATTTTTATAAATCAATATTTTTAACATATTTGGCATTTTTTTCAATAAAATCTTTTCTTGGTTCAACTAACTCACCCATTAGTGTACTAAATGCTAAATCAGCTTTATAAGCATCAATAATTTGCACTTGCAACATTTTTCTGTTTTCAGGGTTCATGGTAGTTTCTCAAAGTTGTTCTGGATCCATTTCTCCAAGACCTTTATAACGTTGAATAGTAATTTTAGTATTTGGATTTAGTTTAGATATAATTTCTTCTTTTTGAGCATCATTGTAAGCATATTGAATAGTTTTGTTTTGTTGAATTTTATAAAGAGGAGGCTGAGCAATATATAAAAATCCATATTCAATTAATGGTTTAAAGTATCGATAAAAGAAAGTAAGCAATAAAGTACGAATATGAGCACCATCAACATCAGCATCAGTCATAATTACAATTTTATGATATCTAAGTTTATTAATATTAAATGTATCTCCAAGACCAGTACCAAGAGCAGTTATTAAAGATAAAATCTCTTCATTTTCTAAAACTCTTTCTTGACGTGCTTTTTCTACATTAATAACTTTTCCGCGCAAGGGCAAAATAGCTTGAATTGAGCGATCTCTACCCATTTTAGCACTTCCCCCAGCTGAGTTACCCTCAACAATATAAAGTTCACTAATTTCAGCATTTTTACTTGAACAATCGCTTAATTTTCCAGGTAATCCACCATTGTCAAAAGCACTTTTTCTTCTTGCGCTATCACGGGCAGCATTTGAAGCAAGACGGCCTTTACGTGCTGATGTAGCTTTTTCAATGATTTTTTGAGCTAATTTAGGCTGTTCATTTAAAATTCTTTCAAATACATTTGAAAACACACGATTGACAGCTTGACGTGCATCTTTGGATCCTAATTTTCCTTTAGTTTGTCCTTCAAATTGAGGATCAGAGTGCTTAATGGAAATAATAGCACTAAGCCCTTCAGTTAAATCCTCTCTAGTAAATTTTTCTGCATCAGATTTAATATAATTTTTTTCAATTGCATAATTGTTAATAATTCTCATTAGTGAATCATAAAACCCAGAAACATGGGTTCCACCTTCATGTGTGGCAATATTGTTTGTGTAAGAAATAATGTTACTATGATATGAATTATATAAATATTGACAAGCAATTTCAACTCCAATTGAAATTGGATGTTTATTTTCATTGTAATGGGTAATAAAATCATCAGAAGCGTAAATGATTTCTTGGTTGATTGGATTTAGTCCTTCATTAAGTTCTTTTATGTAATCAATAATACCATTATCATATTTAAATTCTTGATAAGAATTATCTCTTTGGTCTTTAATTGAAACAAATAGACCCTTGTTCAAGTGAGCTATTTGTTTGGCATGATCAATGATTAAATCTTTATCAAAAGGAATTTTTTCCATAATTTTGTAATCAGGATGAAATTCAATTTTAGTTCCAGTTTCACTAATAGGAACTTGACCAATTACTTTAGTTGAAGTTACTGTGTGTCCACCATTTGCAAACTCAGCAAAATATAAATTTCCATCTCGTTTAGCTCAGGCTCTCATTTGATCACTTAAAGCATTAACAACACTAGCACCAACTCCATGAAGACCACCTGAAACCTTGTAAGCACTTGATTCGAATTTTCCACCAGCATTTAGTTTAGTTAATACCACTTCAAGTGCACTAATTCCAAATTGTTCATGAATTCCAGTGGGAATTCCTCTCCCATTATCTTCAACAATAATATGTTCATCATTGGTAATAGTAATATAAATTTTATTTGCAAAACCTGCCATACATTCATCTACTGAATTGTCTACAATTTCTCAAACCATGTGATGAAGTCCAGCTTTTGAGGTAGTTCCAATGTACATTCCAGGACGTTTTCTAACATGTTCTAAACCTTCTAAAAATTTTATGTTACTTGCATCATAGTTGTGTTTTTTTGCTTCCATAAATACCTCTTTAAACAGTATTATTCATTATACCAAAAAATTAAAATATTGTTTCTATGAATAGAAACAAGAAGAAAATTTAAAAAATAAAATATTATCAATAAATTGAATAAATTTGTTTTTTACGTTTTTTTCATAAATAAACAAGAAATGGAGCAAGAAAACTTGTTAGCATACCCATAGCTAAAAATTCAAAAATAGCATTAAAATAAATACTTGTAATTCAAAATTTAAAAGAAACTGCAATTTTCACCTCTTTAAGCCCAAAAATACTTTTATGTAAAAAAACTCCTGATGTGACAAATAAAGTATTTATTAATGCAATAAAACACCCAAGAAAAAAATAGCTTGCAAAAATTAATCATTTGCTTTTAATATTTTTAATATTTACATTTTTTTTAATAATTTTTTCCTCAATTAAATAAAGAACAACAAAAAAACAAATTCCAACTAAAAAACGAGGAAAAATTGAAATTAAAGGATAAATAAAAAGAACCCTTCCTTTAATTAAAGCATTAATAAGTGAACATATTCCAAGAAATAAACCACTAAATAAAGAACCTAAAAAACCTATATGAGCTGCTGCAAATACAATGATAATGCTAGTGATGTTAATAGAAGCTATACCAATTGGAATTAATGTTAAATTAGAAAAAGTTCCAATAATAATTAAACATAAATAAAAAGATAAATAAATTAAAATTTTAAAATTATTATTATTATTATTTATCTTTAAAAATTGAGAATTATTTTTTAACTTCATAATAAAATTATAGTAGAAAAGAGAAAAATGAAAATTTTAGTTTTAATTACAGGAAGTATTGCTTCAATTAAGTCAAAAAAATTAATTAATTTGCTTGAGAAAAATAATCATGAAGTTAAATATGCACTTACTGATTCAGCATATAATTTTGTTAATCAATCAGATTTTCCTGAAGCATTAAATAAAATTTGATATCAAAAAGGCATTTTAGAACATATTGAAGCAGTTTTATGAGCTGATTTAATCATTGTATATCCAATTACTTATAATACTCTAAATAAAATTGCTTTAGGAATAAACGATAATTTTATTACTGCTATTTTTAGTACTCAATGTTTTCAAAAAACTATTATGTGCCCTGCAATGAATAAAAATATGTATTATTCAGAAGTGCTTCAAAAAAATATTAAAAAATTAATTAATAATGGTGTTATTTTTATTGGGCCAGAAAGTGGACAATTAAAAGATGGAATGATTGGAATTGGAAGGGTATCAGAACCAGAAAGAGTCATAGATTTTATTGAAAATAAAAAAGGACCAAAAATCCTTTTAACTTATGGGTACACAACAGTAAAATTAGATCCAGTGCGAGTAGTTTCAGTTCCATCTAGTGGAAAAACAGGAATATTACTAATACATGAACTTGCAAAATTTGCGAATTTAACTGTAATTTCTGGGAATTTAAAACATTTAAACAATAAAATTCCTTCAAGTGTTAAAGTTATAAACATTGAAACAGTCAATCAGTATTATGAGGCAGTAGATAAATATATTGTTGAAAATGATTTTTTTATTTCCCTTTGTGCAGTTAGTGACTTAATTTTTAAACCAAAGTTAACTAAAATTAAAAAAAATGAAAAAATAGCATTTGAGTATAAAATTGGACGTGATGTTTTAAAGTCAATTGCTTTAAAATATCCAAATAAAATTAAAATTGGATTTGCCCTTGAAAGTAATGATTTGCTCAAAAATGGACTTGAAAAATTAGATGAAAAAAAGTTAAATGCAATTGTTATCAATGATTCTAATTCATTAAAAAATAATACTAGCAGTGGTTACTTGGTTATAAAAAATGAAAAACCCATTTTCTTTGAAAATTTAAATAAAAATGAATTAGCTCAAAAAATAGCAAAAATGGTTGAACAATTATGAAAAAAATAATTATTTTTGATATAGGAAACACCAATATTAAATGTTTTTTAGTTTCATTGATAAATTCAAATTTTTTAATTGAAAAAGAAAGCATTATTTCAAAAAGTAATCAAATACTTAAAGATCCACAAAATGTAATAAATCAATTTGTTCAAATTGCTTCAAAGTGAGATTTTGATAGTAAAATGCAATTTTATATTGCTTCTCCATCTCGAGAATATGTAGTTCAGTGAATGAAGTTACTCAAAAAACATTTTAAAAATTATAAAATTAATATTATTGATTCAAGTTATCCTTTTAATGTTAAAACCAAAATTGATAAATCTAAAATTGGAATTGATATTTTAGCTGCTGTAAACTATGCAAATTTTTTGTCTGATAATCATTATCTTTTTATGTTTGGGACTGCATCAGTTGCAGTTAAAACCAAAAATAAAACAATTCAGGGAGTTTCAATTGCCCCAGGAGTTAGTTTTTCATTTCAACAATTGCAACAATTTTTACAAAAAAGTAAATCAGGTCTTAAAAAGTGAAAATATTCAATTAAACCTAATCAAAAATTAGGAAATAACACTAATGAAGCATTAAATAGTGGTTTTTATCATCAAATTAGCGGTTTTATAATTTCTCATTTATTGAAAGATAAAATTTTTCTTATGATGAACAAAAAAGTAAAAATTATTCTAACAGGTGGTGATTTTTCAAAAATGGATAGTTTAACTATTTTTCTTAGAGAATTATTTCCAAAAAATGAATTTATTTATGTAAACAATGCAGTTACTTTAGGGTATTTATTAACTTTGAAAAAAGATTAATTTGAAAATATTTTTTATAAGATATAAATCTTATATACTTTATTTATGAAGTTATTTTTAAGTAAAGAAACAAGTCCATATTTTAATCTATCACTTGAAGAGTTAATTGCAACAGATTCAAATTTTGCTAATGAAGATGTTGTATTTTTATATCAACATGATAATGCGGTTATCATTGGAAAAAATCAAAATGCCTATGAAGAAATTAAACGTGACTATATTAAAGAAAATAAAATTGAACTTTCAAGAAGAATTAGTGGCGGAGGTGCTGTTTATCATGATTTAGGGAATGTTAATTTTTCTTTTATTACAAATTACAATAAAGATAAAACATCATATCAAAGATTTTTAGCTCCAATAATTGGTTATTTAAATTCATTGGGTCTTAATGCAGAATTTAAAGGACGCAATGATTTACTTTGTAATGGTGCTAAGATTAGTGGAAATGCACAGTTTATTAAAGGTAAAAGAATTGTCTCTCATGGTACATTGCTTTTTGATGTTGATTTAACTAAATTAGTTAATGCTTTAAATCCTTCAAAGTTAAAAATTCAATCAAAAGGAATTCAGTCAGTTCGCCAAAGAGTAACTAACATCGCAAAAGAACTTAATTATTCTTTAACTGTTGAAGAATTTATTAGTGGTTTAGTTAAATATTTTGTTGAACATCATGGGGCCAAATATGAAGAAATTGATACTAGAAAATATCAACCAGAATTAGATAAATTAATTTCATATAGAGCTTCTGAACAGTGAATTTATGGAACAAATCCAATATTTAATGTTCAAAATGTAATTAAATATCCAAATGGGATTTTGAAGGTTAAATTAAATATTGAACATAACAAAATTAAAGAAATTGCTTTTGAAGGGGATTTTTTAAGTAAAAAGGATTTAAATGATGTTATTGAATTATTTAAAAATATTGAGTATAAAAAAGAAGCATTTGCAAAAGTTTTAGATCAAATTGATTTAAATTTATACTTTGGTGGAATAGAAAAAGAAGAAATTTTAACATTAGTTTTTGGATAGCATGAGCTTTTTTTATTGAAAAAATCTTAAAATTCATTACGTTTATGAAAATGAGAATACAAATACGCCATTAGTGTTGTTTTTTCATGGTTTTAATGATAGTTTAAGCACATTCAATCCCATTTTAAAGTTAAATAGAAATTTTCGTTTTGCAGCAATTGATTTCCCTGGTTGTGGATTAAGTGAGTTTAAAAACAATCAGATCAATTTAGAACAATATTTTAAAGTCGCAAGTGAATTTGTAAATACAATTTTACAACATGAAAAAAATATTATTGTAGTGGGACATTCTTTGGGCGGAGCAAGCGCTTTATTTTTAAATGATATTAAATCAATTAAACACACTATTTTATTGTCACCAATTAATGAATTTTTACTAAAATACAAAGACACTAAAAGTTTAAAAGAAAAATTATTACCACTAACTGTAAATCAATGTATTAATTCATATGAAAGTTTATTTGCAATACTAACTGAAAGAATTTCTAAAATTGCATCATTTACTTGTTCAAAAAGAGCAAATCAATTTCAAAATGTTTATAATAAATTTTTTTATTTAGTTGAATTTAATATTTTAAACGAAAATTATTTAAGTAACAATTTAGCTAGACTTTATTTTCAAAAACAAAATATTACTATTATTTCTGGTGAAAATGATTTGTATACAACCAAAGAAGAAATTCTATCAGTTCAAGAAAAATATCAAATTCCGGTTATTTTACTCAAACAAACAGGGCATGCAATTATTTTTGAACAACCAAAAGAAATTTTAAAATTAATTGAAGAAAAAATTAAACAATAAAACACACATTTTATTTTTGTGTGTTTTCTTTTAATTTATTGTTTAATTTTAAATAAGCACTTTGAGCTATCATTGCTCCATTATCAGTTGCATATTTAAGAGATGGAATAATTGTATTAAAGTGTAGTTTAACAAATTCTTTTCTTAGTTGTGAGTTAGCCGAAACGCCACCTCCTAAAACTAAAGTTTTAACTGAATATGTTTGCAAAGCTAATTTAGTCTTATTAATTAAATATTCAATAGCTGTATTTTGAAAACTTACAGCAACTTCGATGGGATCATATTTTTCATGTTTTAATTTTTTAGTATTTACATAGTTTAAAACTTGAGTTTTTATTCCACTAAAAGAAAAATCAAAAATTTTTTCAGTTTTAGGAATTGTAAATTTAATTAAGTTACCTTTATAATTTTGTGAATATTTATCAATTAAAGGACCACCAGGAAATCCTAAATTTAAACGAGAAGATATTTTATCAAAAGCTTCTCCAACTGCATCATCTAAAGTTTCACCAATAATTTCAATTTGATTGTAATTTTTAGCATAAATTAATTGAGTATGCCCACCTGAAACAAGCAAACAAAGAGCTGGAAAATCAATTTTATTAGTTAATGTAGCTGAAAAAAAGTGCCCATCTAAATGATTAATTGGAATTAGTGGAACCTTTAAAACTTTAGCAGTTGCAAAAGCAAATAAATAACCAATTTGCAATGTACCAATAAGTCCAGGTTCTTTTGTGTAAGCAACATAATCAAAATCATTTTTAGAATATTTTTCAAGCAGCAATTTCTGAATAATGGCAATATTTTTAACATGTTCTCGTGAAGCAAGTTCAGGAATGGTTCCACCAAATTGTTTAAATAAATCAATTTGTGAAATTGTTCACATATCTAAAACTTTTCCATTTTCTAAAACTGCAATTGAAGTATCATCATGTGAGGTTTCAATGCCTAAAATTTTCATTTTATTGCCCTCCAATTTGAGGTTTACTAATATATAAAGGTTCTATTTTCATTGTTTCTTCTAAGTAAAAAATGTTTTTATACTTAACAAAATTATCAATTAAATCTTGATAGTTAATTAAATTGGCATCTAAATTATTTTCCACTATAGCTATTTTATCTTTTAAGTTAAAATAATTATTTTTAATCAAATTATCATTAGTAATATGATATTTTTTAAATTTATTCGCTTGAATAAAATACTCATTCTGAGTTTTTTGTTTTTGTAAAATTAAAAAAGAATTAGTAGTGTAAATTGGAATTTGATTTCACAAAGCAATTGTTCGAACAAAAACTAATGAGCTTCGAACTCCAGTAAAAAAACCTGGACCCTTATTGATATAAAATTGTTTAATTTCATCAACTTGTAAATTATTTTTTTGTAAAATAAAATCAAATTGACTAGTAATTAATTCAACTTTTTTTTTGTAATTTTGCAGGTATATACTATCAATTACTTTAAAATTTTGATCTAATAAAATCATAATAAAATCGCTTGCAGTAGTATCTAAAAATATTATCATTATTTAATCTCCATAATTTCAAAAAAATGTAAATCATTTTTCATTGAAGCTTTAATTAATAAATATTGTGAAAAACTTAAGGTTTTTAAATTAGCTCACTCAATTGCAACAATATTATCTTCAAAATAATCTTCAAACTCATCTAGTTCACCTTTGAAATTGTAAAGATCAATATGTACTAACCCATTATAAATTTTCATATAAGAAAAACTTGGACTAGTGATATTTTCTTTAATGTTTAATTTTTTAGCTAAATAACGAACAAAAGTGGTTTTCCCTGATCCAAGATCACCTTCAAGCAAAACAATTTTATATTGTTTTATTTTATTAAAATATTGATCAATTAAACTGATTAAATCACTTTCATTTAAGCATACAAATTTTTCTTGATTGATTATTTTTGACATAAATTACCTTATTTATATTTTACTTTTAATTTATTTTTTATTAAATATTAGTTGCAATTATTCTAAGCAAAAAAAAAGACCGCTAAACACAACACTTCCTCATGTGGCTGCTCCATTTCTGTCCTGACCAGGTTAGTGGGTTATTGTTTTAACGGCTTTAATATTATAACATAAATAAAAAATCACCATAGTGGTGATTTAGGACATATTTATTTTCTTTTGATTTCTTTAAGACGAGCACTTTTTCCAGTACGACTTCTCATAAAGTAAAGTCTTTTTCTTCTAACTTTATTTGAACGAATAACTTCAATGTGAGCAATAAGTGGAGAGTTAACAGGAAAAGTTCTTTCAACACCTATTCCATATGAAATTTTTCTTACAGTGAAAGTTTCTCTTGTTCCAGATTCTTTTTTAGAAATTACAAGTCCCTCAAAAACTTGGATACGCTCTTTTTCGCCTTCACGAATACGAACATGAACTCTTACATTGTCTCCAGTTTGAAATGCAGGAATATCTGAACGTAATTGAGATTCTTCAACAAGTTCTAATAATTTATTTCTCATTTTTAATCCTTTCAATAATATCTGGGCGATTTTGCTTTGTTTTATTAAGCTGTGCCTGATATTTTCATTTTTGTATTTCTTTATGATGTCCACTAAATAACACTTCAGGAACTTTCATTCCTTTGTATTCCCTTGGTCTGGTGTATTGAGGATAATCAAGCAAACCAGTTCCTTGAAAAGAATCAAATTGGTGAGATTCAGTTTTTATTACCCCATCAATTAAACGAATAATTGAATCTGCCATAACCATAGCAGGAAGCTCTCCTCCAGTTAAAACGTAGTCTCCAATTGAAAGTTCAATATCAACCAAACTAACAATTCTTTCATCAAAACCTTCATAGCGACCACAAATAAATGTAATTTCTTTATGTTTTGATAATTCTTGAGCAATTTTTTGATTAAAGACTTTTCCTTGAGGAGATACTAAAATTTTATAACCACCACGATTTTGTAATGAATCAAGAGCTAAATCAATTGGTTCGATTTGAAGCAATAATCCATGTCCACCACCATAAATTTCATCATCAACTTTTTTGTGTTTGGATTTACTAAAATTTCTAAAATCAATCACATTAAAGCTAACTATTTTTTTTTCAATTGCCTTATTAATAATACTTTCATTTGTGAAAGCGTCAAAATAATTAGGAAATATTGTTAAAAAGTTAATTTTCATTTTGAAATTATTTATCTATTTTTGAATTGATTGTTGAGTTTTGTTGTAACTTTTAAATAAGTTTGAAACAGTTGTTGTAGGTTTTGCTCCTTTTAAGATTCATGTATCTACTGCTTTTTTATCTAAAACAAGTTCTTTAGTAGATGGGTTGTAATGTCCTAAAGCTTCAATAAATTTTCCATCACGAGGTGCACGCGCATCAGCTACTACAATTTTATAAATAGGTTTGAATTTACTTCCCATACGTCTAAGTCTAATTTTTACCATATGTCCTCCTTTTTACTGTCAAGTACTTTTACTTGACATTTTTTAATGTGTTTAGTATTATATAGTAATTTTAGTTTTTATTAAATAATTAATATTAAATAATTAGATTTGCTGCAAATTTATTGACTAATTTAATTTTTTAATTGTTATTTTTAGTTTATAAAATTTACTTAAATAAACAAATATTTCTTAATTTTAAATTATCATTTTGTAATTTTTTTTTTTTTTAATTTATTTAAGTAAGAGTAATATATTAGATATTAAAAATAAAATGAAAAATACACAAAAAACTATAAAAAATCCAGCTCTTGGAGCTGGCTCAAAAAACAAATAATTATGTTTCTCTTTATTTCTATAATTTAAATACTATCATAAATTTTTTAATTATAAATTTAACTTACTACTAAACTATTATTTAAAAATAATCTTTTTTTATGTATATAAAATATGTTGCAATGGTAAAGAAAAAACTTAGAGATATAATAAATATTATTAATACATGATTTATATTAATACTTGATTCCTTATATATAAAAAATTCATTAACAGATCTAAATATTTTAATTTTTTTTGAGTTATTATTATCAAGTTCTGAAATATTTATTTTTTTTCCATTTAAATCAATTTCATTATTATTATCTAATATACCACTTATAAATGTTTTAATAAAATTGCTTTCCGGGTAATTTCTATATAAAAAAATCAAAATTTCTACAAAAAGATTTTTATCTTCTAAAATTTTTGAAAAATTATTTTTTTCAAGATGATTTACAAAATTATTTTTTATGTTTTCAAAATTAGAAGATTCATTATTTTTGCTATTATTTATAAACTCTTCTCAAAATTTTTTAAATTTTTCAAAATCATTTATCCTTAGTTTTTCAAAAACTTCATCTAGACTATAGTAATTTTTTTCAAAATCTGGACCTTTTAATATTTTCTTTTTATTAATTTTCTTTAAGTAAAAAAAATCATTTGGGTAATTTTGTCAATTAATTTGATTAGGATTAAAAGAATCATTAGGATCAACATTATTTAAAAAATTAGAATATCTATCAATCTGCACTGAAAACAAAAGTCAAGGAATAGGGTTTAAAAATTTTATTAAAAAACTCAATAAATAAAAATTATTTCCAGCAGAAAAAATTCTGTTTTCTTCTTGTTTTGAAAAAACATTTTTTTCTGTTTTTGTATCATTAGGGACAATTTCAAGGCTAATTTTTTTATTTTCATTAATTTTTAATATATTTTCAGATAAAAGTCATTCCCTTTTATTAAAACTTTTAATATCCTCGTAAAATGAAGAAATTTTAGTTGGAATTAATGATACCACAGAATATAATGGTTGTGGTAATAATGTTAAAAATATTAAAATACTAAAGGATATTTTTGTTGATCATTTTAGTTTTAATAACATAAAAAAAGATCCAAAAAAGAAATAAATCAAAAAATTAATCAAAAAACTTAAATAATATCAATATTGATAATGTTGCAAATCATTTTTTACTGTTAAAAAAATAAATATTTTAAAGACATATGTGAATATTGAATAAAAAACCCCCAAAATAAAAAAAACAAAAAATTTATTTATAATAAGATTTTTTCTTAAAAAAGATCTAGAAATTAACATAATTTCATTGTTAGAACTTTTAGTTGAATAAAACAATTTAGATGTGGTAAGCAAAGTTCAAATAATAAAAATAATATCCAAAAAAGAAATAAATGTTGCCGCAATAGTTCCAAAATCAATATTATAATTAGGATTATTTTTTGATTTATTTTTTAAAATTAATATTGTTGTAATTGCACATGTTAAAATAAGTATATAAACAACTAGAAATGTAATTAAAAATATTTTTTTTCGAAAAATATTTTGAAAATAAAATTGAGAAATTTTTAAATTATCTTTAAATGAATTTTTCATCAAATATCCTTTTATATAAAATTGTTGTTAAACAAAATCAATTATATAGATTATATATAAATAAGAAATAATAGTCAATAATAGTCAAAATATTTATATATGAATTCAAAACATTTTAAGTTTTATTTAGTTAAATTATCCAATTTTATGTATTGAGGCAAATTCTTGATGAAAAAATCTAAAGTCATCAGGATTAATATACATTTTTCCTGCAATTGAAATGCTATCAGCATCATAACCATGAAAAGTAATCACAACTAATTTTGTTACCCCGAAGTAATTTACATCTTCATATTCAAGAGAATATATAATGTTGTTTAGCATTTTATTTTTTACTAACTCATCAACAATAGATTTTGATAAATCAAGTTTTTCAATTACTTGAAAAAGTTTATTTGTTACATAAATAGTTGATTGAGCAATTTTTCTTTTTTCTTTAAAATATTCTTTTTCATATGTTGTATACCCTGAAATAAAAATTATATTTTTCTTTTCAAATCAATCTGGATCAGTTGCTAAATTATTAATTTTTATTCCTTGTTGTTTATCACATTTTAACAAAAAAGATAAAGGCTTAATTAAATTATGAAAATTTTCAGCAACAAAATGTCCTCTTTTATTAATTGAGTAAGTTGCTCCTAATGCTGCTAATTTATTATAAGCACTTACAACAACTCCACGAGAGCAATTAAAATGATTCATTAATGCATGTTCAGAAGGCATAATTTTGTTTGGAGGAATTTTTTTAGACTTAATTAAACCAAGTAAATATTCAACAATTTCTTGAGTAATAGTAGTGTCATTTTTGGTGTATTTCATGTTTTTTAATTAGTTTTTTTAAAGCTAATTTTTTCTCCTTGATAGATTTTATATTAAAAAGTTTTTTGTTTTTACTCTGTATTTTTATTTATTTTAGCAAATCTTTATTTAAAAAAATTTTAAATATCTCTATATTATTATTTTTTTACTATATTTTTTATAAAAATATAAAATATAAACAATTATTATTTTTATTTATATAGGAGATATAATGAATTTTGAAACATTATTACAAAATAAAGTGCTTCAATTAAAAAATACCAAAACAATTATATTAATTGATGGTGATGATCAAAGAATGATTCAAGCAGCAAAGGAATTGAAAAAATATACCAATATTAAACCAATTTTACTTGTTGAAAAAGATGAAGATAAAATTGAAGGACTTGAATTTATCAATATTTTTAAAGATCAGGCAAAGACTAAGCAATTTATTGACAAATATTTAGAAATTCGAAAAGGCAAAGAAACTTTAGAACAAGCAAGCAAAGCTTTAGCTACTCGTCCATTTTATGCTATGATGTTAGTTGTAATGGGAATGGCCGATGGAGTTGTTGGAGGATTGTTATATCCAACTGCAGATATTTTGCGAGCAGCTTTTAAAGCAATTGGAACAAAAGAAGGAATTAAAACAATTTCTTCAGCTATGATAATGCATAAAAAAGATCAAACAATTATTTTTTCAGATATTTCAGTTAATGTTAAACCAACTGAAATGCAATTAGCTGAAATTGGACTTAATGCTCAAAATTTTACTAATCAAATGGGAATTGATCCAAAAGTTGCATTTTTATCATTTTCAACTAGTTTTTCTGCTAAAACACCTGAAAGTGAACTTGTAAAGAATGCAACAGATTTATTTAATGAAAAAACTAAATTAACAAAAGCTATTGGTGAAGTTCAGCTAGATGCCGCAATTAATTTAGACATTAGAAAGTTAAAATACAAAAGCGAAAGTTTTAATGAACCAGCAAATGTTTTAATTTTTCCTGATTTAAATGCAGGAAATATTGGATATAAAATTATGCAAAGATTTGCAGACTTTGGAGCAATTGGTCCTATAGTAGTTGGAACTAAAAAGGCAGTTAATGATCTTTCAAGAGGTTCAACAGTTAATGATGTTGTAAACACTGTTTTAATCACTGCACTTCAAAGTGAAAATGAATAATTTTTTTAGATTAAAATTAAAATAATTAAAAATAAAGGAAAAAAATGAATAAAATTTTAGTTATTAATGCTGGAAGTAGTTCAATTAAAATGAGCTTGTTTGAAAAAGATACCTTAAAGGTAGTTGCAACTGGACTAGCAGAAAGAATTACTCTTCCTCAAGGAAACATTACAATTAAAACTGAACAAAAATATGAAAAAAATGTAGTGATGTTAAATCATGAACAAGCTGTTGAAGAAGTTTATAAGCTAATGCAAGAAATTAATTTAATTAAAGATAAATCTGAGATAGAATACATTGGTTTTAGAGTTGTGCAAGGAGGAGAATTTTTTAAATCATCATCAAAAATTGATGATAAAGCAATTGAAATTATTGATAAATGTTCAATTTATGCACCTTTGCACAATCCTGGTGCTGTACAAGCAATGAAAGGATTTAAAAAAGTTTTTCCTAATGCTAGATTAAGCGCCAATTTTGACACAGCTTTTCATACTACAATTGATAAAGTTAATTATACTTATCCGATTTCAAGAGAATTAACTGAAAAATACAAAATTCGTCGTTATGGAGCTCATGGAATTAGTCATCGTTTTATTACTGAAAAATTACAAGAAATATTAAACCAAGATAAAGTTACATTTATTAATTTGCACATAGGAAATGGGGCATCACTTTGTGCAGTTAAAAATTCAAAATCTTTTGACACTTCAATGGGACTTACTCCACTTGCAGGAATTATGATGGGAACTCGTTCAGGTGATATTGATCCTTCAATTCATGAATTTGTTATGAAACAAAATAATATGACTATTTCTGAGTTTACCAATGTATTAAATAAAGAAAGTGGTCTTTTAGGAGTTTCAGGAATTTCATCTGATATGCGTGATATTACTGAAAAAGCAAAACAAGGAAATAAAGATGCAGAATTTGCCATTGATTTATACTCACAAAAAATTGCAGATTATACATCAATGTATTTTAATAAAGTTGGTGGAAAAATTGATGCAATTGTATTTACTGCCGGAATTGGAGAAAATGCTTTTATTATTAGAGAAAAAGTAATAAGCAAACTCTTTTTTAAAAATATTAAATTAAATAAAGAAATTAATGAAGGTAAGATTGGTGATTATCAGCTAATTTCAGCTTTAGATAGTGATATTCCAGTTTATGTAATTAGAACTAATGAAGAACTTTTAATTGCTCGCGATGCTTTAAAATTATATGAAGTCTAAAATAGCAATTTATCCAGGATCATTTGATCCAATTCACAAAGGGCATATTGAAATTTTAAAAAAAGCTTTGAATTTATTTGATAAAATTTATGTTATTGTTTCAGTAAATCCAGATAAATTGCACCAAAATGATATTCAGATTCGTTATCAATTAGTCAAAGAAAAAACTAAACAGTTTAAAAATATTGAAATTTTAATTAATGAAAATGAATTAACTGCTTTAGTTGCTAGAAAACTAAAAGCAAATTTTATCATTAGAAGTGCACGCAATATTTTGGATTACAATTATGAAATTGAACTAGCAGCTGGAAATAAACATTTAAATAAAAATTTAGAAACTATTTTAATTATGCCTAATTATCAACATATTAATTATTCATCAACCTTGATGCGACATAAAAAAAGACTTAATAAATAACATGTTTAAATTTATTCAGTCTTCAACAAATAAAACAAATTGATATATGCATAATAATTTTGAGGTAGCTTTTTGAGGTAGATCAAATGTTGGCAAGAGCAGTTTAATTAATGTTTTAACAAATAATTCAAAACTAGCAAGAGTTTCTAAAACACCAGGAAGAACTCAATTCATTAATTTTTTTGAAAATGAATTTAACATGGTTTATGTTGATTTACCTGGTTATGGGTATGCTAAATTATCTCACCAGCAAAAACAAAAAATGCTTATAATGATTGAAGAATATCTTGTTAATCGTAAAAATTTACTAAATTTATTTTTATTAATTGATTCACGAAGAGGTTTTACTGAAATTGATTTTAAAATAATTGAATTTTTAAAGCAAAATAAAGTAAAATTTTCAGTTGTTTACACTAAAATTGATAAATTAAAACAATCAGATAAAACTAAATTATTAAAACAAAATAAACAATGATCTGAATTATTTCAATTTAAAAATACTCATTTTGTTTCAAGTGAAAGTAAAACAGGATTAATTGAATTAAGAAAATTTATTGATAATATTTTATTAAGGAGCTCAAATGATTAAAAATATTAATTTTAAATTTAAGAGTAGGTGAAATGACATTCGGAAAATAATTATTCCAATTATTGCAATTACTGAAACAATTACAATTGTTGGATTAAGTATTGGATTAGCTCAGGCAAATAAAAATAAACAAAAAACTAATCATTTTGACCAATTTTTTTTAAGTTTTACTAAAAAAGGTGAAGAAATTGCTGCAAAAAAATTTGCTTCTCAATATGCGAGCAACAATTCTATTTTAAATTCTAAATTTACTAGCGCTCTTCTTCGTGATCAATTTATTTTTAAAAAAATATTTGATCAAAATAAAATTAATCAAGAAAAATTTTTTACTTTAACCAAAGCAGATGGTACACTTTTAAATTTTTTTAATGATACTTATGATTTAAGTTTTTCATCTTATGCTGATGATGTTAATGGGAAGTTATTAATCAAAGTTAATTTAATAACTCGTGGATCAGTGGATAAAAAAGAAAATATTGAACAAATTTATGAATTAGATGGATTCCAGAAAATAACTCCAGAAAATTATAAAAAATATATGTTTTTAAGTGATTTGTCATTTAATATTAGTTCATTTGCAGATTTTGAATCATTTGATGATTTCAAAAATCAGTACACTCAAGCAGATAGCCTTAAAAAAGGTGAAATTAATAGTAAAATTTTAAATTTTAATTCTTCACCTACTAGCACACTTAATTTTTTAAAAACTACACTAATTTTTAAAGATGACTATCAATTTGAAATCACACCAGTGTTAAGTGCAGTTGCTAACAATGCAAGCAAGGAAAATCTTAATGCAACAACTATTTTAGATCAAGAAAATTTTTATGTAAAAACCCCTATTAAATTTTTATCTTTAAAACAATATTTTGATTTTAAAACAAATTATAGTAGTAAGATTTCTTTTAATCAATCAAATATAAAAAATTTAAATAATTTAACCTTTGATGATTTTAAAAAAACATTTAACAAAAATTTGCAGAGATTTAATTTACTTGGTCTTGAAAACATTCCACAAGGATATAGTTATAAAATGATTGAGGACATTCAAGAAGATCAACAAAATTATATTTTTAAATATTTAATTACAAACAATATTAGTGGATTAGTGGAATATTCAGGAAAAATTAAACTTAACAAATTTTCATTTAAGCAAACTAGTTAATAGTTTTAAAATAAAAAAACACAAACAAATAAAATAACTTATGTTTGTGTTTTTTATTGTTAAAGTTTATTATTTTTTTAGGAAATTGATAAAATTAAAATAATTAATAAAAAGGAGTGCAATGAATATTAAAAAAAGAACAAAAATTATTGCTACAATTGGACCATCTAGTGATAATTATGATACACTAAGAGCACTTGTTGAAAATGGGGTAACTTGTATTAGAGCTAATTTTTCACATGGAGATCATGAAGAACAATTAAATAAATTTGTTATAGCAAAAAAAGTTTCTAAAGACTTAAAAATTCCGATTTCATTAATGCTTGATACAAAAGGTCCTGAAATTAGAGTTGGAGCAATGAAAGATGGTGCTCAAACAATTAAAGCAGGAACTATGATTACTATTTATTCAACTGAGGATAAATTTAAAACATTGCAAGGAACTGACATTGAAATTTCAGTAAGTTATGACATGTCACAAGATTTAGTTATGGGAAATCAAGTTCTTTTAGATGATGGTAAATTATCAACAGTTGTTGAAGAAATTGGAAAAGGATATGTAAAAGTTAAAGCAGAAAACACTCATAAATTAAAAACAAACAAAAGAATTAATTTACCAGGAGTTGATTTTAGTTTACCATTTTTAGCTGATAAAGATAAAAATGACATTCTTTTTGGAATTAAAGCAGGGGTTAACTATATTGCAGCATCATTTGTAAATTCGGCTAAAAATGTTCAAGAATTAAGAGAATTACTTAATTCTAATGGTGGTTCACACATTCAAATTATTTCAAAAATAGAGTCTCACTTAGGAATAAAAAATATTGATGAAATTATTGAAGCATCAGATGGAATTATGGTAGCTCGTGGGGATTTAGGACTAGAAATACCTTATTATGATGTTCCTTATTATCAAAAGAGAATGATCAGAAAATGTCGTGAAGCAGGTAAACCAGTAATTGTGGCAACTCAAATGCTTGATTCAATGGAGAATTCTCCACATCCAACAAGAGCGGAAGTAACTGATGTTTATTTTGCAGTTGAGTTAGGAGCTGACTCAACAATGCTTTCAGGAGAAAGTGCTAATGGTTCTTTTCCAGTGGAAGCTGTTAAAACAATGACTGAAATTAGCAGAAAAGCAGAAAAAGAATTTTATTCAAAACAATACTATGATGTGCAACTTGATTTGAATTTAAAAAATTCAGATTCAAATGACATTCGTACTTTAATTGCTTATTCTACAGCAAATCGTACAAAATCAGGAGAATATAAATTTATTGTAGTGCTTTCTAGAACAGGACAATTGATTAAACAAATAGCAAAATTCAGACCAAATTCAACAGTGGTTGGTGTTGTTAAAGATGAAAAATTAATTAATGGCTTTGGAATTTATTCAGGAGTTTTTGTGTCTCTTAATTCAAAAGAAATGGCTGAAAAAATAAAGATTTCTCATGATAATGCAGTTGAAGTTTTAGCGCCATTTAGCGCTCAAAAAGGTGATAAATTTATCGTTGTGGAAAACACTAAAATCACTGAACATATTGTTGAATAGTTAATAATAAAAAATCTAATTAGTAATGAATTATTAAAATTTAATTTACTAATTAGATTTTTTTTATTTTATTTATATCAACAAATTAATGGATTAGTTGATTATATAAGAACTTGGATTTAGATCATTAAGGTTTTTATTGAATTTATTTTTTCAAGATATTAATCTATAAATTATTACAATTTGTGAATAAAATGTGAAAAATAAACTTAAAATTTGAAAGTTATAAATTTTTTTAATTAAGTCATCAATATTTTGATTATTTTTACCTACAATTATTAAGTTAAATATTTTTATTTTAAATGTAAAAATCACCAAAATAAATCATGTTAAAAGTAATGATATAACTTTAATTGATAAGGCATTACTGAAAATATCTTCTCTAGTTATTCTTTTTATTTCATTTGTATATACAGAAAATATAACAAAAACAGAAAAAATGATAATTAATTTAATTGTTGTTAAAATTAATAGTGTTATATTTGAAACTAAAATTGTATTATATTTTTCTTTGAAAAAATTTTGTAAATTACGCATGATTAAAACCTCTTTTATAAGATTTTATTATTTCTAAAAGAATTATCACTAAAGGTAAAAATGGGATTAATATTCCATATAGAAATATTTTTTGTAATATTTTATTTTCAATAAAAATAAAATATTTAGAAATAAAATTAATGAAAAAAGGCAACACAACCATAGGTAAAAATAATAAAATTCAAAAAAGTGGAAGAAGAATTTTTTCTTTAATTCCAGCAGTTTTAAATGACTCAAAATTTTCAAATACTAATAATTGAGATAATGTTACAACAATAATAATTGGAAGTACTGAAAAAATAAATACTATTATTCAATCAAAAACAAATTTACCAAAAGTATCATTTTTTAGTTTTAAATTTTGAGAGTAAACAATGTTTTGAAAGTTTAAAAAGCTAATTTTAATATTTGTTTCTTTTTCAATTATTTTTATAATTTTATTTATTTTAATAACTGAAAATGGACCCATTAAAAGATATATTAATCAATTAATATTATTTTTAATACTTATGTTATTTATTTTATAAATATTGTTTAAAACCAATTTAATATATTTATTATTTTTAAATAATAGTGAAATTCAAATAATTAAAAATATGTAAAGAGCAAATCCAATGTTAAGAGAATGAACATCACGAAACTCAGGAATTTTATTAATGATAAATAAAATAGCTGTTAAACCAAATAAAATATAAAACAATCCTGAAAAAAGAGCTATAAAATAATTTGAATATTTTACAAATACTAATTTTTTTAGTGATTCAATATCTAATTTTATAATGTTTTTCTGTTTCATTTTAATACTCCTTTTTAATAATATATTGATCTAATAATTATTATATAAATCTTTATAGTAATAATATTTAGTAAGAGCAGAAAATTTAGCACTATCCAATAATTTAATTATTGCATTAGAAACCTCCTTAGCAAGAACAATAGATGATCTTAAAAGAATTTCTTTTAGTAATGATCCTAATTCTTCAGCAATAAGGTAGTTTATATCAACTAATTTAACATTATAATTATTTTTTACATATAATTCAAAAACTTTTAAAGCTCTAATATAAGTATCATATTGTGTGTTTTTTTGATAAGAAACATATTCATCATATGATACAATTATGTCATTGGCAAAATTAATAATTGAATTAATTTCATGCAATATTATAGAGACAATTTCGGTTGCTCAATATACTCCTCATCAAAAAGCCATTTGAAATCAATGATATCATGCTTGCTCTAATTCTTTTTTATTATTAAAATTAGATTTAGCGCTATCAATTAAGCTTTTTGCAAGTTTATCATAATCAATTTTTTGATTTGACATTGATGAATTATTAAAATTAATATAATACTCTTTTAATAATTTTTTTAATTCCTTAGTATCTTCTTTTCCTTGAAATGATAAAGAAGTTTGTTCTAAAATTTTTTCTTTTAATATTTCAGTTTGACTTAATTCAATGTTCTTAGAATTAATAGACTTAACAGCTTGGTTAGAAATATTCGTAACAAAAGAAACTTGACTAAGCACAGCAGCACTTAATGGAACTCACCCAGCAAAGAAAACAAATTTATATTTTTTTTCATCTCAAAAACCTTCTTTCTTTTTACATTCATTAATATTATATTGATTTTTGCTGAGAAACATTATAAAGTTATTTTTTTAAAAAAATTTTTCATAAATTTTCAGTTAAAATTTTTAAAATATTATTTGATAATTTTTAAATTAAAAAATATAGTTTTTGGATCTAGATCAAAAAATCAAATAATTATATTGCTCTATGATTTAAACATTTATCTAATGTAATTTAAATTAACTAATTTATTTTTTAGTTATTGAGTTTATTAATACACAATATATATATATATATATAAGATCAACTGAGCAGTTTAATATTGTTATATTTTTTATTAAATAATATAAATTTATTTTAAAAATTTTTAATAAATTCATTTAATTTATTAAAAATATTATTTGTAAAATAAACAAAAAAACTTCTTAATTTGTTTTGGAATATTTTTTTGCCTCTATAAATTCCTATAATCTTATCTCCATTAAACAGTGGAGATCCAGAATTACCATCAGAAAAATTGTTATTCTCAAGTATAAAAATATGTTGAGTGTCATAAAAAATATTTTGAACTGTATTACTTACTGAAACTAATTTAGATAAATTATCTTGTTTAAAAGAAAAATTATTGTCAGTTAGAATTAATCTATATCCAGCAAAAAAGTAAATATCATATTCATTGGTAAAATAGTTAATTTCAAAATTTTTATAAA
The DNA here is from genome assembly GCF_000526955.1 of Mycoplasmopsis cricetuli ATCC 35279. Taxonomy (GTDB): domain Bacteria; phylum Bacillota_I; class Bacilli_A; order Mycoplasmatales; family Metamycoplasmataceae; genus Mycoplasmopsis; species Mycoplasmopsis cricetuli. The sequence continues at coordinate 39,551 of NZ_JAHB01000001.1, read as the reverse complement.
TGTTATGATTTATTTTTTTAAATTTAAAAAGCAATAAATCATTTTTATTGTCTCTATAAATTTCTTCAATAATAATTTTATGTCCCTTTAAATTTTTTTTATTATTGTTGCTGGTTGTATTATTTAAAAAATTTATAAATATTTCAATTTTTTTGTTTAAATTAGGTTTTAGAACATGAGCACTAGTTAAAACTAAAAAATCAGTACCATTTTCTTTTATAATTGTTCCATTAAAACTAGAAATTAAATGATTGTCTAGTTTTAATGTAAATGCAGCAACATTTTTTTCTCAATTTTCTCTTGCATTATTATTGTATTTTTCAGAATTATTTTTAATTTCCTGATTTATTGAACAAGAAGTTAGTATTGTTACTGAGAAAAAATAAAAAATAAAAAAAATGATTTTTTTCATAAACACAACAATCCTTTTTAGTAGAATGGAAATTTAAAATTTTTCATTTGGAAGATAAATGTAGCCATCAATACTTTGAACATCAGAAACAACAGTTAGTGCTTCTGGATCAATTTTATGAATTTTCTTTAAAATTCGTGGAACTTGTCTGAATAAAGTAATAGATTTTAAAATATTAATATCTTTTTCTTCTTTTCCAGTTTTCGCCATAAATGAAGTTAAAGTAATTACCATTTTTCGATCTTCAATAATAGCGTGTTCAAGTTCGGTGTATTTTTTTGAATAAACTTCAATTTTTACTAATTTAAATTTAGGATAAATTTTATTTAGAACCAATATATAAGCAACATTTGTTAAAATTGTTGCTACAAAATTAGGAGATAAATAAAATTCAAAACTTCATTTTTGTCTTTGTAATATTTCTAATGTTTCATTGTTATTATCAAATCCTATTTGATTGGCTAAATTCACAATTTTTTGAATTAAAATAGAACCTGGCAGTCATGAACCAATAGCAACTGAAATAAAAATAATAATAATATTTAAATTTCCAGAAATAGTTCCAAATGATTTGTGTTTTGTATTTGAATATCATTCTCCAATAATCCCAGTTACTCCAGCAGTTCCACCAATAATTTGAATTAAGGCAAAAATTCAAGCTAAAATTACCCCATAAACAATAGCTATTAAAATTAAAGCTAATGTATTTCCTCCATCATTTCAAGAAAGAGGAATTAATTGTGTTAAATTAGATAAAGAAATAATTTGTTGTTTAATTTCTAAACTAGTTGTATTATTTTGCATGCTAATTAGTAAATTTTTAATTTCTTGATTTCCAAAATTTCCAATAATATATATATTGTTAGCACCAGGAATAAAACCAATAAGAAAAGAAATGCTAGAAGATACAAATAAAAAAACCACTGTTAAGTGACCGAATAATTTTCCAATTTTTTTGTATCCAAAAATAAAAATCGGAATGCTTAAAATAATATAAGCAATTCAAAACACAGCTTGATCAATGGCGTTATTTAATTCATTTGAAATAACCCCAACAGTATTTACAACAATTAAACGTGCAAATGCTTGACCAAAAGCCGCTAATCCAAAATTATAAATTCCAACATTTTTAACAAAAAAAACACTAATAATTCCAAAAACAACTGCTGTTATAAATGTAATTGAAATTAACTTTCATGTTGGTAATTGAGAATAAAAATAATTTAATTTTAATCCAAAATTAGACATTCTTGTTTTTTTGTAAATTGTATTTTGTTTTTTTATAATCTTACAAGATTCATTGCATTTTTCATTTTTACTATCATGATCTAAAAATAACAATATATCCTCCTTTTTTAAAATAAAATAAATAAAAACCCCTAAGGGTTGGCGCTTTGCATATGGTACATCGTACAGGGTTCGAACCTGTGACCCACTGGTTAAGAGCCAGTTGCTCTGCCAACTGAGCTAACGATGCATTATTTTTGTATTTATATTATAATACTTTTATAAAAAATATTAACTGTATTATAATTTAAATAATTTTTTATAAGGATAACAATAAAAATGAATAAAATTAGAACAAGATATGCACCAAGTCCAACAGGATATTTACATATTGGAGGAGCAAGAACAGCATTGTTTAATTATCTTTTTGCTAAACATTTTAATGGAGAATTTATATTTCGTTTAGAAGATACTGATGTAAAAAGAAATGTTGAAAATGGCGAAAAATCACAACTTGAAAATTTAGAATGACTTGGAATAATTCCTGATGAAAGCCCTTTAAAACCTAATTTAAAGTACGGAAAATATCGTCAATCTGAAAAATTATCTCGCTATTATGAAGTTGTTAATTGATTGCTTGAAAAGGGTTTTGCATATAAAGCATATGATACAAGTGAAGAATTAGAACTTCAAAAAAAAGAATCAGATGAAAAAGGAATTTCATCATTTAAATACAATCAAAATTGATTAAAAATTTCTCCTGATGAACAATTAAAAAGAGAACAATTAAAACAATATTCAATTCGTTTAAAAATGCCTAAAAATGTTAATTTATCTTGAAATGATATTGTTAGAGGAGAAATTCATTTTAATTCTTCTGAAATAGCTGACTGAGTTATTTTAAAATCAGATGGGTTTCCTACATATAATTTTGCTGTTGTTGTTGATGATTATGATATGAAAATTTCACATGTCTTACGTGGAGAGGAACATATTGGTAATACTCCAAAACAATTAGTTATTTATAATTATTTAGGTTGAGAACCTCCTAAATTTGGTCATTTAACTATTATCACTAATATGGAAGGAAAAAAACTTTCCAAGAGAGATTTAACTTTAAAGCAATTTATTGAAGATTATAAAAATGAAGGCTATATGCCTGAAGGTATTTTCAATTTTTTAGCACTTCTTGGTTGAACTAGTGAAGATGCAAAAGAAATAATGTTTCATCAAGAGTTAATTAAAAAATTTGATTATCAAAGATTATCAAAATCTCCTTCAAAATTTGATATTGATAAAATGAACTGATTTTCAAAACAATATTTTAAGTTAAAAAACTTCTCAGAAATTGAAAAAATGCTTGATTTAAAAATTAATAAAAATTCAAATTGAATTGAGATTTTTATTAATACTTTTAAAGAAAGCTGTTCAACATTAAAAGATTTAAAGAATCAATTAAATAATTATTTATTTCCAAAAATTGAAAAAATTATTTTTAACCAAGAACAAATTTTAATAATTAATGAATTTATTAAAAATTTAAAAAATCAAAAATTTAATATCGAAACAATTCAACAGGCAATAAATGCAACATCACAAAATATTGGTGTTAAAGGAAAAAAATTATTTATGCCAATAAGACTAGCCAGCACAAATTCTGAACATGGACCCGAACTTGCTAAAGCAATATATTTATATGGATCAGATGTAATACATGAAAGGTTAAAACAATATGAAAATTAAATTTCAATCACACACATTACAAAATGGCAAGGAAAATAACATTGAATTTACTTCAAATGGTGAATTTATTTTTGAAAATGGATTTGATATTATTACATTTACCGAACCAACATATAACATTTCAAATCGAATTGAAATATCATCTAAAAGAATAAATATTTTTGCTGGACCTACAACTTTATATTTAATTTTAGATAAAAATCAAAGCGCTTTAAATTTATTTGAAAAACATGTTGGGACAGGTTCTGTTAAAACAGGAACAAATCAAGAATTTGAAGTATTTACTCAAATTTTGGACCATCAATTTAAAACAGGTAAACAATACTTTTTTTCATATGAATTATTTCAAAAAGTTAATTCAGAAAAAAATGTTATTGGAAAATTTGACATTACTTTAACATTAGAATAAAGTCTATTTTTTGTTTTTTTGTTTTCTTAAATAAGTATATTTTAAACATTTTATAATATAATAAAAATATGTTTAATATTGGAGTTGATATAACACAAATTAGTCGTTTTCATAATAAAAAAATCACTTTTGCTCAAAAGATTTTAGGAAAAAAAGAATTATTGGAATATCAAAATTTAACTTGTAAAGATCAAGCATTATTTTTAGCAAGAGCATGAGCTATTAAAGAGGCAATTTATAAAGCAGATAACAGTTATAGCAATTATCATAAAATTGATTTAGTTAAATCAAATAATAAATGAACATTTGAAAATTTTAATATATCAATTTCACATGAAAATGATTTATTAGTAGCATTTGTAATTAAAAATATTTAAATCTGAGGTAATAATGATAAAAATAACTATTAGTCCAATTTTTAAAAAAATATTTTTTTGATTTCCTTGACTTTTTAGAGTTAAAAAAATTATGTCAATGTATCGTAAATATAAAAAAGATCCAGAATCACTTGGGGCCCAATTTAGAAATGATTATTTTGTTAAATTAAGCAAAAAAATTTTGAATATTTACAATATTGATTTAGAGATTATAGGTTTTGATAACATTCCTAAAAATGGACCACTAGTTTTAACACCAAATCATAAATCAAATATAGATGCAGTTGCTTTAATTGCAGCCCTTGAAAAACAATCTTTTGAACAGGGAACAAAAAATAGAATTGTTAATTTTTTAGCAAAAGAAGAGTTAAATAAAAAATTTCTTTTAAAAAGAATTATGTTTTTAAAAGACACTATCACTCTTGATCGTTCAAATTTTCGTGATAGTTTATTAAAACTTAAAGAATTTGGAGAATTTATTAAACAAAATGGAAATATTGGAGTTATTTTTCCTGAAGGTACTAGAATTAAAGAAGAAAAATTAGGCGAATTTAAAAGTGGTCCATTCAAAGTTGCTGCTAATTTGTATTTACCAATTGTACCAGTTGCAATTATAAATTCATCAAGAGCCTTTGAAAAGAAAAGACCTAAAAGATTAAAAATTACAATATCATTTTTAAAACCAATCAAGCCAATTAATTTTTTAAGCCAAGATAGCAAAGCAATTGCAAATCGCATAAAAAACTTAATTCAAGAGGAAATAGATAAATATAATGTTAATTAATGCAAGTGATTATAGTTTTAAGCTTAATAAATTTGATGGACCTTTAGATTTACTTCTTACACTTGTTAAAGATAAAAAAATTAGTATTTTTGAAGTTGATGTAGTAGAACTTGCAACTCAGTATTTAAAAATTATTTGACATTTAAAAGAACATGAAATTGATATTGCAGGTGAATATTTATTAATGGCAGCAACTTTGATTCAATTAAAAGCTAAAATGGTATTGCAAGAACCTAATTATATTGAAGAAGTTGAACAAGAAAAAGAAAATTTAATTAAACAACTAGTGGAGTATCAACAATTTAAAGAAATTAAAGAAACACTCAAAAATTATCAAAAAGAACGCGAAGATATTTTTATTAAAAAACCAAGTAATATTGATAATTTTTTAGTTGATTCAGATGATTCTAGACTAGATGGCTATTCAAATCCAGTCAAATTAATTACTACCTTAAGAAAAATGTTTGAAAGAGTTTATGCGCAAAAGTTAAGAACTACTAAATTAGATACCATTAAATTAACTCCAACTGATCAATTCCCATTTATTAAAAAATTATTAAAAGAAAATGAAATTATTACTTTTGAACAAGTTTTTAATCAACCTACAATTAGTCATTTTGTAATTACATTGCTTGCTTTGCTTGATTTAGCTCGTCAACAGCAATTAATTATTATTCAAAAAAAACAATTTGGTGATATTTTTATAAAAAAAGGAAGTGAATTTAATGAAAAATAAAATTTTAGAAGCCTTATTATACATTCAAGGTGATGATGGATTATCACTTGAGCAAGTTAAAGAAATTTTTTCACTAAATACTATTTCAGAAGCAAAAAAAGTTATGGATGATTTTCATCGTGATTTTAATTCTGAAGATCGAGGTTTAAAGGTGATGGTATTTGATACAGTTTATAAATTAGCTACTCGAGAAACAATAAAAGATTACATCACTAAAATGGTTTCAGTTGTAAAAAAACAAAGACTTTCAAATGCAGCAATTGAGGTAGCTGGAATCATTGCTTATAAGCAACCAATCACTAAAAGTCAAATTAATAAAATTAGAAATTCATCATCAGAACAAGTGGTAAATACTTTACTAGTAAAAGGTATTGTTGAAGAAGTTGGAATTTCGCCAACTCCAGGAAATCCAGTATTATATGGGGTTACAAATAAGTTTTATGACCATTTTAAAATAAGAACTATGCGTGATTTACCTAAAATTAATGATTTTAATTATATTGAAGGGGTTGAAAACGAACAAACTGATTTTGATTTATTTACAAGCCAAAGAGAAGATTAATCTTTGGTTGTATTTTTTTAACAAGGAGTTAAATGTTTGAAATTTATGCAACTAAAAATGATGCTACAAGAACTTTGTACAAAGTGATTCAAAAATATTTAAGTGAAGTTCCCTTAAGCAAAATTGAGCAATTATTTCGTAAAAAAGACATTAAAGTTAATGGGCGCCGCATAGCAACAAAAAATTATAAAGTAATTGAAAATGACCATATTATCATTTATGGAATTGTCAATATTAGTTTGAAAGAAAATAAAAAATTTGAATATAAAAATGAACTTTCAATAATTTATGAAGATGAAAATATTTTGGTTGTTAATAAAAAAACAGGCATTGCAGTGCATGGCTATGAAAATTGTTTAGATAATTTAGTTTTAGGATACTTAAACTATCAAAAAATTGACAGTTTTATTCCAAGTCATGTTGGTCGTCTGGATAAAGATACCAGTGGGATAATGATTTATGGAAAAAATTATTTAACTATTAAAAGCTTAAATCAAGCACAAAAATATTTCATTAAAAAGTATCAATTTTTAAGTGATTTTATTCCAAATAATAACAAAATTAATTTGTATTTTTATCAAGATAGCAAATTAAAAAAAAATAAAGTGAGTTCAAAGCCAGTTGCAAATTCTAAAATAGGGACAACTTTGTTTTATATGGAAAATAAAAAGAAAATTGCACAAATTTTAAATGGACGTAAACATCAAATTCGTTTAACCTTAAAATATTTAAATAAACCAATTTATGGTGATAAAAAATATGGAGGTAAAATAGCGCCAAGATTAATGCTCCATTCATATTATTTAAAACTTAATAATCTACCAAATGAATTAAATTATTTAAATAACATGGAATTTTGATGTCCAATTAAATGATAAAAGGAAAATTATGAAACAAATAACAAAAGAAAAACTTAAAAATATTGTTAGTTCATTAATGTTAGAACCAAAGGAAGAAATTTTAGATAATATTATCGAAAATTGAAATCAAATTCAAAAAGAACTTAAAAAATTAGATTTACTTGATTTAAACAATGTAAAACCAATGGTGCATATTGATGAAACAACATTTGTTGATTTTTTTCGTGAAGATGAAATAGATGAATCATTTTCAATTTCTAAAGTTGATCTTTTAAAAAATGCTTCTCAAAAAGACCAAGATTACATTATTACAACTAAGGTGGTCAAATAATGAATTCAAAATTAAAAATATTAGGTGATTTTAAAGCTGCTAGTTTAAATTTAAAAAACAATTTAAATAATTCACTGGCAGAGTTAGTCTCTTATAACAAAATTGGGAATGGAATTTTAAATGATGCAGTTTTTACTTTAAAAGATGTTTATGCAACCAGTTCTGGAAAAACTAGATCATCATCACTTATTTTAGATAACTTTGAACCATCATATAATGCTACTGTTGTTGAGAAGCTGCTTGCTCAAGGTGCTGTGATGGTGGCTAAAGTAAACAATGATGAATTAGCACTTGGAGGAACAGGAAAACATAGTGCTTATGGAATGATTGTCAATCCAAAAGATCCAACACGTTTAGTTGGCGGCAGTTCAAGTGGTTCAGCTGCAACTTTTGATCAAAATATTTCTTTTGCTATTGGAAGTGATACAGGAGATAGTGTACGCTTACCAGCTTCATACAATGGAATTGTTGGTTTTAAACCTTCATATGGAGCCATTTCACGATATGGTTTGTTTGCTTATACTTCTTCACTTGATACAGTTGCTTATTTTACTCACAATGTTAATGATTCATTTTATGTTTCGAAAGCTCTTTTTGGAATTGATTCTAAAGATATGACTTCAAAAGAAGTTGCTATGAAAAAACTTGAAAAAACAAAACCTAAAACAGTTATTGCTTTTGATTTTTCTCAATTTTGTGATGAGGAAGTTAATCAATCATTTACTAATACAATTAAATTAATGAAACAACAAGATATTGATGTAAAAATTATTCAACCCAACCTAGATATTTTAAGAGCAATAAAACCAGTTTATCAAATTGTTAGTTTTTCTGAAGCTTCATCAAATCTATCAAATTTAACTGGAATTGGATTTGGTGTAAGAGAATCTGGAAATGACTATCAAGAAATTATGACCAATACAAGAAGCGCTAAATTTGGACAAATGGTAAGTGAACGACTTTCACTTGGAAGTTATTTTTTATATCAAGAAAATCAAGAAGAAATTTTTTTAAAGGCACTAAAAGCAAGAAGAGTAATTAAAGATTATTTATCTGATTTACACAATCAATGTGATGTTTTAATTTATCCTTCATTTGGTTCAATTGCCCCTAAAATTAATGAAATTAAATCTCATGATGTGGTAGATTATATTTTAACTGGAGCAAATTTAGTTGGAAATCCATCAATTTCAATTCCACTAGGAAAAAAGAATAACTTACCTTTTAATTTAGAAATTGATGCTAAATTATATGATGATAATAAGTTATTAAACTATGCACTATACATTGAAGAATTATTAGGGGGAATGAATGAATAACTTTGAAACTATTATTGGAATTGAAATTCATGTTGAGCTAAAAACAAAAACTAAAATGTTTTCACCAGCAAAAATTGATTTTAATGCCCCACCAAATACATGTGCTAATCAAATTGATTTAGGTTATCCAGGAACATTACCTCTTCTTAATAAAAATGCAGTTAAATTTGCCATTGCATTAGCTAAGGCGCTTAATATGAAAATTGATGATGTGCTTCATTTTGATCGAAAAAATTATTTTTATCCTGATTTACCCAAAGGATATCAAATTACTCAGTATTTTCGACCAATTGGAAGCGATGGAACAATTGAAATTAAAACTTCACAAGGAAAAAAACAAATCGCAATTGAACGAATTCATCTTGAAGAAGATACTGCAAAGCAAATTCATGAAAACGGAATCACTAAGTTAGATTACAATCGTGCTGGAGTTCCTTTAATTGAAATTGTATCTTATCCAGTAATAAATAATGCAGAAGAAGCTGTTGCTTATATTGATATGATTAAAAAAACAGTTTTATGTTTAGAAATTTCTGATGGAAAATTAGAAGAAGGTTCACTTAGAGCTGATATTAATATTTCGCTTAGACCTTGAGGATCTAAAATTTTTGGAACAAAAGTTGAAATTAAAAACATGAATTCACTATCAAATGTAAAAAAAGCCATTGAATATGAAATTAAACTACAATCTGAAAAACTTTTAAAACAGATTCCAATTTTGCAAGAAACTAAAAGATTTGATGATCAAAACAATATTAATGTAGCAATGAGAGTAAAAACTGGCACAGTTGACTATAAATATTTTCCTGAACCAAATATTCCATTTATTAAACTTTCAAAAGAATTTATTGATTCAGTAGTTATTAATGAATTACCTTTGCAAAAAGAACAAAGATATAAAAATAGTAAAATTCAAGATGTTTACATTCAAAGTTTAATTGATGATTTGGAACTTGCTAAGTATTTTGATTCAATAAATTATTTTGATAAAGAAAAATTATCTAAAGTTTTTTTTGCTGAAATCGTTTCACTTGCAAATTTAAAAAAAATTCATCCAACTAAATTAAATATTAAATCTGAAAACATAACTCAAGTATTGCAGATGTTAGATCAAGGAATTATTTCTGGAAAATCATTAAAAAAATTAGTTCCATTATTAGTTGATTTTTCTGAAACAAAATTAGATTTTTTACTTGAAAAATATAATTTAAAACAAATTTCAGATCCAGAAATTATTAAAAATGAAATTGTAAAAATAGTTAACCAAAATGAAAAGTTAGTAAGTGAATACTTAAATCGTCCTGAAAGAGTTTTAAAATTTGTACTAGGAAATTTGATGAAAATAACAAATGGTCAAGCTAATCCAATTTTAAGTGATCAAATTTCAAAAGAAGTATTGGATGCTAAATTTAGACAATAATATAAAGTGAAATAAAATCACTTACAAAAAATTATTGTGACTTAGATATAGACGATGAAGATATCGATATTGATCAGTTAATTTAATTTGAGATGACCCATTAAAATATCTTGGATTGTGATCAAATTTTATTTTAAAATCAATTATTACATTATTTTGTTGGTTTTTAACTTTTTCATTTTCACGTTCATACAAATGATTAATTTCTGAAAATAAAAATAAGGAAATATTTCATAAATACAATAAAAAAAGACAAGCAGTTGTTGAAATTGTTTTTCAAAAATTTCGTACTAATGAGTTTAATTTTACTTGATTGACAATTGCTTTTTACTTTTTAATTTCATTTGTTCCAATTATTTTTATTGTTTCAAATTTACATTTTTTAGTTGGATATGCATATTTTGGACCTGAATCAGAAGAAAAATCAATACTTAATAATTGATTTATTTCTGGAACATTAAATAATTTTTTACCTGACATTAAGCAATATGCTAATTCTATTTCGCTTGTTGAATTTGATAATTCCACTTCAAATTTTCTAGTGTTTTTTAGAAGATTTTTCATTTTTATTGCAACTTTATGATTTGCTTCAACTGGATATGGTAAATTAGTTTCTGCAGTTAACTATATGTATGATCATGAAAAAAGCGGAACTTATTTAGGAAATAGATTAAAAGGATTAGGATTAGTGTTACTAGTATCTGTTTTATTTTGATTATTTTCACTTGGATATACATTAATTAATTATTTATTTTTAGAATACAATGAATTTTTAAAAGTATCAGTAACAACTTTTTCAAAGGCTATTTTTGGAATTTTTGTATTTGTTTTTTTGTATTTTTTATTTTTATTTTTATTTAAGTTATGCCCATCATTTACAATTAAATTTCGCCATATTAATCGAGGAATTTTATTTGCAGCCATTCCCAATGCCATTTTTGTAATTATCTTTTCTTTGTGAATTGGTGACTTTCTTAATTATGATAAATATGGAAGTATTGGATTTGTATTAACACTTGCTTTTTTTATTACATGATTTGTTAATTTGATGTTTTTAGGCATTTTATTTAATCAAGCATACTACAAATCATTTCACAATCAACGCACATACAATCGTGGATCAAGTATTTATTATCTTTATTAAAAATTAAAATTTAGTAAAATATTAAAATACATATATTATTATTGAAAATATAAGGAAATTATCTATGATAAAAAATAAAATTGAAAAAGAAAATCTAAAATTAAACATTTTTGTTTCAATTAGTTTTGATGAATTTAGCAAAAAAATTGAACAAGAAATTGATAATGCAATGAAAAAAGTTAAAGTTCCTGGTTTTAGACCTGGAAAAGCACCTAAAAATAAATTACTTGAAAGAGTTAATATCAGTGAAATTAACAATAAAGTTATATTTTATTTTGGAAATGCTAACTATTCTAAAGCATTAAATGAAGCATTGAAAATAGCAAAGGAACAAAATTTAAAATTAGCTGGAGTCAAACCTGTTGTTGATATAGATAATTCAGATAAAGATCAAGATAAAAAAGAAAAAAAAGATATAGTTTTAGTTTATTCATTTGCATTATTATTCAATTTTGATGAAGTTTCATTAGAAAAAATCAAAGTTGAATGAACTCCTGTTGAATTTTCAAAAACAGATATTGAAACTGAATTAAAAAGAATTACCACTAAAAATGAAGATGTAGAAAAATTTGAAAAAGGTAGCAAAGAAAAAGCAAAACTTGATGATATTGTTAACATTGATTTTAAAGGATTTATTGGTAATGAACCTTTTGAAGGTGGGGAAGCTGAAGGATATGATCTTAAATTAGGATCTGGTTCATTTATTGCAGGTTTTGAAGATCAACTTGTTGGGAAAAAAGCTGGTGATAAAATTGAGGTAAAAGTTGTTTTTCCTTCAAATTATTATGTTGAAGATTTTAAAAACAAAGATGCTGTTTTTAATGTAACTATAAATTCCATTTCACGCGCTAAAAATTTTGAACTTGATGATAAATTCATTCAAGAACTAAAACTTAATGGCATAACAACAGTTGAAGATTTTAAATTATTTACAAAAGAAAAAGGAATGATCAATAAATTTGATGCAAACATTAACAAATTTATTGATGATGTTATTAATGAAATAATTAATATTACTAATTTTGATGTTTCTAAAGAAATAGTTGAATATAAATTAAAAGAATTAAATAAAAATTTTACTGACTCATTAAAATCTCTGGGTGTTAAAAAACATGAATATTTAAACTTGATTAAATCAAATGAACAAAAACTTCAAAGTGAATTATTAGTGGCTGCTCAAACACAGTCAAAAACAATTATTGTTCAAGATTATATATATAGTAAATTTAAGCAAAATGAAAACAAAAAAGATGAATTTAAAAATCTTGAATTTAAATTTTCTTCAATTAATGAAAAAGACAAAAATACTATTTTAGAAAAAAAAGATCTAGCAATTAATTTAGCACAACAAATTAATAAAAAACTTGTTCAAGAAATTGAAAATGATTTTAAAAAACTTATTAAATAATATAACAAAAAGTACAAACATTTTTAGTTTGTACTTTTTGTTTTTAAAATAAATATCAAAAATTTAGAAAAAATTAAATAACAAAATTAGGAGCATTTTCAAAGGAAATACTTGAATTTTGTAAAAGATATTCATTAATTTTAGAATAATCAAAACCTTTAAAACCATTAATAAATATGTTTTTTGTTTCTAAAATTATTTTTTTATTTTTTAGATCTATAATGTTAATATCTACAATAATAGAACCAGCAGTTTCATTATTTGTTCTTATATTTTTAAATTTAACATTTAGTGGAACTAAATTATTATTATCTTCAAAATCAAATAAAAAGCTATTATAAACAAGAGTTGTTAAAATTTCAATTCATCTCAAAGGATTGTTTAAATATTGATTATCAAGAAAGTTGAATGCATCAAACTCTTTCATTGAAAAACCATTTCATAATATTTTGTTGTTTTGATTTTGATATATAAAGTAGCTAATTATTTTTTTTAAATTAACTTTAGTAAATTCTTCTAAAGATAATTGAGATTTAAATTCCATTTTATTGCTATTTTTGTTTAAAAATTTTTTAAAATTAGCAAGAGTATATTTATTTTCAAAATTAAATTTTAAATTATTTTCTAAATAATATCCATCAAAAATATGTCTATGTGAATTCAAGTCAATTGAATATCATTTAAAATTTGAATAATTTTCATTAATAAAAATTGGCAAAATAGTTTGTGAATTTAAAAATAAATTATTATTTAATTTCAATGTTTTATCTAAATCAATTGTAAAATTTTGTTCAAAATGTAAATTTGGTATTGTAATTTTAGTTAATTCTTTAAAATTATAAAGCAAACTAGCAAAGCCTTTAGTTGTAGTGTATTTATACAATGAGTTACCTTCAACTAAATCTTCAACTGAATTAATTAAAAGAGGATTTTTTTTAAAACTTAAATTTGGTTCTTTAAATATTTCATTAAAAAAAGGGATTTCTTCATTAATGTCCAAATCAAATTGACGTGGCCAAGTCTTTTTATTATTATAATTTTTGAAATTAGGTAAAACAAATTTAGTTTGTTTATAATTTTTATATATATCATTTCCTAATTTATCAAGCATTTGAATTCAAATTGATTCATCATCTAAAACATTTATTTTAAAACGTTCAAATTCTTTGATTTTAAAAGCTTTAAAATAAAAATTTAATGCAATTTCAAGGTATTGAATTTGTTCTTTATTATTTTTTCATCCTTGAAAGCGAATATTATCAAAATCAATTCAGTTAGGCAAAATTTTGTTAAATATTTTTTTATTAGTGTAAATATCAAAAATAGCAATTTGAATATTAGGAATAAAGTCTGATTTTGGAAATTTTGATTTTTTAAGATTTTTTATGTAATTTTTTGAGTACAAATTTTTCAAATCATTAATATTAAATTGACTGTTATCATAAAATGAATCAATGTCAGAAAAACCATTATTATTTGTAATATTGAAATTTTTATAAGTAATAAAATTATTTTTCTTTTTTTGAATTATAAAATTTACTTTATTTTTGTCAAGATTATCTATTTTCTTATTATTTACAGTAAAAAAATTTGAATTGTAAATAATATACTTAAGTTGTTCCTGATTAAATGAGTAATCAAAAAAATCAGAATTATACACATATTCTGTTTGTTGAATTTGATTTTTATTGCATGATACAGAAAATAAAATTACCACTGGAATTATGCTAAGCAAAAAAATTTTTTTTAAATTCATATTTGTCTTTTCAAAATAAATATATTTAATTTTACTTTATTTTTAATAAAAAATAATTTAAGTAATAAAAAAAGAGATTTTTCAAAATCTCTTATTAAAATTCAATTTTAATAATGGTGCGCGAGGAGGGACTTGAACCCTCATGCTATAAGCACTAGAGCCTAAATCTAGCGTGTCTGCCAATTTCACCACCCGCGCTCATTTTTCTTTTAAAAAAAGAAATAAAAAAAGCACTAAGCAATGCTTGGTGCCGTCTATAGGACTCGAACCTACGACCTACTGATTACAAGTCAGTTGCTCTACCAACTGAGCTAAGACGGCGATGGTGGAGAATAAGGGACTCGAACCCATGACATTCGCCTTGTAAGGGCGACGCTCTCCCAACTGAGCTAATTCTCCATAATGGCAGTCTGTACGGGGATCGAACCCGTGAATGCATGGATGAAAACCATGTGTGTTAACCGCTTCACCAACAGACCATAAATGGCGCCGATTATTGGGATTGAACCAACGACCAACTGGTTAACAGCCAGCTGCTCTACCGCTGAGCTAAATCGGCAAATGTATTCAGCTTAATAATTATAGCATTAAAATAAATTATTTAAAATATTTTAAATTATTTTTTTTAAGACTTTTATAACATTTGTTATTTATTATTATTATTAACATTATAATGTTATCAAGAAAATTAATTTTATAAATTTTTTAAAAAATAATTTTATGCAAAATTAAAAATGCTTTTAGATTTAATTTTATTATTTTAATATAATAAGTACAATAAATTAAAAATCTTACTTACATAAATTAAAGGAGATATTTGCTTATGATAATAAAAGGAATTGGAGCATCACAAGGTGTAGCTATTGCCAAAGCATTTAAAATTGATGAAATTAAATTAGATTATAACAAATCAACAACTAATCCAGAAGCATCAATTAAAGATTATGAAAAAGCTCGCACTCAAGTATTAATTCAAATTGATAAGGCTAAAGAATTAGCCACCGATCCAGAACATACAGGAATTTTTGAAGCACACAAAAACTTTGTAACTGATGAGTATGCTATTCAATCAGTGACTGATTTAATTAAAAACGAAAACTACTCAGCAGAATATGCAATTGAAATTTTTTATAAACAATTTGCTGAAATGCTTATGGGTCTTGATGAATATATGCAAGAGAGAGTAGCTGATGTTTATGATGTTTCAAAAAAATTAATTTATGCTCTTTTAGGAATTAAAGAAATTGATTTAACTTCAATTAATGAAGAAGTGATTATTGTTGCTGAAGATCTTTCTCCATCACAAACAGTCCAATTAAATAAAAAATATGTTAAAGGCTTTGTAACTAATATTGGAGGAACTACTTCTCATACTGCTATTATGGCGCGAAGCTTAGGCATTCCTTCAGTTGTTGGTACTAATGTGATTTTGAAAGAAACTAAAAATAATGATTTATTAGCTCTAGATGGTTCAAAAGGAATTGTTGTTATTAATCCTTCTGAAAAAGAAATAGCAGATTTTAAAAATCAAGAAATAAAATTTCAAAAATATTTAGAAAATTTAAAAAAACTCAAAGGAAAAGAATCTAAAACTCTTGATGGACATCATATTGAGATTGCTGCTAATATTGGAACTTCAAAAGATTTAGAATCAGTGTTAAAAAATGATGCTGAAGCAGTCGGACTTTTTAGGTCTGAATTTCTTTATATGGATAATGAAAATTGACCAACTGAAGAAGAGCAATTCAAGGCATATAAAACTGTAGTTTTGGGAATGAAAGGAAAAAAAGTTGTTGTTCGTACTTTAGATATTGGAGGAGACAAAATTTTAAAATATTTTAAATTTCCAACTGAAATGAATCCATTTTTAGGATATCGAGCAATTAGATTTTGCTTGCAAAATCTTGATATTTTTAAAACTCAATTAAGAGCTTTAATTCGTGCTAGTGAATTTGGGAAAATTGCTATTATGTTTCCAATGATTACCAATGTTGCTGAATTTTTAGAAGCTAAAGCCATTTATGATCAAACTTATGAAGAGGTTAAAATAAATCATCCAAATATTGCTTCAAAAAGTGATATTGAAGTTGGTTTAATGATGGAAACACCAGCTGCAGCAGTTCTTTCAGATAAGTTTTGTAAATATGCTGATTTTGTTTCAATTGGAACAAATGATTTAATTCAATATTCAATGGCAGCTGATAGAATGAATGAAAGCATTTCATATTTATATCAACCTTTAAACCCTTCAATTTTAAAATTAATTAAATTAGTTATAGATGGCGCACATAAACATGGTAAATGAGCTGGAATGTGTGGAGAAATGGCAGGAGATCCTCAAGCTTTACCAATTTTATTAGGACTTGGACTTGATGAATTTTCAATGTCAGCTTCAAGTGTTCTTGTTTCAAGAGAATTAGTGCGTTCTTTAAATTTTAAAAAGGCTCAAAAATTAGCTCAACAAGCTTTAGAACTTGATACAGAACAACAAGTTAAAGAATTAATTACTAAATTTGGAATTAAATAAAAAATATATGAATAAAAAAAGTTTTACTTCTGAAATTAAACAAGAAATTGTTACCAGAGTTAAAAAAACAAAAGAAATTGAAAAATTTATGCATGGATTTATTTATGCTAACGGTGAATTTTTCAAGGAAAATATTCAATTAAAAATTCAAGATCAAAAAATTTTTGAAAATATAATTAAATTTTTAAAAAAATTAAATGTTAGTTTTGAAGTTAAAGGTAAAAAACGCAAACTAATTACTTTGAAAAATAGTTTAAACTTAAATTTAAGTGAAATTAATTTTAAACTTTATGAATCAAATTTATTATCAACTTTTTTTGCTGGTTTTTTTTATGGAGGCGGTAATATTTCAAATATCAAATCGCATTCATATTATTTAGAATTAAATTCACAATATTTTCATTTTTTAGAACAAATTCAAAATTTTTTTCTTTTATATGATCTAAATTTTAAATATAAAAAACAAAAAAATAAACATACTATTTATTTACGTGCAATTGATGCATTAACAGAATTTTTAAGTGCCATTCAAGCCCCCAAGGCTTATTTTAAATTTTATGATCTAAAAATTGATCGAGACATGCACAATACTATTAACAGAATTAATAATTTAGATTATGCTAATTTAAACAAAATAGCAAAAAGTTCAATTAATTATGTTAAGTTAATTAATTATTTGTATAAATGAAATTTAGAAGATAATTTTAGTTCAAATGAATTAGTTTTTTATCGTATTCGATTAGAAAATTTAGGATTATCTTTAAATGAAATTTCAAATATTCTTCAAAATGAACACAATATATTTGTAACTAAGTCTGGATTAAATCATTGAAATATTAAATTAAAAAAAGTAGTAGCAAAACATTTGTTATCTAAAAAATCCAAATAATAAAAACACCATAATGAATTTTAAATTTTACATTATGGTGTTTTTGTTTGTATTCGCAAACTTAAATGCAATATTACTTATATCCAAAACGAGCTAATTCTTTATCATCATCATTTCATTTATTTGCAATTTTGACTTTTAATTTTAAGTTAACTTTATTGTTGAAATGAATCATCATTTTATGTCTTGCATTTTGACCAATTTGTTTTATTTTTGAAGCACCTTTACCAATTACCATTCCTTTTTGAGAATTTTTTTTCACATAAATAATTGCTTCAATTTCAAACAAATTATCATTTTCAACAAAATCTATTACTTCTACAGCAATTGAATGAGGCAATTCATCATAAAGTAAGTTTATAGCACTTTCACGAATTATTTCTTTTGCTAAAAAACGCATTGATTTGTCAGTTACAAAATCTGGATCATATTGCAATTCACCTGGATATGTATACTTTTTTAAAAGCTTAATTAGTGAATAAATTGAATTTAAATTATTAATATCAGTTGAAATAATATGTTGAAAATTAAATTCTTTTAAATGATTCATTTTTTCAATTAAAAGCTCAGGATTTTTTTGAATTTTGTCAATTTTAGTTATTACAGCAATTTTATTTTCATGTTTTATAATTTTTTCTAAAATCATTTTATCTCCTGTGCTAATTTTTTCATCAGCTGGTGATAAAAATAAAATTACATCAATATTTTTAAGTGAACTATATGCGCTTTTATTTAAAAAATCTCCTAGTTTATTTAGTGGTTTATGAATTCCGGGGGTATCAGTGAAAATAATTTGTGTTTCTTCATCAGTGTAAATACCAGTAATTTGTTCTCTTGTAGTTTGTGCAACATTAGTAACAATAGCAACATTGTATCCTACAATAGCATTTAACAAACTACTTTTACCAACATTTGGTCGACCTATAATTGAAGCAAAACAAATATTCATTACTTTATATCACTTTCTAAAATACTAAATGGAACTAATTCTTTAACTGTATTAATTCTAACTTTTGTTCCATCATTTGAATATTGATAAATTTTTCCATCTTGTGGCATAAATTCTGTTATTACTTGACGACATCCAGCACATGGGCTAATAATATCCTTTTTTTTGCTAATTACATGAATTTCTTTGAATTTTCCAACAATTCCCCCATATGCAACTGAACCAAAAAGAGCTGCTCTTTCAGCGCATGTTCCAGATGGAAAAGCAGCATTTTCAACATTAACTCCATAAAATTCTTTTCCATTTGCATCAATTGCGCAAGCAGCTACCTGAAAGTTTGAATAAGGCGCATAAGCTTTTTCTAATAATTTTTTTAAGTATTTAATGTCCATTTTATTTTTCCAATCTTGTAATTTTCAGTGGTTTAAAAATCGCATCTACAATTGCATTCATTTCAATTCTTTCATCTTCTTTTTCATGATTATAACCATATAAATGAACTAAACCATGAGCAAATAAGTAGCAAAATTCACGTTTAATTGAATGATTAAATTCTTTAGCTTGTTCAATCATTTTTTCATAACAAATTACAAGTTCCCCTATTAACAAAAAAGGCATTTGTTTATACAATGCTTGATCATTTAATCCAAATGACAAAATATCAGTTACATAATCTTTTCCGCGGTAAATACTATTAAGTTGACGAATTTTTTTCTTTGAAACAATTTTAATATCAAGCAAAATAGTTTTTTTAATTTTAAAAAATTTAGCAAAATTATTGAGTATTTTATGCATTTCATTTTCAAAAGGTATTTGATGTTTTGTTTTATTTTCAATTGTAATTTTATTGACAATTTTGACCATTTTCAAATTATAAACTTATTTATTAAAAATATACTGGAAAATATATTTTATAAAGGTAGTTTTACCAAATATAATTGATCCTTGCACATAACTTAAATTACTGTTTTTAAGTTCATTTAATAATTCATTTGACTGAATTTGTATTTGTTCATCAATGTTTTTAATTAATATCTTATAACTTTGAAAATTTCCATTTATGCTTACATTAATTGTAATTTCATTTTGATTAATTTGTTTTCATTTTTCAATAGAAATATTTTGAACAAAAAGCTGATCATATTCTTTTTTAATAGTAATTTTTATGTAATCATTAATCTCAAAAGTTACTAGAACAAATCCAATTATTCCTAAAGAAACAAACAATAAAAAAATAATTAAAATTTCTATTTTAAATTTCCATCAAATTGTGTTCAAGATATACCTTTCTTGTATTATCAAAAATGTAACGATTGTTATGACTAATTTCAATTACAAGTTTTTTTGCTAAATATTCTTGCATAATATTTTTTATTTCCAAAAACAAATTTTCATTGAAATTATCAAATGCTTCATCAAATAAAAATAAATCATAATCACCAAAAATACAAATTAAAAAGGTTAATATTTGTTTTTGACCTGCTGAAAGATGAGAATATTTCCCATTAAAAAGTTTATTAATTTGATTTTTTAAATTAGGAGATATTTTATTTAAGAAATTATCAGTGAGATTATTTAAACTAAATAAAAAATTTGTTTGAATGTTTTCTAAATTTATATTTGGACCAACATAAATAATTTTTGATTTAATTTTTAAATTTTGAAAAATATTTATTTCAACATCATTTATTTTTATTGTCCCATATTGATTTTGCAAGTTTCCACTTAAAACACCACATAATGTTGTTTTACCACTTCCATTTTTTCCTAATAAATGAATATTTTGATCAATGATTAATTTTTGAATATTCAATTCTTTATTGTTTATGTTTGATGTATGTGAATATGAAACATATGAAAGTTCAATTTTATTTATTTTTGAATCAAGAAAAATATTATTTGTATTTTGTAAATTATCTCAATTTAAAAAATCAATCAAAATTTTAGAATTTTTATATTGATTATAAAAACTAATTAATGGTAGAAATTCTTTAATTGGTCTAATTAAAATGCTTGAACCAGTTAAAAAAAAGATTAAATCAATTATTTTCATGTTATTGTTTCAAATTTCAAAAGCACCAACAGTTAAAATAATAAAAGGACCTATTAGTTCAATTGAATTTATAAATATAAAATTAATTGAACTTGTATTTTTAGATTTTTGAGTTGCTTCATTAAAATTTTTAATACTTGTTTTTAATTGATCAAAAAGTTTTGAGGCAAATTCTGGATGAGAAAATTTTTGCAAATACTGATAGTATGTTTCAATTTGATTGTTCATTTCAATTGAACTATTTATTTCTTTTTGATAATTTACTTCATTTGTTTTTTTAAACAAAAATGAATTAGCAATTAAAATAAAACAATAAATTAACAAAACAATTGATAACAATAAATTAATTTTATAAAGCAAAAACAAACTTGCTAAAAAATAAATTATATTTATTGCAACATTAGCATAAAAAACAATTTGATACATAACAACTAAATCAAGAGCAAAAATTCTAACTAAAAATTCTTGCGAAGAAAGCTTTTGAATTTGTTTAAAATTAGTATATTTTAAATTTTTTAAAAAAATTATTTTTTTACTTGTTATTATCTCGCTTATATAATGATTAATTATTTTGTTTAATAAATGTTTTAAATTATTAAAAATTAAAACAGTTCATAATAATGTAATAGTAATAAAAATTATATAAATTGGCAAATGATTTGGAATAATTTCAGAAAGTACAAATTTATTGATAAAAGGAATTGAAATAAATATAAATAATTCTAAAATTAAAATTAAAAAATATAAAGTTCTACAAATAAAAAATTTATTTAATTTAAGTGGTTTAACTTGATCATTCTCTTGTTTTTTAAAGTCTAAATTTTTATTAATTTGTTTTTCAATAATTTTCAAATCACTTAAAATTTCAAATCCAATGACTATATTAAAAAAAATTTCTTTAAATTCTTTTAAACTAAGTTTAATTATTCCCTGAAATGGATCAATTATGATAATTGTGTTATTTTTAATTTTTTTAATAACTATCATGTGTTGAACATTATTTTGATTAATAATTGTTGCCAGTGGAAATTCACTTGAATTAAGTTTCATTAATTCTTCAATATTACAATTGTATACATTTATTTTTAAATTATAATTGTTTGCAATTCTATCAAGTTCAGATAAATTTATTCCATTTTCAAGATAAGTAGTTTCTAATTTTAATTTATTAATATCGGTATTTTTATTTAATTTATTTTTAATAAAATATTGCAATACTATAAGTGAAAAATCTTTTGAATCAATTTGTTTTAGCATATAATTTAGTTATTAAAAAAATGTTCAAAATTTTTGAAAAAAAATAAAAAACCTTTTTGTTTATGTTTTTAAGGAGATATCATGAAAAAAATAGTTGCTTTAGCAAGTGATCATGCTGGTTTTAAACTTAAGGAAAGTTTAAAAAAATATGTTGAAACAAAAGGTTATGAAATAGTTGATTTGGGACCATACACTGATTTAAATCCTGAAAGTTATGCAAAACAAGGAAAAAAATTAGCTGAATATATTCTAGCTAATCAACCTGATTTTTCAATTGGAGTATGTGGAACTGGGCTTGGAATTTCATATGCATTAAATCGTCACAAACATATTCGAGCAGCTAGAGTAACATCACTTGAAGATGGTCATCTTGCAAAACAACATAACAACGCAAATGTGATTGTTTTTGGAGGACGCCAAATTGAAGAATCTAAGGCTAAAGAAATTTTAGATGAATATATTAATACAAAATATGAAGGTGGAAGACATCAGAAAAGAATTGATGAACTTGATGAATAAAATTTTAATATATATATATATATAACGATTAATTTTTATTAAATTAATATTTTTTATAAGTGATATAATTTATCAAAGTTTAAGTAAAAATAATACATTTTAAGAATATTATAAAAATAAGGAAACTATGAAGAAAAATTTTAAATTATTATTTTCAGTACTAGCAGCCACTGTAACAATGTCAGGTATTGCAACTGCTTGTACACAGAAAAATGAAGTAATTAATCCAACTCCAATTCAAAAACCTGAAACTAAGGAAATAAATAAAGATGAAAATCAAGAAAATTTAGCAAGAGAAGCAACAGTTGTTTCTAGAATGTTAAAACAAACAGTTGAAAATTTATCACTGGTTTTATCAGTAGAAGGAAAAGATAAAAAAGCAGAAGATGCAAACTATAAAGATGTTTTTGTTGTATTACCTCCAAAATTTTTACAATTTTATAATTTAGCTGAAAAGAATATTAGTTTGGTTTCAAAAAATGAATATTCAGCCATTTTTGAAATAAAAGTATCAACTAAATTATCTACAGGAACTACAATTACAGAGTCTAAAATTCAAGAAGTATTTGGATATAAGAATTTAGAGAAAATTGAATTTGTAAATAACATGATGAATCAAGCAAAAGAAATTGATAAACAAATAGAAGAATTAAAAAAACTTTTAACTGATGTTACAGACGAAGCTGAACTTGAAAAGATTTTAAGTGAATTAGATGAAATTTTAAAATTAATTAATGAGTTAAAGAAATTAGAAAAGCAATTTATTTAAAAAAACAATAAAATTAAATAATTAATTAAAACATCAAATTTTTGATGTTTTTTTATATAAAAAAAAACATCAATATTAAAAATTGATGTTTAATTATTTTGATTTTTAAATCAATTGATCAAAAATATCTTCTCCTGTTTCAAGTACTATTTCTGCACCAAAATTTTTTGCAACAATATTTCCTAAGGTACCTAAACCATTTAAGTTTTGAAGTTTTTTAGGTTCTTTAAATATTTTTGAATAAATAGTAGCTGGCAAAAATTCACGAGTGTGATTAAATCCTGGATAGAGTGGATCATTACCATGATCACTTGTAACAATTAATAAATCAGTTTCTTTAAGTGAATTAATTAATTTGGTCAATTTTATATCAAATTTAGCTATATTTTTAGCATATCCATGAACATTTCTTCTATGTCCAAAATGAGAATCAAATTGAACTAAATTTGTAAAAATAAATTTATTACTACTATCTTCTAAAGCAAGTTCAATTGTCTTATCCATTCCAATTTCATCACTTCCACTTGGTATGTGTTGTGTTATTCCTTGACCAGCAAAAATATCATTTATTTTTCCAATCGAGATAACATCTACTCCTTTTTCTTGAAGTTTATTTAAAATAAGTTTAGGAGGTTTATTTGCATAATCATGACGATTAAAGGTTCTAGTGTAGTTACCTTCTTCTCCAATATATGGCCTTGCAATAATGCGTCCAACATTTCATTCAGGGCGTGAAGAACAAATTTCTCTTGCTGCTTTTGCATATCTATAAAGATTATCAAGTCCAGTTCATTCCTCGTGAGCGCAAATTTGTAATACTGAATCCATTGAAGTGTAAACAATAATTGAACCATCTTTTTTTTCTAAATGAGCTAATTCATTAATAATTTCAGTACCACTACTTGATTTATTTCCAATTATTTTTCTTCCATCAAAAGCTTTTTCAAGTTCATCAATTAATTCTTGAGGGAAACCATTTTCAAAGAAAGTTGGAAAGGGAACTAGTGTTTTAATTCCCATCATTTCTCAGTGTCCAGCTAAAGTGTCTTTTGCATTTGAAATTTCTTGCACTTTAGCAACATAAGCAAGAGGTTTGCTAACATGATAATTTCCTTGCATTTCAGTTATATTTCCAATTCCAAGCTTTTTTCAAGTATTAATTTTGAATTCTTCAGACATTGAAGCAGAACGAATTGTGTTAGCTCCTATATCACCAAATGCTTTTTGATCACGATCTGTTCCAATTCCTAAACCATCAGTTATAATCATAAAAACTCTATTAAATTTATGCATATATCTCCTTAATAATGCCATTATGTATTAATTTTAAATCTTTTTTATTTAATTTTAAAATTAATTAAAAAAATAAATGTTAAAAAATATGGTAAAACTGAAAACTTTGCAGTTTTAAAAATAAAAAAGTTAAAATTATTATGCTAGGAATAATCCTAGCAATATTCAATAAAAATTTTTTATTTATCTTTTATAAAATTTTACTCTAGCTGTATTACTTTAATATAATTTTAATATATTACTAATATAAATCTATTTTGTTAATTCTATATTTATAATCATTTTTCTATTTCTTTTTTTCTTTGTGATTTATTATTTTTAATTTACTAACTTCTTCTTTTTATACA
Source organism: Mycoplasmopsis cricetuli ATCC 35279 (assembly GCF_000526955.1). Taxonomy (GTDB): domain Bacteria; phylum Bacillota_I; class Bacilli_A; order Mycoplasmatales; family Metamycoplasmataceae; genus Mycoplasmopsis; species Mycoplasmopsis cricetuli. The sequence goes on along the minus strand of NZ_JAHB01000001.1, from coordinate 14,460 downwards.
TTTATTTTAAAAATTTAATAACTAAATGCAATTAATCAATCAATTAATTTGTTTTAAAACTTATGTAACTATATTTTAATAAAATAGAAAATACCTTTTTAATTTTGAAAAAACATTTTTCATTTAAATATCTTTTATAATGAAATTTAATATGTAGTTTTTAACTTCATTTTATTATTAAATCCCTCTGTTTTACAAAAACATGGGGGATTTTTAAATTTTGGTAAATAAATAAGCATTTTTAAAAAATGCATTTAACTGTTTTTGAATTGTAATGTTAAAATAAAAATCTTTGTTTATATATTGAGACCAATAAGATGTTCATTCATTTATTTTTTTAAAATGAAAAAAGTATTTTTAAAATCAAAAATTTATTTAAATTTAGCTGCGCATAGATTTTACTGTAAAAATTTTTTGTTGTATTTTTAATTAATTTAAAAAATTCAATAAAATTATTGATTTTAAAAAACATTTTAATTAAAAAATGATATTCAGTTAAAAAAATATTTTTAACACTTTTTTGTTTATGTTTTTTTTATTTAATTTTTATGCAATCAAGCTTTTTATTTATTTTTAAAAACAAAAAAATAACTTATTATAATTTTGCATTTTCATAGTGCTGCACTTTAACTTTTAACTTAAAACGTTTTAATTTAGTTATTTTTATTTTATTACTTTTATTCGAGTATTAACATCATTTTTTTCAATTGATTTTGCTGGAATTTCAATTCCTCCAAAAGGCATTTGAGCTATATAAGATCAATTTGAAGAAATTTTATATTTGCTAATAATCATTTGATCAATTTCAGGAAAATTATAATGTTGTAAATTTGCACCAATATTTTTTTCAATAAAATAATTTCAAATATTAGCTTGCAAAAAAGCACTGTCCTGAATAGCAAATTGATAAATTTGTTCATAAACTATTGAAGTTTTTTGAGAAATATTTTGCAAAATATTTTTATCAATAAAAAATAGAATTGTACCTTTTGCTTTCAAAAATCCAGAAAATTTTTTATTATTTATTTTATCAGGAATTAAGTTTTTAACTTGATTTCAAAAATGTATTGATTTATCATTTAAAAGAACAATTATTTTTGTGCTTTGACCATGAAAAGAAGTTGGAGATTCTTTTAAAATAGTTTTCAAATCTTCTATTAGTTTTTGTTCAGAAATTGAAATATCATTATTTAAATCAAAATTTGAACGTCTTTTTTTAATAATATCTAGAAACATAATTAAATTTTATCCAATATTTGTTTTTGTTCATTTAAAATTTTATTTATTAAAATAACCGCAATTGCTTCAGGACCAGTATGAATTGAAATCACTGATGGGCATTGCAAAACAAGAGCTTCTTTATTGTAGGTATTTTTAATGTATTCTTTATAATAGTTAATTTCAGGATTATTTGAAGTTAATAAAACAAAATCATAATTATTTCAATCATTTACAAGATTGGCTTTGGCATCAATTGCACTAATAACTGTTTTTGAAAAAACTCTTCCTTTCCCTTCTTTTTGTAATTTACCATGCTCAAATTTAATCATAGGAATAATTTTAAATAACTTAGCCAATGCTGCAGCACTTGGAGTTAATCTGCCACCTTTAACTAAAAAATCATTATATTTAGGCATTAAAGTCACACTTAATGAATCATCTCATGTTTCAATTTTTTCAATTGCTTTTTCAAAAGAAATTCCTTGTTCAATAAATTTTAAAAATTCAATTATTTTTAAAATAATTAATTGAGCAACATATAATGATTTAATTACATAAACATTTTTAAATTCATTTGCAAATTGAATTAAATTTTGATTTTGCCCTGAAAGATACTTGGAAATAGGAAAAACAACAACTTTTTCATATTCCTTTGATAATTTTTCCATCAATTCTAAAGCATGACCAATAATAGTTGAACTTGTTTTAATTTTTTTAGAATCTTTTGAGAATTTTTCAAAAATATTATTACTATTAATTTCAATTCCATCTAAATAATTTATTCCATCAATTTCAATATTCAATGGCAAAAAATATCAACCTAATTTATTTGCTTGCTCTTTTGTTAAACCGCAGGATGAATCTACTATAATTGCTATTTTTTTCATTCTCCAATTATATCTATTAAAATTTTTTTAGTAAAATAATAGTATGATTTTATTACATAAATTAAGTGGCCAATTTTCAAATTGTAGTATTTTAACTTTAAATTCAAAAGTTAAAGTTACAAAACAAATTGAAATTGATGAGTTAGTCTTTTTTGTAGATAATGAAAATAGAGTTCATTCAATAAATATTTTTGATGAAAGAGTTTTAAATTTTTCAAAAAATAAACCTTTCCAGTCAATTTCAGGAATATTAGAAAAAAAACTTATTGATAATTTTTCAAAAAAATATTCACAATTTAAATTTGAAAGTTCAAAAAAATTTGTATATGGAGAAATTCTATCTAGAAACATTCACCCAAAAAGTGATAAGTTGTTTGTTTTGGAAATTGATATCAAAAGTAAAAAAATACAAATTGTTACAAATACTTTGGATTCGCAGGTGGGTAAAACTGTTGTTTTGGGACTTGAAGGTTCAATTACAGCATCAGGAATGAATATTTTAAATGGAAAAATACTTGATATAGATAGTCATGGAATGCTTATAAGTTATCAAACTTTAGGATTTGCTAAAAAAGGTCTTATTTTTGGAGAAAAAATACAAGTTGGAAAGGATTTTGAATTTTAAAAATGAACATTATTGAAGAACTAAAACAAAGAGGTATTTTTAAACAAATTTCAAATTATCAAAAATTTTTAAATTTACCTTCAAATTCAGGTGTTTATGTTGGATTTGATCCAACTGCAGAAAGTTTGCATTTAGGTAATTACATTCAAATTGTTAACTTAATTAGGTTTCAGAAATATGGATTTAAAACATATGCTATTTTAGGTGGAGCAACAGGAATGATTGGAGATCCTTCATTTAAAGAAAATGAAAGACAATTACTTGATGAAAAAACGATTTTGATTAATAAAAACAAAATCAAGAAACAACTTGAAAAATTTAATTTAACTGTAATTGACAATTTTGACTTTTATCAGAATATGACAGTAATTGATTTTTTACGTCATGTTGGAAAATTGGTTAATATTTCTACAATGCTTAGCAAAGATTCAGTTAGTGCACGAATTGAAAAAGGATTAAGTTTTACAGAATTTGCATATCAATTAATTCAAGGATGAGATTTTGCTACTTTGTATAAAAATTATAATGTTTGTATTCAATATGGTGGTTCAGATCAATGGGGTAATATAATAACTGGTCTTGATATGATTGCGCAAATCCATGGTTCAAATCATAACGCCATTGCTCTTACTGCAAATCTTTTAACAGATTCAAATGGGGTTAAATTTGGCAAATCAACTGGAGGTGGGAACAACTGAATTGATTCAGAAAAAACAAAACCATATCTTCTGTATCAATTTTTAGTAACTCAACCAGATTCTGAAGTTGAAAAACTACTAAAATGATTGACATTTTTAACTATTGAAGAAATAGACAAACTTATTAAAAATCATTTTCAAAATTCAAAATTAAAATTAGCTCAAAAAAAATTGGCTTTTGAAGTTATTAAAGATATTCATTCATATAATGAAGCTAAAAAAAGTGAAATTATTAGTGATTTATTATTTAACAAAGATATTGATTTTAAAAGAATTAGTATTGAGGATGTGAAATCAATTAAGTATGATTTACCTCTGATTAAAGTAAAAATGCAAAGTAATTTAGTTGAAAAATTAATTAATTTTAAATTAATTCAATCAAAAAGAGAAGCACGAGAGTTTATTGCAAATAAATCTTTAAAAATTAATGGGATTCCAATTGAAGAAAATTTTTTAATGCAATCAAATTTATATGAAAACAAATTTGCCTTTTTAAATATAGGAAAAAAGAAATTTTATTTAATTGAAATTAATTAATATTTTTTTTATTTAAAAATTGTTTTTTTTAAAAAAATATATGTGTATAATAACATTACTAAACAGTAATATAGTTTGAAAGGAAAAAAATATGAAAAAAATTAAAATATTACTAACAACATTTTTATCTTCAGCGCCTATGATTTTGATTGCTGCAGGTTGCACAACTACACCTGTAACTGATAAGCCAACAGATTCTGAGCAAAAATTTGATAAAAAACTTAAATTAATTGATTTAAATAAATTATCAAATGAAAAATTTTCTGAGAGAAAGAAAGCAGAAGTAAACAATTTAATTGAACTTGCTAAAAAAACAAATAATATGAATCAAAAGTACTTTAAATTAAGTAAAGAAGGTTTTGTTAATCAGGATGAAAAATTAGTTAAGGCAATGAATATTATTTTAAAAAATAATGATTCAATTGTTAATGTTGTAAATGAAATTTTAAACAAAATAAATACTGATAAAAATCAAAAAAGCACAGCAGAAAAAAACAAAGAAAAATTAGCAGAAATTGATAAAACATTTAAAGTTATTTTATTTGATAAACTTGAAGATGTCATTGCAGACATTGATGATGTTGTCAAAGAAATTGAATCACAAAATCGTGAAAAGTTGGAACAAAGTACCTTAAATATTTTAGAATATGTAAGAGCATTTTTAAATTCAGAAAGTTCTATTAATGGGACACAATCAAATGTATTTTTAGATCAAGCAATTAATTCATTATATAAAAATGTAAATGATATTTATTTTGATGAAGAAAATAATGAAGATCAAAAAGAAGAATCACTTGATGAAATTTTAGAAGAAGATTTAAATCCTGAATCTGATGATCACAAAACTAATGAAGAATCTCACAATCATTCACATTCACTTGGAAATTTAATTTATAGTGCATATCAATCAATGAAATTATTAAATGAAAAAGTGAATATAGAAGAACTTATTAATAAATTGAAAAATATTGATGAAACATTAGATTCTGAACATAAAATAACATCTGAAATATCTAAACTAAAAAAATTATTAGATGATTTTAAAAATATTTTTTCAGATGAAATTGTTACAAGTGAAAAAGAAATTTTTAAAACTTTAGAAAATGAAGTATTAAAAATAAAACAAAAAGCTGAAGAAATAGCTAATAATAATACAGCAATAAGTATTAAAAAAACAAGTCATGATCATAATCACAACCATGATCATAACCATGATCATAAAAACTAAAAAGCATATTAAAAATATATGTGAAAAATGTAAATTTTTACTAAAATAATCCTTAAATTTAACTAATAAATCTTAATTAAAATTCTCTTTTATGTTTTTTAATAAAGAGAATTTTTATTTTATGTATAAAATAAATTGATAATTTATTTTTCTCTACTAAAAAACATTGACTCTCTAAAAATATTTTTTTTCAAATTTTTATGTTAAAATTTTAATGCTATTTCTAACGGACAGGTTCTAGTTGAAAGGCTAGACTATGGTGGTTTTAGCGCTAAAACTTATAATGTGCAAATTTATATTGTGTAGATATAAAATTGTATCTTAACTTTAATATAATGTATATTTTGTTAAAAATAGAATAGAAAGGATTTTAAAATATGGCAAAATTAGATTTTGATCGTAGTAAAGAACATGTTAATGTTGGAACAATCGGACACGTTGATCATGGTAAAACTACTTTAACTGCAGCTATTGCAACTGTTTTATCTAAAAAAGGTCTTTCAGAAGCTCGTGATTACGCTTCTATTGATAATGCTCCAGAAGAAAGGGCACGTGGAATAACAATTAACACAGCTCATATTGAATATCAAACAGAAAAGCGTCACTATGCACACGTAGACTGTCCAGGACATGCTGATTATGTTAAAAATATGATCACAGGAGCAGCACAAATGGATGGAGCTATTCTAGTAGTTGCTGCAACTGATGGACCTATGCCTCAAACTCGTGAACACATTCTTTTATCTAAACAAGTTGGTGTGCCACGTATGGTTGTTTTCTTAAACAAATGTGACATGCTTGAAGGTGATGAAGAAATGATTGAACTTGTTGAAATGGAAATTCGTGGACTTCTTTCAGAGTATGGATTTGATGGAGACAATGCACCTATTATTCGTGGTTCTGCTCTTAAAGCTCTTCAAGGTGATGCAAAATACGAAGACAAAATTATGGAACTTATGGATGCAGTTGATACATACATTGAAACCCCTGTTAAAGAATTTGAAAAACCATTCTTGATGGCTGTTGAAGATGTATTTACAATTACAGGTCGTGGAACTGTTGCAACAGGTCGTGTTGAACGTGGGAAATTAACACTTAATGAAGAAGTTGAAATTGTTGGTCTCAAACCTACTAAAAAAACAGTTGTTACTGGAATTGAAATGTTCCGTAAAAATCTTAAAGAAGCTATGGCAGGAGATAATGCAGGTCTTTTACTTCGTGGAGTAAACCGTGAAGAAGTAGAACGTGGGCAAGTTCTTGCAAAACCAGGTTCAATTGTTCCTCACACTGAATTTGAAGCAGCTATTTATGTTCTTAAAAAAGAGGAAGGTGGGCGTCACACACCATTCTTTAAAAATTACAAACCTCAATTTTATTTCCGTACAACTGATGTTACTGGAGGAGTTGAATTTGAAGCTTCACGTGAAATGGTTATGCCTGGAGAAAATGTTAATTTAAAAGTTAAACTTATTTCTCCTATTGCTGTTGAAGAGGGAACAAAATTTTCAATTCGTGAAGGTGGACGTACAGTTGGAGCTGGTTCAGTAACCAAAATTATTAAGTAATTTATATAAATTAAATTTATTAAAAGAACTCAAAATGAGTTCTTTTTTATTTGGGAAAAATTTCAGTTTTAAGCAAAAAAAATTTTCAATATTTTAAAAAGTTTAAAATTTATATGTTTAAATGTTATTGTTTTGCACATTAAAATTATCCATTTTTAAAAAAGGTTTTAAAAATGTAATTTTTATTAGAAAACATAAAATTTTTCTTCACTAAAAAAATGCAATGAATTTATTATAGAAAAAACAAAAATAATTTTTGAAAAACAACAGAAAAATTAATTGAACAAAAAACAAAATTTAAAAATATTTATGCAATTAATTTTACCTCACTACCAAATTTAATGCACTTAGATACTTGACTTACCATGCTAGATGTAGATAAATTTTTTTATTCACCGAATATGTTAGATGTTTTGAAAATTTGATTTAAGTGAAAATAAAATAAGAAAAAAGTAATTAATTTAAATTTTGAGCAGTTGCTTGAAAAAATAATTGGTAAAAATTAATTTTAATTCCTGTTTTAGGAAAAATGTCAACTATATTGATATTAATGTAGTAACTAATTTTGATGCAACTAATTATTTAGTGATTCAACTAAGAATTGTGGCTGGTTATGATCATAACAAAAAAACTGAAAAGACTCTTCAAAAGCAACGATTACATATTAATAATTTACCATTGGAGGGAAAAAACATTGTCATCATGTTTCAAAAAGATTCAACTAAAAACGCTGTGTTTGTGAAGTGCAGCAATTGATTTAAGAGCTTCATGCACATATATTGGACCTGCTAGATCAAACTTTAACAAGAAAGAATCAATTAAAGATACTGCTATGATACTTAATGAATTTTATGAAGCAATTGAATTTAGATGATTTTTCCAATCAGATGTTGATGCTATTTTTAAATACTCAGGAGTGCCAGTTTGAAATGATCTAACTGATGTTGAACTGAAACTCAAATGTTTGCAAATTATATTACTACAAAAGAATTTAAAGGTGATTTAAAATACAAAAAATCGCTTTTGCAGGAGATATCAAAAATAATATTGCTGGTTCGTTAATGATTAAAGCAGCTTTTTGGGATGAATATTGAAAAATCAACATGATATTGTTAAAATGTACCAAAACATAAAACCATTTTTCAGGCTGTGTAAAAACTTTTTAAAGACAATGGTGATTCAGTTTCATCTTCTGATAATAAACCTAAAGCAGCAAAAAATATAGATGTTTTTTACACTGTTTTCTAACATTTTATAATGATCATACCAAGTTTTTAAAATCTATTAAAGAAAAATTTATTTTAAAATATCCAGTTATATAGTTACTGAAGTTATGGAAGTAATTGATAAAGTTTTCAATCAAAATATAACAAATCAATTCAACAGGCTGGTAATCATGCACATTTTTAACTACTATAGGATATTAATTATGAGCCATATTTTTATTGTTTTAGGGGCAATTCATTAGATAATACCCCTGAAGAGCAAAAAGAATTAATAAAAATATCATCTCAAAAAATAGCAAAACTTGTTAAAGAAGGTAATCAAATAATTATTGGTCATGGCAATGGACCACAAGTTGGAATGATTTTTAATGGCTTTGTTTTTGCCATACAATAAATGAAAAATCTTTACTTATTCCATTAACTGGAGTTGGAGCAATGATTTAAGGTTATATTGATTATTATATGATTAATACCATTACAAATGCATTCAAGCAAAAAAATGAATCCAAACAGTATAATCATTGAAGATTCAGGTAGAGAATTTCGAAAGTTAGTTTCTTCTCTAAAACCAACTAATTTTGTTGGAATAAAACAGATAATTAAATTAATAAAAAAATAATGCTACTGTTATTGTTGGAGGTTGTAGTGGAATTCCTACAGTTACTGATAAATATGGTATGATTTATGGGGTTGATGGGGTTATTGATAAAGATTTTGCTTTAGCAAAATGACCATTTTAACTAAAGCAGATTATTTTGTAATATTAGCTGCTGTTGATAATGTAATGATCAATTACAAGCAACCAAATTAACAAGTTTTAAAACATATTAATGTAAAAAATAAAACAATACATTAATGAAAATCAGTTTGCTTCTTGGAATATGCTGCCAAAAGTGCAAGAGGCCATACATTTTCTTGAAGAAGGTGGAAAAGATGCATTTATTGGTAATCTTAAAGATTTACAAGGAATTATTATTGAATAAGCTGGAAAAAATTATTTTAAATTAAAATTAAAGAAAGATTTTTATGAATAAAGAAAAATTAGAACAGAAAGGATTATTTCAAAATAGCAAACCTGTTAAAAAAATTGGATTTATTTCAATTATTTTAATTGTAATTGGTTCAAGCATTGGTGCTGGTATTTTTTTCAAGTCACAAACAGTTTTAGAAAATTCTGGAAATAATCTTATTTTGGCCATTATGAGTTGAATTATTGCAGCAATTGCTGTGATTGCTCTTGCTCTTGCTTTGATTGAAATTTCAAGTGGAAGAAATGATAATTTAGGTATTATCGGTTGAAATCAAACATTTACTAATAAATATATCTATAAAATGTGTAAAAATTTTATGATATTTATTTATTTACCTCTTACATATTTTTTCATGCCACTTTATGTTATTTTATCTTTACAAGATGGTTTAGCTGGTTTTGGAATTACCAATCATTTTGGAACAAATCATGATTGGTTTATTTGAACTGCTATTAGTTTAGTCATTTCTGCATGATTTATTTTCATTCCAGGAGTGTTTACAAAAATTGGTAATGCTCATAATATTGTTATTTTAGCTGTTAAGTTTATTCCTTTAATTGCAGCTGGTATTTTAGGTTTTGTGGTTTTAGGTGCAACCAGAAAAGCGCAAAATATTGATATAAACAATACCACTTGATTTGCAAAAGCTTCACTTGAACAAGGAATTACTTTTTTTAAAATTAGTCCTTTAATTGGTATCTTTGGATCATTGGCAGCAATTTTCTTTGCATTTGATGGTTTTTATGTTACTGCTGGAATTCAAACTGAAATGAAAGAACCAAAGAAACTTCCTGTAGCGCTTGTTATTGGCATTGGAGTTATAACTTTAATTTATCTAATTATTGCAATATCAATGTCAATTGGAACTAAAGGAGGGGATTTTTTTGGTTTTAGTGATTGACTTAATGAAAATAAATTAAGTTGATTATTTGGAATAATTAATATTTGTATTGCCATTGGTGTTTTAGGTATTATTAATGGATTTTCAATGTGAGCACCAAGGTTTATTGAAGATTTAATTAAAGCTAATGAATTTTGAGTACCTGAAAAATACAAAAATAAATTAAATAATTCACGGCCAATTGTTGGTTCAGTAATTGTTGGATTTATTTCAATTGGATTTGTATTAGTTCTTACAGTAATTGGAGCACTTGGTTATATCCCAAGTTCTTATGTAGGAGATTATGAAGTAGAAGGCTCATTTTCAATGAGTAAACTTTATTCTTTTGCTGATTTAATGGCTAATTGAATTTCAGTGATTACTTTTTTATTTATATCAACAGCAATTTTAGGTGGATTATTTAATCGAAAAACAAAGAAGGTAAAAATAACAAAAAGCAAGTTTTTTGTTCCTTCAGCAATTATTTCGGTGGTTATTGTATTTTTATCAATGTTTTTTTCATTTATTCAACCATTTGTTGATTTAGGAATTAGCGTTTCGGCTATAGCAACAGAATCTTTTTCACAGGAAAAAATAAACAATTCTATTATTGGAAATTCTATGCTAATTTTAGTGCTTTTTTTATTTTTAGCAATCATTATTATCCCAAGTGTAGTTTCAATTTATAAAGATAAGAATCAAACATTAATTACAAATCACAAAAATGGTATTAAATAGTTTTTAATATAATTTAAAATGTAATATTTTAATATTGTTTACATTTTAAATTTAAAGTAAAAATTTATTAAAATAATCTAGTAAAAGGAATAATTTTATGACCGTTACATTAAATAAAATTATTAAAGAGGAATTGGAAAAAATTTTTGTTTTATTACAAAAAGAAAATTTAGTTGATTTAAAAATTCAATTTAAAAATTTAAACTTTAATATTACTGAACCAGCCCAAAATAATGAAATGTTAAAAAAATATGAATATGCAACTAACTTTGCTTTTATTTTAAAAAAATATTCATCTAGATCTATTTTAGAGTTAGCCCAATTTATTGTTGATAAACTCAATAAAGTTCAATTAAACTCACAAAAATTATTCAAAGACATTCATATCGCTATGCCTGGATTTATTAATATGTCTTTTAATGATGTAGCATTTAAATTTGTACTTCAAAATGTTTTGCAAACCGCACACGGATATGGAGCAAAACAAACAAATCATTTAGATAATATTAAACCAATTAATGTTGAATATGTATCAGCAAATCCAACAGGTTTTTTACATGTTGGTCATGCTCGAGGAGCTGCTATTGGTGATTCTTTAGTTAGAATTATGCGTTATTTTGGACATAAAGTAACAGCTGAATATTATATAAATGATGCAGGAAATCAAATTGATGTGTTAGTTGTTTCAACAAGAGTTCGTTATAATGAATTATTTAACATACAAATGCCAATGCCTGAAGATTGTTATCGTGGACATGATATTATTTGACTGGCAAAAAAAATCAAAAATCAGTATCAAGATAAATTTTTAAATAATTTTGATGAAAATTACTGAGAATTTCGTAGTATTTGTGTAAATATGTTACTTGAAAAAATTAAGAGTGATTTAAAAAATTTAGATATTGAATTTGATTTATTTAGCTCAGAGTTAGCAATTTATAAAAGTGGTCAAATCGATAAAGCAATTGAACGTTTACATGAACATATTTATAAAAAAGATGGTGCCATATTTTTAAAAACAACTACCTTTGGAGATGATAAAGATCGAGTTTTAGTTAAAAGTGATGGTAATTTAACCTATTTTACTCCTGATATTGCTTATCATTTGCAAAAACTTAGTCAATCATCTAAGTTAATCAACATTTGAGGAGCTGATCATTCAGGATATATAGCAAGAATGTCAATTGCATTGCAAGCTTTAGGTTTTTCAGAAGACATTATGTATGTTTTAGTGGTCCAACTTGTGAGATTAATTAAAGATGGCAGTGAATTTAAGATGTCCAAAAGAGCTGGAACAAGTGTTACTTTAGATGATCTTTTAAGTGTTTCTTCAAAAGATGCAATCCGTTTTATGATGGTAACTCGTGATTCAAATACTAAATTTGATTTTGATATTGATCAAAGCAATTCTAACTCTCAAAACAATCCAGTATTTTCCGTGCAATATGCTCATTCTAGAGCATGTTCAATTTTAGCAAAAGCACAAAACTTAAATTTAAATTATAATTTTTCGTTTTCTGAATACCCCAAAATACGTAAATTAATTTTACAATTAGATTTATTTCCTGAATTAGTTAAAACTATCACACAAACTTATAAAGTTCAATTAATGACTTCATATTTAATTATACTTGCTAATTTGTATAATAGTTTTTATTCAGAACATAAAATTATTGGTTCAGAACATGAATCTTCATTGTTAACTTTAACTAAAGCAACACAAACAGTACTTCAAATAGGACTTAATTTAATTGGTGTTTCTGCTCCTGAAAAAATGTAATAGCATAATTTTAAAAACATCAAGAATTGTTCTTGATGTTTTATTTATCTTATCTTATTTTATTAAAAAACATCTTATTGTTTAAGATGTTTTTTAATTAGTTAAAATCTTTTTTAAAAAAAACAATGTTTAATTTTAAATATTAAATACTAGCTGTTTGTAGTAGTAGATTCTGGTGAAGGTTGAGAAGCATCACTATTTGGTGTTTCTGCAGTTTTTTGAATAGTGCTAGCATCTGCATCTTGAGAATCGCCAGCAGCAGGTTGTTCATTTTGAACACTTGCTTCATTAGTTGGTTCTGTGCTTGAAGTTTCAGGAGATTCATTTTTTTGCATCTGAGTACCATCATTTTGTTGATCAGAAGTTTGTGCATCAGTGGTAGGACCAGAACTTTCACCTGGAGTTTGAGAAACATCAGTTGTTGCACTTTGGTCAGTGTTATCTTGTGTATTTGTTGGACTAGCTGTTTCTTCACTTGAAGCTCCAGCAGGTTCTGCTGAAGGTTGAGAAGCCTCAGCGCTTGGTGTTGTTTCTACAGTTTTTTCAACAGCGTCAGTCTGTGTATCTTGAGAATTGTCAGCAGCAGGTTGTTTATTTTGAACACTTGTTTCACTCTCTGGACTATTATCAGTTTGTTCAGCTGTTGCAGAACCAGAACTTTCACCTGGAGCTTGAGAAGCATCAGTTGTTGCACTTTGGTCAGTGTTATCTTGTGTATTTGTTGGACTAGCTGTTTCTTCACTTGAAGCTCCAGTAGGTTCATTACTTTGCATCTGAGTATTATCAGTTTCAGAGGAAGAATTATTTTGAGGTTCTGAGTTTGAATTAGAGGTTACATCTGTTGAACTTGTAGAAGAAGTTTCTTTACCTTCTTCACTTGTTTGTTTTGTAACAGTATTTGTGTTTTCAGAATTTTGTTGCAATTCTTCTTTTTCTTCTTTTTGTTGTTTTATTTTTTCAGTTATTTCTTTAATTTTTTCTAATATATTTTGAATTATAGCTTTTAATTCTTCTGATGTTTTCTTGTTTTTGTTGGTAATTATGTATGAATTTAAATTAGGTTTAGTGTTAGGAATTGTTGTTGTTGATTCATTTTTTTCTGATTTTTCTTTTTCTTGTTTTTCATTATTTTCAATTTTTTCTTCTTTTGTTGTATTTATTTTTGAAGATTCAGTATCATTTTTTGCTAAACTAGAATCTGTATTATTATTATTATTATTTGTTGAAGAATTTATTGATTCATTGTTAGAATTTGGCAATTCATTTTTTGTATCTTGTGATTCAGGAGTTTTTTCTTCAGTTCTTGGATTTTCTGAAGTAGCATTCTGATTTGGTGTTTTATTTTGTTCAGTTTGTTGTGAACAAGCAGAAGAAATCGCTATCATAGGAGCCACACTAACAAGTAGAGTTGATAAAATCATTAATTTTTTGCGTTTCATTTTAATCTCTTTTCTTTTAAAATAGTAAAAATATAATAATTTCTTAGCTTTTAAAAAAGCATAAAAAATCAATAATATTATAAAATCTTTTTTTTTTTTTTTTACAAAAAAGTCTTCTTTTTAAAAATTTTCACATTTTTTTACCAAGCAAAATAATTATTTTTTTTTTAAAAAAAAAAAAAAAACATTTCATTTATTGAAATGTTTTTTAAATATTAAATTTTTAAGCTCTTACTTCTGCATTTGAGCTAGTAATATTAATACTTGTTGCACTAGCTTTTTCTGTTCCTTTTTTTAATGAAACAAATTGAAGAGTAAATTGTTTATCTTTTAAACTTTCAGGAATAGTGAAATCAAAATCAATTTGATATTTATATGTGTATTCAGTTGATTTTTCTGCAGTTGTGCCTGTTTTAGATTCAGTTGATAACATTTGTGTTTGATCATTTGAACCATCATTGTAAATTGCGTTAAATTCTAAAAATAGTTTTTCATTATTTGTTAAAGAGAATTCAGTATTTGAATGAGGAATCTCAAGTGAATAAGTTATCTTGGTGCTTGAACTTGAAATTTTAGAAAACACATATGGTGTCTCTGAAGTGGTT